>NZ_JBVHJE010000023.1:0-115835 GCF_055560195.1 Streptomyces sp. NPDC023481
AATCCACACCGAACCGGAAGGCCCTCACCCGTTCAAGATCCCTCAGCCGAGATCTGACTCACCCGTCCACAACCTCCCCGGACAGAACACCTAGGATGCGACCGCTCCGAAATCTGGCGATCTTCTGGAGGGTGCGCAGGATGAACCGAGCTCTCATGACCGCGTTGGCGGCAGCGGCGTTGGTCGTGTCCGGGGGCGGTACCACCGCCTCCGCTTCCGCTGCCCCGCCGCGCACCACGCACGGTCCTTGCCAGTACACCCAGACCCCGGACGAGCCGGCGGCGCGGCCGGTTCCGCTGCCGCCCGACCCGCGGCACACCCCCGGTCACGGCACGGTCGACACGGCTGTCCGGACCAGCCAGGGCCCGCTCCCGCTGCGCCTGGACCGGGCGAAGGCGCCGTGCACGGTCCAGAGCTTCGTGCACCTGGCGCGGCACCGGTTCTACGACCGTACGGTGTGCCATCGGCTGACGGCGTATCCGACGCTGAAGGTCCTGCAGTGTGGCGACCCGACCGGCACCGGCGAGGGCGGTCCGGGGTACGCGTACAAGGACGAGCTTCCGCTGGACCTGCCGCCGGCACCGAGCGATCCGACCGGCACCCGTCGCCTCTACGGGCGCGGTCTGCTGGCGATGGCCAACGCCGGTCCGAACACGAACGGTTCGCAGTTCTTCGTCGTCTACGGCGACTCCGCGCTGCGACCGGACTACACGGTGTTCGGCACGGTCGGTGCAGCCGGCCTGAAGACGCTCGACAAGATCGCTGCCGGCGGTGTCCAGCCGACTTCGCAGGATCCGGCGCCTGTCGACGGCACGCCCGTGCTGCGGACCGAACTGCTCAGCGTCCGGCCGTCCTGCCGGCCCTGACGAGCTGGGGTGCGGTCACCGTGGGCCGACAGCCGAGTGGGCTGCCGGAGCAGGCACGCGTACGACCCTGCACCGGCGCCCGCCGTTCGGTCCTGCCCGCCCCCCCGGTCGCCGGCACTCGCCCGCCGCTCCTGGAGCGAGCGTGCCGGTCGCAGCCACAGGTGAGTGGCTGCGACCAGCACTCCCACACCTAGCGCAGGTCGATGACCGTGCGCAGCTTGCCGCTGGTCGCCGTGCGCTCGAACTCCTCCCTGCGGACCGTCTGCACGGCGAGGGACAGCAGGCCCTCCGTCTGCGCCGAGGCGAGTTCCGCCACCTCGGCGCAGAGAGCTTCCCGCGCGGTGTCGGCGTCCGGCGCGTACTGCTCGTCGAGCCGGACCGTCATCCGCTCCCGGTCGATCCCCGGGGCCACCACCAGCTGGGCCTCACCGTGGTAGCCGAGTCGCTCCTCCAACGCCCGTATGATCCTGCGGTAGTTGATGAAGTAGGTACCCACGCGTACCACGTCGCCGTAGCGCCCGAGCAGTTCCAGACGCGGCACATGGCTGCCGCACGCGCACGCGCCCGGCACCGCCCGCCCCAGGTCCCCGATCTCGTAGCGGTCCAGTCGCTGTCCGGCCCGCGCCCTGGAGGTGAACACCAGTCGCCCGGGCTCGCCCGGCGCCACCGGCCGGTCCTCGTGCGGGTCGAGGATCTCCAGCGTGTGCAGGTCGGTCAGCACGTGGTGGACCGAGCCCTCGCAGGAGGCGCACTGGTAGCCCAGGGGCCCCAGGTCGGTGCTGCCGTAGGCCGCGGAGCGGATCACCTGGACCCCGAACTCCTCGGTCAGTACACGGCGTTGCTCGGCGGTGAAGTGCTCGCCGCCGTAGAACACCTTGCGGATGCCGCCGTAGGCACGCAACCGGTCCGCCTCGGCGTGGAACAGCTGCCACAGGTAGGACGGCATGCCGAAGACGGTGTCCGCCCGGTGGGTGACCAGCGCCTTGGCCACCGAGGCGTGGTCGGAGTCCGCGGCGATGGGGAACTGGGTGGCGTCGAGTCGCTCCAGAATGGAGAAGAAGCTGATGAAACTGCCGTACATCCCGCCGCAGTAGAACAGGTTCGCCGCGCGGTCCCGGGCCGGGTCGAAACCGGCGGTGAGCAGCCCGTCCGCCGCGGCACGCATCTGGTTGTCGTAGTCGTCGCAGGTGAACACCGACAGCGCGGGCGCGCCCGTGGATCCCCCGCTGTGGAAGTACAGCTGGGCGTGGCGCGGTTCCAGGGAGGCCAGCGCACGCTGGACGCCGTCCTTGCCCAGCAGCGGCGCGTCCGGCGTGGGCGGCGGCACCGGAGGGGCCACCAGGTCGTCCAGGCAGGCCACGGTGCGGAAGTCCGCGTCCGCGGTGCGCACGCTCACCCGGCGGCTGTAGCGCTGCAACGCGTAGACGCCGTCGTGCGGTTCGCCTTCGTAGCTCTCCAGCATGGAACCGACCGGGGTGACGCGGGTGACGCCCGCGGCGAGGAGCACCCGGGACAGCGCGGCCAGGTCCGCGCGGTCGGCCCCGACCGCCGCCGTCTGCAGGTAGCGGCGCATGGGCCGAAGGGTCGCGGTGACCGCGTGCCGGGGCAGGGGCTTCAGCCGGATCGTGCGGTACAGCGGGGAGGCGTCGAGCGCGGACCGGGTGTCGGCCAGTACCCGCCAGGAGCCGTCCTCCGCGGCGAACACCCGGGTCAGGCCCAGGTGCTGTTCCAGTCGGGCGAGTTGGTGCACGGTGGTGATCTCCGCCTGCTCGGCCGTGCCCGGCGCGGCGGACGGCGGCCGCGCGGCGGACGCCTTCGCGAGCCGCTCGGCGAACCGTCCGGCCCACGCGAAGAGCTCTTCGCTTTCGTCGGTGTCGAGATACACCACCTGCGGGCTGGAACACGCCTGCTGTTCGAGCCGGCAGACGTCCTCGGCTAGCGCGTCGAGGACGCCGTCGTCGGACGCCGCCCGCCGGGTCAGATAGGCGAAGGAGATCCGGTGGCCCCACTCGACCACCCGGCAGCCGGGCGGCGCCAGTTCGCCCGCCGTGCGCACCGCGTCCTCGCCGCCCCACACCGCGATGGCGTCCGCCTGTCCGCACAGCGCTTGGAGCCACTCACGGCGCGAGGACGAGAAGGACAGGGCGATGACGCGTTCGGCGATCAGCCCGGAGGGGTCGGCCGCGCCGAGCGCGGCGAGCACGTCCAGGGCGAGACCCGGGTCGGAACCGCTGGTCTTGAGCACGTTGAGGTTGCCGGCCAGCAGCCCCTCGACGACGCTCAGCGGGGCCACCGCCGCGGCGTTGCCCGGTGCGATGTGCACCAGCAGGCCGACGGGTGCCCAGGCCTCGTACACCGTCTCGCGGGCCTCCGGCCGGGTCAGCCGCTCGGGGCGCAGACCGCCGAGTTCCCGCCGCAGCTTGCGTTCGAGGGCCTCCCGGGTGAGCGCGGCGGACAGCTCGGACAGGACGGCCGCGGCCTCGTCGGCCGGCAGGTGCCCGGTGAGGCGGCCGTACAGGGCGGAGGAGGGGTCGGCCAGGTCGCGGCCGACCGCGGCGCAGGCCCCCACCACCACGTCGGTGGGCAGGGAACGCGTCAGGACGCGCCCGGCCAGCTCCGGCAGCCCGGCGAGCCGCCGGCCGGCCTCCGCGTCGTCGATGAACTCGCCCTGCCAGTAGTGGCGTTCGGAGGTGGTCACGACATTCCCTTCATCAGTTCGGCGGCGGCCACCGCGCAGCTGCGGTTGCGGCTCACCCCGGCGCGCCCGTGCACGGTGAACCAGTCGGTGGACAGCGGGCAGGGGCAGGCGTCGCCCGGGTGCAGCGACGCGAGGTCGCCCATCACCACGCTGTGCGCGGGCACGGAGGTGATGTAGGGGCTGACCAGATGCAGGAAGCCGCGTTCGCCGTACGGCAGCGGGCGCAGCGTGCCGGTGTCGCGTACGGCCGCGCGCGACCACACGGGTACGTGCAGCCGGTGGTGCGCGCACTCGACGTACGGCACACAGTGCTCGACCGAGCCGAAGGTGTCGCGCACCCGGTCCCCCGGCACCCCGAGGAGGTCGGTGACCGCGCCGTAGAACGCGTCCTTTCCGATCTGCCGGTCGGCGTGGCCCTTCCAGCCGCCGCCGAGGACCACCAGCGACCCCTCGGGAAGGGCGAGCGGCGGCAGGCCCATCGCCCGCATCCGCTCCAGCGTGAAGTAGAGGAACGCCGGGAAGCCCAGGATGCGCACCGGCACATCGTCCTCGGCGTAGCGCCGCAGCGCGGCGATGCAGCCGTGCACGTCGAACTCGTGGCCGCTGCCGGTGTGCCGCAGCGCGTGCGTGGAGTGCCGGGCCGGGGCGAAGTCGCACAGGTAGTTGTCGGTGAACGACGTGCCCAGTTTCAGCGAGGGCGCCGGTTCGTAGCTGTACAGCAGGTAGTTGACCGGTTGGTCGGGGGTGATCCAGCCGTAGTGGTCGAAGATCCGGGCCACCATGCGCTGCGCCGAGCGGATGGTCCACTCGTCGAAGAACATCTGCGACTTCTGTCCCGTGGTCCCCGAGGACGTCAGGTGCAGGAACACCTCCTCGCGCGGGATGGAGAGCGCCTCGTGGCGCTTGAAGAAGGCGGCGGGCACCAGCGGGGCGCGCACCCCGCTGCCGACGGTCGGCGCGGGCGTCTCGGCCGGGTCCTGGAGCAGGCCGGCGAAGAAGGGGGAGCGGTCGGCGTGCCAGGCGTTCGTCTCCGCCATGGCGGCGGCGAACAACTCGTCGACGGCCCGGCCCTGGGCGTACGGCTCCGGCAGGTCGCAGAGCCGCTGCACATGGCCGAGCGCCGCCGGGTCGGGGACCTGGACGGGCGCGAGATGGGGTTTCATCGGGAGACCTCGTGGAGGGGCAGGTAGGTGGCGGTCCAGGCACTCAGGTAGGCGCTGAGGTACGGCTGGAGCAGCGGGCTGACGGCGGTGGTGCGGAAGTCGATCTGACGGCTGGTCCGCGACAGGACCACGTAGTCGTGGAGGCGGTCGCCGACGCGGCGCATGGCCGGGTAGACCGCGCTCGGTACGAACCCCGAGGCGAGGAACACCTCGAGCGCCTCGGAGTCGGCCAGCGGCAACAGCGCCTCGGCGTAGTCCGCGCCGGCCCGGGTCACCGCGGCCATCACGGCTTCCAGGGCCCCGGCCACCGCGGCGGGACGCGGATGGACGGCGACGAGCGCACAGCTTCCCGCTACGGCGTCGAGGTCGGCGTACGCCTCGAAGCTGCCGTCGGCTGCGACCAGGAACGCGTTGGGCGTGTGCAGCGGGAAGAAGCGGTCGTCGGGCTGCGGGAACAGCTCCAGGAAGCGGCGCCGGACGAAGGCCGGGGCGGTGATCAGCTCGATCGGCTCGGCACCGGCGACCGCGCGCACCGCGCCGCGGCGGGGCACCGGCCGGGTGCCGGCGTGGTCGATGCCGACGCCGGCGGACACGGCGGTCAGCAGCGGCCCCAGCCGTTCGGGCACACTCGGTACCGGTGCGCGGTGTTCCAGCACGCCGTCGGCGTAGCGGGCGAACAGCGCCAGGGTCTCGCACCCCTCGACCTCGACGGCGTTCGGCAGCAGGCCGAGCGGCCGGAAACCGTTGCGCACGACGACGTGCTGCGGGCCCTCGGTGACCAGCCGGACGGTCGCGTACACCGAGTCCAGTGCGCCGGTGCCGAAGGCCGTGGCGCACACCGCCCCGGTCAGCCGGGAGGCGAGCCCGCCACCGCGATGACCGGGGTGCACGGCCAGGCCGACGAGCTTGCCGATGCGGCTGCCCGGTTCGGTCAGCACGACGGCGGAACCCACCAGGGCGCCGCCACCCGTGCGGGCGGTGAGCCAGTGCGCGGTGCCGTCGGTGATCAGCCGGCGCATGACCGCCGGATCGCTGCCGAGCGGCACCGGATAGCCGTGCCCGTACACCTCGAAGTACAACTGCCGCAGTTCCGCGATGTCCTGGACGCGGGCGGGGGAGAGGACGACGGTCACGACGCCGCTCCCGCCGGCTCCGGTACGGCGGGCACCGGCTCGGCTTCGGCGTCGTGGCGGCGGCCCAGCCACCACAGTGCCAGCGCCACCGGTACCAGACCCGCGCCCTGGAGCAGGCAGAGCGCGCGAGCCGTCAGATGGTCGCCCAGCGCACCGAAGACCAGTGAGGACACCGGGAAGGTGGCGCCCAGCAGCGCCTGCATGACCGCGAAGAACCCCGGCTTGTCGGCGGCGGGCACGAGTCGCTGGAACAGCGCGACGAACCGCACACCGATCACACCGACGCACCAGCCGGCCACGGCCATCGACAGGAGGGCCGCCGGCTGCCGGATGAGCAGCCCCGGCAGGCCCAGGGCCGCGGCCATCACCGCGAGGCAGGCGCTGCCGACGGCGACGGGACGGCCGGGCAGCCGGCCCCCGGTGAAGGACCCGATGAGGGTGCCGGCACCGAGGGCCGCCTCCAGCGAGGCCACCGTGGAGCCGGTCGCGTGCAGCACGTCCCGGGTGTACAGCGGCATCACGACGTAGACGGCGGTGGTGAAGACGTTGGCGGCGGCGAAACAGACCAGCACCCGGCGGATGAACGGCAGGCCGGCCAGCACCTCGCGCAGTGAGCGCCGCCCCGGGGACGTCCCGTCGGCCTCCGCGTCCCCCGGCCGCGTCCGCGGGAACAGGGTGGTGGCGACCAGCAGCGCGGAGAGCAGGTACGCGCCGGCGCACGCGGTGATGACGGCGGTCAGCGAGCCCGCGTCGACCACCAGCGGGCCGAGCAGCCCGCCGCTCAGCCCGGCGACGGACTGGGTGGACAGTTCGAACCCGGTGGCCGACTCGATGTCGGCGTCCTCGACCAGTTCGGGCACCGAGGTGGTCAGGCAGGGATCGAACACCGCCTGACAGGCGGCCAGCGCCAGCCCGACCGCGTAGACGGCGGCCACGGGCAGCGTCCCGGCATACGCCAGGACCGCCCCCGTACCCGCCACAGCCCCCGCCACGGCCGCCGCGCCGGACAGCACCGTGCGGTGCGCGCAGCGGGCCACGACGCGGGCCACGACCGGGGCGAGCGCGACCGCGGGCAGGGTGCTCACCATGAGGAACAGGCCCGAGGCGAGGCCGCGGTGCGCGCCGCCCGCCGAGCCGACGAGCCACCACACGGCACCGACCTGGAACATGCGGCCCGCCGCCTGGGTGAGGAGCTGACCGCCCCAGACCCTGCCGAAGGACGGGTTGCGCAGGACGAGCGGCAGGCGCCGCGCCCGCACGGATGCCGCGCTCACGAATGCGGCCGTTCGTCGACGACGCGCACGAGCTTGCCCGAACGGGAGTTGACCGCCAGGTCCCGGTGCCGCACCCACTCGACGGTCAGCGGGTTCACGTGTCCGGCGGCGGTCGCGGTCGCGTACAGGGGACGCTCCGCCAGCAGCGCGGCCACGACGGACTCGCCCAGCTTCTCCCGTCCCTCGGCGGGGTCGGCGACCGCGAGCCGCAGCAGCAGCCCGTCGCGCCCGTCCCGCCGGCGCACGACCAGTTGCAGGCCCGTCACCTCGCCCGATGCGTCGACGGCTCGGACGACGTCATGGACGTCCTCGGTGTACAGCGAGACGGGTCCCACCCGCACGCCCTCCTCGGCACGGCCGAGGATGCGGAAGACACCGGAGTCGCGGTCGACCCACTCGGCCCGGTCGCCCGCCGGGTAGCGGATCACCGGCATGAGCCGCCTGCGCAGGTCGGTGATGACGAGCCGCCCCGGCACACCGTTCCCCTCGACGGGGAGGTCGGTCCCGTCGCCGAGGATCTCGACCACCGTGTAGGGGGTGAACGCGCGGTGCACCCGCGGGTCGTCGCCGGGCACGGCCTCGCCGAGCAGCCCCGCGTCCACGCTCGCGTACCCGAGGGAACGCGGCCGGGCGTTCGGGAACGCCGCCTCGAGCAGGGGCAGTTGGTCACCGAAGAGGCATTCCCCGCCGAAGAACAACAGCTCCACCTCGGGCAACGTGCGGCCGGCGCCGGTGAGGTACTCGGCGAGCGAGCACAGGGTGGTCGGTGTACCGGCGACCGCCTGGACCCCGAACTCCTCCAGCGTCGCCACGGTGGACTCCAGCGGTGCCGCACCGCCGAGGGGCAGGCGCACGTTGGCCACGGGGGAGCGGTGCAGGGAGTCCAGCACGAAGGTGAAGCTGGCGTACAGGTCACCGGCGTAGAAGAGGTCCGCCACCCGGTGTCCGGGCCGCAGTCCCGCACGGACCAGCCCGGCACCGAACGCGGTCGTGAACTCCCGCCACTCCGTGCGGGTGTAGTAGGAGAACTTCGGTGACCCGGTCGTCCCGCCGCTGCGGAAGACGACCGCTTCGTTGAGGGGAGCGGTCAGCAATCGGTTGCCGCGGGGTGAATTGGCCTGCCAGAACTCGGCCTGGGGCACCACCGGGAGGTCCGTGAGACGGTCGACTCCCTCGGGAAGCCGGGCGTACAGCTCACGGTAGAAAGGCGAGTTGTCACGGGCGAAACGTATGAGTTCCGCGAATGGTTGAACGGGCATCAATTCCTGCTCGAAGGCGTGGACCGCCGGCACGGAAGGCGACCGGCGAGGTGCGACGGGGACGGCCCGCCGGGGCGGGTGTGGACCAGGTCGCTGAGGGCCTGGGAAAGCGGCGCGCCCCTGACGGGCGCGACGTCCGCCGACTCAGGATATCTCACTATGCGGGACGGTCTTACGCCAAGTAGCAGTGCGTGAAGGGATTTTGAGCCTCGTGGACGAGGGTCCGAGTTGTTCGGTTCCTTCGAATGCCGAGACGGTGATCACATTCCATCGGCCAGGTATAACCGCTCGTTGAATGCGAGTGAAGGACGCCTTATGGAAGGCGGTCATCCCGTGCCGGATTTCCGGGCAGTCCTCTCGGTGCTGCGAGGAATTTTCGTTCACCGATCAATGACATCGGCTCGCGCCGGGAGGGGGAGTCCTGCCCGCGGTGCGCGCTCCCGGGGCTCCGCGGAGGGACCGGACGTGGTGTCCGCCCTGGGGGGACGGCGTCGGTGGCGGGGCGTGCCGTTCAGCGCCACGCACGCGGACTCGGTGCCGGCTGAGCCGGAGCCGTCACTGCCGGCAGCAGTAGTCGTCAGCGCCCCGCCTGCCGCCCGCCGCCCGCCACCGCACCCGTCACCGGCGGGCCGGGCCACCACCCGGACGCTGCGCGGCGAGCACGATCACGCGGGGGCCATGGCCCGGCGGCGCAGCTCCTTCTTGTCGGGCTTGCCCACGTCGGTGAGGGGCAGTTCGGCGGGGAAGGTGATGCAGGCCGGCTCGTACATGGAGCCGCGTTCGGCGCGCACGAAGGCGCGGAGCTCGTCGGCGGTGGTCGTGGCTCCGGGGGCGAGTAGGACGGCGGCGTGGACGCGCTCCATGCGGTCCTCGTCCCGGACGCCGTAGACGGCGCTCTGCCGGACCTGCGGGTGGCTGTTGAGGAGATCCTCCAGCTCTGTCGTGTACACGTGGCCGCCGACGACGACGATCATGTCCTTGAGGCGGTCCACGACGGTCAGGTAGCCGTCGCCGTCCCGGAACCCGATGTCACCGGTGTGCAGCCAGCCGTCCTGGAGGACCTGGGCGGTGAGCTGCGGCTGCTTCCAGTAACCCTGCATGACCATGGCGGAACGCACGACGATCTCGCCGTGTTCACCGTCGGGGAGCGCGTTCCCGGCGGTGTCCCGGATTTCGACCTCGACGCCGTCCAGGACCTTTCCGGAGCTGCGCAGCCGCTCGGGGCGCGCATGGTCGTCCGAGGAGAGGATGCTGATCAGTCCTGCCTCGTTCTGGCCGTACCCCTGCACCAGCACGGGACCGAGGCGGCGCACGGCGTCGGCGAGTCGTGCCGGAGAGGCCTGACAGCCGCCGTAGAGCACCTGGCGCAGCGTGGAGGTGTCGGTGTGCTCCATGGCGGGGTGGTCGAGCAGCTGGTAGAGGAGGGGCGGCAGCAGCCACATGTGGGTGATGCGCTCCCGCTCGATGGCCTCGAGCACCTGCCCCGCCTCGAACTCGTCGAGCATGACCACGGCACCGCCCCCTTCGAGCACGGCGTCCGTGAGCATGCCGGCCGCGTGGGCGATGGTGGTGGCGACGAGCTGGCGGTGCGTGGAGGCCGCGTCGTGGTCGACCGGGCGCGCGGCGCGCTGCGCCTGCACCTGCCGGAAGGTGGTGCAGATGCCCTTCGGGTGGCCGGTGGTGCCGCCGGTGTGCCGGATGGCGCAGATGTCGTCCGGCCGCGCCCGGCTGGTGAAGGGCTCTTCGGACCGGGCCGCGGCGAGCGCGAGGAGATCCTCACCCATGTCGGTCGGGCCGAGTACCAGGACGGACTTGACCGGAACGGAGTCGATGATCTCGGCGGCCCGGTCGGTCATCCGCGGGTCGACGACGAGTGCGCGGGTCTCCACGTCGCGGACGATCGCGGTCTGTACGTCGGAAGCGAGCTTGCTGTACAGGTGGTTGACCCGGGCGCCGATCAGATTGGCCGCGTACCGCGCGGCCAGGGCCTCCGGCAGGTTGCCGCTGAGCAGGGTGACCGTGTGGCCGCGTTCGACTCCCTGCTCCTGCAGGGCCCACGCCATCCGGAGCACCAGGGCACGCAGCTCCCCGGCACTGACCCGGTGGTTCCCGTGCACCAACGCCTCGCGGTCGGGGTTCTCCATCAGGGCGTCGAGGATGTGCTCCACATGGGTGCGGAAGTACGGGGCGGCATTCGGCATGGGTGATTCTCCTCAGCCCGTTCGCGTGCGGGCGCGGGCCGTGTGGTGGTCGTACATATGTGGGGGGACGGGAGCGGGTGCCTCATGACCTCGGTCGGTTCGGACCTCGGTCACATCGGGCCTGCTCCACGCGGGATGGCCGGGGACCCCTACAAAAGGTTGCCTGGGCCAACCATGTATCGACTCTAGGACGTCTTGGTGATCATTACCAACTCCGGCGTGGCGTCGACATGGTGATCGTCCACGGGACGGACGCATGCCGCACCGTCCGTGGGACAGGCGACCCCGGTCCGCGACTGACCGGTGCCATCGGCGGCGCGATGGCGCCGCTGCCGACGCGCCTGCAGGCGGAGGCGCCCCGGCACTGGGCAGGGAAGCGCGCCACCCCCGGCACTGGGCGAGGAGGCGCGCCGCCCGTCGGCCGACCAGCGGCGGCCTCCGCTCCGGGCCGGCGGGCGGCAGGCCACCCGTGGTCCGCCTCGCTGCCGCCGGCGTCCCGCTGCGGCTGTGTCGGGGAGGGGGGAGGTCACCGGCAACCTCGTCCGTCGGCGCCTCGCCTCCCGAGCACCGCGGAAATTCCATACGAAATTTTTATAGGCTGCCTATATAGGAGGGTGATACTTGGAGAGTGTGGACCACAGTTCCGAAGACCCGGACGCCCGGAAGACCGCCCACGCGCTGGCGGAGACCGCCTCGGCCGTGATCAGGGCCGTGGCCGATCGCCGTGGCATGAGCTTCACCGCCGCCTCCACCCTGGCCCGGCTCGAACGCGAAGGCCCCGTCCGGCTCACTCTCCTGGCGGCGGCGGAAGGCGTGACCCAGCCGTCGATGACCCAACTGGTGCAACGGCTGGAACGCCAGGGCCTGGTCCTGCGCATCGACGACGAGGAGGACGGACGAGTGACCCTCGTCGCGATCAGCGACACCGGGCGCCAGGTCCTCGCCGCACGCCGCAAGGCCCGGGACGCCGGCCTGGCCGACCTGGTGGCCGCGCTGCCGGACGACGACCGGCGAGCACTGGGCGCGGCGATGGACGTCGTCGCTCCGCTCGTCCAGCGCATGCTCGGAAACGGTCCGCAGCCGACTCCCCCGTCCGAACGGCAAGACAACGGGAGCGAGGAATGACGACCAGGAAGACCGACCACACAGCGCATGACGTCGGCCGAGCGGGGCGCCGTCGGAGTCTGATCGGCTCGGACCACCCCGGCTACAAGTGGGTGGCGCTGACCAACACCACGGTGGGCATGCTCCTCGCCACCATCAACAGTTCCATCGTGCTGATCTCGCTGCCCGGCATCTTCACCGGCATCCGCCTCGACCCGTTGCAGCCCGCGAACGTCAGCTACCTGCTGTGGATGCTGATGGGGTACATGCTCGTCACCGCCGTCCTGGTCGTCGCGCTCGGCAGGCTCGGCGACATGATGGGCAGGGTCCGCATCTACAACGCGGGCTTCCTGATCTTCACGCTCACCTCCGTGGTCCTCTCGCTCGACCCCTTCCACGGCGGCAGCGGGGCGCTGTGGCTGATCGGCTGGCGCATCGTGCAGGCCGTCGGCGGTTCGATGCTGATGGCCAACTCCGCGGCGATCCTCACCGACGCCTTCCCCCTGCGGCAGCGCGGTATGGCGCTGGGAGTCAACATGGTGGCCGGCATCGCCGGTTCGTTCCTCGGGCTGGTCCTCGGCGGAGTCCTGGTCACCTGGAACTGGCGGTCGATCTTCTGGGTCAACGTCCCCATCGGTCTGATCGGCACGGTGTGGGCGTACAAGTCGCTGCACGAGACCGGTGTGCGCAGGCCGGGACGCATGGACTGGTGGGGCAACATCACCTTCGCCGTCGGTCTGACCGCGTTGCTCGCCGGGATCACCTACGGCATCCAGCCGTACGGCGGCCACACGATGGGCTGGACCAACCCGTGGGTGCTGGCGGGGCTGGTCGGAGGTGCTGCCCTGCTCGCGGTCTTCTGCGTCGTGGAGATGAAGGTCGCCGAGCCGATGTTCCCGCTGCGCCTGTTCCGCAACGCGGCCTTCGCCGGGGGCAACGCCGCCACGTTGCTGGGCGCCGTCGCGCGGGGCGGACTGCAGTTCATGCTGATCATCTGGCTCCAGGGCATCTGGCTGCCGCTGCACGGCTACGACTACGCCGACACCCCCCTGTGGGCGGGCATCTACATGCTGCCGCTGACCGTGGGCTTCCTGCTCGCCGGGCCCCTCTCCGGTGCGTTGTCCGACAAGTTCGGCGCGCGGCTGTTCGCTGCTTCCGGCTTCCTGGTGATGGCGGTGTCCTTCGCCGGACTGCTCGTCCTGCCCAGCGACTTCTCCTACGGGGCGTTCGCCGCCCTGATCCTGCTCAACGGCCTCGGAGGCGGGCTGTTCGCCGCTCCCAACACGGCCATCATCATGTCGAACGTGCCGGCCGACGCCCGAGGCGCCGCCTCAGGCATGCGCGCGACCTTCCAGAACGCCGGCATGGTGCTGTCCATGGGGGTGTTCTTCTCCCTCATGGTGGCCGGACTCTCCGGCACCCTCTCCCGCACCCTCACGTCCGGGCTGACCGCGCAGGGCGTCCCGGCCGGCGCTGCCCACACCGTGGCGCAACTGCCGCCGGTGGGCGTCCTGTTCGCCGCGTTCCTCGGCTACAACCCGATCCAGCACCTGCTCGGTCCGTCGATCCTCGGCCACCTTTCACCCTCGGCCGCGGCACACCTCACCGGACGTGAGTTCTTCCCCCACCTGATCTCGCAGCCGTTCCACGACGGCCTGGTCGTGGTCTTCTCCCTCGCCATCGCCATGTCCGTGGCCGCCGCGCTCGCCTCCCTGATCCGAGGTCGCACCGCGGTGGCGACGAGCCGGAGTCGGCCGACGGCCCCGGCGCCGACCGCCGCGCCGACCCCGGACGTGGCCGGCCCCTCCGCCGGGGTGCTGCGCGGCCGGGTACGCGACAGCGCAGGACAGCCCATCGCCCACGCGGCCCTCACCGTGGTCGACCGATCCGGCCGGCAGAGGGCACTGGGCAGGACCGACGAGGACGGCACCTACACGCTGGCGACCACAGAGCCCCCCTCGTCGTACACGGTGGTCGTCTCGGCCGAGGGGCACTGGCCCGGCGCCGTGCGGGTGACCAGCGGAGAGGAAGCCGTCGTCGCGGACGTCACGCTGGCCGGCACGGGCACCGTCCAGGGGACCGTGCGTCACCGGCACACCGGTCTCCCCGTCGCGGACGCGCGCATCACCCTGCTGGACACGTCGGGCGAGGTGATCGCCTCCGCGCTGACCGTCGCCGACGGCACGTACACCCTGAACGGCCTGGCCCCGGGCACGTACACCGTCGTGACCTCGGGCTACGCCCCGGTCGTCGTGGACGTGGTGCTGGCAGAAGGCGACGACCGGCAGGTGGATCTCCGCCTGGGATCCGACGACGAAGGGTGACGGACGGCGGGACGAGGAAGCCGGTGCGCGCCCGGGGGAGCGGGCGGGCGACGCTCGTCCTGCATGCGAGCCCAGAGCGCGCACCGATGAGTTTCCCGCGCCGCGCCGGTCTGTACGCGTGAGAACGACCTGCGGAAGGCTGGCGCCATGCGGAAACTGATCTACGGCATGAACCTGACCCTGGACGGCTACACAGCCGCGCCCGGCGACGACATCGGCTGGAGCGTGCCGAGCGACGAGCTGTTCCGGTTCTGGTCCGACAGGTTGCTCGCGACCGATCTGTCGCTGTACGGGCGCAAGCTGTGGCAGACGATGAGCTCCTACTGGCCGACCGGCGACCAGCAGCCCGACGCCACCCCGGCGGAGATCGAGTTCGCGCGCCGCTGGCGGGACATGTCGAAGGTGGTGTTCTCCTCGACGATCGACACGGTCGACTGGAACACCCGCCTGGTCACCGGCGACGCGGTCGCCGAGATCACCCGGCTCAAGGCCGAGGACGGCGGCCCGATGGACATCGGCGGCGCGACGCTCGCCGGGGCGGCCATGCGCGCCGGGCTGATCGACGAGTACGTGCTGGCCACCGCGCCGGTCCTGGTGGGCGGCGGCACGCCGTTCTTCGCGGCGCTGGACAGTCGGGTGAACCTGAAACTGGTGGAGACACGGACGTTTCCCTGCGGCGTGATCCTGACCAGGTACGAGACGAGGCACTGAGCGCCCGCCCGGAACGCACGGGCGGGCACCCGATCTCGCCCTCACCCTTCGCGGCCGGCACGGCCCCCGTTGATCAGCCCTCGTCCCGTACGACCGCCCCCCGGCGATCCCGGCCGTCGGACGTGGCACGGCGTGGCCGTTCCGCCCGGGAGGAGGTGCGGGGGGCGCGGCCACGCCGGGGGATCAGGAGGTGGGCTGGAAGGTCCACAGCAGGTTGGTGCTGGTCACCCACGTCCACTGCTTGGTCACGGATCCGGAGGGGACCTGTCCGCCGCCGTCGAGGACGAGTCCGGTACCGCGGTTTGCGATCGAGTACTGGCCGTTGCCGCGGTCCGTGATCTGCCACTGCTGGTTGGGGCCGCCGTTCCAGGCCGCCTGCTGGGCGGGAGCGCCGTTGCCGGTCGAGCCCCAGCCGTCGGCGACCATGCCGTTGGTGCGGTTGACCAGCTTGTAGTAGCCGTTGCCGAGGTCGACGGCCTGCCACTGGAGGTTGGAGTTGTCGATCGGCGTCCACTGCTTGAGGCTGGAGCCGCTGGCGACGTTGCCGCCGCTGTCCAGGGCCAGGCCGTCCGTCACGTTGATCAGCCGGAAGTACGAGGCTGGATTGAAGGTGACCTTCAGCGAGACGATGGCGTCGTTGTTGCCGGTCGTCCGCAGGTCGGGATTGTCCGCGGTGAAGGTCCAGGCCGTGCCGGTGAAGTTGTCGCCGGAGTAGCCCGTCACCCGGTAGCCCTGGGGCACCCTCAGCGAGGAGATGGCCGCGGGCCCCACTCCGGCGGCCGACAGCTGGGAGGAGGTGTGGTCGCCCAGCGTCAGTGTGGCGCTCGTCGAGGAGTAACCGACGTCCGTGAACACCGTCACCCGGGCCGAGCCGGCGGACGTGGGGACGCCGCTGACCTCGACGCAGACCACGGAGTCACTGGCGTCCGGTGCGGTGGCCGGGACGGTGACGTTGATCTGGCCGCCGCTGACGGTGTAGGCGAGTGAGGCCGCGGGGTTGTTCATCAGGTAGACGCGGCTGATCGTGTTGCTGATCGCCGGGATCTGCAGCACGCCGTTGGACGGCCAGGTGAAGACGTGCGCGAACAGCTTGCCGTCCTTCTTGGTGGCCCTTCCCCAGCTGGGGTCGGCGCCGAAGGGGCTTGCCGTGGCTCCGTGCACGCTGTCGCCGTACGTCGCCATCCAGGAGGCCAGGCCGCGAAGAATGGTCACGGACCCGCTGGTGACCGAGCCGTCGCCCTTGGGGCCGATGTTCAGCAGGAAGTTGCCGTCCCGCGAGACGCAGGTGACGAGCTCCTGAACGAAGTTCTTGACGGGCTGGTAGGAGTTCTCCTGGCCCGCGTTGTAACCCCAGGCGCCGTTCATGGTGTCGCATCTCTCCCACTGGCGTTCCAGCGGTGCGTCGGGGACACCGAACTCCGCGACGGTGTAGTCGCCCAGACCGAAGTCCCGCTTGACCCGTTCGTTGACGACGAGTCCGGGCTTGCGGGCGATCAACCAGTTGTAGAGGTCGACACCGTCCGAGCGGAGCCACCAGTCCTGGAGGGTGGGGCTGGACGGTTCGCCGAACCAGTCGCCGTCGAACCACAGGAGCGCCGGGTCGTAGCGGTCGAGCAGCTCCTGCAGTTGGGCTTTCATGTCGGCGATGTAACCCGTGCGGGCGGCCTGCGAGGCCATCGTGGTGAGACCGTTGCCTCGGATGTTCTGGGAGGGGTGGTTCCAGTCCAGGATCGAGTAGTAGAGGCCGAACTTGACGCCTCGCGCCTCGCACTCGGTTTTGAGCGCCGCCAGCAGATCACCCTGGACACCGGCGTAGTCGTGGAGGTTGTACAGCTTGGTGCCGCTGGTGTCGGTGAAGCCGGGGACGTTGGAGTCCCACATCGCGAAGCCCTCATGGTGCTTGGCAGTGATCACCAGGTACTTCATCCCGGCGTCCGCGGCCAGTTGGGCGATGGTCGCCGCGTTGAACGCGGTGGGGTTGAACTTCGCGGACACCTGGGTCTGGTAGTTGGCCTTGGTCCAGCTCTCGCCGGAGAAGGCCCATTCACCGTGGCCGAGGTAGGAGTAGGACCCGAAGTGGATGAACATCCCGAACCGGGCTTGGTACCACCAGTCCATCTTGGAGGGGACGGTGTACGCCTCGGCGGTGGCGGGCCACAGGGCCTGCGGCAGTCCGAAGGCCACGACGCCTCCGGCGAGCGCGGCGGCCTTGATCAGCGATCGTCTGCTCAGACGTGCAGAGGACATGGTGCGGCTCCTGGTTCGTCGAGGTGTGCTGGTCGGGGCGCGGCTGGTGAAGGACGCCGGGTTCGTGGGCACCTGGGACACGGTGCCTTCCGACCCTCGGTGCCGGTCAGGCACATCGGATGAATTTATAGACGTTGCTCAACCATGCCGTCCAGAGGTAGAGCAGGCTTTGGTCAAATGTCCCGCTCAGCACCGCGCTTGAGGTGAACCAACCAATCGACATCACCTGATCGCGAGCTGATCTTCCGTGATAGCTCGGATCTATGCTCCTCGGGTGAGGAGGTAAGCCGGTCGGCCGTGGAGCGTGCGCGAAAACCCGTTGGCGGGACCGTGGTGGCCACTGCTACCTTGCCGGAGGCCGTGCGAGAGAGTGTGGAGGTGGTACCCGTGAACGTATCGACATGGGTGCTCCCCTCCGGGGTCACGGTCGGGCGATAGGTCGTCCGGGAGCGCCGTTCCATGGCACTCCCGAAAGGCACGACCATGCACTTCACCTCTGAACAGCGGCTTGACGACGCTGTCCTCGAGCGCGAGTTCACCCTCGGCGACATCCCCGGCATCCTGTGGACGCCCGGATCCGCACGCGCATCCACACCGGCGCCGCTGATCCTGCTCGGCCCTCCTCCTCTCGGGCTGCGCACGGCGTACCCCCGACTGGCGGCCCGAGCCCGGCACTCCGCGGCGAACGGCTTCGCCACGGCCACCATCGAGCCCCCCGGAAGCGGCGACCGGCCCCGTTGGCCCGCCGCCGAGCGGGCCCGCGCCGACCTGCGCCGGGCTGTGGAGGCCGGCGAGCCGGTCGGCGACGAGATCATCGACGCCCTCGTCCTCCCCCTGGTCGACCAGGCGGTCCCGGAATGGCAGGCCGCCCTGGACGCCCTCCTCTCGCTGCCCGAGATCGGCGGCCCCGTCGGGTACTCGGGGGGAGTGATCTCCATCGGGACCCGACTGGCGGTGGTCGAGCCGCGTATCTCGGCCGCTGTCCTGTTCGCCGGGAGTCTTGTTCCTCGCGCCGTACTGGAGGAGGCCCGCCAGGTCACCATTCCGCTGCACGTCCTGTTGCAGTGGGACGACGCGGGGAACGACCGGCAGGCGGCGCTGGACCTGTTCGACGCCTTCGGCTCCAAGGAGAAGACGCTGCACGCCAACATGGGCGGCCACACCGGCGTCCCGCCGTTCGCGGGGGACGCCGCGGCCCAGTTCTTCACCCGGCACCTGAAGTGACACGGGGCCGTCGGGCCACCGGCATCATGTGCCTGTAGGTCAGGCGGCACCGAGCCGACCGGGCCGGCGGGTGGAAGGACGTGGTCTGCTTCGCCGGCGTTGCCGTCGTCCTCATGAAGGGCGCGGCCGTCAGCGGAGGCGCTGGTCGAGGAAGAGTGCCGCCCGGTCCAGTGCCTCGTCCGCCTCGTCCAGGACGCCGGCGAACGACTGGAACACGTGCGGCACGTCGGCGGTGACGTCCAGGATGACGTCGACTCCGGCTGCCCTCGCGCGCGCCGCCAGGCGCGTGGAGTCGTCCAGCAGGATCTCGTTGGTGCCCACCTGGATCAGCATCGGGGGGAAGCCGGTCAGGTCGGCGAGGACGGCCGGGCTGAGCAGGGGCTGGGCGGGGTCGGCTCCGGCAAGGTACATGGCTCCGGTGTGTTCGACGGCCGCGCGGGTGAAGACCGGGTCGCTGGCCGCCCTCGTGTCCATGCTCTCGCCGGTTCGGGTGGCGTCCAGGCCCGGGGAGAACGCCACGATGGCGCCGGGCAGCGGGAGGCCCGCGTCGCGGGCGGCGATGCAGGTGGTGACGGAGAGGCCGCCGCCGGCGGAGTCGCCGGCGAACGCGAGGGTCGAAGGATCCCGGCCGCTGTCGAGGAGGGCGCGGTAGGCGCTCAGTGTGTCCTCGATCGCGGCCGGGAACGGGTGCTCGGGGGCGAGCCGGTAGTCCGGCGAGTACGCCGCGAAGCCGGTCCTGGCCACGAGGTGTCCCGTCAGCGACAGGGCGGTCTCGGGAGAGCCGAACACCCAGCCGCCGCCGTGGAAGTACAGGATCGTCCCGGCGCGCCCCTCTTGGTCCGGGTCGACACGCAGTGCCGGCCGGCCGCCGAGCGTCGTCTGTGCGGTGCGGATGCCGTCGGGTACGACCATGCGGGCCATCAGCGCCTTGAACCCGGCTCGCATCGCTTCGACCGGTCGGGGGCCCTCGGGGCGGGCCTGCCGCAGCATCGCGTCGACTTTCGCGCGCTGTTCCTTGCTCATGGGTGCGCTCCTGCCATAGGTGACTGCCATGGAAGTATATGCTGAGGAATGTAAAGTACACTACATGCCATGGCATCCACACCGAGCGCCGGAACAGTCGACCTCCCGGGCTTCTTCGCCGACCTGGTCCGGTGCGAGACGCGTCTGTACAACGCCCTGAACGACTGTCTCCGTGAGCGGCACGGGATCGTCACCTCGCAGTTCGAGGCCCTGCGCTACCTGCGCGACCACCCCGGGTCCCGCGTGGCGGACCTCGCCGCCGAGTTCGCCATCGGCATCGGGGCGACCAGTAAGATGATCGACCGCCTGGAGAAGCAGGGGTGGGCCGCCCGGCAGCCGAACCCGGCCGACCGCCGCTCCTCGCTGCTGACCCTGACCGACGACGGCATCCGGCTCGCCGGCGCAGCGGAGGAAACCTTCGCCGTCAAAGTGGCCGAGCTGATCGGAGGCACGCTCGACGAGTCCTCCGCGACGGCCGCCGCGCGGGCCCTGGCCGAGCTGCGCTCGGTACTCGAACGCCACCAGATCGGCGTCCCCACGGGCTGACGGCCCTCGCCACCCGGGAGGGGGCGGCGGCGGGCCGGGGCACGGACGTACGGCGGATCGCGGCTCGTCTCTCGACCAGCCGCGATCCTGGGGGCGTTGTCCGCCGGAGCGGCGCGTTACCTGCCGTATCCGGCCGCGTTGATGTTGGCCTGTACGGAGTTCTCGGTGGTGTCCGACGGGTAGCCGGAGGTCATCACACCTTCGTAGAAGGTGCCCGCGGCGCCGTGGCTGTTGTCACCGCCGATGCCGAGGATGATGGCGCCCTCCTTCTTCATCGGGTTGTAGCCGGCGACGTTGGGCCGGACGCCGTTGTAGAAGGTGGACAGGCCGCCGGACTGGGCGTTGCCGCCGCGGATGGCCCAGTGGTTGGGGCCGCCCTTGATGACGGCTGTGAGGTAGCGGTGGCTGATCGAGGGGTCGCCCGCGTTGTAGTGCTGGTTGACTCCGGAGAACAGGCCGTTCTCCAGGTCGGCCATGATCCAGGGGCCGTTGCCGCTGCCGTAGCCCCAGACCTTGATGTTGCCGAAGTAGATGGCCTCCATCGTGCCGTTGCCGTTGTCGCGGCTGTTGGTCTCGGCGTTGCCGTAGTCGAAGCAGCAGCCGCCGTTGTAGTGCGTCCCGTCGAGGACGGCGTACATGCCCTCCGCCTGGTCGCCCTTGGCGACGCCGTTGGTGTTGTTGTTGCGGTAGCCGGTGCCGGGGGCGACGTAGACGCCGTAGGCCTTGTGACCGGCGACCGTGATGGGTGCCGCGGTGGCGTTCGCGAGGTTGTCGTAGCCGCCGGCGGCCGGGCCGGAGAAGCCGCCGGGAGGCGCCTGGGTGAGGCGGTTGCCGCGGCCGGACTGGTCGTAGATGACGGTGATGACGCAGGACGTGCCGGCGCAGAAGGAGTCCTGGGCTGCCGCGTTGGCGACGCCTCCCGTGCTCAGGACGCCGATGTCGCGGGTGGCGTTGTCCGACGCGCGGCGCACCTGGTACAGCGGGCCGTTGTAGGAGGAGTACAGGGCGCGGGTCGTGCTGTGGGCGGCCACACAGGGGGTGCCGCCGGAGGCGTACAGGTCGCACGGCAGTGAGGTGGCGGCAGGTGCGGCCGGTGCCGCGCCGGTGAGCAGGCCGACGCCGAGCGCGGCGGCCGCTCCGGTGGCGAGCAGCGAGTGCCGCAGGGTGCGGGACCGGGGTCGTAGGGACATCGGTGAACTCCTCTGGGAGTGGGGGGGTGTTGACCGGCGGGCGCCGGGTTGGTCTCAGAACTGGGTGAAGAACTTCCAGATCTCGGCCGGCACCCAGGTCCGGGATCCGCTGTCGCCGTCCGCGCCGTCTTGGGGGGCGGCGATGTGGCCCTCGTCGAACGCGGCCCATACGACGGGGTGTCCGGCCGAGCATCCGGTGTAGGCGGTGACGCGGTGCGTCCGGCTGCCCTGTGCGGGCTCGGGCGGGTTCTGCGCCGCGCAGCCGTTGTTGCGCACGAACCGGTCACGCAGGGTACGGCCACCGGAGATGCCGAGGACCGAGTCCCGTATGCCGTGTACGCCGAGGTAGGCGACGGGCTGGGTGCCGCCGGCGCAGCCGCTGAGCTGTCCGCCGGACTGGACGGCGACCGCGCGGAAGACCGCGGGCCTCGCGCAGGCCAGCGCGTATGTCATGGCGGCGCCGTAGCTGAAGCCGACGGAGAAGCGCCGGGTGGTGTCGACGCACAGCGCGTTCTCGATCTGGCCGAGCATGACGTCGGTGAAGGTGACGTCCTCGCCGCCGGAGTTGGCCCAGCCGTTGTTCAGGCCCTGGGGTGCCACGAAGATCGTGCTGTTGTTCGCCAGCCGTTGCAGCCCGTAGTACGCCCAGGTGCCGTTCTCCACGGTGCGGCCCGTCGCCACGTCGGTGGCGGTGCCGCCGAGCCAGTGGAAACCGAAGACGAGCCGGTAGGCGTGGTTGCGGTCGTAGTTGTCCGGCACCTTGAGGATGTAGGTGCGGCTCTTGCCGTTGACCTGCGTGGTGTGCGTGCCGCTCGCCAGCCCGGGGGCCTTGCCGCACCCGGCCGTCGCCGCGGTGCCGCGGACGGCCGCGGGGGTGGCGCGCCGCCCGTCGCCGCTGTGGTGCGGAGCCGAGGCTCCGGTGGTGGCGACCAGGGCGAGAAGGGCCGCGACCACGGTGGGCCATAACGAGGCTGATCTGGCTTTCTGCATCACATCACTCCTTCGGTCGATCAGCTGGGTGGAGGTGGGGCGCCCCGGGGGTGGGAGCGGGGACTCAGCGGTATCCGGCCGCGGCGATGTCGGCCTGTACGGCGGCGTCCGTCGCGTCGGAGGGGTAGCCGGCGGTGATGGCGCCCTCGTAGAAGGTGCCGACGCTGAGGTTGGTGTTGCCGTTGCAGCAGTCCCCGCCGCTGCCGAGGATGATGGCGCCCTGCTTCCTCATGGGGCTGTATCCGTTGGGCAGCGAGCCCGCGTACAGCGTGGTCAGACCGCCGGACTGGGCGTTCGCGCCCTTGATCGCGAACCGGGAGGTGCCGTTGTTCTTCAGCATCGCGGTGACGAACTTGCCGCCGAAGGCACGCTGGTCGGGGTTCCAGGAGGTGCTGCCGCCGGGGAACAGACCCCATTCGAGGTCCGCCTGCACCCAGGGACCCGTGCCGGAGCAACCGCCGAACCAGCACGACGTGCTGAAGTTGATCGCGTCCATCGCACCCGGGCCGTCCGCCTTGCGGGTGGTCTCGCTGTTGCCGTAGTCGAAGCAGCAACCGCTGTTGACGTGCGTGCCACTGGTGACCATGTACATCCCCTCGGGAGCACTGCCGGTGGGCACGCCCGTCAGGTGGCCGTCACGCCAGTAGCTGTTGCCGGCGTTGATGTAGAGCGAGTAGGCCTTCTTGCCGCCGACCGTGAGCGACTCGCTGGTGGCCTTCGCCGCCGTGTCGGACCCGCCGACCCCGCCCGGCCCCTGGTAGCCGAGGTGGTTGCCGTGCCCTGACTGGTCGTAGACCCATGTGATGACGCAGGTCGTACCGGCGCAGAACGCGTCCTGGGCCGTGGCGTCGGCCGCTCCGCCGGCGACGGTGACGCCGATGTTCCTGGTGGCGTTGTCGGACGCGCGCCTGACCTGGTAGAGGGGGCCGTTGTACGAGCCGTACAGGGCGCGGGTCGTGCTGTGGGCGGCCACACAGGGGGTGCCGCCCGAGGCGTAGAGGTCACAGGGTCCGGTGCCGGCGGCGGACGCCGGGACGGGGGAGATCAGCGAGGCCAGCAGGGAGGTGACGAGCGCTGCCAGGCAGGCCGCCGCTCGGAGTGCCGCGCGTAAGGGGCGTTTTTGGGGGCGTTCGCGGATGAGTGTTCGCCCGTTCGGACATGTCCATGACAGTAATAGAGGCACGTCTGACTCCAGGAGAATCCAGCGGCGTTGGTGGTGCTGGTGCGTGCTGTGCCTTGCGCTTGCATGTCTGATATTTCGAACGACACTCGGGGTTTCGGACACTCTGGATGATAGGAACCTCAGGGCAATCGTCAATGCCTGTCACAGGACGTTTTGCCGTGGCAGGAAGTGGTGCACTGGTGGTGAAGAGGACGGGACCTGGCGTGAGCTGCCCGGGCTCGGAAAACCGAAGAGCTTCCCGCAAGAAAGTTTCGATACTACGGTCGCGTGCAGCATTCCGGTCGTTCATCCCGATCTCCCGGAGGAACGCGCATGCACGCGCGCTATTTCGAATCCTTCGTCCCCGGCCGTGGCCGGCTCGCGCCCCGCTCGGCCCTCGACTCCGACGCGCCCAGGATCGACCTCGACGGTGCGTGGGCGTTCCGGTTCTGGCCGGCGCTGCGCCCGGAACCCGACGGGTTCGAGGACCCGCACTTCGACGACGGCTCCTGGGACCGGCTGCCCGTGCCCTCACACTGGCAACTGCACGGCTACGGGCGGCCCGTCTACCTCAACATCCCCTACCCGATCCCGGTCGACCCGCCCTTCGTCCCGGACGAGAACGAGACCGGGGACTACCGACGGGTCTTCGACCTGCCCGCCTCCTGGGAGGGCAGGCGGGCCGTGCTGCGTTTCGAGGGGGTGGACTCCTGCGCCCGGGTCTGGCTCAACGGTCGCGAGCTGGGCGTGACGTACGGCAGCCGGCTGCCCACCGAGTTCGACGTGACCGGGGTGCTGCGGCCGGGCCGCAACGTCCTCGCGGTCCGGGTGCACCAGTTCTCCGCGGGCACCTACCTGGAGGACCAGGACACCTGGCGCCTGTCGGGCATCTTCCGGAACGTCTCCCTTCAGGCACGTCCCGCCGGCGGGATCCGGGACGTCTTCCTGCACGCCGACTACGACCCGGACACCGGCGAGGGCCGGCTCCGTGTGGAGGCCGACGCCGAGGCGCCCGTACGGATGAGCGTCCCCGGCCTCGGCGTCCACGACCGGCCGCTCGCCGGCGAGTCGGTGTTCGCCGCGGTGCGCCCCTGGAGCGCGGAGAGCCCGTGGCTCTACGACGCGGAACTGGCCACCGACAGCGAGCGGGTGCGCGTCCGGCTCGGGTTCCGCACCGTCGCCGTCGGCGACGACGGGGTGCTCCGGGTCAACGGCCACCGGGTGGTGCTGCGCGGGGTCAACCGGCACGAGTTCGATCCCGACCACGGCCGGACGCTGTCCCCGGACACCATGCGCCGCGACGTGGAGCTGATGAAGCGGCACCACATCAACGCCGTCCGCACCTCCCACTACCCTCCGCATCCGGCCTTCCTCGACCTGTGCGACGAACTCGGCCTGTGGGTCATGGTCGAGTGCGACCTCGAGACCCACGGGTTCGAGTACGCCGACGAGGAGCGCTGGCAGCGCAACCCCTCCGACGACCCGCGCTGGCACGACGCCTTCATGGACCGGGCCGAGCGCACCGTCGAACGGGACAAGAACCATCCGAGCGTCATCCTGTGGTCGCTCGGCAACGAGGCCGGGGACGGCCGCAACCTGCGCGCCATGGCCGAGTGGGTGCGCCGCCGGGACCCGTCCCGCCCCCTCCACTACGAGGGCGACCGGCTCGGCGAGTACACCGACGTGCACGGCGAGATGTACCGTCCGCCCGCCGCCGTCGCCCGCATCGGCCGTGGCCTGCTGCTGCCGGGGGAGATCTCCTACCCGGCCCGCCCCGGCTCCGGCGACCCGGCGGACGACCCGCGCAACCGCAAGCCGTACCTGCTCACGGAGTTCGCGCACGCGATGGGCAACGGCCCCGGCGGGCTGGCCGAGTACGCACGCCTGTGGGACCGCTACCCGCGGCTCCAGGGCGGCTGGGTGTGGGAGTGGATGGACCAGGGGCTGCGCATCCGCGACGCGCAGGGACAGGAGTTCTTCGGGTACGGCGGCGACTTCGGCGAGGAGTTGCACGACGGCAACTTCATCTGCGACGGCCTGGTCTTCCCCGACCGCACCGCCTCCCCGGGCCTGCTGGAGTACGCCAAGGTGATCGCGCCGGTGCGCATCGGTTGGGGCCCGGAGCAGGGCACGCTCACGGTGGAGAACCACTACGACGTGCTCGACCTGTCCCACCTGCGGTTCACCTGGTCGCTGGAGCGGGACGGGACGGAGCTGGCCCGGGGCGTGCTGCCCACCCCCGAGGTGGGGGCCGGGGAACACGGCCGGCTGCCCCTGCCCCCGCTGCCCCCGAACGGCCCGTCGGCGCCGGGCCGGGGCGGCGAGCTCTGGCTGACCGTCCAGGCGGAACTCGCCAAGCCCGCCGACTGGGCGCCCGAGGGGCATGTGGTCGCCTGGGCCCAGTTCCAGCTTCCCTCGACCTCCCGCCGCCGCACGAGGGGCGCTCCGGTCGCGGCCCGTACCGCGGACGAGTACATCCGGCTCGGTCCCGGCCGCTTCGACAGCACCACCGGCAGCCTGCTGGGCCTCGGCGCGGCGGCTGTGCGGGGACCCCGGGTGAACCTGTGGCGGGCCCCCACGGACAACGACCTGGGCTGGACGCAGCGCGACGCCGCCTACTGGAAAGGCCGGGGCCTGGACCGGCTGCGGCACCGCACCGTGTCCGTCGACGCCGGCCCGGACGGGCTGACCGTCGTCGTGCGCAGCGCCGCCGCCGCGGCCGCCTGCGGCTACCTGACCACCTACCGGTGGGACAGCGACGGGGAGAGCCTGCGCGTGCGCGTCCACACCGAGCCGGTGGGCCACTGGCCGGAACGGGGCGACGACTTCGCCGACACCATGGTCGACGCGGAGCTGCCCCCCGAGGAGTACGCGGAGCTGGTCCGCAGGGACAAGTCCCGCTCCCTGGCCCGGATCGGCCTGGACTGGCGGCTGCCCGAGGACTGGTCGCACGTGGAGTGGTTCGGCGCGGGCCCCGGCGAGGCGTACCCGGACTCCCGGCAGGCGGTCCGCGTCGGCCGCTTCCGCGCCACGGTGGACGAGATGCAGACGCCGTACGTACGCCCGCAGGAGAACGGCAACCGAGCGGACGTCCGCTGGGCGGCCATCGGCGACGGGGCCGGCCGGGGAATCCGCGTCGAGGGGGAGGAGGTCTTCCACATCGCCGCGCGACGCTGGAGCGACCGTCGGCTCGACGCCGCCCGGCACCAGCACGAGCTGACCCCGGAACCAGTGGTCCACCTGCACACCGACCACGCCGTCCAGGGCCTCGGCAGCGCCGCGGTGGGCCCCGGCGTCCTGCCGCAGCACCGGCTGGAACTCGGACCGGCCCGCTTCACCCTCGTACTGACGCCCCTCGGCCCGGAGTGAGACCGGTACGGCCCGCAACACCCCTCTGCACCGGGTCAGTGGGGTGCCGGGCCGCAGCTCTCCCGGCTCGTCGGCACCGGGGTGAGCAGCGTGACCCGGTCCGGCGTCCGCCCGTTCACGCCAGTCAGCGGCAACTCCGCCGCCCGTTCCGTGGCCGGACCGGTCACCGAGGTGAGCCCGGGGGAGTGCCGCTCGGCCGGGTCGTCCGGGCACAGCGCCACCACCGATGGCCGCTGATGACCTGGCTCGCCGTGCTGGGGGAGACGCCCGCGGCCGCCTCGGCCAGGGTCACCATGCCGGTGGTTCCTCCGCTGTGTCACGGCCGGTCAGCCCTTGACGGCGCCGGTGAGCACACCGGCCCTGAAGTGCTTCTGCATGAAGGGGTAGACGACGAGGATCGGCACCAGGGTCAGCACGACCACGGCCATCTGGAGCGACTGCGGCGCTGTCCGCGTGTGCAGGGAACCGAACCCGCCGTTGGCCGAACCCGGAATGGACATGCCGTAGTTGACGTACTGGAGCAGCACGTACTGCAGCGGCCACCTGGCGCTGTCGGTCGGCATGTACAGCATCACGTTGAAGAAGGAGTTCCAGTAGCCGACCGCGTAGAACAGGGCCACCACCGCGGTGACCGCCCGGGAGGTGGGAAGCACCACCGACCACAGGACGCGCCACTCCCCGGCCCCGTCCAGCCGGGCCGCCTCGATCAGGTCGGCGGCGGTGCCGGAGTAGAAGGCGCGCAGCACCAGGATGTTGAAGACGGACACGGCGCTGGGCAGGATCAGCGACCAGTACCGGCCGTACCCGCCGAGTCCGGTGACGACGAGGTAGGTGGGGATCAGGCCGCCGCCGACGAACATGGTGACGATGAGCAGCATCAGGATGGCGCGGTGGCCGAACGACCGGGAGCGGGAGAGCCCGTAGGCGCAGAGCACGGAGCACACCAGGGAGACCGCGGTCCCGACCAGGGTGATACCGAGGCTGACGAGGACGGCGCGGGTGACCGGGCCGTCGGTGAGCATCTGCCGGTAGGCGTCCAGGGTGAGGCCGTCGGGCCACACGACCAGACCGCCGGCGCGGTTGATGGCGCCCGGCGTGGAGACGCTGGTCAGGGTGATGATCCACAGCGGCACCAGGACACCGGCCACCACCAGGGCCAGGACGCCGCCCTTGAGCGTCTGGCCCAGGACGGTTGGTTTCTCCTCCCAGGCGGGGCGCCGCCGTTGACGGCCGGGCCGCGGCCGGGAGATCTGCGGGGGTGTCGTCGTCCGGCTCATCCGCGGTACAACCCGTCCTCACCGAAGGCGTGCGCGAGCTTGTTGGCGCCCCAGATCAGCAGGAGCGAGATCACGCTCTTGAACAGTCCGGCGGCAGCGCCGTAGCTGTAGTTGTTGGTGCCGATGCCGTAGTAGAAGGAGAAGGTGTCCAGTACGTCGGCCGCGTCGTGGCCCACGGCGTCGCGCTGGATCAGGAACTGCTCGAAGCCGACGGAGAGGGCGTTGCCCAGGCGCAGCACCAGCATCAGCACGATGACGCCGCGCATACCGGGCAGGGTGATGTGCCACATGCGGTGCCGGCGTCCGGCGCCGTCGACGGCCGCGGCCTCGTAGAGGTTCTGGTCGATGGCCGCGAGCGCGGCGAGGAAGACGATGATCCCCCAGCCCGCTTCCTTCCACACCGCCTGCCCGGTGACCAGCAGAGGGAAGGCACCGGGGTCGGTCATGATGTCCCAGGCCCCGATGCCGTGCCGGGCGAGGAACTGGTTGAGCGCTCCGGCGCCGCCGAGCATCTGCTGGAAGATGGTGATGGCCAGCACCCAGGAGAAGAAGTGCGGCAGGTACACCACCGACTGGATGACATTGCGCAGCCGTTCGCTCAGCACCGAGTTGAGCAACAACGCCAGGGCGATGGGCACCGGGAAGAAGAGGACCAGCTGGACGCAGCTGAGCCAGAGCGTGTTGCGCAGCGCTGACCAGAACACCGGGTCGTGGAAGAGCTGTTGGAACTGGTCGAGCCCGGCCCACTGGCTGTGCAGGACGCCGTCCAGCGGGTCGTAGTACTCGAAGGCGGTGATCAGGCCGAACAGCGGGACGTAGTTGAAGACGAGCAGCAGCGCGACCGTCGGCAGGGTCATGAGGACCAGGGCGCGGTCCCGGCGCAGCCGGATCCGCCAGTTCGTCCGTCCGGCCCGGACGGGTCCGGCCCGCCGGTGTGCCCGCGCTCCGGCCGTGCCGGAGGCCTCGTCGTCGCCCTCGCGCTTGATCGCCTTGGGGGTGAAGGTGGCGGCCACCGTTCCTCCTCGCTGGGGGCCGGGCCGGCCGGGGCCGACCGCGCGCCGTCGTCTGCTACTGGCCGGTGCCGTGCTTGTCGAGGACCTCGGTCTGGTACCAGCTCCGGAGACGGTCGCCGCCGCTGGACTTCCAGGCGGAGACGGCGGCCTGGTAGTCGGACACCTTCTTCCGGCCGTGGATGACGTCCTGGATGGCGTCCTCGACGGACTGGCCGGCGGCGATGGCGGCGAAGCGTCGCGGCAGGGTGATGTTCATGCCGTAGAACACCGGCTTGTAGACGTGCTGGACGGCCCGGGCACACCACGCCGTGTAGTCCTTGGTGACTTGGTCGGCACCGAGGTCGCTGACCACGCTCGGAGGTGAGGCCAGGAACGGGAAGACCACCTGCTGAGCGGTCTTCCGGCCTTCGTCGGTGTACGTGGGCACGCCATTGCGCCGGATGTGGTGGACGCCTTCCACGCCGTAGTTGACCAGCGTGTACTCCGCCGAGCCGAACGGGGCGGCGAGGAAGTCGGCGATGGACAGCAGCTCCTCGATCTGGTCCTTGCCGAGCCTGGCGTTGAGGTAGCTCAGCATGCTGGTGGCCGCGCCCAGGAAGATCCGCGGAGCGGACCTGCCGTCGGCGGCGAGGACGTCGAACGCGCCGCGGCGGTACCTCCTGTCCGCCGCGGTGCCGGACTGGTGATCGCTGAGTGTCCAGGCGCCCATGCCACCGCCCTGGATCAGGACCTTGCCCGAGTAGAAGCGGGTGCTGACGTCGTTGCCGGTGCCGGACAGGGCGTCGGGGTGCATGAAACCGGACTTGGCGAGCCTGTGGTGCCAGTCCAGCGCCTCCAGCATCTGAGGCATCTCGTACTTGTGGGTGAGCTTGCCGTGGTCGACCTTCCAGCCCGCCGGCAGTCCCCAGGCCGGGGACAGGTAGGTCCACACGTCGTCGTAGGCCCAGACCCCGGCCTTGGCGTGGGTGAGTTCCCTGCCGAGGTGCCACAGGTCGTCGGCGGACCTGACCTGGTCGGCGGTGATGCCGCGGTCCTCCAGGACGTCCGCGCGGTAGAAGACGGCCCCGGCCAGCGGCATCCCGCTGGTGAACGACGGAATGCCGTAGATCTTGTCCTCCCAGGCACCCGCCTGCCAGGCCAGGGTGGGGATCGCGGCCAGGTTCGGGTACTTCTTGATCCTGTCGCCGGCCAGGTGCGGGGTCAGGTCGGCGAGTTGGGTGCCTGCCAGCTTGCCCACGTCGAAGTTGTTGTTCCACCAGGTCGGCAGCTGGATCCAGTCCGGCAGCTTCCTCGACGCGGTCATCGTCGGCACGATGGTCGCGTAGTCGTTGCCGTTGGCCGGCTTCATGGTGACGGTGGCGCCCAGCGCCTTGTTCACCGCCCGGTAGAACGAGTTGCCCGGGGACGGGAGCGTGCCCCACATCGGCGTGACCGCGGTGTACGTACCGCCCCTCCCCGGGGTGCCGGACACCGTCCTGGCCGGTTCGGCGGGGTAGGACAGGTAGCCCGGGTCGGTGAAGGCGCCGGCCGGCCCGGGGACGGAGGGGATGTCGGGCTTGACCGAGGTGCGGGGCCGGTAGTGCGGCAGTACGGCGGCCAGGCCGGACTCGGTGTTGGTCCCGCCCCTGGCGTCGGAGCCGTCGCCGCAGGCGGCCAGGAGCGGGGACACGGCAGCGGCCCCGGCGACGGCGAGGGCGCCGTTCACGAATGCTCTGCGGTTCACTGAGGTGCTCATGGTGGACGGCCCTTCGCCTGGGGGATTCCATGACGTGTCGTGCAGGAACACGCGGCGCGTGGCGGGCGCGACCGCTGTGCGGGCGGTCGGACACCAAGAAGGCGCGAACGGCGCGCCGCTGGGAGCGGAGCCGTCGAAGCGCTTCGACATTGCCGGGAGGTTAAGCGCGGCGGCTAAGACCGCGCAAGAGTCCGGCGACGAAAACAAAAGGCGAAAGGCACCGACACTTTCCAGGAAACTTTCTCTTGACCGTCGCCGTGGACCGTGCCAGCGTCGAAGGGCTTGCGTAAGGGAGTGGACCACCGTCGAGGCCCGCCTGGCCGAACGCCCCCGCACGCAGACGAGTTGACCGCTTCCCGGGACCGGACTCCGCCGATCCCACCTGCCAAGGACGGCCTGACACCATGCCGACGCATCCCGCCACCGCGACCAACCCGGTCCTGCCCGGCTTCCGTCCCGATCCGAGCGTCTGCCGCGTCGGCGAGGACTACTACCTCGCCTGCTCGAGCTTCGAGTACTTCCCCGCCATCCCCGTCTTCCACAGCCGTGACCTGGTGAACTGGACCCAGATCGGCAACGTGGTCGACCGGCCCGGCCAGTTGGACCTGCCCACGGACACGCCCTCCTCCGGCGGCCTCTACGCACCCACGCTGCGCCACCACGACGGCCGGTTCTGGCTCGCGGCCGCCCATGTCGCCCCCGGCGGCGGCAGTGTGCTGTTCACCGCCACCGACCCGGCCGGCCCCTGGTCCGACCCGGTCCCCCTGCCCGGGGTCACGGGCATCGACCCGGACCTCGCCTGGGACGACGACGGCACCTGCTGGTGCACCTTCGCCGGGATCCGGCAGACCCGCATCGATCCCCGTACGGGCGAGGCACTCGACACGCCCTACCCCCTGTGGTCCGGCACACCGGGCGCCGCCGCACCCGAGGGGCCGCACCTGTACCGCATCGGCGGGTACTGGTACCTGATGCTCTCCGAGGGCGGCACCGAACGCGGCCACGCCGTCTCCATCGCCCGAGGCCCCTCCCCGTCCGGCCCGTTCACGCCGTGCCCGGCCAACCCGGTCCTCACCCACCGCGGCACCAGCCGGCCCGTGCAGAACACCGGACACGCCGACCTGGTGCAGGCACCGGACGGGTCCTGGTGGATGCTGTTGCTCGGCGTACGGCCGCAGGGCGGCACCCCCGGCTGGCACATCCTGGGCCGCGAGACCTTCCTCGCACCGGTCACATGGGAAGACGGCTGGCCCGTGGTCGGCGAGATCGGTCTGGAACTCCCGCCGCTTCCTTGGTCCCTGGCCCCCGGCCCCGGCACGGACGGCCATGACGACTTCGAGCCGGGTGAACTGCGGCCGCACTGGATCTCGTTGCGCGACCGTCCGGCGGAACTGGTCACCACCAAGGAACGCGACGGCTGGCTGACCCTGCGCTCCCGGGGCGGGTCCCTGGACGAGCCGGACGCGGTCTTCGTCGGCCGCCGTCAGCAGCACCTCGCCTTCCGGGCGAGGGCCCTGGCCGACCCGGCCGAGGGGCGTGGCGGCCTCGCCGTCTTCCTGGACGAACGGCACCACTACCGTGTCGAGGCCGGCCCCGACGGGCGCGTCCAGGTGATCGCCCGGATCGGCTCGCTGCACAGCGTCGTCGCGGAACTCACCCTGCCCTCCGGTCCTCTGGTGCTGACGGTGCGCACCGGACCGGCACCCGAGCCCCACGACTCGCGCGTCGGCCCCGACTCCCTGGTCTTCGGCGTCGAGACCGCCGACGGCGCCGGGACAGAGCTGGCCTCGCTGGACGGCCGCTATCTCTCCACCGAAGTGGCCGGTGGCTTCACCGGACGCGTGGTCGGACTGTACGCCGCCGCGGGGACGGTCCACTTCGACTGGTTCACGTACACGTCCGCCTCCGGTGGGGCCGGATAACCCCGTTCACCGACTCCCCTCAGTCCCGGACCGTCGTCAGCCGGTCACCTCCTTCAGTCCACCGTCGCGGCGCGCCCGCGCGAGGCCGTGGCGGCCCCTCACACCCACGTCTGAAGGGACAGCACAGTGGATGAGACGCAACGCACCCCACGACGAGGACACCGGAGCCGGCCACGGCCGGGCGAGCGCCTGCGGCGCCTCGCCGGGCTGCTGCTCGGGTCGGCGGTCGTCCTCCAGTTGGCCTGGGGCGCCTCCGCGCCCGCCGCGACCGCCGCACCCCAGCGCCCCGCGCCCCGCACGAGCGAACAGCTGGCGATGGTCGCCGCCATGCAGCCCAGCTGGAACCTGGGCAACACCCTGGACGCCATCCCCGACGAGACCTCCTGGGGTAATCCCCCCGTCACCAGAGCTTTGTTCGACGCCGTCAGGGCGAAGGGCTTCCGCAGTGTCCGCATCCCGGTCACATGGAGCGGCCACCAGTCGGCCACCGCGCCGTACACGATCGACCCGGTCTTCATGCGGCGGGTCGAGCAGGTCGTGGACTGGGCCATCGAGGACGGCCTGTACGTGGTGCTCAACGTGCACCACGACTCCTGGCAGTGGATCAAGAACCTGCCCACCGACCACGACGCCGTCATGGCCCGGTTCGACGCCACCTGGCGGCAGATCGCCACCGCGTTCCGCAAGGAGCCGCGCAGACTGCTCTTCGAAAGCGTCAACGAGCCGTCCTTCGACGGCATCACCGACGCCGAGAAGACCCGGCTGCTGAACGAGCTGAACCTCTCCTTCCACCAGACCGTCCGCGCCGGCGGCGGTCGCAACGCGCACCGCCTCCTGGTGCTGCCCACCCTCGGGGCCACCCCGAGCCGGCCGCTGATGGACGACCTCGCCACGACGATGTCGTCGCTGCACGACGACAACCTGGTGGCGACCGTCCACTACTACGGCTTCTGGCCGTTCAGCGTGAACGTCGCCGGCTACACCACCTTCGAGGCCACCTCCGAGAAGGACATGGACACCGCCTTCGGCCTGATGCACGACGTCTTCGTGGCCAAGGGCATCCCCGTCTACGTCGGCGAGTACGGCCTGTTCGGCTTCCCGCCCGTCGACTCCGACCCGTACGTGGTCGAGCGGGGCGAGGCACTGAAGTACCTGGAACGCCTCGGCCACGACGCCCGCGTCAGCGGCGTCACCACGGCCCTGTGGGACCCGTACCAGTACATCAACCGCGCCACGTTGCAGTGGCGTGACCCCCAGGTGATGGACTGGATCATGGCCGGCTACACCACCCGCTCGGGGACGGCCTCCTCCGACCAGGTGTACGTGCCGGCGACCGGCACGATCACCGACCGCACGCTCACCCTCAACCCCCACGGCACCGCCTTCCGGGGCCTGTGGCAGGGCCGTACCCGACTCCACGCGGGCCGCGACTACACGGTGTCCGGCGACCGGCTCACGCTGAAAGCGAGCGCACTCACCCGGCTGGCCGGGGACCGCTCGTACGGTGTCAGGGCGACGCTGGAGGCCAGGTTCTCGAAGGGCCGGCCCTGGAGCGTCGACATCGTCTCCAGCGAGGTGCCCCAGCTCTCCGGCGCGACGGGCACCACCAGCGGGTCCCTCACCCTCCCCACCCGGTACCGCGGAGACCAGCTCGCCACGATGGAATCCCAGTACGCTGACGGCACCCCGGCAGGCCCCATCAGCTGGAGCACCTTCCAGATGTTCGGCTCGCAGTTCGTGCCCCAGTACCGGGCCGACACCCTCACGCTCACCTCCGACTACCTGTCAGCGCTCAAGGACGGCCAGGAGGCGACCCTCACCTTCCACTTCTGGAGCGGCGCGAAGGTCACCTACCACGTCGTGCGCGACGGCACCACGGTCACCGGCTCTCCCTCCTGAACCGGTCCGCCGCGCCTGCCACAAGGGGGCGCGGCGGTTCTCAGGCGCGCTTCTGCCTCTTCGGGTTCCTCGTTCTCCTCGGTGGTGGAGCCGTGCTGGCGCGGACGGTCAACGAGGTGGCGATCTCCAGGCCTGTCCGAGCGGGCCGCTCACCGCGGCCGAGGGCCAGCGCCAGTTCCGTGGCGGCCGATGCCATCTCCGTGAGTGGCTGGTGCACCGTCGTGAGGGGCGGCTCCACCCACGAGACGACCGGCAGGTCGTCGAAGCCCACCACGCTCAGATCGTCCGGGACGGTGAGCCCGAGTTCGCGCGCCGCCTGGTAGACGCCCAGGGCCTGCAGGTCGTTGACGGTGAAGATCGCGGTAGGGCGGTCGGGCAGATCCAGCAGTGTGTGCGCGGCCTGGCGGCCCGCCTCCCGGTTCAGCTCCGCGTGGACGACCAGGCGGGGGTCCGCGGGCAGGGCCGCCGCTTCCAGGGCGGAGGAGTAGCCGGCCTGCCGGGCCTGGAAACAGGACACATCCTCCGGGCCGCCGATCAGGGCGATGCGCTGGTGGCCGAGCTCGATCAGGTGCCGGGTGGCCGACTGGCCGCCGCGCCAGTTGGTGGCGCCGACGAACGGCACGTCGTCCGGCAGCTCGTCCGTGGGGTCGAAGACCACGAACGGGATGTCCTGGTCCCTGAGTTGCTCGCGCTCCTTGTCGGAGAGCTGTGCCACGGAGAGCACGCAGTGAGGGCGCCGGTCGACCATCTCGTCCACGGTCCTGGTCGGCGTGTCGTGGAGGCCGAACTCGGAGACCATGACACCCACGCCGTTCTTGCTGGCGGTCCGCTCGACGCCGCGGATGATCTCCACCGCCCACATGCTCTCGAGTTCGCGGAAGACCAGCTCCACGGTGTTGTTCCGGCGGCCGGGGGGCTTCTTGTAGCCGTACCTGTTGATCAGCTCCTCGACCCGGGCCCGGGTGTCGCCGGAGACGCCCGACCGGCCGTTGAGCACCTTCGAGACCGTCGGGATCGACACGCCCGCCGACTCGGCGATGTAGGCGATGGTGACCGGCCCCCTGCGTCCCCCGGGCGGATCCTGTTCGCCCTTCGGAGACACTCCCGCCCTGCTGTCCGCCACGGTCACCTTTCCCCGGTCGCGCGACCCGCCGCCGAGCGCACGAGAGGCTTCGGAGCGCGTGTCATCACCTGCCGCCGTCATTGTGACACCCCCGTGCCGCGGCCTGTCGCGGACTCCATCGCCCCCGTACGGCCGGTGAGCCGCATACCGCATACGGTGTCGCTGGCATGGTGCCGGCCGAGGAGACCGACCTGCGTACGGCGATCCACCGGCAGGCCGAGGAATCCGTCGCCGCCGGAGCCCTCCTGCTGACCGGAGGCGAGCCCCCGCGCGGCGACGGTCACCCGTAGGCCGGTGTGTGCCGTGCTCAGTTGGTCCGGTCGGCCCAGCCCTCGGGGAGGTCGCCGGGTGCGAGGGCGACGGCGTCCTCGTTGTCCTCTCCGACGAACTCGTCCAGGGTGATCTTCGCGAACTCGGGGACGACGTAGATCGGGTAGGTGGGCCCGGCGTCGCGGTAGGCGTGCATCGTGTCGAGGTGGTCGTTCTGGAAGAGCACCGTGCGCCGCGGGTGCTCCTCGACCCAGCGCGGGAAGAAGATCGTGCCGTGCAGCACCCGCTCGCCGGGGAGCACGTTGACCGAGACCGACGTGCCGGTGGGCTCGGTCCAGGAGACCTTGTAGACGCCCGGGGTGAGCATGACCAGGTCGACGTTCTGGTCCCTGACCCAGCGGCCGCCGACCATGCCGGTGTGGATGCGGTAGTCGATGGTCGTCGCGTTCTTCACGTACATCTCGTACTGCCAGCCGTTGGCGTAGGTGTAGATGAAGCGGTGGCCGACCATGGCGGACAGGTCCTGCGGCGGGGTGGGGTCGGCGACGGTGGTCTGGTGAACGGTGGTGTTCATGGGGGAAGTCCTTGTCGCGTGCGGTACGGCGTCTGTGTCTGTAGCCGGTACCTTCATTTTGCCATAAAACTATTTTGCAGCAAAACAAACTGCTCGGGCAGTATGGAGGGCATGGACATGGGCACCGCCACCGAACTCAGCCGCCTCCTGGGCCCCCTCCGCAGAGCCGTGGTCCGCGCGACCCGCAGTGCCGAGGGGCTGCCCGACCTGCCCGAAGCCCAGATCGAGCTGCTTCGCGTGCTCGCCGGCGAGGGCCCGCTCAGCCCGCGTGCCACCGCTCAGCGGCTGGGCATCGCCCCCTCCACCGTCAGCAACCTGGTCAAGGCGATGACCGCGGCGGGCCTGGTGACCCGCGAGCCCGCCCCCGGCGATCTGCGTGCCGTGGTCCTCGCCCCTTCCGCGACGGCCCTCGACCTGCTCGACCGTTACGACCGCACCAGCTCGGCCACCCTCGCCCAGGCCATCGAACAGCTCCCCACGGACGACCGCGAGACGCTGACGGCCTCACTCCCGGTACTGGCCCGCCTCACCACCGTCCTGGAGCCGAGCCGACCGCACCAGTGACCCCGCGGCGTGCGAAGCCCGCTCCGGTGGGACCGGGAGCCGCGCCACGCACTCCAGGACGGCCATGGCGCTGGGGAGTTTCATCGCGGCCTGCGTCCAGGCGAGGGAGCGCGGACCGTCGAGGACCGCACCCGCGACCTCGTCGCCGCGGTGGGCCGGCAGATCGTGCAGGAACGACGCCCGCGGCCAGCGGCGCATCAGCGCCTCGTCCACGTGGAAGGGCCGGAACGCCTCCCGCCACAACGGGTCCGGCTTGCTGGTGCCGGTGGTCTGCCACCGCGTGGTGTACACGACGTCGACGCGGTCCGGAGCCTCCGCCACGGAATGGGTCTCGGCCAGCACGGCACCCGTGTCCTCGGCGACGCACCGCGCGGCGCCGAGCACGGTGTCCGGCAGCCCGTACCCCTCGGGCGTGACGAAGGTGACGTGCGCTCCCGGCACCGTGGCCAGCCCGTGGGCCAGCGCGGTGGCCGTGTTGTTGCCCTCGCCGACGTACAGCACGCGGATGCCGCTCAGATCGCCGTACGCGAGCGTCAGGGTGGCCAGGTCGCACACCGCCTGGGTCGGGTGCTCCTCCTCCGCCATCGCGTTGACCACCGGCAGCCCGCCCTCGCCGGACAGCTCCCGCAGCTCCGCCAGCGGGCCCGCGGTGCGCGCCACGAGCAGGTCGAGCATGGCCCCGAGGATCCGGCCGGTGTCGCCCACGGACTCACCGGTGTTGAGCTGGAGGTCGTGCGGCCCGTAGCCGACCACGGTGCCGCCGAGCCGCACCGCGCCGACCTGGAAGGCGGTACGGGTGCGGGTGGACGTGCGGGTGAACAGCGTCCCGACGACCAGGTCCCGCAGCGGCAGATCGTGGGCCCGCCGGTCCTGGAACAGCTCGGTGGACCGCGCGACCAGCTTGCGCAGCGCGGCGGGCTCGACGTCCGCCAGCGAGAACAGCCCCTGCGCACGGGTGGCCGCGGGGCGGCCGTGAAGGTTGCTCATGCGGTCCTCTCCTTCGGTGAGGTGCGGTCCTCATCAGCTCTTTCGGTGAGGCGCAGTCCTCGTCGGCACCTTCGGGGAGGCGCGGCCCCCGGCGGCGCGCGCTCGTCCCGTGCCGGTCCGGCGGCGACCCTGCGGGCCGCGTCGGGAAGGCGCGTCCACAACCGGCATACCGACAGGGTCACCGAAGACCTGCCCGCCGTACATGCCCGCATCGGCCAATCAGGTGGAGAACAGTCGCCCACTGCCGGTCTTCTGCTTTTGCTGGTTAGCTGGAAGCGCTCCGTCCCGACCACGTCTCCGCTCAGGAGGTATCGGTGAGTGCCTCGCCATCGAAGGACGCGTCGGACCGTGCCATCGCCGAACGGGCGTACGGCGGCGCCGCCGTCACCCGGGTCACCGACTACCACCACCTGCGGCCCGCGGACCGCACCCCGCCCGGGCGGGCCCGTGTGTTCTTCGACCCGGTGGACACCGAGGTCGGCGTGTGGGCGACCGTCGACGTCGTCACCCCGGGAGCCACGGTGCTGGACCTCGGCTCGGGCAGCGGCGCGGCGGCCGCGGCGGTGGCGCGCGCCCGTGCCGCTCGGGTGCACGGCGTCGACATCTCCGCCGACAGCCTGGCGTGGGCCGACGCCCACTACGCCACCCGGGGCACCGGGGTGTCCGGCGAGGAGGTGTCGTTCGGCCGCGCCGACTACACCGCCCTCTCGTCCACCGAACTGCTGGACACGTGCCCGTTCACCGCCGCACCCGACGTGATGACCAGCAACCCGCCGTACGTGCCGCTGCCCTCGCCCGGAGCAACCGGCGGCCGCACCTCCATCGACGGCGGGCCGGACGGGCTGAACCTCGTCCGCCACGTGCTCAGGCACGCCTCGGCGCTGCGCTCCGACCTCGCCCTGACGATCGGCAGCTACACCACGCCCCGCCGGGCGGCGGCCCTGTTGCACGAGCACGGCTACCGCATCACCTCGCTCACCCTGGGCGCCCTGCGGCTCGGCGAACACACCCGCGACAACATGGCACGGGTACGCGACCTGGAAGCGTCCGGCGAGGGCCCGCTCCTGCGGACCCACGACGGCACCCCCCACTACCTCGTGGTCGGGCTGTCCTGCCGATGGTCCGAGAGCACGCCGGACGGGGTGTCCGCGCCGGACGTCTCCTTGCCGCCGGGGGAGTTGCTGCCGCTGCTCCGGCTGGCCTGCCGGTCCGTGACCGGGGCGCTGGAGACGCTCGACGCCGTACCGGACCGGTGGGGCGTTCCGCTCCGGGTCGTGAGCCTGCCCGACGAGTCGCGGCGCCGCCATGTCTGACGCCGGACCGAGGGACGAACCCGCCGCGCGGCCCGGGGACGGACCGCTCACCGTGGGAGTCGAGGAGGAGTTCTTCGTCCTCGACCAGGGCACCCGCCGGCTCGCCGACAGCGCGCCCCTGCTCGACGACCTGAGGGGGCACCACGGCGAGGACGGCAGCGCGACGTACAGCTCGGAACTGCGGCCCTGCATGATCGAGAGCCGCACCGGCATCTGTCACGGCCTGGACGGCCTGCGCGCCGACCTGCGCGCCGGCCGGCACACCCTGACCCGGGCCGCCGCCCGACAGGGCCTCGCGGTCGTGTCGTCGGGCACCTACCCGCTCGCCGACTGGCGCGAGGTGGGGTTCACGGCCCGGCCCCGCTACGACCACATCGCCCGCGTCTACGGTCGCCTCGCCGCCGAGCACCTGGTCTGCGCCTGCCACGTGCACGTGGGAATCGAGGACCGCGACACGGCCGTGGCGGTGATCGAACGGGTCCGCCCGTGGGTCCCCGTACTGGCGGCGCTGTCGGCCAGTTCCCCGTTCTGGAACCGGGAGGACACCGGTCACGCCAGCTACCGCGGCATCATATGGTCCCGTTGGCCGATGGCGGGCATGCCACCGACGCTCGCCTCCTACGCCGAACACCGCGAACGGGTGCGCAGGCTCATCGAGGTCGGGGCAGCCGCGGACTTCGGGCAGGTCTTCTGGGACGTCCGGCCGGGCACCACCTACCACACCGCGGAGTTCCGCATCGCCGACGCCTGCACCACCGTGGACGAGGCCGTCCTCCAGGCCGGACTCGCGCGCGCACTGGTCCGCCAGGGCCTCACCGACATCGCCGACGGGGTGCCGGCTCCCCGGGTGGACCCGGAACTGCTGAACGTCGCGAAGTGGCGGGCCGTCCGGTACGGGCTCACCGAACAGCTCGTGGACCCCCTGGCGGTCGCGCTGGTACCGGCCGCCGACCTCGTCCACCGGCTGCTGGAGCACGTACGCGGCCCCCTCACGGACGCCGGGGACTGGAAAGAGATGACCGGTCTGGTGGACCGGACGCTACGGCGGGGGACCTCCGCCGAACGGCAGCGCCGCGCCCTCGCCGACGGCGGCGAACTGGCGGACGTGGTCGACCTGCTGGTCGCGGAGACGGGGGACACCCGGCCCACACCGTCACCCTGAGCGAGGCCGGGGCACCGGACGACGGCATCGAACAAGGAGGAGACAGCGTGCGCAGCGAGCCCGAATGCGTGATCACCGCCTACCCGGACGGCCCCCTCCTGGTGCGCGGCGCCCACCGCGTCGTGGACGCCGACGGCACGGTGACCGACGTCACCCGGCCGGTGGTGGCCCTGTGCCGCTGCGGACGGTCCGCGCAGAAGCCGTGGTGCGACAGCACCCACAAGCTGACCCGCTTCCGCGACCCGGGACGCGGCCGTCGCCGCGATGCCGAGTAGCGGACCGGCGACGCGCACCCCGAACCCGGCAGGCGACCGGCGCCCGTTACCCGGCCGGGACCGTTCGCAGCGAGGGGCGGTCCTCCGCCCAGCAGGAGAGCAGGTACTCGGCGAACAGGGCGTCGACGCCGGTCCACGCCGTGGCGCCGAAGAGCACGTCCTCCGCGAGCGCGGGCTCCTGCGCGAGCAGACCGCCCACCAGGTCGTGCAGCGCGATCATGTCGTGCACGGAGTCGGCGAGCACGTGCTCGTCGAAGAAACCGGTGGCCGCCGAGCCGAGGCCCAGCCTGCGCATGCCCTCCGCCACGTTCTTGTTCGCCAGAGAGGAGGTCATCTCCGCGACCGCGAGATGACCGGCGAGCGCGCCGCGCAGCCGCCGGTGCAGTCCGAACAGCGACATGATGTTGACCGTCGCCAGGGCGGTCCCTGGAATGACGTCCAGGTAGCCGCCGTAGCGCTCGTCCAGGTCCAGCGCGCGCATCGTCTCCCGGTACAGCTCGGCGTGGATGCGCTCGGGCCGTCCGCTGCCGAACTCGTCGAACTCCACCTCCAGCAGCGCCGCCTTCGCCCTTCCCGTCAGCCGCGGGATGGTCCAGGCGTGCGGGTCGGCCTCCTTCAGCTGGTACGCGGACCGGTGGATGACGTAGTCCCGCACCTGGGCCAGATCCGCCTCCGCCCGCACATGGTGGGAGAGCTGCGGCCCCGGCTGCTCGGCGATCCGCGTCAGCGCCGGGACGACCGCGGCGACGTCCCCGGGTGCCACGGCGCCGAACCGGTCGCGCAGCGCCTCCTCGAAGGTCCGCTCCAACCGGCCGCGCAGGGCCACCACCGAAGGCTCCCACTCCCAGCGGTCGTCGACGCCGGCGAAGCCCCGGTAGTGCAACTCGTAGCAGACGTAGAGAGCGAGGTGCAGGTCGTCGCCCGTGAGCGGGTCCTCCTCGCCGCCGGCGGGGGAGGAGAAGTCACCGGGCGCGCCCGCCAGCGCCCGCACCAGGGCTTCCGTGACCGGCCCCCGGGGCTCGGGCAGCTTCGCGACGCTCTGATCCGACAGGTCGGGGACAAGTGGGCGGGCAGCAGCCACGTCAGCCTCCTCGGGGCCGCCGTCCTGGCGAGCGGCCGGTTGTCACGTGTCCAACCACCTCATCACCGTACGGGACCATGACGGACACATCAACACGGACAGTGACGATCCGGTGCAATCGGCTGAAAGACGGCCCCATTGTCCCGTCCGGCGCCGGCCGCTCGGCGAGCGGGGTTCCGGCGCCGGCTCGGGATCTAACCTCGGTTGCCGACCAGCACGAGGCCCGTGGTCCGGGCGCCGGTGGTGTTGTCGTAGACGACGTCTCCGGTGGACTTCTTCCAGAGCGTGATCCGGAAGCTGTCCGGGCCGTCGGTGGCGGTGATCCGGAAGCCGTAGCCACCGCTGCCGTTCACCGTGCCGGAGCCCTGGTAGACGGCCGTGGACCCGGTGACCACGAGCCAGTCGGAGCCGGTGGAGCGGAACCTGAGCTTCGCCGCGCCGAAGTCGAAGGTCGCCGTGCCGCTCGGGACGGTGGCCCCCTTCGGGTAGACCGCGCCGAAGGAGAAGGCGGCCGTGCCGGTCAGGCCCGGCTTGGCGGGGTAGGCACCGGCCGGCGAGGTGATCAGGCCGGCGCCGAGCGCGGGGCCGGCGGCGCGGTCGTAGACGACCAGCTCGGGGAGGGTGGTGCCGTCCGAGCCGCCGTCGTTGTCGGTGACCGTGACCTCCGGGCGGCGGATGCCGGCCTTGGTGTAGGCGTGCCCGGCCCGGCAGGTCGTGCCGTCGACCGTGCCCGCCGTCGGGTCCGTGCCGTCCTTCCAGTCGATCGTGCAGGTGTGGGTGTCACCGACGTCGGCGTCCCGGAACCCGGCCGTGACGGTGACGCGCTGGCCGGCCGGGGCGGGGGACGCCGGGCCGGTGGCGGAGACGATCGACGGCTTCCTGTTGACGACGGGGTCGATGCCGGTCAGGGTCGGGACGACCTTCTTGATCAGGCCGCCGGAGTCGAACTCCAGCTTGTCGATGGTCGTTTCGCGGTGTGTGCCGTCACCGCCCGGGATGGCGAACCGGTGGTAGGCGATGTACCACTCGTCGGTCTTCGGGACGTAGACCACCGAGTGGTGGCCCGTGCCCTTGATACCGAGGGAGAGGTTCTTCTCCAGAATCACACCGTGCTTGGTCCACGGGCCGGTGGGGGAGGGGCCGGTGGCGTAGGCGACGCGGTAGTTCTCGTCCCGGGTGTCGTTCTCCGACCACATGAAGTAGTAGGTGCCCCCGCGCTTGACGACGAACGAGCCCTCGTTGTAGCCGCTCGGGGTGATGTCCTCGACCTTCGACGTGTCGATCGAGGTCATGTCGGCGTTCAGCGGCGCCACGTACGCGTGCCCGTTGCCCCAGTAGAGGTACGACCGGCCGTCGTCGTCGGTGAAGACCGCCGGGTCGATCATCTGGCCGCTGTACTGGCCCGCCTTGAGCAGCGGCTTGCCCAGCGCGTCCTTGAACGGACCGGTCGGCGAGTCGGACACCGCGACGCCGATGTTGGCGTCGGCGCAGAAGTAGAAGTAGTACTTCCCGTCCTTCCGGGCGATCGTCGGCGCCCACGCCCTGCTGTCCGCCCAGGAGACGTCCGGCCCGAGGTCGAGGATGACACCGTGATCCTTCCAGTGGACCAGGTCCTTGGAGGAGTACGCCGTGAACCGCGTACCGCTCCAGCCCTCGAAGCCGTCGGTCGTCGGGTAGAGGTAGAAGGTGTCACCGAAGCGGACGATGTTCGGGTCGGCGTTGAGCCCGGGCAGGACCGGGCTCCTCATGACGAGCGCGGACACCGTCCAGGTGCGCTTTGTGCCGTCGGATCCCGTCACCTCGTAGGTCACCGGCTTGCTGAAGTCCCGGACGCTGCCCGAGGCGGGGCTGATCGCCGCGCCGTGGGCGAAGGTGAACTCCGGGGCCAGCGCGGTGAGATCGGTGCCCTCCTTCAACGGCAGGGTGATCCTGCTGTCGGCGTTGTCGATGAGGGCGTCGACCTTCAGCGCCGGGTGCGTCGCCTTCGCGATGCCCGCGGTGTTACCGCTCAGCTCCATGACCTCGGCGGCCGTCAGGGCGCGGTCGTAGATGCGGAAGTCGTCGACCTCGCCGCCGAAGTACGGGTCGGCCGAGTACAGGGAGCGGCCGATGTAACCGGTGCTGTCCTTGCCGGCGTCGTACAGTTCGGACGGCTTGACGGTGGTCGTGGTACGGGCCGCCTCGACGCCGTCGACGTAGAGGACCATCGTGCCGGTCGTGCCGTCGAGGGTGACGGTGACGTGCCGCCACTCGCCGGGCGTGAGCCGCGAACCCGCCGCCAGCTTCGACTCGGCCGGCCAACTCGCCTTGGTGATGGCCGAGTACAGGCTGGAGCCGCCGTTGGAGGGGGTGGCGAAGAGGTACCTGTCGCTGTCGGGGCCGAGCCCGAACAGCCACTGGAAGGAGTCGCCGCCCTTCCACTTGGCGTACGTCGACACGGTCACGCTGTCGGCGTTCTTCAGCACGCCGTTCGGGATACGGACGTACGGCGAGGTGGTCGAGGAGCTCGGACCGCCGGACATCCTGAACGAGCCGCCCTCGACCCCGGTGCCGAAGTCGGGCGTGTGGACGTAGGTGCCGTGGTAGCCGTGGCCGCTGGAGTCACGGGCGATGGTGCCGCCGGTCTCGTCGAAGTCGTAGTGCAGCAGCAGGTCGGCCGGGACGCCGGGGCCCTCCTCGGACACGGTGACCCGGGCCCGCACTGGTATCGCCGCGCCGTCGGGCAGGCTGCCCGTCACCGTGAAGGTGCCGGCCTGCGCGTACCGGGACGCCGGTACGTCCTCCCAGGTGACGGCGACGGGCCGCTTGACGCCGTCGGCGTAGGTGGCGATCACGGTGGCCGGCAGGACGGGCGCCTCACCGGTGCGCGTCTGCACGGTGACGTCCTCGACGCCCTCCACCAGCTGGTCCGGCTGGTAGGCCCGCAGCAGGCGGTCGTACTCGGCCTGGGTGACCGGGAGGACCGTGCCGTGGCGGGGCCTGGCGGGCAGGTCGTAGCCGGTGACCGGGGTCCAGTGGCCGGAGGCCAGGTCGTTCGTCTCGAAGGGGATGTAGCCCCGGCCGCCGAACTCGTCGAGGAACGCGTACCACTTGTCCTCGGTGTTGGACTTGAACACCAGCGGTCCCTCGGCCGCGCTCATCGCGCCCTTGCCGATGCCCTCGGCGACCGCGTCCCAGGACGGGTTAAGGAGCGAGTCGCTCTTCTCCTCGAAGATGAACTTGCTGTTCGGCGTGGAGGAGGTGTTGTTCCGCTCGTCCTTCGAGAGCCGGAAGTAGGTGCCGTCGTGCTGGATGACGGTGGAGTCGATGACCGAGTAGCCGCGGTCGATCCAGACCCTGGGCTTGCTGAAGGTGTAGAAGTCGCGGGTGGTCGCGTACATCATGCGGTTGTACGTGTCGCCGGAGTGCGCGTCGTCGTCGTACAGCTTCGACGCCCAGAAGACGACGTACTCACCGAGCTTGTCGTCGTAGAACGCCTCCGGGGCCCAGGTGTTGCCCGCGCTGTCGGGTGAGACCTTCACCAGCCGCTGGTTCGTCCAGTGGACGAGGTCGGTGGACTCCCAGACCATGACGGACCTGCTGCCGGTGCGCTGGGCGGCGTCCCAGTCGCCGTTGCCGTAGATCCTGAGGTCGGTGGCGATCTGGTAGAACTTGTCGCCCTCCGGGGAGCGGATGATGAACGGGTCGCGCAGGCCCTTCTCGCCGAGCGTGGAGGTCAGCACCGGCTTGCCGTCGTTCAACTCCCGCCAGTGCAGCGGGTCGTCGCCCTTGCTGAGGGCGGCGTAGAGCTGCTCGCCGTCCGCGGTGCCCTCGCCGGTGAAGTAGCTGAACATGTAGCCCTTGAGGGCTTCCCTCTCCGGCAGTTCGGGGACCTCCGCGGTGAAGGTCCGGGTCGTCCTGGCCTCCCCCCTGGTGACCGTGGCGGTCAGGTCGACGGTGGTGGCGCCGTCGCCGTGGGCGGGGCGGTGTACGACCCCGTCGGCGGAGACCACGTCCGGGTCGGCGGACGACCAGGTGACGTCCGTGCCGAAGTCTCCCTGGGCGGGCAGGGTGAGGTTGCCGCGTACGTCGCCGAGGTTGTGGACGGTGAGGGCCTCGGCGGCCTGCTCGGTGGCCGTCCTGTCGTCGAAGGCGGGCAGGACCGTGACGTGGAAGGACTTGGTGTCGGTCACGGTGCCCTTCCGCAGGGTCGCCGTGAGCGTCGCGTGGCCGTCCGGTTCGCCGGCGGCGGGCCGGGTCACCTTGCCGCTGTCGGACACCACGGACGGGTTGTCGCTGGTCCAACCGATCGTGGAGCCGCCGGCCGTGCCGGTCTTCGGCAGGACCAGGTCGGCGGTGACGCCGCTGGTGTCGCCGAGGCCGAGGGCGGCCTTGTCGTCGGCGACGCCCTGCGTGGCGACGGGGAGCGAGAGCTGCTCGACCTCGGAGCCGGTCAGGGCACGGTCGTAGATCCGGAAGTCGCGGATACGGCCCTTGAAGAGCCGGTCGCCCGAGTAGAGGGACTTTCCTATGTAGTCGGCGGTGGTCGTGCCGGAGCCGATCGCGCCGGGAGTGAGGGTGACCGACGTGTTCCGGCCGACCTCCACGCCGTCCTCGTACAGCACACCGGTGGTGCCGGACTGGGTGTAGGTGAGGTGCTTCCAGACCCCGCGGGTCAGGTTGTGCCCGTCGGCGGCCCTGGTGGTCTGCTCCGTCGACCAGTTTCCGGTGGCGAGGGAGGTGCGCAGGGAGTTGCCGGTGGTGAACAGGTAGCCGTTGCCGTTGCCGCCGCTGGAGTTGCCGAAGCCGTAGAGGAAGTACGGCGTGCTCTGCGTGGAGTCCACGAGCACGTCCGTCGAGACGCTGATCGCGTCCATGCCCTTCATGACGTCGTCCGGCAGCTTGATGTAGGTGTCGGAGCCGTTGAAGGAGAGACCCTGGCCGGCGGCCGACCAGTCGGCGGTGCCGTTCACGGTGCCGTCCCGGCCGTGGCCGGAGGCGTCGGTCACGGTGCTGCCGGAGGCGGTGTCGAGCTTGTACCAGAGGGCCAGACCGTCGGTGATCTCCGCGGCGTCGGCCGGGCCCGCGGCCTGCACGGGGACGGCGGGTGCGGCGAGGCCCAGGAACAGCGACGCGGCGGTCAGACCGGCGAGTCGACCCGCGAGACGTCTCGCGCGGCTGCGGGCGCGTGCGATGTACGGCATATGAGGTTCCCTGCTGACGCATGGCGGGGCCTCGGCCGTGGGCACCCTGCCGTTTCGGCTGTGTGACGTCGTCGTGTTGCGAGAGTGTCGGCCGGGGTGCGGTGCAGTCAAGGGTTTTCGAACAATGTCCGACAGGTCGAACGAACGGGGCGCAGGCGTTCCGATGCGCGGGCTCCGGCGGGTAGTTGCTCCTGGCGGCCGGCGTGCGGCACAGCGGTGACTAGAGGGCGTGTTTCAGAAATGCGGTGAGGACCGTGCGGCCCCAAGCCTGGTACTGGAGTCACGGTCAGCACATTGGCCGGGTTCAGGATCCGAGGCGTTGGCCGGGATCATTCTCGCGAACCGCGCTGTGGGCTGGGGGTGCTGGCGTCGGCTTTGTTCGGTGGACTAGATTGCGGGGATGACTACCGGGACGGCATTGCGCCACACACGGATCGGTGACCCGGTGCCCTTCTGAGCGCCATGCGGGCCAGTACGAGCCCGCTGTTCGTTCGAGGATTTTGCGCTGCTGCGCGGGCTCCACCCTCGTCGTGTTGATTACAGGACACATCAACCACGACAGGAGAGTTCATGCCCACCAAGATGCTGCAGATTCCCACCGCGGACGGCCAGGCCGATGCCTTCGCCGCCTTCCCCGACGACGGCGAGCGGCACCCAGGGGTGCTGATGTACGCGGATGGCTTCGGCATCCGGCCCGTGCTGCGGGAGATGGCCCGCGAACTGGCCGACCACGGGTACTACGTGCTCGTCCCCAACTTCTTCTACCGTCACGGCCCGGCACCTGTGGTCGAACTTCCCGAGCACATCGGAGAAGAGGCCCGGACCGCGGTCATGGGTCGGCTGATGCCCCTGATTGAGGCGCACACCATCGAACGGACCCTGCGCGACGCCGACGCCTACCTCGGGTTCCTCACCACCCAGCCCGAGGCCGGCGCCGGACCCGTCGCGGTGACCGGCTACTGCATAGGCGGCCTCCTGGCGGTGCACACCGCCGCGGCCCACCCCGGCAAGGTGGCCGCCGTCGCCGGATTCCATGCCCCCGTGGGCGCCGCCGGGCCCGACAGCCTGCGCCGCCTCACCGCCCAGGTCCACTTCGGCCACGCCGAAACCGACCTGACGCCCGAGGCCCTCGCCGAACTCAACCAGGCCCTGGACGCCGCGGGTGTCGACTACACCTCCGAGATCTACCCCGACACCGTCCACGGCTTCACCATGGCCGACACCGACGCATTCAACCCCGCCGCACTGCAGCTTCACTGGGACCACCTGCTCCGCCTCCTCGGCCGCGCTATGGGCAACTGTTGAGGCTCCGGCCCGGAAAACCGATGATGCACCTTGCCGTGACCGACCTCATGGCCCGCCGTCTCACCGGCGAGAACACCATCTCCTGGCGCGACCCGACACCACAGACCAAACAGTAGATTCCGGAATAAAACCGGGATGAAACGACGTCTTAGAGGTCGTTTTCTCCCTTGAGGTGCGCTTTGACCTGCACTTTCTGAGGGTGGGTCGTCGTTTCGGCGGTGCTGGCGGGAGCGAGGTGACGGATGCGCTGGACGGTGTGACGGCTGGGGCGGATTGCGGCTTGCGCCTGTCTCATCCCAAGACGCCGGTCCGCATGCTTCCGCCGCCGGCGGTGCACGCCTGGGCGCACGCCCCTGACTGGCGGTATGTCCAGGTCATGACCGAGCGTCGCCCGTATCCGAGTGATCTGTCCGATGCCCGCTGGGAGTTGATCGAACCGGTGCTGTCCGCCTGGCGGGCCGAGCGGCGCCGACATGCACTGGACATCGGACGCCCGCCCGAGCACGATCTGCGCGAGATCATGAACGCGATCCTCTACGTGGACCGCACCGGCGTGCAGTGGCGCTACCTCCCGCGCGACCTCCCGCCCTGGGAGACCGTGTACGGCTACTTCGCCAAGTGGCAGAAAGACGGCGTGTTCTCCCAGCTCACCGGCGTGCTGCGCAGGCCGTTACGGCAGCGGGAGGGCAAGGATGCGGAGCCGTCCGCGTGCGTGATCGACGCGCAGAGCGTGAAGACCTCCACCAGCGTTCCGGCCGCCGGGCAGGGCACCGACGCGGCGAAGAAGATCGTCGGCCGCAAGCGGAGCATCGTCACCGACACCCTCGGACTGCTGCTCGCCGTGCTGGTCACAGCCGCGAGCGTGCAGGACTCCGTCGCCGGCACCCACCTGGTCGACCAGGTCGCGGCCGCCCACCCCACCATCCGCAAAGTCTGGGTGGACGGCGGCTACCGCCAGCACCTCGTCGAGCACGCCGCCACCCTCGGCATCGACATGGAAATCGTCCAACGCACCCCAGGGACCAGAGGATTCACCCCGCTACCCAAACGCTGGACCGTGGAGCGGACCTACGGATGGCTGATGTTCCACCGCCGCCTGGCCCGTGACTACGAGACCCTGCCCGCCCGCTCCGAAGCCATGATCCACCTCGCCATGACCGACCTGATGGCCCGCCGCCTCACCAACGAAGCCACCATCTCCTGGCGCGACCCGACATGCCGGGATCAAACGCCTATTCCGGGATGAAATGTCGGGAGAAAACGACCTCTTAAGGCCCATGGGCGTCAGGTTGCGCAGCGTGTCCCTGCCCGTAATCTGCCTGCCGTTCTCCGCCAGGCCGTGCTTGCGCAGATCGGACAGCGCGCCCGTGTGGGAGGCGGTGTGGGCCTGCTTCCGCTTCGACGGGTTCGGCTTGGCGGTGTGCCGGTAGCCCAGGTGCGGGGCTGAGATCTGCTGGATCTGTTCGACCGTCGCGACCTCCAGCACTCCATCAGCTGCGCTCCCTCCCCGTCGTCTGGCGCGCGCGGCCACCTGCCGAGTACCGGCCGCGCCCGGCCGAAGAGGGCACCCGGCCCCCCGACCCGATGATCTCCTCCTCCACGGACATCACAGAGAAGTTCAGAAGGGGAGAAGAGGGTGGTGACAAGGCGGCGCACCCGGATCTGCGTGGTGAACTCGGCTTTCTCCGTCCGGCTCGGTGTCGGGCACCAAAGTGGGGTCCGCAGTGGCTCCCGAGTGCGCACCACAGGAGGCCGGAACGGCTTGCCCGCTGGTGGTCGGGCCCGTGGTCGGGGCGGGCGCTCCGGGCGCCTACCGGGGGTCGGGGGGTGGTCATCGCGGTGGCTCCTTCGCTTCGGGCCGCCCTGGTGGGCGGGGACACGAGGGAGCAGCGTGCAGGGGACCCCCTTGTCCGCAGTCTGACGGCGCCGGTAGCGGGCGCGGTCAAGACATCTCAGCGGGCTAAGAAGTCAAGAGGGACCGCGAGTCTTGATCGCTACTGAGACCGCTGATTGGCTGGCCGACATGGATGATCTCGATTTTGCTGCGTGGCCGCCTGCACCGATCAAGACCGAGAGGCTCGTGTTGCGTGAGTCCGAAGCCCGGGACCGTGCGGCGTTCATCGAGCTGCACGCCTCACCGGAGGTGCACACTTACCTCGGCGGTCCCCGCCCTCGTGACGAGCTTGAGCGCGAGATGCCCGAGGTGCCCGGACGGCGGCCCGGGAGTTTCGTCGTCGATCTCGAAGGGGCGATGATCGGCCAGATCCTGCTCAGGAGAGCAACGGAGCACCTTTGCCCCGCCGCCGTGGGGAAGGTCGATCTCGGCTACCTGTTCCTGCCGCGGGCGTGGGGATTCGGGTATGCCGCCGAGGCGTGCGCGGCGGCACTGAACTGGCTCGAAGACGTCCTTCCGGGTGAGCCAGTGGTGCTCGCCACTCAGACCGCCAACATCCGTTCGATGCGCCTCGCGACAAAGCTGGGGTTCACCGAAGCGGAGCGGTTCCGGGCCTGGGACGCCGATCAATGGCTCGGCCTGCGGGCCCCGGTCACCCCCTCTGATTGAGTTCGCGCTCGACAGCGTGGCTCCGTCGAAGTGCCGTTGTTCTCGTTGGCGGAGCCGGGCGGGCTCGGGGTCATGCAGGCACTGAAAGGAGCGGTGCGAAAGCGCGCTGTTCGTCGAAATGCTGCCGCGTCTTCAGGCAGTGGTGGGGTTGGCCGAGGAAGCGGTTGAGCAGGTGGCGCTGGGCTGCGGCGTGCCAGTCTCCGTGTTCGCGTCGGCGCCGGTAGTGCGCGTTGGCCCCAGGTGAGGCCTGCAGGGCCGCGAAGGCCCAGAGGAAGCCGGCGTTCATGAGGCGGTTGTTCTTGACGAAGCGGCGGCCGACGAAGTGTTTCCTGCCGGAAGCGCGGGTGATCGGTGCGGAGCCCGCGTAGGACTTCAGGGCTCTGGCGTCGGTGAAGCGGCTGCGGTCGTCGCCGATCTCGGCGAGCACCCGGGCGCCGAGCAAGGGGCCCAGGCCAGGGAAGCTGAGAAGGATCTCGCTGTCGGCGTGCTCGCGGAACGCGGCTTCGACGGCAATGGCGAGGTCGTCCGCGGCAAGGCACGTGGCGTCCAGTTGCCTGAGCAGGGCCAGTAGCTGGTGACCGAATGCGACCGCCGGAAGCTGGCGGGCGTACTCGGAACGGAAGATGCCCCGCAGCCGCTCGATTTCGGTGTCGAAGGCGCGAGTGCGGCCGCTGAGCTTCAGCCCGGCGCGCAGCTGGGCGAGGGTGAGCTTCGCGGCCTTCGCCGGGGTCGGCGCCATGGTGAGGATGACGCGGGCGTCGGGCCTGGTCAGGCCGCCGTCCTTGCTCTGGAAGGCGTGCAGGGCGGCGCACTTCAGGGGGCCTCGTTGGGGCACACACATACGATCGGGCTATGAGCAAGTGGACCAAGAGCCTGACCACGGCGGGTATCTGGGAGCCGGGTCTGCAGCGCGACTACGATGCCCAGCGGAAAGCGGTGGCGCGATTCCGCCGCACCTCGTACCTTGCAGCGCGCATGTTGCTGCCGCGACCGATGCTCCCCCACGTGGTGGCAGCGACGGCCGTGATGCACCACGGGGACAACCTTCTGGACACCGGGCCGAAGCCGCAGCGAGCCGCAGCATGGGCTTCTTGGGAGCAGCAGGTGCGCAAGTCCCTGGAGACGGGGCTGAGCGACGACCCGCTGATTCGAACGCTGCTGCACACGATTGCTGCGTATCCGCGGCTTCAGGAGGTAGTGCACGAGTATCTGTCCACCGCCCCTGCAGAGCTGCAGTTCGCCGGCTTTGCCGGCGAGGCTGACTACCAGGCCTATGTGGATGCCTACGCACTGCCTGCTTTCATGCTGGTCGGCGTGCTGCTGGAGCCCAAGCTCGGCGCCGAGCGGTATCGGATGGCGTGCCGGAGGTTCATCGATGGCAGCCAGCGGCTGGACTTCGTCAACGACCTCGCTGAAGACGTAGAAGAGGGACGGATGGGCATCCCATCGCAGACGCTGGAACGATTCTCGGTCACGGTGGAGGACCTCGCAGCGGGCCGCGATACAAGGCGCCTGAGGGAGTTGGTGAAGCATGAGGTGAAGCTGGCTCGCGCCGCCTTGGAAACGGCCCGGGAGCTGCCTGCCCTGGCTGCGGTCCCGAGCCGGCCGTTGCTGAGCGCGCTGGTCGAGATCGAACTGCTGACCGCGGACGCGGTACTGGCATGCGGTGCGGGGGTTCTGCGCGGCTCGACGACTCCACCGCTGGCACGCTCGCTGCGAGTGCTGCTGGAAGCCCGCCGGAAGGCGCGTAAGGGGAACTGATCAGCTCACCCAGCCACGGTCGGGCCAAAGTCTGACCAGGGCGTGTACGGAGTCGTGATCTCGGTCCCGGCGATCGCTTCCGAAAGCCGCGATCGAACTGGTAGACCGCCCGTGTGCTGAGACACGTACTGCACGACAGCGCCCGGGAGTTGATTCGGCCTCACCTGCCAGTAGGGCAGTATGGCCCCTATCCGGAGTGCCTGCGCGACCAGAGCACACGTCGGAGACGGTGCAGGGGCTTACGCGGCGGTCTCGCGGGTGTAGGTCTGCATGGCCACACCGGTATCGAACGTGCGGGTTGCGGTGAGGGTGAACGATGTCGGGGTGAAGGGGCCGTCGAACAGCGGGATGCCGGCGCCGAGGACGATGGGGCTGCGCTTGGTGATCAGCTCGTCGATCTCCGGCAGCAGTTGGGCCGCCAGCTTGCCGCCGCCGCAGAGCCAGATTCCCTGCCCCTCCTGCTGTTTGAGTCCGCGGGCGAACGCGACCGCGTCGCCGGAGACAACGTCGACCTGCGGGTCCTGGGAGGTGAGGGTGCGAGAGAACACGTACTGCTTCAAGTGCGGGTAGGGACTGGCGATTCCGAGGGAGAGACCGGGCGCGTACGAGGCGCGGCCCATCAGGATCGTGTCGAAGCGCTTGTTCGGCGCGTCGTCCAGGCCCAGTGGTCCGCGGCCCTGGACGGGGATGGTCTCGGGGTACTCGGTCAGGATTTCCTGGACGATGTCGCCCTCGAAGCCGAAGAAGTCGAACTCGCCCTGCGGGCCGGCTATGAAGCCGTCGAGCGTCGCCGCGACATAGTACGTGAGTGTGCGCAAAAGGATGCTCGTCTCTGCTCTGGCACACGGCCGCCTCGGTGCAGGCCGTGCAAGATCGGCTGGGCTCCAGTATGCGGACCAGCCGAAGAAGGGACAACGGAGTAACGCGTGATCACGACTCCCGACAGGCCCTAGAAGACGCCGAGCAGCCGCTTCGCCCGGTAGGGGGAGGTGTCCAGCTTGGCGAGGACGCCGGTGCTGGCGACGTTGGGCAGGATCAGCTGGTACAGCCGCGCTATCTCCTCGGACAGGTCCGGGCCGTCCGGCAGTGCCTCGGTCACCAGCTGCACACCGGTCCAGGCGCCCACCGCCAGCCGCGCGATCTCCGCCGGCACCGCGTGGGGCAGCAACTCGCCCCGCTCCTCGGCCTCGACGAGCAGGCCCTCTCCGAGGTTGATCCAGTCCGGCCAGCGGGTGCCGAACAGGCTGCGCGCCCTGGGGTCCACGGACAGCTGCACGGCGGCGCGCAGCATCGGCTCGTGGGGCAGCCGGTGGGCGAGGACGAGACCGAGGTCGACCCACTCCTGGAGCTTGTACGTCTGCGGGAGGATCCCCTCGCGGGTCACGGCCCGGTCGAGCACACCGCGCGCCATCGCTTCCTTGGTCGGGAAGTGGAAGTACAGCGCGCCCCTGGTCAGCCCGGTCCGCTCGACGAGTGCCGCGATGGTGGCGGCCTCGTAGCCGACCTCGATGAAGAGGCTCGCCATGGCTTCCAGAATGGACTCCCGCGTGCGGATCCCACGCTCCTGACGCGCCACTCGGCCGCCTCCCAGTCTCTCTCCCACGCCCCGCCGGAACGTCGGTCCGTCGACCGTCGGCCACGGAAGGTCCGGTATGGTACCAGGCCTTCCCGGCCTGCCCCGGGGGCGGCACGCGAGGACGCGGAGCCGGAGACGGGGGATGGATCCGGCTCCGCGTCCCGGGCGGCCCGTCAGTGGTTGACGAAGCCGCCGTCCACGGGGAGCACCGTCCCGGTCAGGAACGGGCAACGGTCGCTCAGCAGCCAGGCCGCCGCGGCCGCGATCTCCTCCGGTGCCGCCGTACGGCCCTGCGGTGTCATCGAGTTGACCATCCGCTCCAGACCGGGGTTGCGGTGGAACCAGTCCTCGGTGATCTCGCTGCGGGTGGTGCCCGGGGCCACGGCGTTCACCCGGATCCCCTCCTGGGCGTACTCGTCCGCCGCCGCCCGGGTCAGGCCGACCACCGCGTGTTTGGCGGCGACGTAGGGAGCGGCGGCGGGGATCGCCACCAGCCCGCCCACACTGCTGTTGTTGACGATGGCGCCCCCGCCGTACCGCAGCATCGCGGCGATCTCGTGGCGCAGGCAGTTCCACACGCCCCGGACGTTGACGTCCATGATGGTGTCGTAGACGTCGTCGGACATCAGGTGCAGCGGCGTGCGGTCGCCCCCGATGCCCGCGTTGTTGAACGCCCCGTCCAGCCGTCCGAACGCGGAGACGGCGCACTCCACGGCCCGTGCCGCGTCGTCGGCGTCGGTGACGTCGCAGACCACGTGGGCGGCCTCGGCGCCTTTGTCCCGCAGCCGCCCGGTCAGTTCGGCCAGCCGGTCCTCCCGGCGCGCGGCGAGGACCACCGCCGCGCCCTCCTGGCAGAACACGTCGGCCGCGGCGGCGCCGATGCCGCTGCTCGCTCCGGTGATCAGGACGACCTTCCCGGTGAGAAGACCACTGTTCATACCCGTACACCTGCCCCGTTCGTCATCAGGTTCCGCAGATCCCGCCCGTACTTGGCCACGAGGTCCCGGCCGAGGCTCGGAACGTCCTGGTGCGCGGTCATGGCGCCGGCCCGGACGGCGGCGCGGAACCGGTCGGAGGGGATCACCGATCCGGGCACCGGTTCCTCGGGCTCCCTGAAGCCGTGCAGGATGGGCAGCGCCGCGTACTGCCGCTGTGCCTCCGGCAGGGCGCGCATCGCCGCCTCGAACCGCAGGTACCAGTCGGCGTAGTCGTCCACCCGCTCGATGCGGTGGCCCTCCTGGGTCAGCCAGTCGACGAAGGTGTCGAGGGAGACGCCGTCGTCGTTCGGGTTCACGAGGCTGAACGTCCGGTACTCCGACGGCGACCGGGGCGCGCCACGGCCGCCCAGGGCGACCACGGCCGCCGCGGTGAAGTCGACCGGCAGACCGTCGTAGTGGGCCCGTCCGGCGTCCCCGCGGTAGAAGCTGCGCGGTGCGATCCCGGTGGCCAGCACACTGAACAGCAGGCGGCTGAACATGTCGGGGACGTTCAGCTGTCCGCCGTACCGGCTGTGCGCGAGGATCATGTTGGACCGGAAGACGGTGACCGGCAGACCGCACAGCTCGTGCGCCTCCCGCAGCAGCACCTCGCCGGCCCACTTGCTGGTCGCGTATCCGCCGGCGTAGCCGCCGTCGACCTGCTGGACGGGCATGGCGACGCGGGGGTCGGTGTCCTCGTCCAGGGCCGGCCGGCCCGGGCGGGAGGTCGCGACCGCGACGCTGGAGATGTAGGTGAACGGCTTCACCCGGCGGGTGAGGGCCAGTTGGACGAGTTCCGCGGTACCGACCACGTTCGCCTCGAAGAGGTGCGGGTAGGGCAGGACGTGGTTCACCAGCGCACCGGCGTGGACGATCAGGTCCACGTCGTCGGTCAGCCGGTCCCAGGACGCCTCGTCCAGGCCGAGCCGCGGCTCGGCCATGTCACCGGCCAGGACCTCCAGGTGGCCGGCGGCCAGTTCCTCGTACGTCCGCAGCAGTTCGGGGTCGCCGCTGTCGAAGGCCGCGTCCAGCCGCCGCCTGGCCGCCACCGCGTCCCTCCCGCGCACCAGCGCGATCAGCCGGCCGCCGGCCGGCGCCAGCGTCCGCAGCCACTCCAGGGCGAGGAAGCGGCCCAGGTAGCCGCTCGCCCCGGTCAGCAGCACGGTGCGCGGCTCCCCTTCCGCGCGGGGCAGCGCCCGGGCGTCGGTGAGGACGCGCGCGTCGACGAACCGGTCGAGGGTCAGGTCCTTCGCGTGCACCTCGGCCGCGCCCTCGCCGTGCACCGAGGCGAACGTGGGCCGCCCCGTGGCCCTCCCGCGCCGGGCCTCGATGTGCTCGGCCAGGTGCCGGAGGTCGTACGCGGGGCTGATGACCATGTCCACCGGCACCCGCACGCCGAAGGTCTCCTCGAGCAGGCCCGAGAAGGACACCGCGGACAGCGAGTCCCCGCCCAGGTCCCTGAAGTGCGCGTCCGGGCCGGCCTCGGCCGCCGACCCGGCCAGCAGCGCCCGGGCGGCCCGCTGCACCGTCTCCAGCACCGGCCGGTCCGCGCCGGCGCGGCGGATCGCCGCCAGCTCTCCCCGCTCGCGGGCGGCCGTGTCGGCGTACAGCTGCTCGAGACGCTCGCCGTAACGTTCCACCAGCCGGGGCCACAACAGCTTCCGGTGGTCCGAGAGCAGGCCGTTCGCCTGGCTGAAGGGTTCGGTCTCGACCAGGACGTCACGGGGGATCTCGTACGAGTTGAGCCCGGCCTCCTTGGCCAGTTCCTGGAAGGACCCGCTCAGCCGTCGCCGCAGGGCCCCTTCGTCGCCGCCGGCCGCGCCGAGCGCCTCGGGGGTGGGAACGACGACGGCCAGGAGGTAGGACCGTTCGCTGTTGCCGTACACGAAGATCTGCCGCACCAGGGGGCTCGCGGCGAAGACGGCCTCCAGCCTGGAGGTGGCGACGAACTCGCCCTGGGACAGCTTCAGGACGTTCTTGCGGCGGTCCACGATCGCTATCCGGTCGGGTTCCAGTTCCGCGACGATGTCACCGGTCCGGTAGTAGCCGTCCTCGTCGAACAGCTCCGCCGACAGCTCGGGCTGCCGGTAGTAGCCGGGGATGACGGCGTCGCTCCTCAGCAGGAGTTCGCCGCGCGGATGCGGCGAGTCGGTGCGGAAGTAGCCCAGTTCGGGCACGTCGGCGAGCTTGTAGTCGACCACCGGCGGGCGCAGCAGCACACCGTCCACCGAGACTCCGGCGGCCTCGGTGGAGCCGTAGACGTTGTGCAGTTCCAGACCGAGCAGGGACTCGGTGAACGCGGTCAGTTCGGCGGAGAGCGGCGCGGAGCTGTTGCTGGCCCAGGTGACCCGGCCGCCGAGGACGTTGTCCCGGATGTCCGCGCGCACCTCGGCCTCGGCCACCTCGCGGTCCGTGCCGGCGGCCGTGCGCCGGTCCACCTCGCCGAGGTAGCGCTGGTGGAGCATCTCGCACACCCGGGGTACCAGGGACAGTTCCGTGGGCCGTGCCAGGGCTATGTCCTCGAAGAACGTCGACAGGTCGCTGCTGGCCGTGAAGTAGCTGGTCCCGCCGCGCACCATGGTGGCCTTCAGCGAGGAGTGCCCGGCCACATGGCTCATCGGCATGTAGTGGAAGGTGACCGCGTACGTCTCGTCGAAGAGCTTCGCCCAGGCGCCGCCCCACATCGCGCCGGCCAGCCGCTCGGTGTACATGGCGCCCTTCGGCGTACCGGTGCTGCCGGAGGTGTAGATGAGCATCGCCAGCGGGTCCTCGCCGTCGGCCGCCGTGAACAGCGGGGCCTCGGGCAGGCCGGTGCCCCGCCCGATGATGTCCGCCAGGGTGTCCACGACCACGGCGGGCCGGGTCCGGGCGAGGCGCTCACGGGCCGCGGCGAGGGTCTCGCGGTGGTCGTCCACCTCGGGGTGGACGTCGAAGACCACGAGCCGGCGCACCGAATCGCTGTCGCGTACCAGGTCGACCGCGGCGTCCAGCCGCTCCAGGCTCGCGGCCACGACGAACGGCTCGGTCTCCGCGATGATCGAGCGCAGCTGGGCGGGCGCGGCGCTGGTCTGGAGCGGGACCGTGACGGCACCGAGGTGGATGCAGGCGAGGTCGATCGTCGCGTAGTCGCGGCTGGTGAAACCGAGGAGGGCGACCCGGTCACCGGCGGTCAGCGGGTGGTCCGGACGGTGGTGCCACTCACCGGCGACCGCCCTCACCCGCGCCCACATCTCGCGGTAGCTGGTCGTCTCGTATGCGGGCAGCAGCCGGATCGCGACCCGGCCCGTGCCGGGGTCCCGCGTGAACTCCTTCACGCGTTCTCCGACGGCGGGGCGGTCCGCGTGGCGCTCCATGAGAGATGCCACCACTTGCGCAAGTCGCATACTGGGTCTCCGCGTCGCAGGATCGGCCGACTTCAGGGAGGGGGAAGGGAGCGGCTGAAGGATGTGCACGCCACGCTTCCGGCTCGTGTTCCGAAGATAGGCACAGGTGACGGGATCTCTGAGCAATCGGCCGACGATCTGTCAGGTCGGCGGCAGACACCCGCGGCGACGGGGGCGGCCCGGGTGGAGGGGGCCGCCCGGGAGCCCTGTCAGGGCCGCAGCACCACCTTGCCGACCGTGCGCCGGGCCAGCAGGTCCTCATGGGCGCGGCGGGCCTCGGCCAGCGGGTAGGGCTGGTGCACCACCGGCTTGAGGCTGCCGTCCGCGGTCAGCGACAGCAGTTCCTTCAGCGGCCCGGTGAACGCGCCCGGTACGGCGAGTGTGGGACGCAGCCAGAAGCCGACGACGGCGGCGTTCAGCCGGCCGAGGCGGGCCGGGTCGACGGGCGTGAATCCCGTCCGCGCGGAGTTGCCGTAGCTGACCAGGCGCCCGCCCGGGGCGAGGGATTCCAGTGCGCTGTCGAAGAGTTCACCGCCGACGGCGTCCAGGATCACGTCGGCGCGCTCGTCCAACGGGTAGCCGACGGCGGCGTCCGCGCCGAGGTCCAGGGCGAGCCGGCGCTTCTCGGCAGTGGAGGCCTGGGCCCAGACCCGCCCGGCGCCGAACTCCTTGGCCAGCTGCACGGCGAGCGAGCCGACACCGCCCGCCGCGGAGTGGACGACCACGGTCTCGCCCTCGCGGATCCGGGCGGCGGTGCGCAGCAGGTGCCAGGCGGTCAGACCCTGCACCAGAAGGGCGAGGGCCGCCCCGGCGTCCAGGTCCTCGGGGATCTCGGTCAGCGCGGACTCCTTGGCCACGGCCCGCTGCGCATAGCCGTGGGAGACGCGTGCCAGCACCCGCCGGCCGTCCTCGGTACGGCCCACGACCTCGCTGCCGGGAATGTGGGGCAACAGCCCGGCGTCCAGGTAGGAGCCGTCCACCTGGTGGATGTCGGCGAAGTTCACCCCGGCCGCCTCGACGGTGATCACGACCTCGTCGGGGCCGGGCACCGGGGCGGGCACGTCGACGACGGTGAGTACTTCGGGACCGCCGAAGCGGTCGAACCGTATGGCGATCATGACGGGTACGATATCGCGCCACTGTCGGTGACGTTCCGTACCCGGTGCGCGGGTGACGTGGTAGGAGTGGAGCGGTGCACGGGGCGGGGGCCTGCGAGTCCGCCGTGGTCGGGCATCCGGCAGTGCCGCCCGACGCGTCCGCGCGCGGTCACTCCCCGCTCACCGATTCCGCTCCTTCCTTCTCCTCCTCCCGGAGTGCGCCTCGTGATGCAGGACCGTGCCGCAAAGACGCGACGACAACTGATCCGCTCCGCCGCCGAACTCTTCGAGCGGGACGGATTCGCCGGAGCCTCCGTCGGGCAGATCTGCGCCCTGGCCGGGGTCAGCCGCGGCGCGTTCCACTTCCACTTCGGGACCAAGCAGGCCCTCGGTGCGGCGGTCGAGTCGACGGCGGTGGAGATCCTGCTGTGCGTCACCGGGCAGGTCCCGGACCGGCACCCCGCGCCCCTGCAGTTCCTCGTGGACACCTCGCACACCCTCGCCCGGCGGGTGGCGTGTGACCCGGTGCTGCGCGCCGGCTTCGCGCTCGCCCACGACGCGGCCTGGCGCAGCGGGGTGAGTCTGTGGCAGCACTGGCGGCACTGGGTGCGCGGGCTGCTCGACCTCGCCCGGCAGCAGGACGACCTGGCGGCCGACGTCGATCTGGACGACGCCGTCTCCGCCCTCACGGCGCTGATGGCCGGGCTGGAGGGGCTGGAACGGGATCCGGCCCGGGACCGGATCGCGCAGTCGGTGACGCCGTTCTGGCGGCTGGTGCTGCCCCGGCTGGCCGCGGAACAGGTACGGGACCGGATCGAGGCCGCCGGCAGCTTCGCCGCCGCGGTCGGCGAACCGCCGCTGGAACACTGGCGGTCGGACGGGGCCGCGCCTCACACCTGCGGCTCGATGTCCGACGCGGAGCTGTGCTGTGTTCCCCATCGGGAGATGAGTGGCTCCGCCTCGTGAGCCCGCGGTGGCGGCTCCGCGAGAGCCGCCGCCGGTGGGGACGTGCCGGCTCCCGGCCGGACACCACCGTCCTGCCCGGCGGGAGCCGGAAGTTGGGAGCCGGGTCAGCGGGGCCCGGTGGTCGGGAAGGTCCGGGTCGAGGGCGGCCCGGCGGGGTTCGACCCGTGCTGTGCGGCGCGCTGTTCCATGCCGTCGAGGAGGGTCTCCAGCCCCAGTTCGAAGTCCTCCACGGTCGCCCTCAGGGGTGACTGCTCGGGCTTGTCCCCGCCGGAGAGCAGCTGCTGGGCCAGGTGCTGGATGCACACGCCCTGCACGTACGACCACACGGCGATCGAGAAGGACCGCGCGAGGTCCGGGTCGTCGGTGAGGTTCGCGAGCGCGTCGACCATCCAGTCGAGGCACGAGGTGTCCGAGAAGTGCCGGGCGGAGCTCGACGTCACCAGCGCCCAGGGGTGTGTGCAGTACACCTCCCAGTCGAGCCGGGCCGCGAGTCTCATCGCCTCGCGCCAGTCCGGCGGGGCGGGTTCCGGATAGGGGTGTTCCTCACATGCCGCGCGGGTGATCGCGGTGAGCAACGCGTCCTTGTTGGCCACATGCCGGTAGAGCGACATGACGCCCGAGTCCAGCTCGGTCGCCAGACGCCGCATCGAGAGCGCGGCGATTCCCTCGGCGTCGGCGACACGGACCGCGGCCGCCACGATCGCACCCCGCGACAGGCCGCGTGAACTCACCTGCCTGCCTTGTGCATTGAAGGTCATGAGGTACTATACCCAACAGCTTGCGTACACCGTACGCACAGAATTGGCGTACGGTGTACGCACCGGCTGGCGCGTACACCGTATGCAGCCTCGTCGCGTACGCCGTATGCAGCGTTTTTCGAACTTCTTCGCACCTTCTCCTGAAAGGTTGCCCCCGTGACTTCCCTCGACTTAGTCGCGGAGCGTGCCGACCGACGGGCCTGGCTGGGCCTCGTTATCGTGCTCGGCCCGGTCGCACTCGTCGCGATGGACGGCTCCGTCCTCTATCTCGCGATGCCGAGCATCACGTCCGCGATCACGCCCAGTACCGACCAGGCGCTGTGGATCCTGGACATCTACGGCTTCGTGGTCTCGTCCCTGCTCATCGCCTTCGGCAACCTCGGTGACCGCTACGGCCGCCTCAAGTTCCTGGTGACCGGTGCGGTGGTCTTCGGCGCCGGCTCGGCGGGCGCCGCGTTCGCGCCCAGCCCCGAGGTCCTCATCGCCTGCCGCGCACTGATGGGGCTCGGCGGCGCCACCCTGCTGCCCGCCGGACTCGCCATCATCGGCAACCTCTTCCACAATCCCAGGCAACGTTCCCAGGCCATCGGCATCTTCGCGGCCACCTTCGCCGCCGGGTTCGCGGTCGGACCGGTGATCGGCGGGCTGCTCCTCAGCCGCTTCGACTGGGGTTCGGTCTTCCTCATCAACATTCCGGTCGTCGTGCTGTTCGTGGTCTTCGCGCCGGTGCTGCTGCGCGAGGTCCGCACCTCCAACCCGGGCCGGGTCGACGCCCTCAGCGTGGTGCTGTCCGCCGTCGGCATCCTGCTGGCCGTCTACTCGGTCAAGTCGGCGGCGGCGGAGGGCTTCTCCGCGACGCAACTCGCCATCGGGGTCGTCGGTGTCGCCATCCTGGTGTGGTTCGCGCGCCGGCAGCTGAGGCTCGAGTACCCGCTGCTCGACCTGCGGCTGTTCAAGGACCACGTCTTCGCCGTCGCGATCCTCACCGGCCTGCTCTCGCTCGTCGCCTGGGCCGCGGCCGGCTATCTCAGCGGCATGTACCTGCAGTCGGTCCTCGGCTACAGCGTCCTGACGGCGGCCCTGCTGGCCCTGCCGGGCGCGGCGGTGCTCACCACTTCGTGCATCGGGGCGAGCGGTGTGGTGGACCGGATCGGCAAGCGGTCGGCGCTGATCGCCTCGCACTTCTTCATGGGCGTCGGCCTGCTGCTCCTGCTGCTGACCACCACCGAACACGGCGTGGCGGCGTTCATCGCCTCCACGGTCGTCACCGGTGTCGGCTACGGCTTCTCCTTCAGCCTGGTCGCGGACACCGCCGTGGCCGCGGTGCCGGCCGAGCGCGCCGGGTCGGCCGCGTCGATCGCCGAGACCAGCAACGAGCTGGGCAACGCGCTCGGCATCTCGCTGCTGGGCTCGCTCGCGGCCCTGATCTTCCGGCTGGCCGGCCCCGACGTGGCGGGCACGCTCGACGAGACGCTGGACACGCGGGGAGTGTCCGCCGCCACCGCCGCGGAGGCCAAGGACGCCTTCCTCGCCGGTCTGCACGTCGCGGTCGGCGTGGCGAGCCTGCTCTGCCTGGCCCTCGGCGTCCTCGCCCTGCGCTGGGTACCGAAGGAGGACGGCACGGCCACCGGATCGGACGCGGAAGCCGGGACCGTACCGGCGACGCACTGACGCACCCGCCCTTTGGGCCCTGCGGTCCGGCCCCCGCCACCAGGGGCCGGACCGCAGGGCCCAGCCGTGTCCCGACGTCAGGCGCCCGTGCGGTAGTCCACGCGGAAGGCGGGCTCGCCCTCCTGGATTCCCGTGACCCGGACGGAACCGGGCTCCGGCAGCGGCTCGGTCTCTATCCAGCAGGGCTGGTCGAACTCGACGTACCGCCAGTAGTCGGCCTCGACCCGGGTCGGTGCGAAGGGAGCCGGCGAGCGGTGGGCCCGCGCCGCCTGGTCGGCGGACTCCAGGAGCGCCAGGCCCGGCACATGGTCGACCGGGTGGTCGAAGAGGAGGTGGTTGCCCGGGTCGTTGCGCAGCAGCCAGCGGCCCGGGCGGTCTCCCGCGGCCAGTGCCACGTCCGCCGCGCCGGCGCGCCCGACCAGCCGGGCGTCCAGTGGCGCCGGCACCGGCCACGCCCCCCAGTCCACGGTGCGCCGGGCACCGCGGACGCGCCCGTAGACCCGCTCCGAGACCCAGGCGAACTCGCTCGCGGCACGGGCCACCGTCACCCCCTCCCGCCGCACCTGGAAGGACATGTGCAGCGCACTCGCCGTACGCCGCCTGCTCCCGCTCTCCGACACGGTGACGTGCACGTCCAACGCCGATGTCCGGCCGCGGGGTAGGCGCAGGCCCGGCGTGATGCTGAAGGAGAGCGTGCTCAGCATGGTCTGATGGGTCAGCGGAACGCCGAACTCGGCGTGCGCCACGACCAGTCCGGTCTGCCGGACGGTCTGCGCGAGGACCCGCGGGTCGTACGGCAGGTCGCCCCGGACGGCGGGCCACGTGACCCCGAGGGCGAAGTCCCGGGCGGTCAGCCGCGTCCAGCCGGTGACCAGTAAGTACTCCTCGCGCCGCAGATGGGCATACGAGCAGAGGAGCGCCGGTGACGGGACATGGAGGTGCGGTGCGAGAGTGACGTCGTTCAACGGTCCCCCTGATCGAAGTTGGTCGGGTCACACTCGGTACGCTGTTAAAGTACCGGCTCTCCGTTCGGTTTTTTACCAAGGTAAGTGTGAAACCAAGCACTAGTAAAGGGCTTTGCCGGGGAGGTGCTGCGTGAGGAGGCAGGAACGGGCGGTCCACACCCGGCGGGTCATCCTTGAGGCCGCCGCCGCGATGTTCAACGAGTTCGGGTACGACGCCACGACGATCGGCGGCCTCATCGAGCGCACCCGGCTCACCCGTGGAGGCCTGTACTTCCACTTCGCCTCCAAGGAGCAGTTGGCACGCGCCATCCTCGACGAGACGGCGGCCCTCGGACCGGTCCCGCCACAGCCCGTCAAGCTGCAGGAATGGGTCGACACGGCGCTGCTGCTCGGCTACCGGCTGCCCCGCGACCCGCTGCTCGGTGCCACCGTCCGGCTGTCGGTCGACCTCAGGGCGCGCCGGTTGTTCGGCACCTGCTGGCCGCAGTGGATCGGCGCGGGCGAGGAGCTGCTGCGCGCCGCCCGGGAGCAGGGCGAACTGCTGGGCCACGTCGAGCCGTCGGAGGTGGCGCGGCTGCTCACCGCCTCCTGGACCGGGATCCGGCTGATCACCGAGGCGCTGCCCGACGGCGATCTCTGCGAGGAGGTCTCCGGCTTCCTGGAGCTGGTCCTGCCCAACATCGCCTCCCCGGGGGTGCTGGCGAGACTCGACACCTCGCCGCACAGGGCCGTCGCCCTGGCCCGGGCCACCTGAGAGCAGGCCGTCCTCGCCGGTGGCGTGCGGTCGGCCGGTCGAACAGCCGGTCGTGTACATGTGCGACCCGTCGTGCATGCTCGTAGGGAAACCGGACGGGAGTCCTTTTTCGTGGTGGCGATGGTGAACGGGGGAGCGAGATGCGCGACCATCGGGAAGACGAGGGGCCCGCGGACGAGGGGCCGATACCGACGGCCCTGGACGCGGAGCTGTGCCGGCAGTTGTTCGGCTCGCTGCAGCGCAGCGGGCAGCGGGTGAAGGCCGAGCAGTACGTCAGGGGGCTGCTGTCCGTGCGGGGCCGCAAGACGCTGCGGAGCATCGCGGGACACTTCGACGGCGCGTCGGCCCAGCAGAACGTGCACCATTTCATCGCCGCCTCGCCCTGGGAGTGGGTGCCGGTCCGGCATGCCCTGGCCCGGCAGGCGCAGCGGGCCCTGACGCCGGTGGCCTGGGTGATCGACTCCCTGTTCATCCCCAAGGCCGGTCCGCACTCCGTCGGCGCCGACCCGCAGCGCACCCCGCTGGGCACGGTCAACGGCCAGCAGGCGGTGGGGACGTGGCTCACCTCGGAGCGGGCGGCCGTACCGGTCGACTGGCAGTTGCGTCTGTCCGCCCGCTGGACGGCCGATCCGCTGCGGCGGCGGGCGAGCGTCCCGGCGTACGCCGTGCCGGGCACCGTGGAGGAGTGCGTACGGCAGGCCGTCGCCGGGCTCATCGGCGTCGACGGCCTGCCCCGGCTGCCCGTGGTCGTGGACGTCGCGGAGACCGACGGCGCCTGCGTCGCGCGCTTCCTGGCCTCGACGGGGCTGCCGTTCGTGGTCCGGGTGAGTCCCGCGGCACCCGTGCGGATCGACCGGTCGCTGCTGCCGAAGTACGGCGATCTCCAGCGCACCGCGGGGGAGTTGGCCGAGTCCCTGCCGCACCTGCGGCAGCAGGTCAACCCCGGTGACGGGCGCACGACGGCCGCGGCGATACCGGTGTCGGCGTCGCCGTCGGGACGGGAGGCCATGACGCTGCTGGGCGAGTGGCTCCCCGGCCGCCCGGCGGCCCGCCGGCTGTGGCTCAGCAACTTCGGCGCCGACCACCTGGTGCCCGCCCTGCGGCTCACCCGGCAGCCGGGCGTGGTCGAGCGGGACCGCGCCGAGATCTCCGACGGGGTCGGGCTGCGGGACTTCGCGGGACGGTCCTTCCCCGGCTGGCACCGGCACATCACGCTGGCCTCCGTCGCCCATCTGGTCGCCGCGGCGGCCCGCCGGGGGAGCGGCGCGGGCGGCGGCGCGGGGATCCCCGGGGACGTCACCCTCATCAACAGGACTACCGTTCGGTAACGTGACACTCTCGGTCCCCCGGTGATGACTCACCTCCCCTGATGCCCCTTACGCTCTGGCGGGACCTCACCCTGGGCTCCCGTTCGATGACAGCGGATGTGCCACCAGCACGGGTTGGATCACCAGATAGGAGATTCATGCTCAGCCTCGACCCGCGTCCCACGACCGCAGCACGAGGGGCACCCCTTCCGCCCTTTCCGTCCAGCTCCCACGACGACGTCCTCACCGAGGTCTCCTCGACGCTGTTCGCGTCACTCACCCGGAGCGACCAGTGCAGAAAGGCCATGCAGTACTTACGGGGCCTGCTGGAGACACCCGGGCGCAAATCCATACGCAACATCGCGGCTCTGCTCGGCGAGCAGGTGTCGGAGCAGAACCTGCATCACTTCATCTCGGCCTCCACCTGGGACTGGACCCCCGTGCGCCGGGCACTCGCCGAGCACTGGATCGCCGCCTGCCCGCCGCAGGCCTGGGTGGTGCAGCCGGTCATCATCCCCAAGACCGGCCGGCATTCCGTCGGAGTGGACAAGCACTTCTTCCCGACCCTGGGCCAGGTGCTGAACGCCCAGCGCGCCGTCGGCGTGTGGGCCGCCTCGGACACCACCAGCGCCCCCGTCAACTGGCGTCTGCACCTGCCGCAGACCTGGCTCAGGGACGATCTGCGGCGCACCCAGGTGTCGATCCCCGACGGCGTGCCGGTGGAGACGCTGAGCGAATCCGTCGTCGAGGCGTGCCTGGAGGCGGTGCGACGCTGGCGGTTGCCGGTACGGCCGTTCGTGCTCGACTCCTGCGAGGTGCACGCCGTACCCGTCTTCGCGAGACTGCACGCCGCGGGCATGCCGGCGCTCGTGAGCGTCTGCGAGGACCAGCCGCTCACCGTCGCCGACCCCGCCCTCCCCGACACCGGACGGGGGCCGCTGACGGCCGAGCAGATCATGATCACGGCCAAGGACCTGCGGCGGCCCGTCCTGGCCGGCGGGCAGAGACCCGGTACGACGCCGTGGACCCACTGGGCCGCCACCGTACGGGTCACCGGTCCGTCCCTGCCCGGACCGTCCTCCGGGCAGGGCGGGGTGCACCTGCTGGGCGTCGGCGAGGAGGGCGGGCGCTGGCCGGCCAAGCTGTGGCTGACGAACACGGCCGCCCCGGCGGCCTCCCTGGTGCGGCTGAGCCGACTGGCCGACCGGGTCGACCTCGACTTCACGGAGATCACCGACCGGGTGGGCATCCGGGACTTCTCCGGGCGCTCCTTCGACGGATGGCACCGCCATGTGACCCTGGCCTCGGCCGCCCACGCGGTCGTCGCGCTCGCCCAGAGCACGCGGTGAACCACGCCTGAACCTTCGCCCCGGCCGGCCGGCGGACGGTTCCCTGACCGTCCGCCCGCCGGTCCTTCGGTGTGCCCGGAGAAATCCGCATTCCCGGGAATCCGTGTCGCGGCCCCATCCGTTTTCGGAAACACCGCGTTGATTCGACGGCCACACTGCATTACGGCCACATTGCATCAGGGAAAGCCCTGATGCCCGGGCCGACTTGACGGATCCGACACCACTTGACGGATCGCGCGTCACCTGACGGAGTACCGCACACCTTGTTGGTGGCGCCGCGGAATCCGTCGGACGATCTGGTGCGTCACCGGGATTTCGTGCTCCGCGACCGTCCCGCCCCCTCTTTCCCCTTCTTGCCGCCCCGCATCGGTGTACACCTCGTCGCGATCGGAGAAAACCAGTGGACGACGCTCTGCTCGATATTCGATATGAACAGGCGTTGCAGCAGCCCCCGTGGGAGGACGAGGCGCAGGTGCTGCGGGTGCGCAAGGAACTCGCGGCACGCCCGCCGCTCGTCGGCGCCGAGGACGTGCGCACCCTGCGGTCGATGCTGGCGCAGGTGGCCGAGGGCACCGCCCATGTGGTGCAGGCGGGCGACTGCGCGGAGGACCCCGCGGAGTGCACCGCGGACCATGTCGCCCGCAAGGCAGGCCTGTTGAACATGCTCGCCGGGCAACTGGAGATGGGCACGAGCCGGCCCGTGGTGCGCGTCGGCCGGCTGGCGGGCCAGTTCGGCAAGCCCCGCTCCCGCCCCACCGAGCGGATCGGCGGCCTCGAACTTCCCGTTTACCGGGGCCACATGGTCAACAGCCCGGAACCCGACCCCGAGCTGCGCCGCCCCGACCCGGACCGGATCCTGTCCGGCTACCGGGCCGCCCGCGACGTCATGGGCTGCCTCGGCTGGCTCGACACCCCCGGACGGACCCGCATCGGCGCCCCCGTCTGGACCAGCCACGAGGCGCTGCTGCTGGACTACGAGGTCCCGATGCTGCGCCGGCAGCCGGACGGACGGCTCCTGCTCACCTCCACGCACTGGCCGTGGATCGGCGAGCGGACCCGGCAGCTCGACGGCGCCCATGTCGCCCTGCTCGCCGACGTCGTCAACCCGGTGGCCTGCAAGGTCGGCCCCACCATGACCCCCGACGAGCTGCTGGCCCTGTGCGAGCGGCTCGACCCCCGCAGGGAGAAGGGCAGGCTCACCCTCATCACCCGGATGGGCGCGGCGAACGTGGTCGAGCGGCTGCCCTCGCTGGTGGCCGCCGTGCGCGCCGCCGGACACCCGGTGATCTGGCTGACCGACCCCCTGCACGGCAACACCGTCACCACCCCGGACGGCCTCAAGTCCCGCCTCCTGGAGACGATCACGCACGAGGTCGACGCGTTCCAGCACGCGGTCGGCGCGGCGGGCGGTGTCGCGGGCGGCCTCCACCTGGAGACCACGCCGGACGACGTCACCGAGTGCGTGCGCGACGCCTCCGAGATCGGCCGGGTCGGCGGCCGGTACACGAGCCTGTGCGATCCGCGGCTCAACCCCGGGCAGGCCCTGTCGGTCGTCTCGGCCTGGTGGACGACCGGGCGGAGCGTCCAGCCCGCCGCCGCGTGAGCGCTCCCCGCGCCCCTCGGGGGCGCACCCCGACCACCCCCATCCCCACCCCGTTGCCCGAGGAGAGGACAGTCATGGCGGGCATACCCCCCATCGAGCCGTACCCGTTGCCGTCGGCGGAGGATCTGCCGGCCAACACCGCCCGCTGGTCCGCCGACCCGGACCGTGCGGTGCTTCTCGTGCACGACATGCAGCGGTACTTCCTGCGGCCGCTGCCCGCGTCCCTGCGGGAGCCGCTCGTGCACAACGCCGCCCTGCTGCGCGAGCGCGCCGCCGCGGCCGGAATGCCGGTGGCCTACACGGCGCAGCCCGGCGGTATGAGCGAGGAACAGCGGGGTCTGCTGAAGGACTTCTGGGGGCCGGGGATGCGGGTGGACCCCGTGGACCGGGAGGTGGTCGAGCCGCTGGCACCGGGGCCGGACGACCGGGTGTTCACCAAGTGGCGCTACAGCGCCTTCTTCCGCTCCGGGCTGCTGGAGTGGATGCGTGAGCAGGGCCGCGACCAGCTGGTCGTGTGCGGTGTGTACGCCCATGTCGGCGTGCTGATGACCGCGGTCGAGGCCTTCACCCAGGACATCCGCACGTTCCTCGTCGCCGACGCGGTCGCGGACTTCTCCGCCGCGTACCACCGGCAGGCCCTCGCATACGCCGCCCAGCGCTGCGCGGTCGTCACCACCACCGCCACCCTCCTCGACCAGCTGGACCCCAGTGCCGTGGCGGGAGCCGCCGTATGAGCGCGCCCTCAGACCTCCTGGCCCGTGCGCTGGCCCCGCGCCCGCCCGCCTTCGCGCTGCTGTACCGTCCGCAGACCGGCCAAGCGGACACCGTGGACGTCCTGTTCGGCGAGGTCTCCACCCCCCGGACGCTGGCGGACCTGCCCCTGTCCGAGCCGGCGGCACCCGCCGGCGGCGCCCGCCACGAGCTGCTGACCCTCATCCCGTACCGGCAGATCGCCGAGCGCGGATTCGCCGGCCACGACGACGGCGCACCGCTGATCGCGCTGACCGTCACCGACCAGACGGCGCTCCCCCTGGAGGAGGTCCTGCGCCGGCTGCCGGACGTGCCGATCGAGATGGCCGGCGGCGACTTCGACATGGACGACGAGACGTACGCCGACACGGTCCGCCGGGTCATCGCCGACGAGATCGGCACCGGTGAGGGCGCGAACTTCGTCATCAAGCGGTCCTTCGTCGCCGACATCACCGGCTACACCCCGTCCAGCGCGCTGTCGTTCTTCCGCCGGCTGCTGCGCGGCGAGTCGGGCGCCTACTGGACGTTCGTCGTCCACACCGGCGACCGGACCTTCGTCGGGGCGACACCCGAGCGGCACATCAGCCTCACCGGCGGCAACGCCGTGATGAACCCGATCAGCGGCACGTACCGCTATCCGCCCACCGGGCCGACCCTGCCCGACGTGCTGGACTTCCTCGCCGACCGCAAGGAAGCCGACGAGCTGTACATGGTCGTCGACGAGGAACTGAAGATGATGGCCCGGATCTGCGACACGGGCGGCCGGGTCGTGGGCCCGTACCTCAAGGAGATGGCCCGGCTCGCGCACACCGAGTACGTCATCGAGGGCCACAGCACCCGCGACCCGCGTGAGATCCTGCGCGAGTCGCTGTTCGCCCCCACGGTCACCGGCAGCCCGCTGGAGAGCGCCTGCCGGGTCATCAGCCGGTACGAACCCGAGGGCCGGGGCTACTACAGCGGCGTGGCGGCTCTCATCGGCCGCGACGCCCACGGCGGCCGCGCACTGGACTCGTCCATCCTCATCCGCACCGCCGACATCGACTCCACGGGCCGGGTGCGGATCGGCGTGGGCGCCACCCTGGTCCGCCACTCCGACCCGGACTCCGAGGTCGCCGAGACCCGGGCGAAGGCGGCCGGACTGGTCGCCGCGCTCCAGGCGGACGGGCCGGCCGCCGGACAGGCCGCCGCGGGCGCCGTAGGCTTCGCCGGCCACCCGGACGTGCGGGCCGCGCTGGAGCGGCGCAACGCCACGCTCGCCGGGTTCTGGCTCGCCGGGGACGAGGAGCGGGAGCGGGCCGTACCGGGGCTGGCGGGCAGCCGGGTGCTGGTCGTGGACGCCGAGGACACCTTCACCTCGATGATCGGCCACCAACTGAGGTCGCTGGGACTCCAGGTGACGGTCCGCCGCTTCGACGACCCGTACGCCTTCGACGGTCACGACCTCGTCGTCATGGGCCCCGGACCGGGCGATCCCCGCGAGGCCGGCCACCCCAAGATCGCCCACCTGCGGGCGGCGATCGACACCCTGCTCACCGAGCGGCGGCCCTTCCTCGCGGTCTGCCTCAGCCACCAGGTGCTCGCCCTGCGGCTCGGCCTGCCCCTGGTCCGCCGGGAGGTGCCGAACCAGGGCGTGCAGCAGGAGATCGCCCTCTTCGGCGCCCGCGAGCGGGTCGGCTTCTACAACACGTTCGCCGCACGCAGCGCCGAGGACAAGGCCGAGGTCGAGGGCGTCGGGCTGGTGGAGGTGGGCCGCGACCCGGAGACCGGCGAGGTGCACGCCCTGCGCGGCCCGCACTTCGCCTCCATGCAGTTCCACGCCGAGTCGGTGCTCACCGAGGACGGTGTACGCCTCTTCGGCGCCCTGATGACGGACGTGCTGGGCGTCCGGCTGTGACCGCACCGGGGACGGCCGGCGAGGCACCCGGCCGCCCCGCACCCACGTCGCCGTCCACACCGGACTGCACCGGCTGTTCCCCGGGTTTCCGACGAGAGGTGAGGAGCGGAGTTGAGCAGGTTGCGCTGGCTGACCGCGGGGGAGTCCCACGGCCCGGCCCTGGTGGCCGTCCTGGAGGGACTGCCGTCCGGCGTTCCCGTCACCACGGACATGGTGGCGGACCACCTGGCGCGGCGGCGGCTCGGCTATGGCCGTGGTGCCCGCATGAAGTTCGAACGGGACGAGGTCACCTTCCTGGGTGGTGTCCGGCACGGTCTGACGCTCGGTTCTCCGGTGGCGATCATGGTGGGCAACACCGAGTGGCCGAAGTGGGACCAGGTCATGGCGGCCGATCCGGTCGATCCCGAGGTGCTCGCCGACCTGGCCCGCAACGCGCCCCTGACCCGCCCCCGTCCCGGTCACGCCGACCTCGCGGGTATGCAGAAGTACGGCTTCGACGAGGCCCGCCCGATCCTGGAGCGCGCCTCCGCCCGGGAGACGGCGGCCCGGGTCGCGCTGGGCGCGGTCGCCCGGTCGTACCTGAAGGAGACGGCCGGCATCGAGATCGTCTCCCACGTGGTGGAGCTGTGTTCGGTGAAGGCCCCGCAGGGCGTCCGCCCCACCCCGGCCGACGTCGACACGCTCGACGCGGACCCGCTGCGCTGCCTGGACGCGGACACCTCGAAGGCGATGGTCGCCGAGATCGACCCAGGCCCACAAGGACGGTGACACGCTCGGCGGTGTGGTCGAGGTGCTGGCCTACGGTGTGCCGGTCGGCCTGGGCTCGCACGTGCACTGGGACCGCAGGCTGGATGCGCGTCTGGCCGGGGCGCTCATGGGTATCCAGGCGATCAAGGGGGTCGAGGTCGGTGACGGCTTCGAGCTGGCCCGCGTGCCGGGCTCGCAGGCGCACGACGAGATCGTCGGCACGCCGGAGGGTATCCGGCGCGTGTCCGGCCGCTCGGGCGGTACCGAGGGCGGCCTCTCCACGGGTGAGCTGCTGCGGGTGCGGGCCGCGATGAAGCCGATCGCGACCGTGCCGCGCGCGCTGCGCACGGTGGACGTGACGACCGGCGAGCCCGCCCAGGCCCACCACCAGCGCTCCGACGTCTCCGCGGTGCCGGCGGCCGGGATCGTCGCGGAGGCGATGGTGGCGCTCGTGCTCGCGGACGCGGTCGCGGAGAAGTTCGGCGGCGACTCCGTGACCGAGACCCGCCGCAACGTGACGTCGTACCTCGACACCCTGCGCATCCGATGAGCGGGCCGCTGGTCGTGCTCATCGGTCCGATGGGCGTGGGCAAGTCCACCGTCGGCCGACTGCTCGCCGAACGGCTGGGCGTCGGCTACCGGGACACCGACGACGACATCGTGGCCGCCGAAGGCCGGGCGATCGCCGCCGTCTTCGCCGAGCGCGGGGAGCCGTACTTCCGGGGTGTGGAGAAGCGGGCCGTGCGCCGGGCGCTCGCCGAACACGCCGGGGTCCTCGCCCTGGGCGGCGGCGCGGTCCTCGACGCGGACACGCGCGCGCTGCTCACCGCCCACCGCGTGGTCTGGCTGTCGATGACGGCCGAGGAGGCCGCCCGCCGCATCGCGCCCGGCACCGCCCGCCCGCTGCTCGCGACCGACCCGCGGCGCCGGTGGCGGGAACTGGCGGAGGCGCGACGCCGCTTCTACGCCGAGGCCGCCTCCGCGAGGGTCGCCACCGACGGCCGTACCCCCGCCGAAGTCGCCCGAGCGGTCCTCGACACCCTGGAGGCGAAGCCCGTATGAGGACCCGGATCCATGCCGACGGCGGTGATCACCGCCACGTCCTGGTCGGCACACCGCCGACGGAGCCGACCGACTCCAACGCCCGCGACAGCGCGTGGACTTGTAGCCGAACGCGGCATTGACTAGCCTGACGTCAGTTGTCAGACAACCGAGGGGATCGCCCGATGGCCCTGCGCCCGATCGCCCGGCTCTCGACCGCCCGCGAGGTCATCGCGCTGCTCCACCGGGAGCTGGCGGCCGGAGCCTGGCCCATAGGTTCCCGGATCCCCTCCGAGACGGAGCTGGCGGCGGAACTGGGCGTGAGCAGGCCCACCATCCGTGAGGCCGTCAGCGCGCTGGTGCACACCGGCATGCTGGAGGCCCGGCGCGGCAAGGGCGTCTTCGTGCGGTCGGTGTCCGACCCGGCGCCCATGCTCCAGAGCATCGAACTCGCCGACGTCCGCGATGTGTTCGAGGTGCAGCTCTGCTTCGACGTACAGGCGGCGCACTCCGCGGCCCAGCGCCGTACGCCCCAGGATCTGGCGCGGCTGCGGCACCTGCTCCGGGCCCGGGCCGAGGCGGCGGGGCGGGACGACGCCGAGTTCGGCGAGCGGGACGCCGCGCTGCACCTGGCCGTGGTCGAGGCGGCCCACAACGTGACGCTCACCGAGTGCTACCGGTTCTTCGTCCGGCGCCTCCAGGAGAGCGTGGACCTGTTCGCCGGCGCGGACACCCACCTGGAGTGCGGGACCGAGGCTCACGAAGCGCTCGTCCAGGCCATCGCCGACCAGGACTCCGAGGCGGCAGCGGCGGCGGCCCGCCATGTCGTCCGTACGAGCCTGCACGCCCTGGAGGGGCTGCTGGCGATGCGCGCCGCCACCCCGGCCGGGGGCCGCGGCGAGCCCGGCAGCTGACCGCTCGGACAGCGGACAGCGGGCACGTGCGAGGCGGCGCGACAGGGAGGGAACACCCCATGCAGACAACCGGGGACCAGCGCCTCGTCGGGCGCGAGCGGGAACAGGCCGCGTTACGGACCGCTCTGGACACCACGGCGCGGGGCCGCGGCTCCCTGCTGGTGGTGCACGGACCGTCCGGGTCGGGCAAGTCGCTGCTGCTGCACACGGCCGCCGCGCAGGCGGCGCAACGCGGCATGGCCGTGTCGAGCGCCCGGCTGGGCCGCCTCGACCAGCACTCCGCGATGGCCCCGCTGCTCACCGCGCTCAGTGGCGGGCCGCAGCCGGTGGTGGATGCCGCGCAGGCCCGCTCGCTGGCCGAGTTCGCCGACCGGCCCACGCACTGGAGCCGGCTGATCCGGCTGCTGCACCGCCTGATCGAACGACGGGCCGCCCGCTGCCCGTTGGTGATCGTCCTGGACGACCTCCAGTGGGCGGACCAGCTCACCCTGGACGCCCTGGAAACCCTGGTCCCGCGGCTCGCCGGCGTCCCGGTCCTCTGGCTGGCCGCCTACACGGACTTTCCCGTCGTACGGCCCACCCGGGACGCCCTCGACCGGCTGCTCGTCGCCCACGCCGAGGTCGTGTCCCTGTCCGCGCTGGAGGAGCCGGCCGCCGCACAGCTGGTGGCCCAACTCCTCGGCCCGGCTCAGCCGGAGGACATCCACCGGATCGTGACCACGGCGGGCGGCATCCCCGCACTCATCGAGCGGCTGGTCCAACTGCTGTGCGAAGAGGGGCGGATTCGCACCGAGGACGGCACGGTGCGGGTGGTCGGCGCCCATCCGCCCGCGGATCTGGCCCGGGCAACCGCCCCGGTGCTGTCCGGACTCGCTCAGCCGACACGTGAACTGTTGCAGGTGGGAGCGGTGTTGGGCCCGCGCTTCTCGCTGCGGGAGGCTGCCGCGCTGACCGGGCGGCCGACGATGGAACTGGCCGGCGCCGCCCAGGAGGCCGCCGCCGCGGGACTGCTGGAGGACGACGGCGCGGCGTTCCGCTTCCGCGCCCCGCTCGTCCACCAGGCCCTGCACGACAGCCTCCTCGGCCCCGTGCGCCGCGCCCTGCACGCCGAGGCGGCCCGGCTGTGCACGGCGGAGGAACGGCCCTGCCCGGAGACCATCGGGCACCTGATCCTCTCCGGGACGGAAGAGGACCTGGAGCAGGGCGCCGCCCACCTGGAGTGGCTGAAGCGGAACGAGGACCTGCTGCCGTCCCACGAGCGGGAGGAGCTGACCGGGGCCCTGCTCGCCCAACTGCGCCGGTACGAACCCCTCGCGGCCGGCCCGGTGCGGACGGCGGTGCGTCTCTTCCTCGCCACCGGTCAGCCCGGTGCCGCCCGCCGGCTGCTCGACGCGGCCCTCGCCACCGCGGGCTGGGAGACCGACGCCGAGGCCGAGGCGTTCGCCGGGCTCGTGGAGGTACTGCTGCGGCTGGGGCAGGCCCCCGAGGCGCTGCGGCACCTGCGGCGGGCACGCGAGGACCCGCGCACCCCCGCCCGCCGGGCCTGGCTCACGGCACTGGAGGCCCGCTGCCTGGCCGCCTGCTCGGACGGCGACACCATCGGCGCGGCGGCCCTGGCACGCTCCGCCGTCGCGCTGGCCCGGCGGACGGCGGACCCCGCCTCCGCGGCACTCGGCACCGCTCTGCTCGCCGGGTGCGCCCAGCGCGCCGGAGACATCGGCGAGGCCCTGCGAGTCGCCGGCGAGGCGGTCGAGGCCGGGCCGTACGGCGCGGAGCGGAGCTTCGGCTGGGAACTGGCCGTGCCCGCGCTGATCCTCAGCTCGGCCGGGCGCCCGCTGGACGCGGACGAGGTGCTGAGGGCCTGGCGGGACTCCACCAGCGAGCAGGGATGGGAGTGGGCCGCACCGCGCTGGCACCTCGCCCGGTCCGTGCAGCTGTGGCACAGCGCCCGGCTGGCCGACGCCGAGCAGGAGGCACAGGCCGGTCTGGAGGCCTGCGGGCGGCTCGCCGACCCCGGCAGTCACAGGGCGCTGCGGGCCATGCTCGTCCTGCTCGCGACCGTGCGCGGAGACCTGGAGCGGGCCGCCGCGCACCTCGCGTCGCCCGACGGGGCGCCGTCCGGGTTCACCGGCGCCCTCCCCGCCCTCGTCACCGCCCTGCACCTCGACGCCTCGGGCAACCCGCAGGAAGCCTTGCGGCACCTGACGGGCGTATGGGCCGATCCGGAGCGGCACACGTGGCTGCTCGCCGCGGATCCGCTCATCCTGCCCCACCTGGTCCGGATGGCCCTGCGGGCCGGCGCCCGGGAACACGCCGCCGAGGCGGTCGAACTGGCCCGCCGGCTGGCCCGGCAGAGCCCCGGCATCGTCCCGCTGGCCGGGGCCGCCCTGCACGCGCAGGGGCTGTACCGCGGTCTCGCGGTCCCGCTGCACCGCGCCGTACGGGCCCTGCGGGGCGGGTCGCACCCCCTCGCGCTGGCGTCCGCGCTGGAGGACGCGGCGGACGCCACCCGGGCGCAGGGGGAGCCGCTGCGCGCGACCGAGATGCTCCAGGAGGCGCAGCGCATCTATGTGGCCGCCGGAGCGGGACTGGGCGCGGAGCGGGTGCGCCGCCGGACGCGGTTCCCGCCCGGCCGGATCGTCCACCAGGTCCCGGCCGCCACCCGGACCCTGGCCACGTCCACCGCGCGCCGCCCCCCGGAGGCCGCGGCCGACTGGGACAGCCTCACACCGTCCGAGGTGCGGGTCGTACGCCTGGTCGCGGAGGGCCTGACGAACCGGGAGACCGCCCAGCGGCTCGCGGTCTCCGCGCACACCGTCGACTCCCATCTGCGCCGCGCCTTCGCCAAGCTGGGCGTGTCACGGCGGGTGGAGCTGGCCCGCTACGTGCTGGCGAACAGCCTTTTCGACCAGGTCCCGGCGCCCACCCCGAAATAGCCCCCACCGACAGGGAGACGAGCATCCATGCCCGCTGCTGACACCGCCTCGGCGACGACCCGGACCCGGACGGAGGTGTCGGGCGGCCCCGTGGTCGGCCGACTGGAAGGGCCCGGCCAGCGTGTGGCGGCGTACCGAGGTGTGCCGTACGCGGCCCCGCCCGTCGGCCCGGACCGGTTCGCACCACCACGCGAGCACCCCGGCTGGACCGAACCGCTGTGCGCGGACGGCCCGGTCGGCACCGTGCCCCTGCAACTGACCTCCCCCCTGGCGGCGTTGATGGGCGATCCGGTCGAACCGCCGCGGACGGAGGCCTGCCTGACGGTGAACGTGTGGGCACCCGCCGCCCCCGCGGGCGGCCCCCACCCGGTGCTCGTGTGGCTGCCGGGCGGCAGCTTCCTCACCGGCGGCGCGGACCTGCCCCGGTACGACGGCGCGGAACTGGCCGCGCAGGAAGACCTCGTCGTCGTCCTCGTCAACTACCGCCTGGGCGCCCTGGGTTTCCTCGCCCCGTCCTGGGCGGAACCGGCCGCCGTCGAGGGCGCCGGCACCTCGCTGTCCTTCCGCACACCGCCGGGAAGCACCCATGTCACGAACGCGGGGCTCCTCGACCAGATCGCGGCGCTGCGCTGGGTCCGGCGGGAGATCCACGCCTTCGGCGGCGACCCGGACCGCATCACGGTGGCCGGCCAGTCCGCGGGCGGGCAGTCCCTCGCGGCGCTGCTGGCACTGGAGCAGGTGCGCCCGCTGTTCCGGCGCGCGGTCCTGCACAGCGCGCCGCTGGGCATGGCGCCGCAGAGCAGACAGGAGGCGGCGCGGGTCGCCCACGACTTCCTCGCGGCGCTCGGCACGGACCCCGGACGGTTGCGGGATGTCTCCGCCGAGCGGCTGCTGCTCGCCCAACGGGACGTGCTCACCCGGCCCCGCCCGCGCGGTGACGTCCGGCCGCCGTTCCAGCTCGTCGCCGACGAGACGGTCGTCCCCTCCGACCTGCCGGGAGCCCTGCGGGCGGCACCCCGGCTCGACGGCCTCGACCTCCTCGCGGGCGTCACCCGGCACGAGTGCGCGCTCTGGTACGGCACGAACCCCGCGCTGGACGCGATGACCCGGGCGGAGGTCGCGGCGGAGTTCACCGCGGTGTTCGGGTCCCGGGCCGAGGAGGCACTGCGGCGGTACGACCCGGGTGCCGAGCCACGCGTCGCCTTCGAGGAGTTGAAGACCGACTTCTTCTTCACCGCCCCCACCCAGGAGTTCGCCGACCTCGCCGACGCGTCGGGCGCGACCGTCCGGCTGTTCCGCTTCGACTGGCGGGTGCCGGGCCGCAACGCGCGCCTGCGGGCCTGCCACTGCGTGGAGATCCCGTTCCTGCTGGGCCGTGACGAGGCGCGGCACGCCCCGTTGTTCGCCGACGCCGACCAGGACGAGATGGCCGCGCTGCGGGCGCGGGTGCGCAGGCTGTGGGGGGAGTTCGTGCGGACCGGCACACCGGCCGACGGCTGGCGACCGCACCGCCAGGAGCGTCCGGCGGCCCGGGTGGTCGGCGGCGACCGGGACGGTGAACTGCTGGAGTCGCTGCTGGAGCCGGGCCGGCGCCGGCTGTGGGACTGATGTCGCGCGGATCCTGACGTACGCCGTGGCCGGCGTACGAAGGTGCCGCCGGGAGCCTCCCGGCGGCACCTCTGTCGGGCCGGCACGGTCAGCCGGTCAGCAGCACCCGGTCCAGGTCGCTCTGGGCGTTGTAGATGGAGCGCTCGGGGTCGGTGATGGCGCGCCGGCCGTGCATGACCCGGGTGTTGTCGATCAGCGCCACATCACCGTCGGACCAGTCCAGTTCCTCGGTCAGCTCCTCGGTGACGCTCTCCACCTCCTTGAGGATGTGCACGGGGATGTCCCGGCCGTCGGCGAAGGTGATGCGCGGCTTCTCGTAGTGGTTGGAGGGACCGAGGATGCTGTTGGCGAAGGCCAACCGCTCGTCGAAGAGGGTCCCGTGCGCCGCGGAGACCCGGTACGCGTAGTGGATCGAGCCGTCGTCGAGCAGGTCGATGACGGTCTCGCCGGGACCGCCGGCCAGCTCGCGCAGTTGGCCGACAGTGACGGAGGCCGCGTCCGGGGTGCCGAGGTGGAAGGCGGTGAAGGCCTTCCACTTCTCCTCCTCGACCCGTCGGCTGTAGACGATCTCGTGCTCCCGGAAGGCGGCGCGGGTCTCCTCGCTGAGCGCGTCCCACACCCGGTAGCCGTCGCACACGGTGGTCTGCGAGCCGGACGAGGCGGCCTTCTCGCAGAAGAACCAGGTGAGAGTGGGAGCGAACGGGCTGTTGCCGTTCTCCAGGTGCAGGCCGACCGCGTCGTATCCGGCGTCCACCTTCTGCGCGGTGGAACCGCCGTGGAAGGAGCGGGCCGGGTCGAGGGTGACGCGCTCGGAGTGGGCGCCGACGAACCGCGAGAACTCCTCCAGGTCCGGGCGGAAGCCGCGCAGCAGCAGGAAACCCGCCTCGCGCAGCGTCCGGGCCACCTGTCCGGGCGCCAGGCCGCCCAACGTCGTACCCGGCTCGGCCGGCTGGAGGAGCAGGCCGGTGCCGGAGCCGTAGGAGGTCACACGCGCATGGTCGATCATGGTTTCTCCTCGCTTGCCGTAAGGGTCGGGACTGGGGGAGCGGAAGTGTCACGTGAAGCGGCCGGCCGCGAGGGCCGTCCGCACCGCGGAGCGGCGGGGGCGTCCGGTGACGGTGAAGAACTCGGCGTGCAGGGACTCGTCCGCGGGCACCAGATGGGCGACCTCGACCCGCTCCACCTCCGAGAGCCGTTCGCGGCCCAGCGCGTCGAGTTCGGCGCGTACGGTGTCCGGCGAGGCCACCGGGTCCACGAGGAACAGGCCGTGCAGGCCGGGCAGTCCGTCGCCGACGACCGCGACGGCCAGCACGGCCGGGTGGGAGCGGTACTGGGCCTCCACCCACTCGGGGGCGACGTTGCGGCCAGCGGCGGTGATGATGACGCTCTTCTTGCGGCCCTTGATCCAGACGTAGCCGTCCTCGATGTCGGCGAGGTCGCCGGTGTGCAGCCAGCCGTCCGCGTCCACCTCGCAGCCGGACGGGTCGTCGCCGCCCTTGTACCCGGCGAACAACGACGTGCTCCTGACCAGCAGTTCACCGTCGGCTGCGGTGCGCACCCGCACGTGGGGGAGCGGGGCGCCGACGCTGCCGAGCCGGCGCGCGGAAGGGGTGTTCCAGCTGACCACGGAGCTGTTCTCGCTGAGCCCGTACCCCTCGTACACGGGGATGCCGTGCGCGTCCAGGCGCCGCAGGGTGTCGGCGTCCACAGGGGCGCCGCCGCAGCACACGAGCGGGGCCTCGGCGCGCCCGAACAGGGCGGGCACCGGATCGCGCCCGGCGGCACGTGCGCCGTCCGCCGCCGTCAGCAGGGCCTCGGCCAGGGCGGGGGTGACGACGAGCGCGGTGGGACGCGCGGCGCGGATGTGGGGCAGCACCGCCTGGGGGGCGAAGGAGGAGGTGCCCACGAGCGGGACCCCGGGCGGGAGCAGGACGACCGTGCCGCCGTCGCACACCACCAGGTAGACGGCGGTGACCTGTTCTATGAGCAGGCTCATCGGCACCAGGGAGAGGTAGCGCCGGTAGGCGTCGGCCGGCATGGCCGAGCGCAGCGAGCCGATCAGCTCCTCCAGCGCGGCCTCGCGGATGCAGACACCCTTGGGCGTGGAGGTGGTGCCCGAGGTGTGGATGATCTTGCAGAGGCGGTCACCGGCGTCGAGGTCCGTGAACAGCGGTTCGGTGCCGGACGGGTCCTGCTCGATGTCGAGCACCCGCAGTTCGGCGTCCGCGGGCAGCACCTTGTCCAGGCCCCACTCCCGCAGCCGCCGTACCCCCGCCTCGTCGGCGAGGCAGACGTCGATGTCCGCGAGCATGGTGGCCGTCTGTTCGGCGGTGAAGGCCAGGGGCACCACGACCTCGGCGGCGCCCGCGCCGAGGACGGCGAAGTCGGCGACGAGGAACTCCGGACCGTTGGCGGTGACCACGCCCACCTGGAGCTGGGCGGGGTCGGTGGGGTCGCCGTCCGGGCGGGGGCCGCGCGGGCGCACGGGGTGTGCGCGCAGGGCCGCGGCGACGGCGGCAGCGGCGCCGACGATCCGGCGGTAGGAGTACGAGCGGGCCACCGAGCCGTCGGCGTCGAGCACGTCCACGAGGGGCCGTTCGTCCTGGGCCAGGGCCAGGAGGGTCTCTTCAAGCGTGCGCACCGGATACCTCCTGGGCCGTGCCGACGAGGGTCCGCACGGAGAGCTCGACGAAGTTGTAGCGGCCGGTGAGACTGTTGACCAGCCGGCCGATGCTGTCCAGCGGCACCACTCCGGTCCTCGGCGAACTGTCGTAGTAGGTGCCCCAGCCGGCGCGCGTGTCCTCGTCCATCCAGTGGGTGGTGGCCTGCCTCAGCGGCAGGAACGGCACGCCCGCACCGGCCATCGCCCGATCCACCTTGTCGGTGACCGTCGCGAGGATGAATCGTTTCCCCTGGCACCAGGCGATGACCGGCAGCAGACGGATCAGCTCGCCTCCCGCGCCGCCCGTGCCGGCCAGCGGGCCCACCTCCACCACCTCGTCGCGCTCCGGGGCGGTCTCCACCACGGACGCCAGCACCCGCTCCACGGGCGCCCCGAGGTAGTTCTCCGAGAAGAACCCCCGCGAGCCCGGCCCGGTGAGCCCGGCGCAGGCCGCGATCGGACCGCCGGGCGCCTCGCGCACGGTGACGAAGCGGTCCGGTCCGGGCGTCGTCGTCGCGCCGTAGACCTTGCGGTAGCTGTGCTGGGCGAACGTCCGCGCCTCGTGGTACTCGCGCGTGCCGGCCTGAGCGATGGCTATCTCCATATGAATCCTCCCCTGTCGCCCGGTCACCAGTTCACTTCGAGGTCGGCGTGCATCAGCTTCAGCACCAGCGCCGGCGGCAGCCGGTACTGACGGCGCAGCAGCCGGGTGATCCGGCGCATCAGCCACGCCGGACGCCGGTCCAGCCAGTCCAGCGACTCGTCCAGCGCGACCAGCACGCGCTCGATGTCGGCGGCGGACACGGTCAGCGGCGGGTAGAAGCGCAGGACGGGCTGGTCCATCTGCTCGTTGAGCGAGTGCCCGAGGTGGATCCCCCGGGCCGCCATCTGCATCGAGATCAGGTTCTCCACCGACGGGTTGCGGGTGCGCAGTCCGGTCATGAGCCCGATGCCGGGCGCGTCCACGAGATGCCGCGGATGCTTGCGGACCGCCCGCTGCAGGCCCTCCCGCAGCGCCCGGCCGACGGTCTCGGCCCGCTCCGGCAGGTTCTTCTCCCGCACCTCGCGGATGGTGGCCACGGCGGCGGCCATCGACAGGGCGGAGGCCGCCGTGCCGTCCAGCACCCCCGGGTACCACCGGGGGGAGCGGCGGGCGTCGGCCAGCACCTCCTGCGTCGTGGCGAACACCGCGACCGGTACGAAGCCGCCGGTCAGTGCCTTGGACAGCAGCATGATGTCCGGCCGCACACCGGAGTGCTCGACGGCGAACATCCTGCCGGTGCGCCCGAAGCCGGTCTGGATCTCGTCGGCGACGAGCAGGGTGCCGGTGTCCCGGCAGGCCGCCGCCACCTCCGGCATGAAGTCGGCCGGCGGCACCCTCAGGTAGGCGCCGCCCAGCACCGGTTCGACGTACACGGCGGCCACGTCGCCACCGCGCAGGGCTTCCCGTACGGCCCGTGCGTCACCCGGCTCCACGATCACGAGGTCGTCGGCGGCGGGTGTGAACGGGTCCCGGTGTTCGTGCTGGCCCAGGACGGTGAGGGCGCCGAGCGTCTTGCCGTGATAGCCGCCGGCCACGATGACGATCCTGCGGCGACCGGGTCGGGCCAAGTAGACGGCGCGCAGGGCGATTTCGGCGATCTCCGCGCCGGAGCAGCCCAGCGAGAACTCGGTGAGCCCGGCCGGCAGGATCTCCGTCAGCAGGGTGAACAGCTCGGCGGTCGCCGGGTAAACGGTCCCGGGTACCAGGGCCGGTGCCGTCTCCAGGGCGTCCAGGACCGCCGTGCGGACCGCGTCGTTCTGGTGGCCGACGAGGAAGACGCCGTAGCTCCCGGCGAAGTCCAGGGCGCGGGAGCCGTCCTCGGCGAACACCTCGCTGCCCCGGGCGTGCGACTCCAACTGCCGTCCGGTCGCGGCCATCATCAACGCGGCGGTGGGGTTCCAGTGGCGGCCCAGCGTGGTGAGGACCTGCTGCCGGTCCAGGGCCGCCACCGCGGTCGCGGTGCTCATCGTCCGGCCTCCTCGGTGTCGAGTTCCTTGAGCGCTTCGGCGAGCCGTTCCAGAATCCGGTCGGTGTCCTCCCGCTCGGCCGTGAGCGGCGGTGCGAGGGTGACCAGGTCCGCGGCCGGATCACGCACCAGGACGTCGCGGGCGGCGAGTTCGGCGGCGAGCCGCCGGGCGGTGTCCGTGCTCCGGGTGCGGACCCACAGCAGGGAGCCGTCCGCGTGCAGCTCGAAGGATCCGGTCCGCTCCCCCCGCAGCCGGCGGGCCGCCTGCTCGAACTCCCGCTGCGGTGCGGCGAGATCGTCGCCGATCACCGCGTCGAGTACGGCGCTCACGGCAGCCGCGGAGAGCGGGTTGGCGCCGAAGGTGGAGCCGTGCAGGCTGGGGTTGCGGCGGCCGTAGACCCGCTGGTAGGCGGCCCGCGTCATGACGGAGACACCGACCGGGACGGCGTCCGCGCCGAGCGTCTCGCCCAGTACCAGGACGTCCGGGAAGATCCCCAGCGCTCCCGTGCCGAGCGGACGGCCGAGCCGGGCCGGCCCGGTGCGGCGCTCGTCGACGACGAGCAGGGTGCCGGTGCGGTGGCAGCGCTCCCGGAGCGCCACCCACCAGTCGAGGGTCAGCCGGCCGAGCGGACGGCCGGGCGCCGCCGGGGCGACCACCACGGCCGCCACCGACTCGTCGACCTGCTCCAGCAGTTCCTCGGGGGCACCGGCGGGAACCGTGCGCGGGCGCAGCGGGGCCCCGGGAAGCACGGCGCTGCCCGTGCCGAGGGCCCTTCCGTGGCTGAGGGCGCCGAAGTCCTCACCGCGCACGCCGAGCGCGTACGGGCGGTCCGGGTGGGTGCCCTTGGCCAGCTTGAACGCCGAGTCCAGCGCCTCGTCCCCGCTGTTGCAGAGGTACGACACCGACAGCGGGCCCGGGCAGAACTCCGCGAGCGCCGCCACGGCCCCGGCCAGCGGCCGGCTGACGAGGATCCGGCTGGAGAGCGCGACCCGGCGGGCCTGGTCGGCGATGGCGGCCCGGACCCGGGGGTGGGTGCCGAAACCGCCGCTTGCGGCGTCCAGCAGCACTCGGCCGTCCCGGGTCTCGATCCGGGCGCCCTGCTGACGGGCGACCACGGGCATCGGACGGTCCGAGGGCGACCGGTCCCGGATCAGGTGCCGGTGGACGACGGCCGCGGGATCGGCCCCAGCGGCGGGCGTACCCGGGTCCGTGCCGGTGACGGGTGAACGTGAAGGTTGCATCTTCTCTTTCCCATCGGACGGTTACCGGCGGTCGCGGGCAGCACGAGGCCCGAGCCGGGCCTGCGTGCCGGACGGCCGGAGCAGGTGGGTGTGAAGACGTGCGGGTAGGGGGCGGGGCATGAGGGGGGGACGGTGGGGGACCGCGGGAGACGGCCGGCGCGGTGTCGGCAGCCTGGTCAGCGCCGGAGCGAGAGGGTCGTGTCGCGGCCCGCGCCGAGCCCGATCACGGCCATGAGGAAGCAGAGGCCGACGAGCACCGCGAGCGGTACGCCCCAGCCACCGGACAGCTGGTGCAGCGCGCCGACCCCGAAAGGTCCGGCCGCGGCGAACGCGTAGCCGACGCCCTGCGACATGCTGGACAGTCCGGCGGCGCTGTCACCGTCACCGGCGCGCAGGCCGATGAGGGTCAGGGCCAGGCTGAACGCGGCGCCCCCGATGATGCCGAGGACCAGCGCCCACAGCCAGATGGTCCACATCGGCGCGACGACCACGCCGACCAGGCCCACGGCGGTGCCGAGCGAGACGACGACACAGAAGCCCCGCTGGCCCCGGCCGCCCCGGTCGACGAAGAACGGGACGACCATGGAGCCGGCGGCCTGGAGGAAGGTGATCGCCGACATCATGTAGCCGGCCGCCTCCTCGCTCAGCCCGCGGTCGACGCAGATCGCGGGCAGCCAGCCGAAGATCACATAGGCCAGCAGGGCCTCGAGACCGACGAAGGCCGTGACGAGCCAGGCCAGCCGGTCCCGCAGCAACGGCCGGACGGCCGCGCGGCGGCCCCCGCTCGCCCGCACAGCGCGCCTGCCGTACGGCAGCCAGGCGACGATGCCCACGACCACGGGCACGGCGAGCAGGCCCAGCGAGCCGCGCCAGTCCGTGTCCACCACCCGCTCCAGCGGAATGACCGCACCGGCCGCCGCGGCGCCGCCGAAGGTGAGCGCCATGGTGTACGTGGCCATCATCAGCGGAATCCGGTCCGGGAACTCACGCTTGATCAGGCTGGGCAGCACGACGTTGGCCACCGCGATCGCACCGCCGACCACGACGGTGCCGACGTACAGCAGGGCGGTCGGGTGGAGCAGCCGCACCAGGATGCCCGCGAGCAGCACGGGCAGACAGCCGAGCAGCACGCGGTCCTCGCCGAAGCGGTGCCGCAGAGCGGGACCCAGCCCCGCGAACACCCCGAGGCAGAGCACCGGCAGCATGGTGAGCAGGCCCGCGCCGGTACCGGAGAGCCGCAGGTCCTCCTCGATCTGCGGAAGCAGCGGACCGAGACTGGTGATCGCCGGGCGGAGGTTGAGGGAGACCAGGATGATTCCGGCGACCAGACCAGCCTTGCGCACGGTGTGCGGTGCGGGCGTCGGGCGGGCCGGCACGAGACCCGGTACAGGGCTGGATGGTTGAGTCACCGGACTTCTTCCTTCTCCCGCTGGTGAGGGTGCGACGGCGTGCTTTCACCGCCGTCCCGACGATCATGGCCGGAGTCGCGGACCCGCCCATCCCGTGAACGCGTGTCCGGTCCACGGCATCACGTGGGTACGTGATGTGGCCACACGGTCGCCTCGGGACGCGTGCCGGTGCCCGCCGGCGACCGCTGGGCGCTGTCGTCCTCGGGGGGAAGGAACGCCGCGGCCTTGCGGGCCAGTACGGCGGTGAGGTGGTCGCGGGCGTCGGGGCGCAGCCGTGCCAGGGCGACCATGCCGGTGATGACGGCGTCGGCGATCTCGTCCTGGACGTCCGTCCACGTATGGCTGTGCCCCTTGCGGGGATTGCTGCCCCGTGCGCCGATGACGGCCTGTGCCGCCTCACCGACCTCCTCGGCGAGCTTGAGCACCTGCAGGGTCCACTGCTCCTCCGGCGCGAGTCCGCTGTCGGCGTCGAACCGGCTGAACCTGTCGGCCAGACGGTGGATCGTGTGCCAGTCGTCGGCCGCGGCGGCGTGCACGACCCGTTCCCGGGACGGTGGGGGCACAGCGGTCCGGCGCATCAGTGCCGGATCGCCCGCGAATCCGAGCCCTTCGTACAGTGGCCTGGATTCGTCGTCGGCGTGCAGCTCGAAGAGGGTGACGCCTTCCTGCTCCAGATCGGCGAGGAGTGCCGTCAGGGCGGCCTTGGCGTGGCCACGGCGCCGGTACGCGGGTCGGGTGGCCACGGCCTGGATGCACGCGGCCGGCCCCTTCGGGTACCGGGGCGCGGGCAGCACCGGACCGACCAGCGCCAGGGCACAGGTGGCGAGTCCGCCGTCGGCCGCGTCGACGACGTAGGCCCGGGCGTCGCCGCCGGGCCGAAGACGCTCGCGCAGCTGGTCGCGGCACGGGTCCGGCCGGACCGGGTCGAGCGGTGGGGAGAGGATCAGCTCGGAGCACAGGCGGCCGATGCCGTCGGCGTCGTCGGGTGTCGCACGGCGTGGAGTGGTCACGGGACGGGTCCTTGTCGTCGGCGAGGGTGAGGAGGCCCGGTGGCCGGCTGTCGTCACGCCGGGCCTCTCCAGCGGTCACGCGGGGTCGGTGACGGTCGGGGAGGCGGGGCGGGGGACGGGGCGTGCGGGGGCGTACTGGGCGGCCTGCGCGTCGAACATGGCCGCGTAGCGCCCTCGGGCGGCCATCAGTTCGTCGTGGCTGCCCTGCTCGACGAGCCGTCCGTTGTGCAGGACGTGGATGTGGTCGGCGTGGCGGACGCCGGACATGCGGTGGGTGACCAGGACGACGGCCCGGTTCGGGGCGGCCAGCCGGCGGATGCGGTCGAAGGCGGCGATCTCGGCTTCCGGGTCGAGGGCGGAGGTGGGCTCGTCCACGATGAGCACGCCGTCGGCCTCGGAGGTGGAGCTGCGCCAGTGGGTCCGGGCGAGACCGATCTTCTGCCACTCGCCACCGGAGAGTTCACTCGCGCCGCGGAACATCCGGGCCAGCAGGCTGTGCAGACCGTGGGGGAGCCTGTCGATGAGCGGCCCGGCTCCCGCGTAGTCGACGGAGGGCCGGAGGTCGTCGGGGCCGGCGGCCCGGGCCGGCCGGCCGATGCGGACGTTCAACGCCGCGGTCACGGGCCAGCGTTGGAAGTCCTGGGTGAGCAACGCGACCCGGTCGAAGACCTCGGAGCGGTCCAGGGAAGCGATGTCCGCTTCTCCCCACCACACGGTCCCGGTCTGCGGCAGCAACAGACCCGACAACACCTTCATCAGCGTGCTCTTGCCGGAGCCGTTCTCGCCGACCACGGCGGTCACCGAGCCCATGGGCAGCGTCAGGGACACCGCGTCCAGGGCGGGGGCTTCCCGGTCCGGGTAGCGGTAGCTCACCCGGTCGAGGACGACCTGCTGCACCTGCGCCGGAACGGGATCGCCCCCGCCGGGAATGGTGCGCCGGGCCGCCTCGTCCAGGAACCGGGCGTGGTCACGGACGTACAGGGACTCCTCGTGCAGCTGGTTCACGTTCATCACCAGCGCGCCCAGGCTCGCCGAGCCGGACCGGACGGCGATGACGGCGGTCCCGGCCACGGCCAGACCCATGCGCCCGCTGGTGATCAGCCAGAACATGGCCGCGTACGTCGCCGCCATGGCGAGCCCGGACAGCGCGGCGGCCACCCACTCGGTGACGGCCTTGCCGCCGGCCAGCCGCTCCTGCTCGGCCTCGGCGCTCTCCGCCATCCGCTCGTAACGGCTGAGCAGGAACGGCCCTACGGCGTGGAGGCGCACCTCCTGCGCGGCGGTGCGCTCCGTGAGCAGGTTGCCGATCAGGCGGCTGGCCCGCACGTGCTCGACCCAGCTCATCACCGACACGTACCGCTCCTGCGCCACCCGCATCGCGCCCCAGCCGCGCGGCGCCGCGATCAGGAGCAGCATGGGCAGCAGCGCGGGGTGGAGGATGGTGAGCACGCCGGCCGTGGAGATCAGGGAGATGATCCCGTTCAGGGCGGCCACACAGGAGCTGATCATGCGGCGGGCGGATGCGGCGCCGTACTGGGCGACGTCGATCAGCCGCCGGAACTCCGGGTCCTCGATGGCCTCCAGCTCCACGGACGCGGCGGCTGCCAGGTACCGGGTCGTGGCGATCCGCTCGATCAGCGGCTCCAGCCGGCCCGCCCGCGAGGTCGACCATCCGGCCAGGCCCGAGTTGACCACGGCGGCTCCGGCGGCGGCGAGCAGCCCGGGCAGGACCGCGTGCAGCCGCTGCCCGGGGGTGCCCGAGCCGAGCAGGGCGTGCATGACGGCGTTGACCGCGAGCAGCCCGACGGCGGCGGCGAGGCCCTGACCGATCTCGCTGACGGCGACCGTGAGCAGCGCGCGGCGGTCCGCCTGCCACGCCGTCCGCAGGGTCGCCCCGACCAGCCTCGGCATGGAGCGCAGAGCCGACATCATCGTCAGGTCGAGCCAGGCGCGCTCGTGTTCCGACCAGCCCATGTCGTAGCGCAGGGGACCGCCGAACAGCTCCTGCTCGGCGTCGGAGACCTCGGGCTCGGCCATCCGTACGCGTCCGAAGAACCTCTTCACAGCGTGCCTCCCGTCCCGGGCGGGCCGTGCCGTGGCGTCGGGAGTCGTGTGTGCTGGTGTCCTGGCCGAAGTCAATGTGGTCCCCCTTGACGGTCCCGTTTCTCTCCCGCTGCTCAACGAGCCGGCCCCGTATTTCGAACACATGTGTTTCGGCCGGGTCGGTGTCCCCGGGGTTGAGCGCGCGCCGGAGATTGCGGGTTGCACCGACCCTTGCGGCCGCTGGGCCGGGCGGTGGAGCGACGGTGGCCGAAACGCCGAGCGTGCCGGCGTTCCGGGCTGACTGATCGTTCAGAACGCCCTTCGGAGCCGTCGGAGGCAGATGATGCCGCGCCCCTGAAGAAGGCGGCGGTACCTGTCGGAGTCGTAGCCGCGGTCGGCATACGGGCGCTGGGGCGTGCGGCGGGGCGTCAGCGAAGGCCCCGGATCGCAGGGACCGCGTTCGACGACGGAGGAGGCCGGGTGACGCCGTGGCGGTTGCCGCCGGTGAGTGTGACGGCCGGCGGAGTGCCATGGCGGTCGGTGATCGGGTGGTGCCCGGAGCCGGAGCGGGCGCGATCGGCCGGCGAGGGGCGAGTGGGTGGCAGCAGCGGAGCCACCCACTCCCGGAGGTCGTTCGCACGTGGATCGGCAGGCACTCGGACAGGTCGGTGGGGCGGGGTGCGGAGGGCGGCCCGGATCCGTGCGGCGCGGTAATCAGGCTTTCGCCGCGGAACCGCCGTTGGATGCTGCCTAGGTGTATTGACCACGAGCGTTGTCAACCATGGGCGGCCGAGACGTGATCAAGGCTGGAGGCGCGTTATTGGGCAAGGGGGGAGCCGGCCGGAGCCGTGTGGTCGTCCACTGTCTCATCTGGTGGACGCCGCTTCATCGCGCGATCTCTCCCTCGGAAGGTTCAACCTGCGCGAGGGCGCCTGAGCGCGATCAGGCAGGCGGCGCGCCACCGTCCGCCGCCAGGCGCGTGAGCCACTCACGCAGCAGGCGCTGCTCGGCGTCGCTCAGGGCACCGGCGTCGTCGGGGAGGGCGGCGCGCAGCGCGCGGGCCGCTGCGGCGGGACCGGACTCCGCGGTGGGGAGCGCCGGCTCGGCGCGGGTGACGGCCGCGACCATGGACTCGCGCAGGACGGTCAACAGTGCCGGATTGCGGCGGTCCGCGGGGGTGGAGTGCCAGGTGGTGACGGCGCCCTGGCCGGTGGCTTGGATGATCTGGGCGGCCAGCTCCTCGTCGACCCGCAGCCACCCCCCGGCCGCCAGCCGACGCACCCGCCCATGGAGGATCTCCAGGCCCGCGCGGTGTGCTGCGTCCGATCCCCGGCCGGTGGCCCTGTTCATCACCGCGAACAACTCGGGGCGACAGACCCCGAACTCGACCACCATGTCCCAGCCGCGGCGCAGCTCCTCCACCGGGTCCTGCGGAGCGGGGTCGAGCTGCGCGCGCTTTCTCTCCAGGAACTGCGCGTAGCCGTGCTCGGCGACGGCCTCAAGGAGCCCCTCCTTGTCGCCGAAGAGGCGGTAGATCGCCGGCGGCTGCATTCCGGCCGCGGCGGCGACCGCGCGGGTGCTCACCGCGTCAGGGCCGCCGTTCTCCAGCAGCTCGACGGCCGCCTCGACGATGCGGCGCCGAGGGCTGTCGGTGGAGTCGCGCGTAGCCATGAACCGATGATACCGAAAATTTGGTTCCACCGGAATTTCCAGTGTTACCGTTAAAGTGATTCCATCGGAAACAGGGTCAGGAGAACCCAATGATCATCGTGACCGGAGCCACCGGAAAGCTCGGCCGCCGCATCGTCGAGCGCCTCCTGGAGCGTGTCCCCGCCGACCGCGTCGGCGTCAGCGTCCGCGACCACCGCAAGGCCCAGGACCTCGCCGACCGCGGCGTCCGCGTCCGGCAGGGGAGCTTCGACGACCCCGCCTCGCTCGTGCACGCCTTCGAGGGCGCCGAGCAACTGCTCCTCGTCTCCCTCGACCGCACGGGCCAGGAGTGCGTCAGCGGCCACGGCGCCGCCATCGACGCCGCCGTGAAGGCCGGCGTCGGCCGCATCCTCTACACCAGCCAGATGGGCGCCGCCCACGACTCCCGGTTCTTGGCATGCCGCGACCACGCCCAGACCGAGGACCTGCTGCGCGCCACCGGCCTGCCCTGGACCGCGCTGCGCAACGGCTTCTACGCCTCCAGCGCCCTGCAGTTCCTGGAGTCCGCCCGCCACACCGGGGACATCGCCCTTCCCGCCGACGGCCCCGTCGCCTGGACCGGCCACGACGACCTCGCCGAGGCCACCGCGGCGATCCTCGCCGAGGAGCACCGCTTCGAGGGGCCCACCCCGCCGCTCACCGGCCCGGCGGCGCTCGACTTCGACACCGTCGCCGAGATCGCGTCCCAGACCACCGGACGGCCCTTCACCCGCACCGTCGTCCCCGACGACGCCTTCCGCGAGCAGGTTCTGGCGCACGGCGCCCCGGCCCCGATCGGCGACCTGATGCTGAGCATCTTCGCCGCGGCGCGGAATGGCGAGTTCACCGCTGTCGACTCGACACTGGCCGAGCTGATCGGGCGAGAGCCCGCCACCTTCCGCACGCAGCTAAAGCATGCCTGGGACGAATAGATCCAGCGGGGCGCGCAGGCGGCCCCGGCCTGACTCGCCGCCCACAAAAGGCTCGCCCTCTATCGCCCGAGGACGTCGATCACCAGATCGGCGGCCTCGGGCACAAACTCAGACTCCGCATCAGGTTCCGCACCATCCCAGAGGTTTCCCGTGCCCCACCCCTGCCAGCGCGGACCCGGTCGACGAGGAGCCGTCTGCCGTGGACGGTACAACTACCACCGGTGCCACACCGCACTCGACGGCCAACCACCCATCAGCCGCGTCAACCATCCTGCGGGTCAATACACCTAGGCCTTGCCACCCTGGTTCATCATGCCGCCGACCGCGCTGAGGTTGCCGGCGCCGCCGGTGGCTGCGGCCGTTCCGCCCTTGGCGGCGGCATCGGCCACGATCTTGGCCATCTTCTCCAGGTGTTCGGTGACGGTCTTCATGGCCGCCTGGGCGCGTTCGCCGGCTTCCTTGTCGTTGCCGGCGGCGGCTTCGATGCCCTTGGTGAGCACCTGACTCAGGGTGTTGAGGCCGCTCATGTCGCGGAACAGGTTCGCGGTGCTGATGGCCTGCACCGTCTGCAGGGCGGTCGGGTCGGGCATGGCCGCCAGCGGTGTGAACTTCGCCTGGGTGGCGCCCAGGGCGGCCACCGTGGTGTCGAGGTTCTGCGCACGCGTCCCGGTGGACACGGGAGCGATGTCGGCCGGCGTGATCTGGATGGGCGAGTCCTTCCAGTTCCAGAAGCGGGTGAGGTCGATCTTCTCGGCCGAGTTGGCCCGGCCGAGGACGGCCTCGGCGAAGACGCCCTTGGTGGCGATGGCGATCGTGTTGGTCACCGGCGTCCCGAAGGTGTTGTCGCTCGCCTTGCGGGAGTTGGTCCAGTCGTCGCGCTCCTTGTCGCTGCCGAAGTTCCACCGGAAGCCGAGGTAGTTGCCGGTGGCGGCGATCGGCTTGGGGTCCAGCAGCGTGCCGAGCAGGACGGGGGCGGCGTTGGAGCCGGCGGGCGTGTACGAGTAGTTGGCGAGGATGCGGCTGAGCGTCAGCTCGTCGGCGTTGGCCCACACGGCCTGGCTGTAATGGCGGCGGTTGTCGTTCAGATGGTCCAGGACCGCTTGCGGCACGTTCCCGCCGCGCACGTAGAAACCGAGAGAGGCGACGTAGGTGCGGCTGCCGGACTTCACCGTCGAACCGAACAGCCCGCAGATGGCCGAGGCGCCGCCGGCGTCCTCGGACATGTCGGGCGGAACGGAGGTCGTGGCCGCCGGGCCGAAGTTGACCACGCCCGAGGTCATCGTCAGGCGCAGCCCGGCGAGGCTGCCACGGGCGGCGGTGCCGGACCAGGCGTCGACGGAGATCAGCTTGTCGGTGGCGCCGAGGGCGTGGGACACGTGCCGCTGTATGCCGGAGCCGCCGGTGTCGCCGCAGCGGAAGGTACGGCCCGGGAAGACGACCTGGATACTGCGGATTCCGGCCTCGTCGTACCAGACGTCGATCTTGGTCGCGTAAGGGGAGTCGGCCTTCGAGGGGTCGTCGAAGGGCAGGGGCGTCTCGCGTGCTGTGGTGATGAACCTCAGCAGCGTCCCGTTGTTCATCAGCGCCCAGCAGTCCCCGCCGGGGGACGAGACGACCTCCGCCACGCCGGGCAGTCCCTTGAGGCCGTTCGTGGGAAGGCTCCAGCTGGCCGCACCGGGCTCCAGTACGACGGCCAGGGTGTCGTTGTTGTTCTTGGCCACGAGCCAGAGTGCGCCGTCCGGACCGGCGGACACCCGCTGCACGCCCCCCACTCCTCGATCCACCCAGCTGGTGCCGCTGCGCTCGTAGAGCTTCCCCTGCCGGGTGTACCACACCTTGTCCCTGCCGGTGACGGCGACGTCGTCGGCCTCGACGTTCAGGTCCGTCCAGGTGCCGTTCACGGCGCGCTGCCAGAGCTTGTTGTCCGTGCCGACGAGGTACAGCGCGCCGTCCGGACCGCAGGTGAGGGCCAGGCCGTCCTTGTTCTGCGGGTCCGTTCGCCAGCTCGTCCCGTCGAACTGCACGAGGACGTTGTCGGTCCTGAGCGCCCAGACGGTGTCCTTGCCGGGTGCGATGCGGCGCAGGTCGTTGTCCAGTCCGGTGGTCTCCAGCGGGTTCCACTGCCGGCCCGCCGGATCGAACCGGAGGGGGCTGCCGTCGTACTTGCGGACCCCGTACATGCCCATGGCCGACGCGGCGATGTCGACCAGATCCACTCCGTCGAAAGCCTGGCCCTGCGGCGTCTCCGCCGCCGAACAGGCGTCGAGTTTGCGCACGGTGGTGTCGAACGGGTTCGCGGCCCGGATCTTGGCCGCCCAGTCGGCCGGTGCCACCGAGGCGAGCACCTCCTTGTAGCGTTGCAGGCTGGAGTAGTTGAAGGTGAGTTCCTGCAGCGGGATGAACAGGCAGCGTTCCAGCTTGGTCGGCTTGGTCGTCACGTTGTAGACCTGGACGACCTCGTAGTACTGCACCGACATCGCGTGCATGTGGTTGTAGTTGGTGACGACCCGCGTGACGACCTGATCCTTCTCCGACTGCGACGTCTCGCGCACGACCGTCATGTTCCGGCTGCGGGCCGCGGTCGCCAGCTGCTGGGTCCGCGCGCTGATCCGCTGCGTCGCCTCGTCCGCGACCGACTTCAGTCCGGTCGAGCGTGACACCGCGGTCGCGAAGCCCGTGTTCGACGACTCGCTCCAGGAAGCGCCGCCGCTGATGAAACCGAGCGACACTCCCATGCTGCCGCCGGAGCTGGAGGACCTGCTCGTCTGGAACGCCTGGGAGGTGCCGTACTGCTCCTCACGGGCGATCGCGTTCGCGACTTCGCTGATCGACCGGCTCTGGTCGGTGGTGCTGGACAGCGTGTCGGCCTCGGCAGTCGTCTCGGTGCCCGTGGCCTTGGTGGTGCGCTGCCAGTCGACGACCGCGACCCTGGTGCTCTCCCCGGGCGCGAGCGCGAGGCTGTGCAGTAACCGGCCGAGCGTGACGCCCTGGGCCGACCAGCTCTGCTCCGTCGTGACGATCATGCCCTCGGCCGGGCGGTCGTAGAACGGCAGGTTCTCCTCGCCCAGATCGATGGCTCCGGTCAGCTTGCGCGCCGGCTTCGCCCCGGGGATGTCGGTGAGCACCACCGAGCGGTACCGGACGATCTCCGTCGGATAGTTGCCGGTGGTCGGCAGCAGATCCGTCGGCGTGGCGCCGTCGAGCATCGCCTTGTCCACTTCGTACTTGGGCGGCGTACTCGCCGAGCCCGTGCTCGTGGGCGCTGTCGTGCTCGCCGCCGGTGTGGTGGCAGGTGTTCCGGTGCTCGGAGTGCTCATGACGATTCCCGTCTGCGAGAGGGTGAGGGAGAGGTCGACACGGCTCGCCAGGCCTGGGCGCCTGGCCATGACGCCGTCCGGACTGCTCGAAGCTACACAACGCGATCACGGCTACTACACAGTTCGCTGAACTTGGCCAGAAGCAGCGTTCGGCCCAGCAGCCCTTCCGCAGCGCCCCCGGAACGCCGTTCCGGGGGGAGCGCCGACGAGGCTGACCACCTGGGCCGGCACGGGCCGGGCCGGCGGCCCGGCGCGGATCCGCGTCACGGCAGGGGCGGGTCCTGTCCCCCGCGGGGGGCGACAGTCTCGCCATGCCGGCGAGCGGGACCGACCTGACGGTGCCCGTGCCCTCGGACGGGCGGCGGTCGGGCGAACTGGTGCCGTCCACCCTGGAGTTCCGGCCCGGTCAGGGGCCTGGCCGTGGTGGTGCGGCCGGGCGCGGTGTCTCTCCAGTAGTCGTTCCCTGCGCTCCCGGAGTTCCCGTGCGCCTGCTGTGGCGTGTGTCACCTCCCCGTCGGTGAGTCGGGGGGTGGGGGTTTGTGCGTACCCCCTGACGAGGATCGGGCCCCGGGTGCGAGGATGAGCGGACTATGACTGTCCCAGGGTGGTGCCGCGCAGCGCGGGCCGGCGTGTTCGCCGCCGCCTGTGTGCTGCTCGCCGCCCTCGGTCACGCGCTCATGTCGGGTACGTCCGTGCCCTGGTGGGCCATGGCCGCGGGAGCGGTCGGGACGGGCGTGGCCGGCTGGCTGCTGGCCGGCCGGGAGCGCGGCCGTACGTCGGTCGTCGCGGTCGTGACCGCGGCCCAGGCGGTGCTCCACGAGACGTTCTCGCTGGCGCAGTCGTCGGCGTCCGGCGGCACGGCCATGCCCCACGCCGGTCCCTCGACGGGCGGCGGCGCCATGGACATGCGCTCGATGGGTTCCATGGGCGCGATGAACATGGGCTCCGTCCACATGGACGGCATGCACATGGGCTCCATGCACATGGGCGCGATGGATATGGGGTCCGCCGGCCACACCGTTCACGGCGCGGCCGGCCTCGGGCATGTGTACGGTATGGCCGGCATGAGCGGCGCGGCCTCGGTCGGCATGTTCGCCGCGCACCTCCTGGCCGCGGCCCTGTGCGGGCTGTGGCTCGCCTACGGCGAACGGGCCGTCTTCCGCGTCCTGAGGGCGACGGCGGCCTGGCTCGCGGCCCCGCTGCGGCTGCTCGGGGCCCTGCCCGCACCGGTCGGCCGCCCGAAGCCGCACAGGCGCCGCGCCGCGACCGCGCCGCCCCCGGTGCGTCTGCTTCTGTGCTGCGCCCTCACCTTCCGGGGCCCACCCGTGGGGGCCGCTGTCCGCTGAGACAGCCGGATCCACCGGAGCCCCCTCTTCTCCCGTTCTGCGGTGCTCTCGCGCGCAGGTGTGCCCAGCCGGCTCCTCCGCTCGGCACACCCACCGCCCCGCCGCGAACGGTCGGTTCCCGACGGGCTCCGGGACTCGCCCTGCCGCCGCGCAGGGCGCACCCCACGCGCCGGTGAGCCGTGCCCCTGTGCGGGCCCGGCCCCGGAAGACCCGAGAAGGACATCACGAGATGATCTCTGTCATGCCCGCCGCACGGGCGGACCGTGCCGCCGTGGACGCGTCGGCGACCGCCTGGGCGCTGGCCGCCCGCGGTGGCGACCCCGACGCGGCCGAGCGCTTCGTCCGCGCCCTGCACGGTGACGTGCTGCGCTACGTGGCGCACCTCAGCGGCGACCCCCAGACCGCCCACGACCTGACCCAGGACACCTTCGCGCGGGCGTTCGGCAGCCTGCACCGCTACGAGGGCCGGGCCTCGGCGCGTATCTGGCTGCTGTCGATCGCCCGCCGCGCGGTCGCCGACAGCCTGCGGCGCGCCGCGGTGCGCCCCAGGATCGCGGACGCCGTCGACTGGCAGACGGCGGTGGAGGGCGCCCAGGCCTGCGGTCTGCCGGGCTTCGAGGACGGCGTCGCCCTGCTCGACCTCTTGCAGACCCTGCCCGGCGAGCGCCGGGAGGCGTTCCTGCTGACCCAGGTGGTCGGGTTGTCGTACGAGGAGGCGGCCGGTTTCGTCGGCTGTCCCGTCGGTACGGTCCGCTCCCGGGTGTCCCGGGCCCGCGTGACGCTCGAACGGCTCCTGCGGGAGGCCGAGGCCGCGAGCGCCCTGGCCGCCTGACGCCTTCCGGGGCGCGAGCGGTGGCGGTCCCCCTCCCGGCGGCCCGGTCCTCGGACCGGGCCGTCCCGCCGGGAACCGGATGACAAGCCCGGCCGACTGGTGGAGTGGGGAACCACCACCGCGCTCACAAATGCGTTGCCGTCTGGCGGAACTGGCGCAATCCGGCGGGAACTCCCCGGCACCTCCCCCCGACTACTACTGCGACACCGACCCGGCGGCCGGCCGGGACGGAAGTGGTCAGGAGGGGCCCTGTATGACACCCGAGATCGTGGACGCCTTCGCGGCGATCAGAGGAGAGTACGGCGCGGACTCCCTCAGACGTGTGGAACTCATGCTCGGGCCCGGGGGAGGGGGGCCGCGGCACCCGCTCCAGCAGGGCGCCAAGTGGGTCCTGCCCGGGCTGTCGCCCACCCCCTGGCACGACCCTCATGGCCATCCCGAACTGGCCCCGGTCGTAGAGGCGTTCGAAGCCGCTCACCCGGTGATCAAGGAGGAGGCGGCCGCCGCCTGGGCCGGGCGCCGGGAGGCGTTCTCGGACTACGAGCACTATCTGACCCGCCAGGACGACTGGCTGGCCCTCCACCTGTACCGGGGCGGCGGACTGGTCGAGGAGGCTGCGGACATCATGCCCACGGCGTACAAGGTGCTCGACGAGTCCGCGGTGGCGACGGAGCGGATATGCCCCCTCCTGGAATGCCATTTCTCCACCCTGTTGCCGGGCGCGGTCATCGCCCCGCACTGCGACCTGTGGAACTTCAGCATCAATCTGCATCTGGCCGTCGACATTCCGGACGGGTGCAGTATCACGGTGGCGGGCGAAACCCGTTCCTGGATGGAGGGGGAGTGCCTGCTTTTCGACTATTCCTTCGAGCATGAAGCGCGCAATGCCGGGGACAGGCCCCGGACCTGCCTTCTCGTGGACCTCTGGCACCCGGAAACGACCCTTCCGGAGCGGGCGGCCCTCACCGCGCTCGTCAACGAGGTCAGGCGCCTCATGGGAGACGACTGACGGTGCGGGCACGACTGTCCCTTCTCGTCCTGGCGCTGGCCCAGTTGGTCATCGCGCTCGACTACAACATCGTCTACGTCGCCCTCCCCGACATAGGCACCGGCCTCGGCTTCTCGGCGCACGACCTGCAGTGGGTGGTGAGCGCCTACGTCGTGACGACGGGCGGCTTCCTCCTGCTCGGCGGTCGGACGGCCGATCTGCTGGGCCGGCGGCGGACCTTCGTCGCCGCGGCCCTGGTGTACGCGAGTTCCTCGCTGGTGGGCGGGCTGTCCGGGTCGGCGGGCGTCCTGGTCGCCGTCCGCGCGGTGCAGGGCATCGGCGGCTCGTTGCTGTTCCCGGCCACCCTCGCCCTGATCAACACCCTCTACGACGAGGGACCCGCCCGGAACCGGGCCTTGGCGGTGTGGGGCGCGGCGGGGGCCGGCGGCCTGTGCTTCGGTTCCCTGCTGGGCGGCGTCCTGGTCGAGGCGTTCGGCTGGCCGTCCGTCTTCTTCGTCAACGTGCCCGTGGCCGCGGCGCTGGCGTGGGCGGGGCACCGGCTGTTCCCCGCGGACGGTCCGCCGACCGGCACCCGCCGGTTCGACGTCACGGGCGCGCTGGCCGGCACCGGCGGGGTCACCCTCCTGGTGTTCGTGCTGGTGCACGCCCCCGAGGCGGGCTGGGACAGCCCGGCCGCGCTGCTCAGTGCCGCACTCGCGGTCGCCCTGCTGGCCGGCTTCGCGGTGGTGGAGACCCGTACGCGCGAACCCCTCGTGCCGACGCGCCTGTTCGCCCACCGCGGTCTCATCGCCGCGATGACGGTCACCGCGCTCTACAGCGCCACCTTCAGCTCCCTGCACTACTTCATGACCCTCTACTTCCAAAGGGTGCGCGGTTACGGCGCGTTCGCGACCGGACTGGCCTTCCTCGTCCCCGCCGTGGTGACCGCCTTGGGCACCAAGGCCGGTGAACTGGTCGTCGCCCGGGTCGGGGTGGGACGGATGCTGGCCGGCAGCATGACGCTGGGCGCGGCGGGAGCCGCCGTCCTCGGGCTCGCGCTCACCGAGGACGGCTCGTACCCCCTGCTGCTGCCCGGCATCCTGCTCCTCGGAACCGGCCAGGGCGCCGCCTGGACCGGCATGTGGATCGCCGCCACCTCCGGAGTGGCCGCCGAGGACCAGGGCGTGGCCTCCGGCATGGCCTCCACCGCCCTCCAGGTGGGCGGCGCGGTCGGCCTCGCCCTGCTGGTCGCGCTGTCGTCGGGGGTCGGCCAAGGCCCGCCGGACGGCGCCCTGCTCACCGGGATACGGATCGCCGTCTTCGCCATCGCGGCCGGCCTCTGCTGCGGCGTGCCGCTCACCCTGGCCCTGCGCACCCCCACGACCGCCGCCGCGTGAACCCCCCTGCCCCACCCACGAGTTGCCCACCCGAAGAGGAGAACAGCCGTGCCCAGCACCACCCCCAGACCGCCGGGGCCGGCGGCCGTACTGTGCGGCCTGGCCGGTTGGGTGCCGCCCCGCGTCGTCACCAACGACGAACTCGCCGAGCGGCTGGACACCGACGACGCCTGGATCCGTACCCGCACCGGAATACGCCGACGGCACATCGCCGAGCCCGGCCAGGCGACCTCCGACCTCGCCGTCGAGGCCGGGCGGCGCGCGCTGCGCTCGGCCGGAACCGGGACGGTCGACACGGTGATCGTCACCACGACGACCCCGGACCGCCCCTGCCCCGCCACCGCGCCCGTGGTGGCGACCCGCCTGGGCCTCGCGGGAGCCGCCGCCTTCGACGTCGGCGCCGTGTGCACCGGGTTCGTGTACGGCCTCGCCACGGCGGCCGGGTTGATCGCCGTCGGTGTCGCCGAGCGGGTTCTGCTGATCGGCGCGGACACCTACTCCAGCATCGTCAACCCGCTGGACCGGACCAACGCGATCATCTTCGGGGACGGCGCCGGAGCGGTGGTCCTGCGCGCGGGTGACGCGGACGAGCCCGGCGCGGTGGGCCACTTCGACCTCGGCAGCGACGGCGCCCACGAGGATCTGATCACGGTCGCCGCCGGCGGCTCCCGCCGACGTGCCACCGGTAGTGGACCCGCGACCCCCAGCGGCGGACCGGCCACCCCCGGCGGCGGACCGGCCACCCCCGGCGGCGAACCGGCGCCCCCCGACGCCGAACCCGCGGCCCCCGGCGGCGGACCGGCCACCCCCGGCGGCGGATCCACCACCGTCACCCCCGAACCCGTCACCACCCGACCCACCCTCACCCAACTCGCCCTCCCTCAACCCCCCGCCGCCGAGCAGTACTACGCCGAACGGCACTTCGCGATGCGGGGCAGGGAGGTCTACCGGCATGCGGTGACCCGTATGGCCGCCTCGGCGCGCGCCGCGCTGTCCGAGGCCGGCTGGACGACCGACGACGTCGACCACTTCGTGCCCCACCAGGCCAACCTGCGCATCCTGCACTCCGTCGCCGACGACCTGGGCCTGCCCCGGGAGCGCTGTGTCACCAACATCGACACCCGCGGCAACACCGGAGCCGCCTCCATACCGCTCGCCCTGGCCGACGCCACGGCGGACCGGCGGCTCCGCCCCGGCGACCGCCTCCTGCTCACCGCCTTCGGCGGCGGCCTCACCTGGGGCTCCTGCCTCCTGACCTGGCCCCGGCTCGCCCCACACCCGCAACAGGAACGGACCACACCATGACCACCTACGAGCGCGTCGTCGCCGTCATCGCCGGCCTGCACGACGTACCCGCCGACCTCGTCCGCCCCGAGGCCACGCTCGGCGCGCTGGACGTCGACTCCCTGACCACCGTCGAGATCGGCATCCGTATCGAACGCGACCTCGGAGTCACCGTCGGCGACGACGAACTCCAGCCCGATCTCACCCTCGGCCGGCTCGCCGAGCTGGTCGACTCCCGCCGCACCACCACCGTCTGACCCCGGAAGGACCGGCAGCCATGCAGATCACGGACCAGCCCGGCGCCGCGCTCGGCGTCACCGTCGAGGGCTTCGATCACACCACGGCCTGCGAAGCCGACGTCCAGACCCTGAAGAGGGCCGTCTACGCGAAGAAGATCGCCGTCCTGAAGGGACAGGACCTCACCCCGGAGCAGTTCCTCGCCCTCGGCCGGCGCCTGGGCCGCCCCGAGACGTACTACGAATCCATGTACCGGCACCCGGACGTACCGGAGATATTCGTCTCGTCCAACGTGCCGGAGAACGGCAGGCGGACAGGGGTGCCGAAGACGGGCATGTTCTGGCACGCCGACTACCAGTTCATGCCCGACCCCTTCGGCATCACCCTGATCCACCCGCGAGTCGTCCCGGAGCGCGACCGCGGCACCTACTTCATCGACATGGGCCGGGCCTACGAGCGGCTGCCCGAGGAGCTGAAGAAGGAGATCGCCGGCACCCGCTGCCGGCACTCCGTGCGCAGGTACTTCAAGATCCGTCCGCACGACGTCTACCGCCCGATCTCCGAAGTCGTCGAGGAGGTCGAGAAGAAGACCCCGCCGGTCGTCCAGCCCACCACCTTCACCCACCCGATGACCGGAGAAACGATCCTCTACCTCAGCGAGGGCTTCACCCTCGGTATCGAGGACCAGGACGGCGAACCGCTGGGCGAGGACCTCCTCACCAGACTCCTCGACGCCACCGGCCAGCTCGACGACTCCTTCGAGCACCCGAACATCCACCTGCAGACCTTCGAGAAGGGCGACCTGCTCGTCTGGGACAACCGCAGTCTCGTCCACCGCGCCCGCCACACCACCACCCCCGAACCCACCGTCTCCCACCGCGTCACCGTCCACGACGAGCGGCGGCTCTACGACGGGATGCGCGCCGCGTGACCGCGCCCGTCACCGACCAGGACGCTGCGGCACCGCGGTCGTACCCCACCGACGAGGAACTGCTGGCCCGGGTCCTGGTGCCGTACAAGCGGCACTGCAGGTACCTGAGGTCCGCCGAGGTCACGGCCTCGGGCCGGCTCTCCTCCGCCCACTGCGCGTTCAGCGTCCCGGAGTCCTGCTACATCGCCGACACCGGCCACCTGAACTCGGTCGAGGTCAACATCGCCTACAACCAGATGATGTACTACCTGGTCGCCAAGTCCGTGCACGAGGGACGGCTGACCGGGTTCGAGGACTGGACCCTGGAGGACTTCTGGCGCCACCAGCTCCCCGACATCCTCATCGCCCGCTTCGCGGTGACCTTCCGGCGGCCCGTCGACCCCCGCCACTTCACCGGGGAGATGGAGTTCCACTCCGTGACGCGGCGCACCCCGGGCGGCGCCCGACCCTTCCTCCACGCCCGGACCGTGTTCCGCTACCAGGACGCCCACGGCGGCCGGTGCGACGGCGAGGCCACCCTCGCGTTCGTCAACCTCCCCTGACCCCGACACCGAACGGAGACCGCTCATGGAGATGTCCACGGTGCCGCAGCCCCGGGGCGCGAGGCCTCGCCACCCCGAGCCGAGCACCCTCGTCCACACCACCCGCTTCCACGCCGGCCGTCGGCCCGAGGCCGCCGCGGTGATCTGCGAGGGCCGCACCCTGACCTACGGCGACCTGCACCGCGGCAGCAACCGCATGGCGCACGCCCTGCTGGCCGCGGGACTCGGCGAGGGCGACCGGGTGGCCTACCTGGGGAAGGAGTCCGAGCACTACTACGAGGCGCTCTTCGCCTGCGCCAAGACCGGCACCGTGCTCGTCCCGGTCAACTGGCGGCTCACCGCGCCAGAGGTGAGCCACATCCTCCAGGACTCCGGTACCCGGCTGCTGTTCCTGGAGGACGAGTGCGCCCCCGTCGTCCAGGCCATGCCCACCGCGCCGCCGGAGTCCGTCGTCCCCGTGCGGTCGATCCCGGCGTGGCGCTCCGAACACCCCGACACGGACGCGGAGTTCGAGGCCACTCCCGACACACCGGTCGCCCAGCTCTACACCAGCGGCACCACCGGTCTGCCCAAGGGCGTGGTGCTCGCCCACCGCAGCTTCTTCGCGATCCGCGACGCGCTCGCGAGCGAGGAACTCGACTGGATCGACTGGCGGCAGGGCGACATCGCCCTGATCGGCATCCCCGGCTTCCACATCGGCGGCCTGTGGTGGGCCACCCAGAACCTCAACGCCGGCACGACCGTCGTCGCCCTGCGCGCCTTCACCGCCCGGCAGGCCGTGGACCTCATCCGCGACCTCGGCATCACCACCGCCTGCGTGGTCCCGGCCATGCTCCGCATGATGCTCACCGAACCCGGCGTGAGCGCCGAGGACTTCACCAGCCTGCGCAAGACCGTGTACGGCGGCTCCCCCATCTCCCAGGCACTGCTGGAGGAGAGCCTCGCCGTCCTGGACTGCGAGTTCGCCCAGATCTACGGCCTGACCGAGACCGGCAACACCGCCGTGTGCCTGCCCCCGGCCGCCCACGTGCCCGGCGGCCCCCTCATGCAGGCCGCCGGGCGCCCCTACCCGGGGGTGCGCGCCAAGGTGATCGACGACCAGGGCCGCGCACTGCCCCCGGGCGCGGTGGGCGAGGTCTGCCTGCACACCCCCGCCCGGATGGTCGAGTACTGGGGCCTGCCGGACAGGACGGCCCAGACGCTCGTGGACGGCTGGATCCACACCGGTGACGCCGGCTACCTCGACGCGGACGGTTACCTCTTCCTTCGCGACCGCATCAAGGACGCCATCCTGGTCGCCGGCGAGAACGTCTACCCCGCCGAGATCGAGAACGTGCTGGAGCGCCACCCGGCGGTGCGCGAGGCGGTCGTGATCGGCGTTCCCGACGAGCGGTGGGGCGAGAAGGTCCACGCCTTCGTCGTACCCGCGGCCGGAGAGCGGCCCAGCCCCCGGGACCTGCACACCTTCCTCGTCCCGCACCTGGCCGCGTTCAAGCTGCCCGCCGGCTACGAGTTCACGGACCGGGTCCCGCGCAACCCGAGCGGCAAGATCCTCCGCCGCGAACTACGTGACCGCTTCTGGCACGGCCGCGCACGCAAAGTCAACTGACCGGCCCGCGCCCGCCGTTGTCCTCCCGGCGCGGACGGGCCGGCGCGCCCACCGCCGCACCGGCGGACGAGCCACCGAGAGAGAGCCCCCATGCCCGCACACCTCACCCTGGACAGCTTCCGCGAGGACCTCGCGGAGTTTCTCTTCCTGGAACCCGGCGAAGTCGACCTGACCGAGAGTCCGTTGGACGCCGGACTGGACTCCCTGCGCATCGCCACCCTGCTGGAACGCTGGCGGGCGGCGGGCGCCCAGGTGACGTTCGTGGAACTCGCCGAGCGCGCCTCCTTCGCCCAGTGGTGGCAGCTGCTCACCGAGCGCACACCGGGATCCGGCCGTGCCGGCGCCTGAGCGGCGCCCGCTGCTGGCCGCCCAGGAGGGCATCTGGGCCGGCCAGCAGCTCGACACCGACTCCCCGGCCTACAACACCGCCGAGTACCTGCGCATCGCCGGCCCGCTGGACACGGCCGTCTTCGACCGGGCCCTGCACCACGTCGTCGCCGAGACCGAGGCCCTGAACGTCACCTTCGACACCGACGACACCGGCCGCCCCCGGCAGACCGGCACCCCGGCCGGCGACTGGCACACCCACATCGCGGACCTGACCGCCGAACACGACCCGCACACCGCCGCACTGGCCTGGATGGACCAGGACCTGGCCCGTCCCGTCGACCTCACCCGCGGGCCGCTCTTCGGCCACGCCCTGCTGCGGACCGCCCCGGAGGAGTTCCTCTGGTACCACCGCGTCCACCACATCGCCCTCGACGGCTTCGGCCTCTCCCTCGTGGCCCGGCGCGTCACCCAGGTCTACACCGCGCTCAAGACGGGCGAACCCGTCCCCGACAGCGGTTTCGGCACCCTGGACGCCGTCCTCGCCGAGGAACGCGCCTACCGCGACTCCGCCCGCCACGCGGCGGACCGGGCCTACTGGACCGAGCGCTACGCCGACCACCCGCCGGTGGCCACCCCGGCGGGCCGCTCCGCCCTGCCCGCCCGCACCTTCCACCGGCACGTCACCGACCTCGACCCGGCCGCCGCCGACCACCTGCGCACCGTCGCCCGCGCCCTGTCGGTCACCTGGTCGGAGACCCTGCTCGCGGTGACCGCCGCCCACCTGCACCGGCTCACCCGGGCACGGGAGATCGTCCTGAGTTTGCCGGCGATGGGCCGCCTCGGCTCGGTCTCCCTGCGGGTGCCCGCCATGGTGCGCAACATCCTGCCCCTGCGGATCCCCGTCACCCCCGACGACAGCCTCCGCGACCTCGTTTCCCGGGTCTCGCGGGAACTGCGCGCCGCACTGCCCCACCAGCGCTACCGCTACGAGCAGCTGCGGCGCGACCTGAGGCTGGTGGGCGGCCGGCGCCGGCTGTCGGGGCCGGGCGTGAACATCATGCCGTTCGAGTACGGCCTGACCTTCGCCGGGCACCCGAGCACCGTCCACAACGTGTCCGCCGGCCCGGTGGACGACCTGGCGGTCAATGTCTACGACCGCGGGGACGGCACCGGTCTGCGGGTCGCCGTCGACGCCAACCCGGAGCTGTACACGCGGTCCGGGACAGCCGCTTTCCGGGACGGTCTGCTCGCCCTGCTGACGGAGGCACTCGCCGCCCCGGACCGGCGGCTCGCCGACCTGGACCTGGGGCGCGCCGACCTGGACCTGGGGCTCACCGACTTGGACCGTCCGCTCGGCACCTCGGACCAGCTGCTCGCCGACCCGGACCGCCCGCTCGGCGCCCCGGACCGGTCGCTCGCCGACGCAGACGGGCTGCTCGCCAATCCGGACCAGCTGCTTGTCGTCCCGGACCGTCCGCTCGGCGCCTCGGACCGCCCGCTCACCGCCCCGAACCGTCCGCCGGGCACCCCGAATCGGCCGCTCGGCGGATCGGGGGCATACCGGACCGTACCCGTTCTCGACGGCGGCCCGCTGCCCGCCCCGGCCCGCCGGGTGCTGAGCCTGATCGCCGACCACGCCACCCGGAGGGGCGGAGCCGTCGCCGTCGAGCACGCCGGGACGCGGCTGACCTACGCCGAACTCCTCGGTACCGCAACAAACATCGCGCGCGGACTCGCCGGCCGTGGCGTCGGAAGGGGCGACCTGGTGGCCGTAGCCCTGCCCCGGGGTGCGGACGCCGTCACCGCCCTGCTCGGTGTGCTGCTGTCGGGCGCCGCCTACTGCCCCCTCGACCCGGGGGCACCCGGCCGCCGTACGGCCCTGTCGGCGGCCGACACCGCGCCGGCGCTCGTCCTGACCACCGGCGAGCATGCGACTGGGTTCGCGGACCACCCCGTACTGCCCCTGGGGAAGCTGACGTCCGGGCCCGGCACCATTACCGGCTCCCCGCCCGCGCCACGGCTCACGGACCTCGCCTACGTCCTGCACACCTCCGGCTCCACCGGCCGGCCCAAGGGCGTGGCGGTCGGCCATGCCGCGCTGGCCCACTTCGTCGCCGCGGCCACGCACCGCTACGGGCTGCGCCGCGAGGACCGCGTCCTGCAGTTCGCGCCGCTGCACTTCGACGCCAGCGTGGAGGAGATCTTCCTGACCCTCTGCGCGGGCGCCACCCTGGTGGTGCGGACCGACGACATGACGGAGTCGGTACCCGACTTCCTCGACGCCTGCGCCCGGCTGCGCATCAGCGTGCTGGACCTGCCGACCGCCTACTGGCACGAAGTCGCCTACGCGGTGTCGACCGGCGCCGCCGCCCTGCCGGAGCGGGTGCGGACCGTCGTCATCGGCGGCGAGGCGGCCCTGCCCGAACGGGTCGAGCGGTGGCGCAGGGCCGTGGGCATTTCGGTCACGCTGCTGAACACCTACGGCCCGACCGAGGCCACCGTGGTCGCCACCGTCGCCGACCTGAACGACCCCGGGCTCGCTCCCGGTGACGTTCCCATCGGTTTGCCGCTGCCCGGCACCCGGGCCGCGGTGGTCGACGGCGAGCTGTACCTGCTGGGCCCGACCCTCGCCGACGGCTACCGGGGAGACATCCCGGACGGCGCCCGCTTCGCCCCGCTCACGGCCCTCGCCGGCGCTCCCCGTGCCTACCGCACCGGGGACCTGGTCCGCATCGGCGAGGACGGGCAACTGCGCCATCTCGGCCGCGCCGACGACGAGTTCAAGCTCAGCGGGCACCGGGTGCAGCCCGCCGAGGTGGAGAGCGCGCTGCTCACCCATCCCCGGGTCCGGGAGGCGGCCGTAGCCGGGCAGGTCCTGCCGGACGGCAGCCGGCGCCTGGTCGCCCACGTGGTGGCCGAGCCCCCGGCACCGTCCGCCGCCGAGATCAGGGCACACCTGAGGCCGAGGCTGCCCGCGGCGCTGGTCCCCTCCGCCGTCGAGGTCGTCGACCGGCTGCCCCGCACCGGCTCGGGCAAGACCGACCGGGCCGCGCTCGCCGGGCCGCCCGCTCACCGGGAGCCCACGGACGGCAGCCCTCTGGAGCAGACCATCACCGGGATCTGGCGGCAGATCCTCGGCGCCGACGCGGTCGCCGTGGACGACGACGTGTTCGACCTGGGCGCCCAGTCCCTCCAGGTCATCCAGGTCGCCAACCGGCTCGCCGCGGACACCGGCCGTACCGTGAAGGTCGCCTGGCTCTTCCAGCACCCCACCGCCGCCGCCCTCGCCCGGTTCCTCACCGCGGCCGCCGCCCAGCGGACCCGACCCGCCCGGTCCGCGCCCCCCGCCCCGCCGGCCGGGACCGCACTCGATCCGGGCATCCGGCCCGGCAGGAAGCGGACCCCGGGTGCCCCCCTCCGACGGATCCTGCTCACCGGCGCCACCGGCTTCGTGGGTGCGCACCTGCTGGCGCGGCTGCTGGCCGACACGGACGCCGAGATCGTCTGCACGGTACGGGCGGCCGACGTTGCGGAGGCCACCGCCCGCGTCCACGCGGCCCTCGCCCGGCACGGCATCGCCCTGGACGCCCGTGCGGCGGCCCGCGTCACGGCCCTGCCCGGAGACCTCGCCCGCGCCGACCTAGGCCTGCCCCCGCAGACCCGGTCCGTCCTCGCCGAGGGCTGTGACGCGATCCTCCACAACGCCGCGACCGTCAGCATCCTGCGCGACTACGCGACCCTGCGCGCCGCCAACACCGAATCCACCCGGCAACTGCTGCGCCTCGCGGCCGTGAACACCACACCCCTGCACTACGTCTCCACCCTCTCCGTCGCCCCGCCGGCGCGCCACAGCCCCGAGGTGCCGGAGGCGTTCCTGCCGTTCCACGACGGCCTGCGCCACGGCTACCAGCAGTCCAAGTGGGCCTCCGAACGCCTCCTGGAACAGGCGGCGCAACGCGGCCTGCCCGTCACCGTCCACCGGCTGGGCCGCGTGGTCGGACCCGCCCGGACGGGACACGTCAACGAGCGGGACTTCCTGTTCGGTGTGCTGCGGGCCGGCATCCCCGCGGGGATCGTGCCCGACCTCTTCACGGACGAGGTCTGGACCCCGGTGGACTTCGTCGCGCGCTGCCTCGTCCGTCTGTCTCTCGGCCTGGAGGACCCGACGGCCGCCGGCCCGGTCTTCCACCACGCCGTCCTGCCCCGCGTACGGCTCGCGGACGTGTACGACTGGGTGCGGGAGTACGGCTATCCGGTACGGACCCTGCCGCTCGCGGACTGGCGGGCGCGGCTGCCCCGCTCGGCCGACGCGGCGGCCACGGCACTCGCCTTCTTCGACTCCGCCGAAGGAGGCACCGCCGGACAGGGCGCCGATCCGAGCCCGGGGCACGTCCGCGCCGACCGGGCCCGCGCGGGCCTGGCCGGCAGCGGCATCACCTGCCCGCCCGTCGACCGCGCCCTGTTCTTCCGCTACCTGGACCACTCGGTGACGGCCGGCCTGCTGCCGGCCCCCACCCGGCCGTCCGCGACATAGCCGGAAACTTCCGGGAACCCGCGGCCACTTCGACCCGACTACTGCAACAGAACCCGCACCCCAGGCGCACGCCCCGCACGCAAGGAGCCCGCATGCCGATGAACCGGCCGGCCGCCGCCGCAGCCCTGGCCGCCGCACTCTGCCTGCTCACGGCTGCGTGCGGCTCGCCGCCCGACGACAAGGCGGGCAGCACGACGGCCGACATCGCCGCCGCGAAGAACGGCTACCCGGTCACCCTCGACAACTGCGGTGTGAAGGAGACCTTCGAGAAGGCGCCCAGCCGGGTCGTCGTGATGAACGGCGCCTCCGTCGCCGAGATCTCCACCCTGCTCGCCCTCGGCCTCGGTGACAGGATCGTCGCCAACCAGCAGAGTTACGGCATGTCCGAGGTGCCGGGCCGGGCCGCGGCGATCAAGAAGCTGCCCACGGGTGACGTGAAGCTCAACGACGCCTACGACATCCCCCGCGAGGCGATGATCGGCCTGCGCCCGGACCTGGTGCTGTCCACGACCTCGTACGGCTTCGACCAGAAGAACGGCTTCGCCACGCGCGAGCAGTTGAAGGACGTCGGTGCCCACACCTACGTCTCCCCGCAGGGTTGCGGTCAGGACACGTCCGGGATGACCATCGCCGACAGCTACCGGCTGCTGCGCGACCTGGGCAGGATCTTCGGCGTCGGCGGCAGGGCCGAGAAGCTGATCGCCGCCTCCGAGAAGAACATCGCCGCCGTCACCCACAAGGTGAGGGGGAAGAAGAAGCCCAAGGTCATGGTGCTCTTCTCCCACATGTCGATGGGCGGCAACGACTTCAGCTCGGTCGTGGCCAAGGGCATCTACAACGACATCCTCGCCAGGGCCGGCGGCACCAACGCCTTCGAGAACGCCTCCCCGACCTCCTTCGCCGACCTGAGCAAGGAGAAGGTGGCCGCCACCGACGTCGACGCCCTCGTCGTCATCGGCTACAACGACCCCGACCCGGCGGCCTACGCCAGGGCACTGCTCAAGGAGTTCCCCCAGTGGCCGGCCGCCGAGAACCGCACGTACGTGACGCTGTCCGACTCGATGTACCTCGGTCCCAGCAACGACCTCGCCGTCCGGAAGATCGCCGAGATGCTGCACCCGGACGCCTTCTGACCCGGCTCAGGGTGCCGCTGGCCTTCACGCTGCTGCCGGTCGCGCTGGTCGCCACCATGATCGTGGCGATCAGCATCGGCGCGGTCGACGTACCCGTCGGTGACGTGTGGGGGATCGTCCTCCACCACGTCACCGGGGCGAGGACGGGGCCCGGCGATCCCGCGCTGGACCAGATCGTCTGGAACTTCCGCACCCCGCGGGTGGTTCTGGCCGCCCTCGTCGGCGCGGGCCTGGCCGTCTCCGGGGCGGTACTCCAGACGGTGGTGTCCAACCCGCTGGCCGACCCCATCGTGCTGGGCTTCTCCTACGGCGCCACGCTCGGCGCGGTCCTCGTCATCACCCTCGGCGGCGGCGTCGCCCTCGCCGGACTCGGGGTGTCGGCGGCGGCCTTCCTCGGCGCGGTGGCCGCCGGCGCCCTGGTGTTCGCGCTCGGCCGGCGCCGGGGCCGGATGGCACCGACCCGGCTGGTCCTGGCCGGCGTCGCCGTCGGGTACGTCTTCCTCTCGGCCACCAGCTTCGTGCAACTCCAGGCCACCCCGACCGAGTTGCGGACGGTGATGTTCTGGATGCTGGGCAGCGTCGCCGGCGCCCGGTGGGACCAGCTCCCGACGGTGTCCGTCGTCGTCCTCGCCACGACCGTACTGCTGTCCCTGTTCGGCCGCCGCCTCAACGTGCTCCTCGCCGGCGACGAGTCGGCCACCGCGCTCGGCGTCGACGTCAACCGGCTGCGTGCCGTCCTGCTGGTCCTCAGCGCGCTGCTCACCGGCACCGTCATCGCGGTCGCCGGCAGCATCGGCTTCGTCGGCCTCATGATCCCCCACCTCGTGCGGCTGACCACCGGCGCCGACCACCGCCGGCTGCTGCCCCTGACCGCCCTGCTGGGCGCCGTCTACCTGGTCCTCGTCGACCTGCTCTCCCGCACGCTCGACCGCCCCAACGAACTGCCCCTGGGTATCCTCACCGCCCTCCTCGGCGCCCCCTTCTTCCTGTGGCTGCTGCGCCGTGACAAGGGGCTGGACTGAACCATGAGACTCCACGTCGACCGGCTCCACGTCACCCTGGACCACACCCCGATCCTGCACGACGTCAGCCTTGAGGCCGAGAAAGGCCACATCGTCGGCCTCGTCGGGCCCAACGGCAGCGGCAAGTCCACCCTGCTGCGCACCGTCTATCGCTCACTGCGCCCCGCGGACGGGGTGGTCCGGGTGGGCGAGGAGGACGTGTGGGACCTGTCCCCACGCGCCGCGGCCCGCCGTACGGCCGCCGTTCTCCAGGACGCCGGAGGCCACACCACCGGCCTGACCGTCACCGAGATCGTCGCCCTCGGCCGCGCCCCCCACCACGGCCTCCTCGGCCGCGACGGACCCGAGGACCGGGCGGCCGTGTCCGACGCCCTCGACCGCTGCGGCGTACGGCCCTTCGCCGACCGCGCCTACGCCTCCCTCTCCGGAGGCGAACGCCAACGCGTCCTGCTGGCCCGGGCGCTGGCCCAGAATCCCACGCTGCTTGTGCTGGACGAACTCACCAACCACCTCGACATCCGGGCCCGGTTCGAGCTGCTGGACCTGATCCGCGCCACCGGCATCACCACCCTCGCCGTACTCCACGACCTCGACCTCGCCGCCCGCCTCTGCGACCACCTGGTCGTCCTGCAGGACGGGGCGGTGGCCGCGGCGGGCCCGGTGCTGGAGGTGCTCACCCCCGGCCTCCTCGCCGACGTCTTCGGCGTCCGGGCGAGCGCCGAACGGCACGCCGACGGTGTCGTCCGCATCACCTACGCGGCCCGGCCCCTCGCCCACGGCGGGCGCCCGCACGACGCGGCACGTTGACCGAAACCTGGCAGGGGCTTTGCTGCGGCCCTATTGTTGTTGCAATACGATTGCAGAAATGCTGGAGGGCGCGGCTGAAAACAACCGCTCGCCGAGAAGTAAGGGTCACTCCCCATGACCACCGCTCCTGATTCCGCACCCACCCGGCAGACCGCTCCTGCTGCCGGCCGCGGCATCTCGTGGCACCGTATCCGCACGTCGATGACGCGGAAGGAGTGGACCGGCGTCGGCGGGATGGCCGCCTTCATCCTGGCGCTGCACGTCATCGGCTGGTTCACCCTGGTCGTGATCGTCGCCCCGGAGCACTACAGCCTGGGCACCAGGACCTTCGGCCTCGGCATCGGCGTCACCGCCTACACGCTCGGCATGCGGCACGCCTTCGACGCCGACCACATCGCCGCCATCGACAACACCACCCGCAAGCTCATGGGGGAGGGCAGGCGCCCGCTGTCGGTCGGCTTCTGGTTCTCGCTCGGGCACTCCTCGATCGTCTTCGCCCTCGCCTTCCTCCTCTCGCTGGGCGTGAGGACGCTGGCGGGCCCCGTCCAGAACGACGACTCCGCCCTGCACGACATCACCGGCTGGATCGGTACGACGGTCTCCGGGACGTTCCTCTACGTCATCGCGATCCTCAACCTGGTGATCATGGCGGGGATCTGGAAGGTGTTCCGGCAGATGCGCGCCGGCCACTTCGACGAGGACGCGCTGGAGCGGCAGCTGAACAGCCGCGGCTTCATGAACCGGCTGCTCGGCCGTCTGATGAGGTCGATCACCAAGCCCTGGCAGATGTACCCGCTGGGCCTCCTGTTCGGCCTCGGCTTCGACACCGCGACCGAGGTCGCGCTCCTTGTCCTCGCCGGCTCGGGCGCCGCCTCCGGCCTGCCCTGGTACGCGATCCTCTGCCTGCCGGTCCTGTTCGCGGCCGGCATGTCGCTGCTGGACACCATCGACGGCTCGTTCATGAACTTCGCCTACGGCTGGGCGTTCTCCAAGCCGGTCCGCAAGGTCTACTACAACCTCACCATCACCGGTCTGTCCGCCGCCGTCGCCCTCGTCATCGGCACCGTCGAACTCCTCGGCCTGGTCGCCGAGAAGGCCGGCCTGCACGGCCCGTTCTGGGACTGGGTCTCCGGACTCGACCTCAACATCGTCGGCTACGTCATCGTCGGTCTGTTCTTCGCCACCTGGCTCATCGCCCTGCTGGTGTGGAAGGCCGGCCGCATCGAGGAGAAGTGGACGGCCGGGCCGGCCCGGCCGGCCACCGCGGACGAGGGCGCCGAGTAGCGCCCGGTCCGACGGCGGCGCCCCCGGCCCTCGCGCGGCTCCGGCACGGAGCGACATGGGACGGGGGTCCTAGGTCCAACGCATGATCGCGAGATACCGTTCCTACTGTTAGCGTGCAGTTGCATACGACTCGCAATAACCTCGGAGGACGTTGGACATGGCGCTTTACACGCTCCCGGAACTTCCCTACGACTACTCCGCCCTCGCGCCCGTGATCAGCCCCGAGATCATCGAGCTGCATCACGACAAGCACCACGCGGCGTACGTCAAGGGCGCGAACGACACGATCGAGCAGCTCGCCGAGGCGCGGGACAAGGAGTCGTGGGGATCGATCAACGGCCTGGAGAAGAACCTGGCCTTCCACCTCTCCGGGCACATCCTGCACAGCATCTACTGGCAGAACATGACCGGCCCGAAGGACGGCGGCGGCGAGCCGCTGGCCGCCGACGGCGTGGGTGACCTGGCCGACGCGATCACCGAGTCCTTCGGCTCGTTCGCCGGCTTCAAGGCGCAGCTGACCAAGGCGGCGGCCACCACCCAGGGCTCCGGCTGGGGCGTGCTCGCCTACGAGCCGCTCAGCGGACGCCTGATCGTGGAGCAGGTCTACGACCACCAGGGCAACGTCGGCCAGGGCTCCACCCCGATCCTGGTCTTCGACGCCTGGGAGCACGCCTTCTACCTCCAGTACAAGAACCAGAAGGTGGACTTCATCGAGGCCATGTGGGCCGTCGTCAACTGGCAGGACGTGGCCAGGCGCTACGCCGCCGCCAAGGAGCGCGGCGACAGCCTGCTCCTCAAGCCGTGACGCCGTAGCCGCACGACCGTCCTGCCCGTGATCGTCTTCTCACCGTTCGCGGCAGGCACGCCCAGGGCCCCCGCCGGCACTCCGCCGACGGGGGCCCTGCCGCAGCGGGCAAGATCGTCCGTGACTGGCGCGTTCGCGGGATCCTGGAAGGAACCAACGAGATCATGCGTGTCATCGTGGCTCGCGGCCTGAGGGAGGCGTTCGGATGACCGGCAGCGAGGAACCCGTCCTGCTGGAGACCAGGGGGCGCGCCGCGCACGTCACCCTCAACCGGCCCAGGGCGCTCAACGCCCTCACCCACGACATGGTCCGCCGGATCGACGCGGCCCTGACCGAGTGGGAGCGGGACCCGGCCGTCGAGACCGTCGTCGTCACGGGCGCGGGGGAGCGCGGCCTGTGCGCGGGCGGCGACATCCGCGCCATCCATGACGACGCCCTCGACGGCGACGGCACGGCCTCGGCCGCGTTCTGGCGCGACGAGTACCACCTCAACGCCCGCATCGCCCGCTACCCGAAACCGTACGTCGCCGTCATGGACGGCATCGTGATGGGCGGCGGCGTCGGGGTCTCCGCGCACGGCAGCGTCCGGGTCGTCACCGAACGGTCGAGGATCGCCATGCCCGAGACCGGCATCGGCTTCGTCCCGGACGTCGGCGGCACCCGTCTGCTCGCTCTCGCCCCCGGCGAACTGGGCACCCACCTCGCGCTGACCGGCGCGCGGATCGGCGCCGGCGACGCGCTGCTGTGCGGCCTGGCCGACCACTACATACCGTCCGCCGCCCTCCCGGACTTCCTGGCCGACCTCGCCGGCCTGCCCGTACGGGACGCCCTCGCGCGTCACGTACAGCCCGCCCCGCCAGGCGAGTTGGCGGACCGGCGCGTGTGGATCGACGCCTGCTACACCGCCGGGACGGTCGAGGAGATCGTCCACCGGCTGCTCGGCCAGGGCGGCCCGGACGCCAAGGAGGCGGCCGAGACCCTGCTCGCCAAGTCGCCCACCGCGCTCAAGGTCACTTTCGCCGCGATCCGCCGCGCCCGGCGGCTCGGCTCGCTGGAGCGGGTCCTCGACCAGGAGTACCGCGTCTCCTGCGCCACCCTGGGCACGCCCGACCTGGTCGAGGGCATCCGTGCCCAGGTCATCGACAAGGACCGCCGCCCGCGCTGGTCGCCCGCGACCCTCGCCGAGGTCACCGGCGCCGACGTCGAACGCTTCTTCGCCCCCCTCGGCGACCGCGAACTGGGGCTCGCCGGACCCGGCACCGCCCCGGAGGTGTGCGAACGGCGCCTGTGAACCGCGGTGTTCGCGACCGCCGGACAGACGGAGGGAATGGGCGCCCCCAGCGACAGGAGGCCGCCCGGAGTTCCGTCACCGCTGAACCGTCGGCACACGACCGTCCGCCCGGTGCGAGAGGAAGATCATACCGGGCGGACGGACGCGGCCTTGGCCAGGCCCGTGACTCGCGATACGGTCTGTCCGATATCGACGACGGCGAGACGGAAGCCGGTGGGAATCCGGCACGGTCGCGCCACTGTGTGCGGGACCCCCTCTTGGGGCGTCACGTGAGTCAGACCCGTGGCCGTCGTCCTGTGCACCACCGAGATGGGACGCGAACTCCCAGAGGAGGTACTGCCATGGCGCAGTCCGTCGCCCAGC
>NZ_JBVHJE010000024.1:0-106774 GCF_055560195.1 Streptomyces sp. NPDC023481
GGCGTTGACTTTTGGCACGCTGTTGAGTTCTCAAGGAACGGTCGCTTCCTTCGTACTCACCCTCTCGGGCTTTCCTCCGGGCGCTTCCCTTCGGTGTTCCAAACTCTATCAGGGTTTTTCCGCCTCTCTGACCACCCCCCTGCGAGCATGCAGAAGGAGATCCAGAGTTAGGATCTGACAAGTTTGGGTGCTGCCGGAGCAAGGGCGCTGTTGCACACCGAGTCACCCCCAGCAGGAGTACGACTGTACACGGAGCCGTGAACGCGGTGCAAATCCGTCGGGGTGGTGGTCTAGACCACTAGCTGGTAGCTTCCATACGGAACCGCCACTTCACATGACATACGCTGCTGCTCAGTGCGCCGTCCGGGACTGCCGATGACGGCCCGTCATCAGCTTCACTCCTTGGGAGGCTTCCCATGACCACCGTGTCGTCCCCGCTCGCCGGGCGTGCCATCGGCCTGGCCGCCGTGCCGGATCCGGTCTTCTCCGGGGCCATGGTCGGCCCGGGCACCGCGATCGACCCCGTGCGTGAGGCCTCCGAAGCCGTGGCGCCCGTGGACGGCGTCATCGTCTCCCTGCACCCGCACGCGTTCGTCGTGGTCGACGACAGCGGCCACGGTGTGCTCACCCACCTCGGTATCGACACGGTCCAGCTCAACGGCGAGGGCTTCGAGCTGCTCGTCAACAAGGGCGACACCGTGACCCGCGGTCAGGCCGTCGTGCGCTGGAACCCCGCTGCCGTGGAGGCCGCCGGCAAGTCCCCCGTGTGCCCGGTCGTCGCGCTCGAAGCCACTGCCGAGTCCCTCGCCGATCTCCGTGACAGCGGTGACGTGAAGGCTGGCGACACCCTTTTCTCCTGGAACTGACAGCAGGGCCGCCGTGCGGCGGCGAACAGGACGACCATCGCGGCGGCGGGGCCCGCCGCACTAGCGGAGACGGTGAGATGGAGACAACGCTGCGAGGCGTCGGCGTGAGCCACGGGGTGGCGATCGGCGAGGTTCGGCACATGGGCACGGCGGTCCTGGAGCCGCCCGCGAAGCAGATCCCGGCCGAGGAGGCTGAGCGGGAGCAGGGGCGTGCCCGCCAGGCCGTGGACGCCGTCGCCGCCGACCTGATGGCGCGCGGCAACCTGGCGGGGGGCGAGGCCCAGGCCGTGCTGGAAGCGCAGGCCATGATGGCTCAGGACCCGGAGCTGATGGCGGACGTGGACCGGCGGATCGCCGTCGGCAGCACCGCCGAGCGCGCCGTGTACGACGCCTTCGCGGCGTACCGGGAGCTGCTGGCCGGCGCCGGGGAGTACCTCGCCGGGCGCGTGGCCGACCTCGATGACGTGCGGAATCGTATCGTCGCCCGGCTGCTGGGCGTTCCGATGCCGGGCGTGCCGGACAGCGACCAGCCCTATGTGCTCGTGGCCCGGGACCTGGCTCCGGCGGACACGGCGCTGCTGGATCCGTCCCTGGTTCTCGGTTTCGTGACCGAGGAAGGCGGTCCGACCAGTCACAGCGCCATCCTGGCGCGGGCGCTGGGCGTGCCCGCCGTGGTGGCCCTGCCGGGCGCCGGTGAGCTGGCCGAGGGCGCGGTGATCGCTGTCGACGGCAGCACCGGCGCTGTGTTCGTGAACCCCACCGAGGAGAAGAAGGCGGAGCTGGAGGCCGCGGCTGCCGAGCGCAAGGCGGCGCTGGCCGCTTCGACGGGTCCCGGTGTGACCGCGGACGGCCACAAGATGCCGCTGCTGGCCAACGTGGGTGGGCCGGCGGACGTGCCCGCGGCCGTGGAGGCCGGGGCCGAGGGCGTCGGTCTGTTCCGTACCGAGTTCCTCTTCCTGGACGACAGCAAGAACGCTCCTTCCGAGGAGAAGCAGGTGGAGGCCTACCGGCAGGTGCTGGAGGCGTTCCCCGAGGGTCGTGTGGTGGTGCGTGTACTGGACGCGGGCGCGGACAAGCCGCTCGACTTCCTGACGCCCGCCGACGAGCCGAACCCGGCGCTGGGCGTGCGGGGGCTGCGGACGCTGCTCGACCACCCCGACGTGCTGCGCACCCAGCTGACGGCGCTGGCGAAGGCAGCCGAGGGGCTGCCCGTCTACCTTGAGGTCATGGCGCCCATGGTGGCGGACCGCCAGGACGCGAAGGCCTTCGCGGACGCCTGCCGGGAGGCGGGGCTGCGGGCCAAGTTCGGTGCGATGGTCGAGATTCCGTCGGCCGCGCTGCGGGCGCGTTCGATCCTGCAGGAGGTCGAGTTCCTCTCGTTGGGGACCAACGACCTCGCCCAGTACACGTTCGCGGCCGACCGGCAGGTGGGTGCGGTGTCGCGTCTGCAGGACCCGTGGCAGCCGGCGCTGCTCGACCTGGTCGCGCTGTCCGCCGAGGCGGCCAAGGCCGAGGGCAAGAGCTGCGGGGTGTGCGGTGAGGCCGCGTCCGATCCGCTGCTGGCGTGTGTGCTGACCGGTCTGGGTGTCACCTCCCTGTCCATGGGTTCGGCGTCGATTCCGTACGTGCGGGCCACGCTGGCGAAGTACACGCTGGCGCAGTGCGAGCGGGCCGCGGCCGCGGCGCGTGCGGCGGACAGCGCCGAGGAGGCGCGCGGCGCGGCTCAGGCGGTGCTGTCCGGCGAGTAGGCCGCAGCGGCGCCCGGGGGGTGCCGGGTCTCAGGGGCGTCCTGCCTTCGGGTGGGACGCCCCTGGCGTTTTCGTACCCCGGCCGGCCTCAGTGGCGGTGGTCCTGTGTCGTGGTCTCCTCTCCGAGGGCGGGGGGCTCGCCGTAGTCGACGCCGGACTCGGGTGGGATGGGATCGCCGGATTCGACGTCGGTGCAGTAGGCGTCGAACACTTCCGACGCCGTCAGCGGTTCCAGGGCGCCGCCGCGCAGTCGCCAGCCGTAGACGCGGTCGGCCGTGCCGGCGGCGCTGGTGCGCATGACGAGCCCTCCGGGGCTGCGGGTCGCGAGGCCAAGGGCGAGGACGCTGGTGAATTCCAGGGCCTCGGCCTCGTCCAAGCGGGTCGCGCCGTGGGGGTCCTGGTCGCCGTGCAGGACGGAGACGAGGGTGTCCGGTGGTCCGGCGACGGTGCAGACGAGGTGGTGGTCGCCGGGTGGTGCGGTGTCGAGGATGCGGACCAGGAGTTCGGAGGCGCGGGTGAAAGCTGCCCTGCCGATGTCCTCGCCGCAGGTCGGGCAGGGGCCGAGGCGGGTCAGGAGCGTGGTGGCGTACTCCCAGGTGGCCTGGCGGACGGCTTCGTCGACGAGGGCGGGCAGGAGGGCGGCGAGTGGGCGGCCGTCGTAGGGGATGGTGGGGCCGGTGGCCGCGAGTTCCGCGGTGAACCGGCCGCGGCTGGCCGGGGCGTCGGGGTCGAGGCCGGTGTCGGCGCAGTACGCGGCGTAGTCCTCGGGGTCGAACAGGGCGAGGGTGGTGTGGGTGCCCTGGGCGGCGCGGGCCTTGAGCACGGCTTCCAGTTGCCTGAGGTAGGCCGCGTGGTCGTCGAAGGTGAAGCTGCGGTAGCGCCGCATGGCGCGGAAGTCGTGGTCGTCGGTGAGTACGCCGATGGTGCCGGCGATCTCGCGGCGCAGGACGCGTCGCATGGTCTGGTGGTCGGTGTGCGCCATGATTCCCCCAATGCGCAGTCGATCAGTGCTCACTCACCGTAACCGGCGGCACTGACAACGGCAGTGCCGCCGGTGGTCGCGGACCGGGTGGCGGGGGTGTTTGGGCAGGTCCGGCGCGTGTGACCGCTCGGGGGGCGGGTTGCGGAGGGTGATGCTCCGCTGGGGTCAGGCGCGCTTGCGGGCGAGTTCCTCGTAGAAGCCGAGCAGGGCGAGGTTGTCGATGGAGCCCGGGTTGACCGCCTTTTCCAGGGGGGTGCCCTGGAGCAGGCGCTTGACCGGGACCTCGATGCGTTTGCCGGTGAGGGTGTGCGGGATGCCGGGCACCTCGATGATCTCGTCGGGGATGTGGCGCGGTGAGAGCTGTTCGCGGATGGCCTGCTTGACGCGGTTCAGGAGCGCCTCGTCCAGGGCGGCGCCCGGCGCGAGGTGCACGAACAGCGGCATCCAGTAGCCGCCGTCGGGTTGTTCGATGCCGATGACGAGGGATTCCCTGATCTCGGGCAGGCGCTCGACGACCTCGTAGATGTCGGCCGAGCCCATGCGGACGCCCTGCCGGTTGAGGGTGGAGTCGGAGCGGCCGTGGATGATCACGGTGCCGCGTGAGGTGAGGGTGATCCAGTCGCCGTGGCGCCAGACGCCGGGGTAGGTGTCGAAGTAGCTGTCGTGGTAGCGGCGGCCGTCGGGGTCGTTCCAGAAGTGGATCGGCATGGACGGCATGGGGTTGGTGACGACCAGCTCGCCGACCTCGTCCACCAGGGGTTTGCCGCTCGGGTCCCAGGACTGCAGGTCGGTGCCGAGGCCGGGGGCCTGGAGTTCGCCGGTGTACACCGGGAGGGTGGGTACGGCGCCGGCGAAGCAGGAGCAGACGTCCGTGCCGCCGCTGACGGAGGCGATCCACAGGTCGTCGCGCACTTCGTCGTGCAGCCAGCGGAAGCCGTCCGGCGGCAGCGGGGAACCGGTGGTGGCGACGCACTTGACCGTGGAGAGGTCGTGGTCGCGGGCGGGGTGGACGCCGGCCTTGCGGCAGGCCATGACGTAGGCTGCGGAGGTGCCGTAGAGGGTGGCGCCGGTGCGTTCGGCGACCCGCCACTGGGCGCCGGTGTCCGGATAGCCGGGGCTGCCGTCGTACAGGACGATCGTGGTGCCCGTGAGCAGGCCGGAGACGAGGAAGTTCCACATCATCCAGCCGGTCGAGGTGTACCAGAAGAAACGGTCCTCTGGGCCGAGGTCGCAGTGCAGGCCCAGCTGCTTGAGGTGTTCCACCAGGATGCCGCCCTGCGACTGGACGATGGCCTTGGGCAGGCCGGTCGTGCCGGAGGAGTACAGCACCCACAGCGGGTGGTCGAACGGGACCTGCTCGAAGACCGGCTCGGCGTCCCCCGCCGTCAGTGCCGACCATTCCAGGGCGCCCTCGGGGGCCTCGGTGTCCAGCAGCGGGATGTGGACGACGGCGCGCAGAGTGGGCAGCTCGCGGCGCAGTTCGGCGACGGTCTCGCGGCGGTCGTGCTCCTTGCCGCCGTAGCGGTAGCCGTCGACGGTGAACAGGACGACGGGTTCGACCTGCTGGAAGCGGTCGAGGACGCTGCGGGCGCCGAAGTCGGGGGCGCACGAGGTCCAGACGGCGCCCACGGCGGCCGTGGCGAGGAGGGCGACGACGGCCTGGGGGATGTTCGGGAGGTAGCCGCTGACGCGGTCGCCGGGGTGTACGCCGAGGGCGCGGAGTTCGGCGGCGAGGGAGCCCACCTGGCGGCGCAGTTCGGACCAGGTGACCGGGCGCGGTTCGTGCGTCTCGTCCACGTGGAGGAGGGCGGGTTCGTCCGCGCGGTCGGCCGCGGCGCGCAGGGCGTGTTCGGCGTAGTTGAGGGTGGCTCCGGGGAACCACTGGGCGCCGGGCATGGCGCGGTCGCCGAGCACGCGCGCGTAGGGGGTCGAAAACCGCACGTCGAACCACTCCGTGACGGCTTTCCAGAAGGTCTCCAGCTGGTCGACGGACCACCGGTGCAGGGCCGGGTACCCGCCTTCGGCCGGGGCGCCGTGGTGTTCGGCGGCCCATGCCTGGAACCGGGTGATGCGGGCCTGGGCGATCCGCTGGGGATCGGGCTGCCAGAGCGGCTGGGGGTTCGCGGTCGACATGGGTGCGGCTCCCGGACTGTGCGCGTCGTGTGCGTCGGTCCGCGCACGGGCTGGGGTGTGCGCGTGACGCGGCTGACAGGGACGATGCCATGTGATCGACTTCTACACCAGGGTGCGCCCCACATAGTCCATGTCATGAAGATGTGGCGAGGGCACGGGTGAACGGCAGTTGAACGACACGCGCGCGTGGGGCGCGCAGTGGCAGGGTGAGCAGCATGGACGGTCGTGACCTGGTGCGTTCGGTGAGTGTGGTCGGTTCGGGGCGGGCGGCCTACGGGTTGCGTACCGTGCGGGCGGCGTGGCGCAGGCGGCGTATCGACGCCGCCGGGCTGCCGCGGCGGGGGCCCGAGCGGGCCCGGGTGCCGGGTCGGGTGGAGGGTGTGGAGCCGGGTCCCGGGGGTGGTCTGATCCGGTTCAGCCGTTCCGAGCTGCGGATCGTCGTGGCGGCGAACGGGGCGGTCTTCTGGGGGTGGGACGGGGCGGGTCCGCAGCCGTCGTACGCGCTCGCGGGGAGCGGCCCGGAGCCGGATCAGCGGGCGGTGCTGGAGCCGGACAAGGACGGCGGCTGGCGGGTGGTGGCCGAGCGCGTGACGGTCGTCGTGTCGCGGCACGGCGCGATCGACGTGTGCACGCCGGGCGGGGTGACGCTGCGGCGGCAGCTTCCGCCGCGCTGGTGGGAGCCGGTCGGCGGGGGCGTGGCGCGGTGGATGCAGCGGTCCGAGGTGGCGGCGGACGCCCGGTTCTTCGGTCTGGGCGGGCGCGCGTCCGGGCCCCGGCTGAGGGACGGCTGGTACCGGCTGTGGAACACCGATCCGGGCCGGGCGTTCGGGCCCGGCGAGGATCCGCTGTACGTGACGATGCCGGTGCAGCTGGTGGTGGCGGACGCCGGCACGCATCTGGTGTTCCACGACACCACGTGGGACGGCACGGTCGTCCTGCGGGAGGGCGAGGAGGGCGCCGGGTCCGGGCACGACCGGGCGGGGAGCTGCGAGGTGCGGATGGACGGTGGTCCGCTGCGCTGCTGGGTGATGGTGGGTACGCCCGCGCGCGTGCTGCTGACGTGGGCCGCGCTGACGGGCGCGCCCGCGCTGCCGCCCGCGTGGGCGCTGGGGCACCATCACGCGCGGTGGGGCTTCGGCAGCGAGCAGGAGGTGCGCCGGATCGTCGCGGGCTACCAGGATCGCGGGTTGCCGCTGGACGCCGTGCACCTCGGCATCGATCACCACGACGACCACCGGGTGTTCACGGTCGACCAGGAGCGTTTCCCCAAGCTGCCGGTGCTGGCGGAGGAGTTGCGCCGGGACGGGATCCGGCTGGTGTCGATCGTCGACCCCGCGGTGCGGGCGGAGCCGGGCGACGCCGTGTACGAGAGCGGTGCGGCCGTGGACGCGTTCGTGCGGGACGGGCAGGGCCGCACGGTCGGGGGTGTCGCGTGGGCCGGCGATTCGGTGTTCCCGGATTTCTCGCGCGCGCGCGTGCGCGCGTGGTGGGGCGGGCTGTACGAGGAGCGGCTGGGGCAGGGCTTCGCCGGGTTCTGGCACGACATGAACGAGCCGACGTCGTTCGGCGCCTTCGGTGAGCCCACGCTGCCGCGTTCGGCGCGGCACTCCTTGGAGGGGCGCGGCGGCGACCATCGGGAGGCGCACAACGTGTACGCGCTGTGCATGGCCCGGGCCGCCTACGAGGGGCTGCGCGGCCTTTCGCCCGAGGAGCGGCCCTTCCTGTTCTCCCGTTCGGGCTGGGCGGGGCTGCAGCGGTACGGGGGCGCGTGGTCGGGGGACGTGGCGACGGGCTGGCCGGGGCTGCGGGCGTCGCTGTCGCTGGTGCTGGGGCTGGGGCTGTGCGGGGTGCCGTACTCGGGCCCGGATGTGGGCGGGTTCGACGGCACTCCCTCGCCGGAGCTGTATCTGCGGTGGTTCCAGCTGGGCGCGTACCTGCCGCTGTTCCGCACGCACGCGGGTCTGCGGGCGGGGCGCCGCGAGCCGTGGGAGTTCGGTGCCGAGGTGCTGGAGCACGCGCGCGTGGCGCTGCTGGAACGCCGGCGGCTGCTGCCGTACTTCCTGACGCTGGCGCATCTGGCCCGGCGCACCGGCGCGCCCTATGTCCGGCCGCTGTGGTGGGGGGCGCCGGAGGACCGGGCGCTGCGCGACTGCGAGGACACGTTTCTGCTGGGTGACGGCCTCCTGGTGGCGCCCGTTCTGGAGCCGGGTGCCGAGCGGCGCGCGGTGCGGCTGCCGAGGGGCCGCTGGTACGACACGGTGACGGAGGAGGCCTACGAGGGGCCGGCCCAGGTGGTCCTGGAGGCTCCCCTGTCCCGGATACCGGTGCTGGCGCGCGCGGGAGCGGTGATTCCGGTGCGGGGTGCCGACGGTGGGCTGGAGCTGGAGGTGTGGGCGCCCGCGCGCGGGCGCACGGGGGGTGGCCTGGTGGTGCCGGACGCGGGCGACGGCTGGGAGGAACCGGAGATCGAACGCTACGTCGCCCGTCGGCAGGGCGGCCGGGTGGTGGTCACCCGGGACCGGGAGGACGGCGTGACCGAGCCGCCCTGTCCGGTGCGCGTGCGGGGGCTGGGGTGAGCCGTCCGGCTCACACGTAGCGGCCCTCGAACCATGCCTTGACGGCCACGGTGTGCAGCGGGAAGGCGAGTTCCTCGGGCCTGCGCAGCAGCTGCCAGCCGTCGGACTCGTCCGTGGGAGCGGACGGGGGCAGGCCGTCGGCAGGGCGTTCCGGCAGCAGCCCGAACAGCAGCAGGTGTCCGTCGGGTGAGCTCATGGCGTCCACGAGCCGCACGTCGCGGGAGGCCGCGTCGATGCCGGTCTCTTCCTTGAGTTCGCGTACGACGGCCAGCTTCCAGTCCTCGCGGTCGTCGACGTACCCGCCGGGCAGGGCCGTGCCTCCGCGCGCGGGGGCGACGGTCCGGGTGATGACGACCAGGGCCGTGCCCTTGGTGTCGTACACAGGCTGGAGCGCGATCGCCACCGGCAGCGGGTTGCGGTAGGCGACGGTCCGGCAGGCCGGACAGGTGCGCGGCCATCCGGAAACGCCCTCTCCATAGGGCGCTCCGCAGCTCGAACAGTGGGAGTTCGGCGCGGAATTGGCAGTCGGGTGCTGAGTTTCGGACACGCGCGGACTGTATCCGATCAGAGGAGGGGCGTGTTCCGGCAGCGGCCGCCAGGAACGGACGAACCAGGAAGGGTGGCCGGAATCACCCCCGTCGATCCCGGCCACCCTTCCTGTACCACGACGCCGTGCGGGGCCGTTCGGTTCACAGGAACGCCCTGCCCATTTCCGGTGGCCCGTGGCACACTCCTGACGGCTCGTCAGATCGCGTACGCGAGGAGGGCTCGTGCCGTACACACGCAAGCCGGTGGTCGCCGGCTGGTTCACCGGTGTGGCTGATGAGTTCCGCCTCCTGGGCACCCGCTGCGCGGCCTGCGCCTCGGTCTTCTTCCCGCGCGAGGACCTCCACTGCCGCAACCCGCACTGTGCGGGCGGCGCCCTGGAGGAGATCCCCCTGTCACCCAGGGGGCGGATCTGGTCGTACACCGACAGCCGGTACCGTCCGCCGTCACCCTATGTGAGCAACCGGGAACTTCCGTGGGAGCCGTACGCGTTGATCGCGGTGGAGCTGGAGGCCGAGCGGATCGTGGTGCTGGGCCAGGCGGCTCCCGGGGTCGCCGTCGCCGATCTGGCGGTGGGGATGGAGGTGGAGGTCGTACCCGGCGTGCTCAACGAGGACGAGGACACGGGAACGGCCTGGACGATCTGGCACTGGCGGCCGACGGGGGTGGCGGCATGACGCGGGACGTGGCGGTGCTCGGCGCGGGCATGCACCCGTGGGGGAAGTGGGGCCGTGGCTTCGTGGAGTACGGGACGGCGGCGGCCCGCGCGGCGCTCGCGGACGCCGGCCTCGAATGGCGGGACGTCGATTCCGTCGTGGGCGCGGACACGGTGCGCGGCGGGTATCCGGGACATGTCGCGGGAGCCACGTTCGCCAAGGCCCTGGGCTGGCAGGGCGCCAGGGTGACCAGCGTGTACGCGGCGTGCGCGTCCGGGTCCCAGGCCCTCGCCGTGGCGCGGGCGCAGATCCTCGCCGGTCTCGCGGACGTCGTCCTCGTGGTGGGTGCGGACGCCGCGCCCAAGGGATTCTTCCGGCCGGCGGGCGGGGACCGCCCCGACGATCCGGACTGGCTGCGGTTCCGCCTGCTCGGCGCGACGAACCCGGCCTACTTCGGGCTGTACGCGCGCCGGCGGATGGCGGTCCACGGGGACACCCTGGAGGACTTCGCGCGGGTCAAGGTGAAGAACGCCGCGCTGGGAGCAGTCAACCCGAACGCCCGGTACCGCAAGCGGGTCACCGCCGAGGAGGTGGCCGCCTCCGCCGTGGTCGCGGATCCGCTGCGGCTGCTGGACATCTGCGCCACCTCCGACGGCGGGGCCGCACTGGTGCTGTCCAGCACGGACTTCGCGCGCCGGCGCGGTGTCGCCCGTCCGGTGCGGATCCGGGCGGTGTCCACGGTGACCCCCCGCTTCCCGAACACGGTGCTGGACCTGCCGGACCTCGCCACGGACTCCGCGGTCGCGGTGGCTCCCCCGGCGGAAACCTTCCGGGCGTCCGTCGCCAGAGCCGCCTACGAGGAGGCGGGCATCGGCCCCGAGGACCTGTCCCTGGCCGAGGTGTACGACCTGTCCACCGCGCTGGAGCTGCAGTGGTACGAGGATCTGGGACTGTGCGGCGAGGGCGAGGGAGCGAAGTTGCTCCGGGAGGGTGCGACCGCCCTCGGCGGCCGGATACCCGTGAACACCAGCGGCGGTCTCGCCTCCTTCGGTGAGGCGGTGCCGGCCCAGGCCATCGCCCAGGTCTGCGAGCTGACCCAGCAGTTGAGAGGCCTGGCAGGTGACCGGCAGGTGACCGGCGCGCGGGTGGGCATCACCGCCAACCAGGGGCTGTTCGGACACGGTTCCTCGGTGGTCGCCGTGCGGTGAGCGGAGCCGGACCGGTGACCACGCGGGGTGGAGGCGCTGGACTTCCACGCTGAGTGATCACCCGGGAATCCTGTGTGAACGTCTCATGAACTGCGCCTGGGCGTGCGCGGGCAGCGCCATCATGCTCCCGTGCACTCCTGGACGGATACTCTCCGCTTCGCCTTCCAGCCGGTGGTCAACCTGAGGACGGGCGCGGTCGCCGCACTGGAGACACTCGCCCGCCCGGAGGCCGGCGACGTGCTGGCCGAGGCCCGCCGGGATCCCGAGGTGGACGCCAGGCTGGCCGTGCTGGCGCTCCGCGCGGCGGCCCGCAAGGAGACGCTGCTGCCGCTGCACCTGAACGTGTTCGCGGCCACGCTCGCCGACCTCGGCGGCCTCACACCGCTGCACGACGCGGTGCGCGCGGCGGGCCGCATGACCTGGGAGGTGACAGTGGACATCGTCCCGCCCTGCACCCACGTGCCCCAGCGGGCCTTGCTGGAGGCGGTGGCCTCGCTCCGCGAGCAAGGTTTCCGGATCAGCGCGGACGGCATCGGCGACGGAGACGTACCGCTCAGGCTGCTCACCGACCTCTCCCCCGACCTGGTCAAGCTCGACGCCTCGCTGCTGGCCCGGCCGGCCGCGATGCGGGCGATGCGGACGCTGTGCGAGGAGCTGGGCGCCCTGGTCGCGGTGGAGGGCGTGGAGACGGAACTCCAGTGCGCCGGGGCCATGTCAGCCGGCGCGCAGCTGGCCCAGGGCGAGCTGTTCGCGCCCCCGGCCCGGATCCCGGCAGCGGATGTGTACGTTCCGCCACCGGCTCCCGGTACCGTCACCGCGCCCCGCTCGGGGCCGTCGGTGCGGGAATTCGTGCGGCCCGCCGCCTTGCTGCCGCGGACCGCCTCGGCCGGGCAGGTACGGGCGCTGCTGACCGGTTCGCCGGACGTCTCGGGGGTGCTGTTGGTGGACCCGGTCGGCCGGCCCGTCCGGTCGGTGCACCGCTCACGCTTCCTGCTGTCGATGTCGGGTCGCTACGGACACGCCCTGTACGCCGACCGACCGGCCTTCATACTGGGCGACGCGCCCCGCACGGTCGGCGTCGACGCGACGGCCTGGGAGGTGCTGGACGTGGTCGCGGTCGGAGGCCGGGACCGGACCTCCGACGACGTCGCGGTGGTCGACGCACACGGCCGGTGCGTAGGCGTCGTACGGCTGGCGGACCTGGTGCGGGCGCTGGCCGAGAGCCGGGTCGAGGAGGCCGCCGCGCTGAACCCGCTGACCCGGCTGCCCGGTTCGGACGCGATCCTGGGTGAGGTCGACCGGCGGATCTCCGAGGGGCGGCCCTTCGCGCTCAGCTGGCTCGACATCGATCACTTCAAACAGGTCAACGACGGTGCCGGGTTCGCCGCGGGCGACGAACTGATCCGCGCGGTGGGCCGCGCGCTCCAGCAGGCGGTCGCGGGACACGCGCGCGTGGGGCACATCGGCGGCGACGACTTCCTGGTGCTGGCCGACGAGGTCGCGCTGGATCCCTTGGTGGCCGCCGTGCTGGACGTCCCCTGGGCGGCGGCCGGGCGGCCGGTCACCCTCTCCCTGGCGACCGTCGTCTGCGGCCCCGGCAGCGTGGCCGACCGCCACCAGGCCGCCGCCCACCTCGCCCCGCTGAAGAAGGCCGCCAAGGCACTAGCCGGCGCGAGTTGGGTGCTGGGGCGCGCCGGGTCACCGGGCCACGAGGTGCGGCGCGGCGGGCAGGCCACGGCACCCGCCGGATACGCGGCCGCGGACCCACGGTGGTGAACGGCCTCTTCGTATAAGGCCGGTGCGCCGAACCCGCAGCGCTCGGGCGGGAAAGGGCCGGTGTCACCGTTGCCGCCGGCAACCTTGACGCCCCCGGAACGCCGGTGAACACTTCCCGGTGTCAGGCGACATCGTCGTACTTTTCTCGCGTATCCCGCCCCGGGCCAGGCCGACGTCCGCGCGGAAGGCGTGGGTGCTCCGTACCGGGCCACGGCCCGTACCCCGGTCGGCGGGGGTACGGGCCGTGCCTGCCGGTCAGCCGAGGACGGCCTGGCGGTGGTCGGCCGCGTACTCCATCGCGTGCTGGACGACTCCGACGAGCACGTCCTTGACCGACTGCCGGTCGCGGGCGTCGCACAGCAGGACGGGCACGTCGTCGTCCAGGTCGAGGGCCTGGCGGACGGACTCGGCGGGGTAGCGTGCGGCTCCCTCGAAGCAGTTGACGGCGACCAGGAAGGGGATGGAACGCCGTTCGAAGTAGTCGACGGCGGCGAAGCAGTCCTCCAGGCGGCGCGTGTCGGCGAGGACGACGGCACCGAGCGCCCCCTCGGACAGCTCGTCCCACATGAACCAGAACCGTTCCTGCCCGGGCGTGCCGAACAGGTACAGCACCAGGTCCTCGCGCAGGGTGATGCGGCCGAAGTCCATGGCCACCGTGGTGGTGTGCTTGCCCTCCACACCGCTGATGTCGTCCACGGGACGCCCGGCCTCGGTGAGCAGTTCCTCGGTGCGCAGCGGCCTGATCTCGCTGACCGCGCCGACGAGGGTCGTCTTGCCCACGCCGAAGCCGCCGGCCACGAGGATCTTGAGCGTGACGGGCTCGACCGGAGGCTTGCCGCGCTCAGAGCGCCCGAAGATCATCGATCTCTTCTCCTGCTTGATGGGGTGCGGGCGACGGACGGCCGTAGCCGCCGCCACCGGGGGTTTCGATGACGAGTACGTCGCCGGGCCCGACGTCGGCCGAGCCGCTCGCGCCGAGGTCGGTGACCGTGCCGTCGGCCCGCTCCACCCGGTTGGCGCCGAGCGCTCCGGGGGCGCCGCCGGCCATGCCGTAGGGGGGCACGCGACGGTGCTGGGAGAGCGTGGAGACGGTCATCGGTTCGAGGAACCGGATGCGGCGGACGGCTCCGTCACCGCCGCGCCACCGGCCGGCGCCGCCGCTGCCCGGCCGGACGGCGAACTCCTCGAGGCGGACCGGAAGCCGCCACTCCAGGACCTCCGGGTCGGTGAGCCGGGAGTTGGTCATGTGGGTCTGGACCACATCGGCGCCGGGGAAACCGTCACCGGCGCCGGATCCGGAGGCGACGGTTTCGTAGTACTGGTGCCGTCCGTTGCCGAAGCTGACGTTGTTCATGGTGCCCGAGCCTTCGGCCTGGACGCCGAGCGCCGCGTAGAGCGCGCCGGTGATGGCCTGCGAGGTCTCCACGTTGCCCGCGACGACGGCGGCGGGCGGCTCGGGAGCGAGCATCGACCCGGCCGGCACGATGATGTCCAGGGGGCGCAGGCACCCGTCGTTGAGCGGGATGTCGTCGGCGACGAGCGTACGGAAGACGTACAGGACGGCCGCGTCGACCACCGCCAGGGGCGCGTTGAGGTTGGTGGGGAGCTGCGCGGAGGTGCCGGTGAAGTCGATGGTCGCCCGGCGCTCGGTGCGGTCGACACGGACGCGGACCCGGATGACGGCACCGGAGTCGGTCTCGTAGGCGTACTCACCGTCGTCCAGGGCGTCGATGACGCGGCGCACGGCCTCCTCCGCGTTGTCCTGGACGTGCCGCATGTAGGCCTGGACGACGTCGAGACCGAACTCCTCGATCATGCGGCGGACCTCGTCGACGCCCTTCTGGTTGGCGGCGATCTGGGCGCGCAGGTCGGCAAGGTTCATGCGTGGGTTGCGGGACGGGTAGGGCGCCTCGGTGAGCAGCTGGCGGGTCTCCTCCTCGCGGAAGCGGCCGTTCTCGGCGAGCAGCCAGTTGTCGAAGAGGACGCCCTCCTCCTCGATGGTGCGGCTGTGGGCGGGCATGGAGCCGGGGGCGATGCCGCCGATCTCCGCGTGGTGACCGCGCGAGGCGACGTGGAAGAGGATCCGCGGCTCACTGTGCGTGTCCGTGGTCCGGTCGGTGTCGAAGACGGGGGTGATCACGGTGATGTCCGGCAGATGCGTGCCGCCGTGGTAGGGGTCGTTGACCGCGTAGGTGTCGCCCGGTCGCAGGGCGGAGCCGCGACGGCGGATGACCTCCTTCACGCTGGTGCCCATGGAGCCCAGGTGGACGGGGATGTGGGGGGCGTTGGCCACCAGGTTCCCGTCCGGGTCGAACAGGGCGCAGGAGAAGTCCAGCCGCTCCTTGATGTTGACGGACTGGGCCGTGGACTCCAGGCGTGCGCCCATCTGTTCGGCGATGGACATGAAGAGGTTGTTGAAGACCTCCAGGAGAACCGGATCGACTTCCGTGTCGAGTCCGGAACTCTGCGTGATCGCCGTGCGTTCCATGAGCAGATGCCCGTCATCGGTCGCGGCGGCCCGCCAGCCGTCGTCGACGACGGTCGTCGCGCCGGCCTCGGTGATGATCGCGGGGCCGGTGACGGTCTGGCCGGGAGGAAGGGCCTCCCGGCGGTGGAGGGGTGCGTCGCGCCAGACGCCGCCGGTGTGGAGGCGGACGGTGCCGGGCGTTTCGGAGCGGCCCTCGTACGGGGCGAGCGCGGAGAGATCGGGGGGTGCGGTGATGCCGGTGGCTTCCACGGAGAGGGCTTCCACGACGACGGGCCGGTCGAGTGTGAAGGAGTACGTGGCGCGATGACGTTCTTCGAAGGCGTGCCGCATGGCGTCGGGCTCGTCCAGCTCGACGGTGAGGGTGGTGTCGGTGCCGTCGTAGCGGAGCTGGGCACGGCGGGTGACCTGGATGCGGTCCTCCGCGACGTCCTCGGCGACGAGTTCGGCGCGGGCGGCGGTCTCCAGGTCGTCGGCCGTCTTGCGGATGCCGGGCATGGCGGCGGCTTCCAGGGGCGCCTCCACGGACTGTTCGCGCATGGCCGTGGTGTCGGCGAGTCCGATGCCGAGCGCAGAGAGCACACCGGCCATGGGGGGTACGAGGACGGTGCGGATCCCGAGCGCGTCGGCGACCCCGCACGCGTGCTGGCCGCCCGCGCCGCCGAAGGTGGTCAGCGCGTAGCGGGTGACGTCGTGCCCCTTCTGCACGGAGATCCGCTTCACGGCGTTGGCGATGTCGGCGACGGCGATCTGCAGGTAGCCCTCGGCCACCTGCTCGGGGGTGCGGTCGTCGCCGGTGCGTTCGTGGATCTCACGCGCGAGGGCGGTGAACCGGTCACGGACGAGGGCGGCGTCCAGTGGCTGGTCGCCCTCCGGCCCGAACACGCGGGGAAAGTGGGCGGGTGGGATCCGGCCGAGTATCACGTTGGCGTCGGTGACGGTGAGCGGGCCGCCGGCGCGGTAGCAGGCCGGCCCGGGGTCGGCGCCGGCCGAGTCCGGGCCGACGCGGTAGCGAGTGCCGTCGAAGTGCAGGACGGATCCGCCGCCGGCGGCGACGGTGTGGATGTCCAGCATGGGCGCGCGCAGCCGGACGCCCGCGATCTGTGTGGTGAAGACGCGCTCGTACGCGCCGGCGAAGTGCGAGACGTCGGTGGAGGTGCCGCCCATGTCGAACCCGATGACGCGGTCGAAGCCGGCGCGCTGGGACATGCGGGCCATGCCGACGATGCCGCCGGCCGGTCCGGAGAGGATGGCGTCCTTGCCGCGGAACTGCGCGGCCTCCGTCAGTCCGCCGTTGGACTGCATGAACATCAGCCGCACGTCGTGCAGTTCGTCGGCGATGTGCCGCACGTACCGGCGCAGCACGGGCGAGAGATAGGCGTCCACGACGGCGGTGTCCCCGCGCGGGACGAGTCTCATCAGCGGGCTGACCTCGCTGGACAGCGAGATCTGCGGAAACCCGATCCGGGCGGCGAGTTCACCGACGGCGCGTTCGTGGCCAGGGTGGAGGTGGCTGTGCAGGCAGACGACGGCGACCGCGCGGATCCCGTCGTCGTAGGCCTCCTGGAGCGGGCCGGCCAGGGCGTCCAGGTCGGGGGCGCGCAGGACGGTGCCGTCGGCGGCGACGCGTTCGTCCACCTCCACGACGCGTTCGTGGAGCGGCTCGGGCAGCAAGATCCGGCGGGCGAAGATGCGGGGGCGGTTCTGGTAGGCGATGCGCAGCGCGTCGCGGAAGCCGCGGGTGACGACGAGGAGGGTGCGCTCGCCCTTGCGTTCCAGCAGGGCGTTGGTGGCTACCGTGGTGCCCATGCGGACGGCTTCGACGGGCTCCTGGGAGGAGCCGAGCAATTCTCGTACGCCCGCGACGGCGGCGTCCGCGACGGTGGTCCCCCCGCTGGGGCGAGGCCGCGAGCCGGGGCGGGCGGGGCTGTCGGACAGGACCTTGTGGGTGAGCAGCCGGCCGTCCGGGCGACGCGCGACGATGTCGGTGAAGGTGCCGCCCCGATCGACCCAGAACTGCCAGCCAGTCATGTCGCTACCCGCTTCCGCGCCGGTCAGAGCGCCCGGAGGCCGTTGATCACGTCGCGCAGAATACTCTCGTCGGGGAGCTCGGCCGGGGGGACCGGCCGGGTCACATGGACGAGTTCCGCGTGCACGAGGTCGCCGATGAGGACGCGGACGACACCGACCGGAAGATCGAGTTCCGCGGCGAGTTCGGCGACCGACTGCGGAGTGCCCCGGCAGAGTCCGACGATCTCCACGTGTTCGGGCGACAGCGTCGGGTCCGTCTCCGGGTCGCCGGTGTCGGGCTCCGCGACCACCACCGCGATCAGATCGAGGCGGTGCTGCCCCGCACTGGAGGTGCGGCCGCGCGTCATGGCGTACGGACGGACGACCGGCCCGGCCTCGTCGTCGAACCAGTGGTTTCCTGTGCGACCGTCTGCGCTCATGCCATCCCACTACCCGCCTGCGGGCAGGTCGGTGCGCGGGGCGGTGCCCAGATGCACGCCGACCCGCTTGACCAGGAGCGTCATCTCGTAGGCGACCTGTCCGATGTCGGAGTCGGCGTCCGAGAGGACGGCGAGGCAGCTGCCGTCCCCGGCGGCGGTGACGAACAGGAAGGCGTCGTCCAGCTCGACCACCGTCTGCCGGACGCTGCCCGCCTCGAAATGCCGGCCGACGCCCTTGGCGAGGCTGTGGAAGCCGGACGCCACGGCGGCCAGATGCTCACTGTCCTCCCTGGTCAGGTCCTTGGACACCCCGGTCGGCAGTCCGTCGCCGGACAGGATGACGGCCTTGCGGATGCTGGCGACCCGGTCGACCAGGTCGTCCAGGAGCCAGTTCAGCTCGCCGTTGTTCGTCGCCGTGTGGCCGGTCGCCTTCGGTGCGGTCATCGACCGTTCCCCTTTGTTCCTTGTTCCGTGCCGTTCCGGGCCCCGTCGCCCTCGGCGTTCTCCTCCCGGCCGCGCTGCCAGCCGCGCTGGAGCGAGGCCATCCGGTTGCGGACCTCCTCGGCATCGCGGTCGTCGGGCGCCGCCGTGCGCTCGGTGCGCCGGCTGGTGTCGTGCTTGAGCTGGGGGGCCAGGTTCGCCTGGCGTACCCGCCGGGGCAGCGGACCGGTACCCGGTTCGGGGGCCGTGCCACCGGCGGGCTCGGGGGCCGTGCCACCGGCGGGCTTGGTGGCGGCGGCGCGGGGTGGTGCCGTGTCCGCCGGGCCGGCGGCGCCGGGCGCCCCGGGCCGGGTGCGTGTGCGCCTGGGCAGCGCCGGGGCTTCTGGCGTCGCGTCGGCGCCCTCGGCCGGGGTCGCGGCGCGGTCCTCGGCCCGGTCGGTGAGGCCGGCGGGGCGTCGGGAGGCGCTCCCGCGGCGGCGGGCGGGCAGCGGGGCCGGCCCGTCCGTGTCGGAGCGGCGCGGCCCGGCGGCGGGCCCGGGGTCCGGTTCGACGCGGCGGGGCCGCTGGTCGCCGACGGGCTTGCCGTGCGAGCTGACCAGCTTGGGGGTCTGCCGCCGTGGCAGGGGCACGGGCCCGCGGTCGCCGGTCTCGGCGCGCGGCAGCCGCCCGGCCGGCCCGGTGGCGTCCTGCTCGTCGTTCTCCGGGCGGGGCCGGCGGGAGCGGAACAGGCCGCCGCGCTCGCTGTCCTCGTCCGGGAGGGCGCCGGGGAAGTCGTCCAGCGCGTCGAGGTCGACCGGCGCCTCCAGCTCGACGGGGCCGTCCAGCAGGGAGGTCGGCAGGCCGGGCAGCTGCAGCGGGGCCGGGGACCGCCCGCCGGCACGGCCCGCGGCCTCGATGCCCTTCGCCGGGCGGTCCCGGTCGAGCCGGAAACCGATGCCGTTGGTGTCCGGGACGTCGTCGCTCAGCAGCGCGTCGGGGATGAACACGACCGCGGTGGTGCCGCCGTACGGCGACGGCTGGAGGGAGACCCGGACGTTCTGGCGCTGGGCGAGGCGGCTGACCACGAACAGGCCGAGCCGGTCGGTGTCGGACAGTTCGAACTCGGGGGTCTCGGCGAGGCGCAGGTTGGCCTCCAGGAGCGCTTCGGCCGTCATGCCGAGACCCCGGTCGTGGATCTCCAGGGTGAAGCCGTTGGCGACACGTTCGCCGAAGACCTGGACGGCGGTGTGCGGCGGCGAGAAGACGGTGGCGTTCTCCAGGAGTTCGGCCACGAGATGGGTGAGGTCGGCGACGGCGGGCCCGGTGACGGCGACCCGCGGCAGACGCCGGACCTCGATGCGCTCGTAGTCCTCGACCTCGGCGACGGCGGCACGGACGATGTCCATCAGCTGTACGGGCCGGCGCCACTGCCGGGAGGGCGCGGCACCGGAGAGGATCACCAGGCCCTCGGCGTGCCGGCGCATGCGGGTGGTGAGGTGGTCCAGGCGGAACAGGTCGGCGAGTTCGTCGGTGTCCTCGGTCCGGCGCTCCATGCTGTCCAGCAGCGTCAGCTGCTTGTGCAGCAGCACCTGGCTGCGGCGGGCGAGGTTGACGAAGACCTCGGAGACACCGGCCCTCAGCTCGGCCTGTTTGACGGCGGCCTCGACCGCGGCGCGCTGGAGGGTGTTGAGGGCCTGGCCGACCTCGCCGATCTCGTTCTTGTCGTACTCCAGGCGCGGAACCTCGGTCTCGACGTCGACCTGTTCGCCCGCGGACAGCCGGCGCATCACGCTGGGCAGCCGGACGCCGGACGCCTCGTGCGCCTCCAGGCGCAGCTGGCGCAGGTCGCGGATGAGGGCGCGGCCGACCCGGATGGAGAGCACGACGGACAGCAGCAGCGCGACCAGGCCGAGGACGCCCGCGACGGCCGCCTCGGCGATGACCTCCACGGCGACGGGGCGCGTACGGTCCTGGAAGCGGTCGCCCACCTGGTCGTCCAGGGTGCCGAGTTCCTTCAGGACGGATCCCGCGGCCGAGTCCCAGCTCTGGGCGGTGACACCGCGGGGGGTGCCGGACTCCATGGCGGTGACGGAGCGTTCGGCCGCCCGCAGGGGGGCGGTGGTGGCGTTGTTCCAGAAGTGGTCGTAGCGTTCGCGCTCCCCCGTGGGCAGCAGCGGCAGGCTGATGTCGTACAGCAGGGTGCGCTGGGCGACGAGGTCGGAGATCTCGCGGGTCTCCTCGCGGGTGAGCCGGCCGACGACGAGGGAGGAGCCGAGCAGGGCGTCCTCGCGGGAGAGGAGTTCGCGGGCCCGGGCGATGTTGACCAGGGCGCGGGCCTGCTTGTCGACCTCCAGGTCGTCGATGCCGTCGAGGGACTCGAGGAGCATGTAGCAGGGGTCGACGAGGCGGTTGTACTGGGAGAACGCCTGGGCGCGGGTGACGGTGCCCTGCTCGACGCCTCGGCGCAGCGAGCCGAGGCCGTTCAGGGCGTCCAGCACGGCCGTCAGGTGGTCACCGTCGCCCCCGTCCATCCCTGACCGGATGTCATCGTCCTTGGCGTTCGCACGGAAGGTGGCGATCGCGTGGTCGGTGGCGGCGCGGGTGCGGTGCAGTGCCGAGAGGACCTCGGAGGCCCGCGGGTCGGCGAGGTAGACGAGGGTCTGACGGCGCTCCTGCTGCAGGACGCGGACGGTATCCTCGGCGGGGTAGCCGATGTCCTGGACGACGTCGGTCACGCGGAACAGCCGGGCGACCTCGCGGCCCGTGAGCACCGTGGTGAAGCCCCAGACAGCGGTCAGGGCCACCAGCGGCACGAGAAGCAGCGCCACGATCTTCCGGCGGATCGACTTCCCGCGAAAGCGCATGGCCTCCCCCAGCTCGACCCCCGCCGGCCGGGGGTGTGCATGAACGTCTACAAACGGCGCGAGCCTACTACCGCCTCACAGTTAACTCGAAGACATGTCCGGAGGGTGAACTTCCACTCCGGCGGCGAGACATGGCGAGTTGTCCGGGCATTGCGGGAGATTGCCACCGCGTTGCGGGCGCCGGCACCCCGCCCGGCGGAGGCGTCACGGACACCGGTTGGCTGGAAATATTCGCCGGTTGGGAATCTTCGCGGGTTCTCGTGCGTCCTTCTCTATGGGACATGGGGGCGGAACGGGCCACAGGTGCCGTATCCCGCACCCCGGCGGCGTAAAGCAGCGCAAGCCGGGCAGCCACTGGGGAGTCGGGGTCTTCGGATGCCGGGGCGATCGGTCTGCCGGCGGTGGGGAGTGACACGGTGATGGGCACGGCGGAGCGGCGCAAGGCGCCCGAGGAGAGCGTGGCGGAACGCTCGCAGGCAGGACGGGGCCGGAAGGTGCCGGATCACGGGATTCCGGTGCCCGGGCGGGGCGGAGTGTCCGTCGGTGACGAACTGCGGCAGGGCTACCAGCCGTTGTGGGTGGAGGAGCCCGCGCGGCGGCACCCGATGCCCGACCCGGTGCGTACGGCGGCGGTGCGGGCGGTCCTCGTCATAGCGGTGACGCTGATTCAGGCGATGGTCGCGTTCCTGTGCACGCTGGCCGGGTCCTGGCTGGCGTTCCCCATGGTGATCAGCAGCGTGGTGAGCACGGTGGCGGCCACCTGGGCCGTGGTCGACGTGTGGGTGACCCGCCAGGTGTGGCGCCAGCGGTACGGCGTGGTCTCCGAGCCGAGCAGCACGGCCCGGGCCCTGCGGCGCGAGCGGCGGGCCCGCCGACGCCAGGAACGGGCGAGCCTGCGGGAGCAGGAGCGGATACGCCGCCGGGGCGGCGCCGGGCAGTTGTCGCACTCCTGACACCGGCGGCAGCTGTCGCCTGACGAGCCGGCGCGCGGGATGCGGACCGCCGGGGGCCGGCCGGCAGGAACCCCAGCTCGCCGGGCCCGCCTGGCCGCGCACCACCGGCACCGAGGGCTACGCCGGCTTCTTGTACATCCTCGTCGCCGTGATCTCGCTGCGTACCGTCTCTCCGGCCTGTGGCTGCTGGGGCAGTCCGGGCCGGAGGTGTTCCTCCACGCTGATGTACTTCAGGCCCGCCCGCAGGTCGGCGTCGTTGCGCAGGCGGATGACCAGGGGGAACTCGGCGAGCGCGGTGGTGTCGAACAGGCCGGTGGTGTACAGCAGCTGGACGCCCAGCGCGTCGGAGACGGCCCGCTGGAGCTCCAGCAGGTAGGTCGCGTTGGCGCGGCCGATGGGGTTGTCCAGGAACAGCGTGCCGGCGTGGCGGTGCTTGTCCCGGCCCCGGTCGTTCGAGCGCAGGGCGGCCATCGTGCAGTACAACGCGATGGCGGCGGTGAGCAGCTGGCCGCCCGAGAACACGTCGCCCATCTGCCCGGCGGGGACGCGTTCGGCGCGCAGGACGGCGTCGGGCTTGAGGATCTCGACGGCCACGCCCTTCGGCTGGAGGGCTGCCGCGACGCCCCGCAGCAGCAGGGACATGCCGTCGCGGCGCAGGTCGGAGTTCTTCTTGACGGCCGCGCGTGTGGCCTCGTCGATGACCTCGCCGAGCCGTTCGGTGAGGGTGGCGTGGTCAGGCTCGTCGAAGCGGATGCGCAGGAACTCCTGCCCCGACCACTCGCCGAGTCCCTCCGGCAGCCGGGAGAGCCGCTGGGCGGAGCGGAGCGTCGCCAGGGCCGACTCCACGAGTCCGCGCAGCCGGTCCACGATCGAGTCGCGGTTGCGCTCCAGCTGGGCCAGCTCGTCCGTGAGGACCCGCAGTCGGGGCGCGAACGCGTCCGCCCACTTCTGGGCGTGCTCGGGCAGCGCGGAGGCGGGAAGTTCGCGGATCTGCTGCCGGGCCGGGGTGCGTACCTGCTCGTAGCGTGTGGAGTTGGCGTGCCGGACCAGGACGTCGCTGGTCTCGCGCACGGCCGCCTCGGCGGCGGACAGGTCGGCGGCGCAGCCGCGCAGCGAGCGGCGGGCCTCGGCGGCGGAGTGCCGGGCCTCCTCCAGGGTGCCGGGGTACGGCTCCGGTTCCTCCGGCTCCTCCTCGGCGGTGTGTTCGCGCAGCAGGTCGCGGAGCATCGCGGCGATCTCGTCGAAGCCGCCGGCCGCGTCCTCGGCGGCGCGGTGGGCGTCCAGCAGTTCGGCGTGCGCCTCGCGGGCCTCGGCCAGCGCCTCGGTGCGGGCGGCGAGTTCGGCCGTGGCGGTGCGCAGCAGCGCCTGGGCGTGTTCGGCGTCGCGCGGAGCGAGTTCCTCGGGCAGCCCGGTGTGCGTCTCGCCGTCCTCGGGCGCGTGTCGTTCCGCCTCGCCGCGCAGCCGGCCGAGTTGCTCGCTCGCGGTCGACATGCGGGTCTCCAGGAGCTGCACCAGCTCCTCCGCGCGCGCGGCGGCGGCCTGCCGGGACGGCCCGTCGGAGCCGTCGGGTGACTGGAGCAGCTGCTCGGCGCGGGTGCGGACCTTGTTGCTGAGCCGGTCCAGTTCGGCGCGGGCGGCGCTCTCGTCGCTCTCCGCGCGGGCCTGCTCGGCGCGCAGGTCGGCGCCGACGCCGACCTTCTCGTACAGCTGTGAGGCGGCCCGGTAGGCCTCGCGGAGGGCGGGCAGGGACGCCTTCGGGGTGCCGTCGTCCTCGTCGGGTACGTCGTCGGGGGCTCCGGCGATCTCGGAGCGCTCGGCACGCAGGGCGCGCGCGGTGCGGCGGGCGTCGTCGGCGGCCCGCTGGGCGGCGCGGCGGTCCTCGTCGGCGGCGCGGGCGCGTTCCAGGCAGGACTGGGCGCGGGCCTCCGACTCGGCGGCCTCGTCGGCGAGTTCGCGGAGTCTGACCTGCCAGCCGGCGCGCTCGCGGAGCCGGAAGGCGAGGCCGGCGAGGGCGTCGGCGGCGCGCCGGGCCTTCTGCGCGGCCTCCTGCCGTTCGTCGCGGAGCTGGGTGGCTTCGGCGGCGGCCTCCTCGGTCTCCACGCGCGCGGTGCGGGCTTCGGCGAGTTCCGCCTCGGCCTCCTGGGCGAAGGCGCGGGCCTCCTCGGCGGCCCGGGCCAGCTCGGTGAGGCGTCCGGCGGGGCAGCCGGTGCGCCAGGAGGCGAGGCGCGCGGCGAGTTCGCGGTCCTTGCCGAGGCGGGCGGCGAGGGCGCGGATCTCCTCGTCACGCTCGGTGGCCCGCGTGCGCAGCGCCTGGCGTTCCTCGTCGGCGGCGTGTTCGTCGTGCATGGCCGGGTTCGGCGGCACGAGGAACACGTCACCGGCGGCGCTGCCGACGGCGGGGGGCGGGGCGAGCAGCGCGGCGGCGGTGCCGACGGCGACGGCGGAGCGGGGCAGCAGGGCGGCGTCGCCGAGGGCCTCGCGGGCCCGGGCGTGCGTGTCCGGGTCGGTGATGATCACACCGTCGACCAGTTCGGGGCGGGCGGCGAGCACGCGCGCGTGGTCGGCGGGGTCGACGGCCTGCGCGAGGTAGCGCCAGCCGGGCAGGGCCGGGATGCCGTGCTCGCCGAGGAACTCGACGGTGGCCAGCACGTCGGGGCCGGGCGGCAGCAGTCCGCCGTCGCCGAGGGCGCCGAGGATGCGGGCGTCGTCGGCGGCGGCCGTCCGCAGGTCGAACAGGTGCCGTTCGGCGGTCGACACGGCCTCGTCGAGGAGCTCGCGCAACTCGTCGGCGAAGCCGTCGAGTTCCTCGGGGGTGAGGACGCCCTGGGCCGTGTTCGCGGCCGGTGCGCGGGTGCTGTCGGGCTCCTCGGTGCGGGGCGCGGGTACCCGGGCCGTGCCGGGCGCGCCCGGCAGGCTCAGCAGTTCCGCGAGCCGCTCCTCGGCGGCAAGCGCCTCCGCGAGGCGCCGCTCGGCTTGGTGAGCGCGCTCGGCGGCGGTCGCCGCGTCCGCCGCGCGGGCCGCGGTCAGCTCCGCGCGGGACTCGGCGGAGGCGGCCTCGCGCGCGTGCTCGGTGGCCCTGCGGGCGGCCTCGCGGGCCGCGTCCCAGGCGGCGACGGCGCTCTTCTCGGCGTCGCTGGCGGCGAGCGCGGCCCGCGCGGGGTCGGCGTCCGGGGCGCTGTCGTCCAGCCAGCCGGCGCGGACGGCCTCGGCGGTCTCCTGCTCGACCTCGGCGAGCCGCTGGCGCAGGTGCCCGGTCTCGCTGCGGGCCCGCTGCGCCTCGGTGGCGGCGGCGGTGGAGTCGCGGTAGGCGTGGTCGCTGACCTCCTGGAGGGCGGCGGAGCGCTCCTCCTCCTCGTTGGCGAGGGCTTCGGCGTTCTCGGCGGCGGCGTGCAGGGCGCGTACGAGGTCCACGGCGGCCTTGGCCCGGGCGGCGAGCGCGGGCGCCGCGTCCCGTTCGGCCTCCTGGATGGCGGCGGACACGCGCGCGACGCGGTCGGCGGCGGCGCGGTGGCGCAGCACGGTCTCGGCGGCCTGCCAGGCGGAGTGCAGGGTGCGGGCGTCGGCCAGCTCGCGTTTCTGCGCGGCGGCGGACTTCTCGGCGGCGGCCAGCGCCAGCGAGGCGTGCCGGTAGGCGAGTTCGGCGGCGACGAGGGAGCTGCGCTCGCGGGCGCCCTCGGAGTGTGTGACGGCGTACGCGGCGGCCGTCACCCGCTGGGTGAGGTCGGCGGCCCGGATCCGCTCCCGCACGGCCCGCGCGGACAGCCGCCGGGCCAGGGTGCGGGTGCGGCGCTCGGCGCCCACGTGGACGTCACGCGCGCGTGCCCGCGCCTCGGCGGCCTCCACGATGCGGCCGAGCAGGTCGACGGAGCCGGCGGTGAAGTCCCGTTCGGCGATCAGCTCGGCGCGCCGGCCGAGCTTGCTGCCGAAGCCGCTGACGAGGTCGGCGAGGCCGTCGGTGTCGCGGGTGTCGGTGACCGCGCGCAGCAGCAGGTCGGTGAAGTCGGAGTCCTTCTTGACCGCGAAGAGGCCGGCCGCCTCGCCCTCGTCGGCGTTCATCTCGCGCTGGTAGCGGAAGAGTTCGGGGTCGAGGCCGAGGTCGCCGAGGTGCTCGGTCCAGCGCTCGTGGGTCTCCTCCCAGTGCGCCTCCAGGTGCGGGTAGGCCTTGCCGGCCTCCATGAGGGCGTCCCGGAAGCCCTTCATGGTGCGGCGGCGGCCGTGCGCGCCGGAGGTGCCCTCGGCGGGCGGCCGTACGGCGGTGGACTCGGCCACGGGAAGGCTGTCCAGGCTGAGGCCCGGGCCGGGCCGGAACGAGTACCAGGCCTCGGCGAACTTGCGCGGGTCGTTGGAGACCTGCCGCCCGCGCCACTCGCTGACCTTGCCGACGACCACGCACTCGCCGGTCAGCACGTGCTGCCACTCCAGGGCCACGTGGCCGCAGTCGTCGGCGAGCAGGAACTTGCGCAGCACGCCGGAGCTGGCGCCGCCGAGGGTGTTGCGGTGGCCCGGCAGCATCACCGAGAAGATCAGCTTGAGCAGGACGGACTTGCCGCCGCCGTTCTCCAGGAAGAGCACGCCGGCGGGCGCGGGCCGGCGCGGCGGGCCGGACGGCTCCTCCTCGAAGAACTCCGCCTGCGTGGGCGCCGGGTCGGGCACGGGCTCGCCGACGCCCCGCAGGTCCAGCACGGTGTCGGCGTAGCGCGCACCGGCGGGACCGATGGAGTAGAGGCGGACCCGGGACAGCTCGTACATGGCGGACTCTCGTAAGTCTGGTGAAAGGTGCGGTGGTTCGGGGGTTCCTGGAGCTACGGGGCTCCGGGTGTCAGGCGTGGAAGGGCAGTCCGGCGTCGGCGACCAGGTCCAGGTCCTCGGTGTCCTCGGCGGGCAGCAGGGTGGCCGTGCCGTCGGTGACCGGGACGACGCCCAGCTCCAGCAGCTCGGCCATCGCGGCGGCGCCGGCCATGTCGCGGACCTGGAGCTGGTAGCGGGCGGTGGTGCGGTACGTGCCGCCGCTGTCGTCGCCGGTGCGCTGGAGGAAGCCGGAGTCGGTGAGGAAGGCCAGGGCCTTCGCCACGATGCCGGTGGTGGAGGCGGCCGGCCGGCGGGCGTCCTTGGTGGCGCCGGTGGCGCTGCGTCTGGCCCAGATCCGCCAGGCGGCCTCCAGGCCGGGCGCGTCGGTCGCCGGGTCGGTGTTCTCGCCCTGTTCCTCGGCGCGCTCCTCCAGGCGGCGGCAGGCCTGCCGTACGAAGGCGTCGACGCCGTTGACGGTGACCCGGCCGATGTAGGAGTCGTCGGCGAGGTCCTCGGGGCGCGGGAACGCCAGCGCGGCGACCGCGAGATGGGCGAGTCCGTGCAGGAAGCGGTCGGCGGAGTCGGCGGCGGTGCGACGCGCGTAGTCCCCCATGCGGACGGCGAAGACGGAGTCCTCGGCGGCGGTCACGGCCATGCCCGCGCGCGGGGACACCTCCAGCACGACGAGCCCGAGGCCGGCGGCGACGGCGTCCGCGAGCCGGGCGAACGCCGGGTCCTCGCGGTGGCGGCGCAGCAGGTCGGCGTACTCCTGGTCGCGCGCGGGCGCCAGCTTGGGCTGCAGTCCGAAGGCGACGAGCCGCGCCGCGTCGGCGGCGTCGGCGGGGGTGACGGCGGAACCCGCGGGTGCGGCGGCGGGCTCGGATTCACTCCGGTCGACGTGCTCGGTCACGGGTGGGGCTCCTTGTCGTGCGGGGTCGCGCTCATGCTGCTTCCGTCCGGTCCGCGGCCATGCCGGCCGCGTCCAGCAGGGCGGTTCCCACGATCAGGTCCGCCCCGCCGAACTCGGGGTCGTCCAGTTCGGTGCCGTCGTCCACCGCGAACAGCAGCTTCTCCTCGCCCTGCCGGTAGGCGGTGCCGACGGCCGGGCTGGCCGCGTGGACGGCCAGCAGCGCCACCAGGTACGCCAGGTCCGGGTCGCCGGTCCGCCGCGCCTCGGCGAGCAGCCCGGACAGTCTGCGCGGGGCGTCCGCCGGGAGGTCCAGCAGCTCCGTCGCGACCGCCAGCTGCTCCTCGCTGAACCGGCTGTCGTCCGGCGTGGCGATCAGGTCGGGTTCGGGCATCTCGGCGCCCAGGTGCTCCCGCTCGACGGGCGGGGTCAGCAGTATGTCGACGAGGTCCCCGACCCGGACGGACACCGGTGTGCGCAGTCCGGTGCCGCGCGCGAAGAAGGCGTCCGTGACCCGGATCGCCTGCTCCAGTGGCAGCGGCAGGAGAGGGGCGAGGAGGTGGCCGTAGAGGTCCGTCCCGGACGTGGTGGCCGGTGTGGCGAAGGCCTGCCGGTCCTGTTCGGCGCGGAACAGCGGGCCCGCCTCCAGCAGGCGGGACTGGAGCTGGGTGTGGCGCCGGATGCAGTCCTTGACGATGTCGACCAGTTCGGCGGCGCGCCGCTTGTGCTCGGGCTCCTCGGTCTCGTCGCGGGCCTTGCGGATGTTGGTGAGGATGGCGTTCTCGTGGCGGTACCGCTCGGCGACGTGGTCCAGGGCCTCGGTGATCATGTCGGGGACGGCGTTGAGCCAGTCGACCGCGCGGACGTTACGCCGGGTGGCCTCCAGGGCGCGGCGGAGCGTCTCGGAGTACTGCACCGTGCGGTAGCGGGCCTGCTCGGCGGCGAGCTGGGCGTCGGCGAGCCGGCCGCGGTTGATCAGCACCTCCAGCTTGACCTCGGCGGCGATCTGGGCGCTGGTGACGTCGGTGTCGAGGGCGCCGACCAGGACGTTGACCGCCTCGTCGGTGGTCCGCAGGTACACCGTGCCGCCGGGGCCGGGGACCTCCTCGATCAGCTTGAAGTCGTAGTCGCGCCGGACGTACGTGCCGTCCGCCGCGAAGGTGCCGTACACCGCGCGGAAGCCGCGGTCCACGCTGCCGACGTTGATCAGGTTCTCCAGGACCCAGCGAGCCACGCGCTCGTGCTCGGCGGTGGGCCGGTGCGGGGCCTGGGCGGCGATACGCAGGATCAGCCGGGCCACGATCTGCTCGTGGTCGGCGCCGGTGTCGAAGTCCATGTTCAGCGTGACCAGGTCGATGGCGGCCAGGGCCACCTCGGCCATCCCGTACACCGAGTACTCGCCGGCCAGGTTGGCCTTGCGCGCGTCCAGGTCGTGCAGCGGCGCGGTGCAGGCGAGGGCGCGCAGCCGACGCGCCAGCCCCTCGTCGGCGGCCGGGCCCGGAGCCGGGCGCGGCCCCGCGCTGAGCTGGGGCGGAACACGGTCCGTCGATGCAGGCGAAGTCACGGTGCACAGACTAGGTCCTGGGTCTGACATCGGCCCAAACGGCTCGTAAGGCGCCGCCCGTCCCGAGGCTCAGGAGGCGCCCGCCGCGTCCTCGCCGACCCTGCGCCGGTACACCTCGACCACCCGCTCCAGCGAGTCCGCGAGGTAGGTCTCCAGCAGCCGTTCCGCGCCGCGCCGGTCCCCGGCCTGCAGGGCGTGCAGGATCCGGCCGTTACGGGCGAGGTACGGCTCGTGCAGACGGCGCGGGTCGTCCACGACGTGGAAGGCGAGGCGGAGTTCGGCGAAGACGCCGCGCATCAGCTCGTCGGTGCGTTCGCTGCCGGCGAGGGCGACCAGCTCCCGGTGGAAGTGGATATTGGCCGTAGCCACCTCTTTCCAGTCGTCGTCGGCGGCCGCCGTCCGCCCGTCCTCGACCGCCGCGACCAGGCCGCCGAGCCGGTACGGCGGTGCGCCCAGCCCGCGTACGACGGCGCACTCGACCAGGCTGCGGGTGCGGTAGATGTCCTCCACGTCCTCGACGGTCAGGACGCGAACGAACACTCCGCGGTTGAGTTCGTGGATCAGCAGGCGCTCGTGGGTGAGCAGCCGGAACGCCTCGCGCAGGGTGTTGCGGGAGACGCCGAGCGCGCCGCCGATGCCGTCCTCCGACAGGCGGGTGCCGGGAGGGAAGTAGCCCTCGGAGATGCGACTTCTGAGGATGTCCGCCACCCGCTCCGCGGTGCTGGTACGGCCCAGGAGGACACGGTCGCCGGCCAGTCCCGTCAGCTGCTCTGCCATGCCCGGAATTCAATCGCAGCCACCGGGACGAGACAACGTGGGTATTGAAGGATCGTTGAACGATCCTCTACCGTGCTCCGCACGGCTCACCCGCGCGAGGACCGGAGGCACGGCGACACCATGACCGTGAACACCGCGATCGATCTGAACGCCGACCTCGGCGAGGGCTTCGGCCGCTGGCGGCTGACCGAGGACGAACAACTGCTGTCCGTCGTCACCAGCGCCAACGTGGCCTGCGGCTTCCACGCCGGGGACGCGGCGACCATGCGCCGGGTGTGCGCGCAGGCGGTCGAGCGCGGGGTGACGATCGGGGCGCAGGTCTCCTACCGGGATCTGGCCGGTTTCGGGCGGCGCGCGATGGACGTGCCGCCCGCCGAGCTGGCGGCCGAGGTGGCCTACCAGATCGGCGCCCTGGAGGTGTTCGCGCGGGCGGCGGGATCGCGCGTGGCGTACGTCAAGCCGCACGGCGCGCTCTACAACCGGGTCGTGCACGACGAGGAGCAGGCCCGGGCGGTGGTCGACGGGGTGCGGCTGGCGGACGCCTCGCTGCCGGTGCTGGGGCTGCCCGGCTCACGGCTGCTGGCCGTGGCCGCCGAGGCGGGGCTGCCGGCGGTCGCGGAGGCCTTCGCGGACCGCGCGTACACCGACGAGGGCACGCTGGTGCCGCGCGGCCGGCCCGGCGCCGTGGTGACCGACCCGGACGCCGTCGTGGAGCGCTCGGTGGGCCTCGCCCGCTCCGGCGCGGTGACCACGCACTCCGGCGCACGAATCCAGGTGCGCGCCCGCTCGCTGTGCCTGCACGGCGACACGCCGGGCGCGGTCGGCCTGGCCCGGCGGGTGCGCGAGCGGCTGCTGGCCTCGGGGGTGCGGCTGGAGACGTTCGCGTGAGGGCGCTCGCCGTGGGCGCCGACGCGCTGCTGGTCGAGGTGGGCTCCGATGAGGAGGCGCAGGCCCTGCACACGGAGTTGCTGCGGCGCCGCGCGGAGGGCACGCTGCGCGTCCGGGAGATCGTCCCGGCGGCCCGTACGGTCCTGCTCGACGGGCTGGCCGACCCGGCCCGCTGGGCGGTGGAACTGAGCACCGCGCGGATACCGGCGGTGCCGGCACGCGCGCGCGAGCTGATCGAACTGCCCGTGCGCTACGACGGCCCGGACCTGGCGGCGGTCGCCGAGCGCTGGGGGGTGACCGCGCGGGAGGCGGCCCGCCTGCACGCCGGCACCGAGTTCACCGTGGCGTTCTGCGGTTTCGCCCCCGGCTTCGGCTACCTCACCGGGCTTGCGGACCGGTACCACGTCCCGCGCCGCGCGACCCCGCGCACGGCTGTCCCGGCCGGTGCCGTGGCGCTGGCCGGGCCGTACACGGGCGTGTACCCGCGTTCCTCACCGGGCGGCTGGCAGCTGATCGGCACGACGGAGGCGGTGCTGTGGGACCACGCGCGCGTACCGGCCGCGCTGCTGACCCCGGGGACACGCGTGCGGTTCGTACCCGTGGAGGACACGTGACCGGTCCTGTCGTACCGGTGGAGGAGGCATGACCGGGCGTGCGTTGGTCGTGGTGCGCGCCGGGGCGCTGACCACCGTGCAGGACACCGGGCGGCCGGGGTACGCGCATCTCGGCGTGCCCCGTTCCGGCGCGCTCGACCCGCCCGCCGCGGCGCTGGCGAACCGGCTCGTCGGCAATCCGCCGGACGCCGCCGTCCTGGAGACCACCCTCGACGGCTGCGCGGTGCGCCCGCGTTCAGCGGTGACCGCGGCGGTCGCGGGCGCGCCGTGCCCCGTGACGGTGGGCGGCCGCCCGGCCGCGTGGGGTGCGCCGGTCGTCGTGCCGGCTGGCGACCTGCTGGAGGTGGGCGCGGCCACGGCCGGTGTCCGCAGTTACCTCGCGGTCGGTGGCGGGATCGCCGTGGAGCCGGTCCTCGGCAGCCGCGCCACCGACCTGCTGTCCGGACTGGGTCCGCCCCCGCCGGCGGACGGCACGGTGCTGCCGCTGGGCGCCCCGGCCGGCCCTCCCGCGCGCGTGGACGGCGTGCCGCAGCCGGGTCCGCCGGCCGAGTTGGTCCTCCGGGTGACGTGGGGCCCGCGCGACGACTGGTTCACGGCGCGGGCGGCGCGGGACCTGGCCACGCGCGCGTACCGGGTGTCCGCGGCGGCGAACCGCATCGGCCTGCGCACCGAGGGGCCGGCGCTGGAGCGGGCTCGGGCCGGTGAACTGCCCAGCGAGGGCATGGTCCTGGGCGCGGTGCAGGTGCCGCCGGACGGGCGCCCGGTGATCTTCCTCGCGGACCATCCGACCACCGGCGGCTACCCGGTGATCGCGGTGGTCCACGCCGCCGACCTGCCGGCCGCCGCGCAGGCGCCCCCGGGCACCCCGATCCGCTTCGTACCGGTACGGCGCCGCTGACCCCGGCGGCCCCCACGCACGCGGACCACCCCGAGCCCGGACACGACACCCGCACCGGGACCGCCGTACCGCCACCACCGGCACGCCACGTCCCCGAGCCACAGTGGCCTCCCTCCGCCCGCCACCACCCCGAGCCCGGACACGGCACCCGCACCGGCACCGCCGTACCGCCACCACCGGCACGCCACCACCCCGAGCCACAGTGGCCTCCCTCCGCCCGCCACCACCCCGAGCCCGGACACGGCACCCCCGCCGAGACCGCCGTACCGCCACCGCTCCCGTCACGCCGCGCTCTTCGGGACGGCGGGCATGATGCCGGGCCGGCGCAGCACCTCCGTGTCGTGGGCCGCCAGGAAAGCCTCCACGGCCGTTGCCCAGCCGAAGCACTCCGCACGCGCGCGTGCCGCTTCGCGCCGCGTGTTCTCGCCGCGTTCCAGGAGGAGTTCGACGGCGTCCGCGAACGCCTCCGGGCCGCCGGCGGCGGTGGCCCCGGCGGACCCGATGACCTCGGGCAGCGCGGACGCCGCGCTCGCCACCACCGGCGTGCCGCAGGCCATGGCCTCCAGCGCGGCCAGTCCGAAGGTCTCGGCCGGGCCGGGCGCGAGGCACACGTCGGCGGTCGCCTGGAGCGCGCCCAGGGCGGCCCGGTCGCCGACGTGCCCGAGGAAGGTCACCGGGAGCCCGCGATCCCTCGCGCGCTGCTCCAGCCGGGCCCGCAGCGGCCCGTCCCCGGCCACCACCAGCACCGCCCGCCGCCCGCGCCGCAGCAGCGCGTCGAGGGCGTCCAGGGCCGTTCCGGGGCGCTTCTCCACGGACAGCCGGGAGGCCATCACGAGCAGTGCCTGGTCCCCGCGCGTGTAGCGGGCCCGCAGCCCGGGGTCGCGCAGCCCGGGGTGGCACCCCGTCAGGTCGACGCCCAGCGGGGCCCGTACGACGTTGCGCGCGCCGATGCGCACGAACTCGCGCTCGGCGAACTCGGTGGTGCACACCACACGCGCGTAGCTGTGCGCGGTGCGGGTGTTGAGGGAGTCGGCGGCGCGCCGGGAGAGGTGCTCGGGCAGGCCCCAGGTGCGCAGGACACCGTCGGTGGTCTCGTGGGAGACCATCACCGCGGGCACGCGCGCGCGGCGGGCCCAGCGGCCGGTCCAGCGCAGGGTGGTCCGGTCGGAGACCTCCAGGCGGTCCGGGGCCAGCTCCGCGAGGAGGGCGGCCACGCGCCGCTTGTCGGTGAGGACGCGGTAGCCGCCGGTGCCGGGCAGCAGCGGGCCGGGCAGGGTGATGACCCGGCCCTGTTCGGTGTCGCGGTCGGTGTACTGGGCGCCGGGCACGATCAGGACCGGTTCGTGGCCCGCGGCCCGGAAGCCCTTGCCGAGTTCCCGCAGGGCGGTGCGCAGACCGCCGGAGGCGGGGGCGACGAAGTTGGCGAGCCGGACGATGCGCAGGGGCCGCCCGGTCATGCCGGCACCGCCGTTCTGCGGGCCGCGAGGACGTCGTCGTAGTGGGCGAGCAACTGGTCGCCGACGGCGGCCCAGGTGCGGCCCTCGACGGTCGCGCGGGCCGTCGCGCCGTACGCGGCCCGCCGCACCGGATCGGCGGCCAGGGCGCCGACGGCGTCCCGCACGGCGGTGGCGTCGCCCGGTGGGACGAGCAGGCCGGTGCAGCCGTGGTCGACGAGGTCGAGGGGGCCGCCGGCGGCCGGCGCGACCATCGGGACACCGCTGGCCATGGCCTCCTGGACGGTCTGGCAGAACGTCTCGAAGGGGCCGGTGTGCACGAACAGGTCGAGGGAGGCGAAGATCCGGGCCAGCTCGTCGCCGGTGCGGCGGCCCAGGAAGGCGGCGCCGGGCAGGGCCTCGGTCAGGTGTGCCTGGCTGGGTCCGTCGCCGACGACCACGACCCGCACGCCGGGCAGCCCGCACACCCCGGAGAGAAGGTCGACGCGCTTCTCGGGGGCGAGCCGGCCGACGTACCCGACGATCAGTTCGCCGTCCGGGGCGAGGGCGCGGCGCAGCGCCTCGTCACGCCGCTGTGGCCGAAAACGTACGGCGTCCACGCCACGCCGCCACAGCCGGACCCGCGGTACGCCGTGCTGCTCCAGGTCGGACTGTGCGGCGCTGGACGGGGCCAGGGTGCGGTCGGCGGCGGCATGCACAGAGCGGATCCGCCGCCAGGCCGCGGCCTCCCCGGCACCCGTGTAGGTGCGGGCGTACCCGGCGAGGTCGGTCTGGTAGACGGCGACGGCGGGGAGCCCGAGCCGGGCGGCGGCCGCCATGCCGCGCACGCCGAGGACGAACGGGCCGGCCAGGTGGACCACGTCGGGGCGGTGCGCGACGAGGGCGGCGGCGAGGCGGCGGCTGGGCAGGGCGACGCGGACCTGGGGGTAGCCGGGGAGCGGGAGCGAGGGGACCCGGACGACCGGGCACGGGGCGTCCGTGTCCGGGCCGCTGCCGGGCGCGGGGGCGGGGGCGACGACAAGCGGGTGGTGACCGCGATCCACAAGGTGCCGGGCGGTCTGGAGCGCGCAGTGGGCCACGCCGTTCACATCGGGGGGAAAGGATTCGGTCACGATGACGACACGCATACGGGTGTTGTCGCCGTGCCGGACGTGCCCGCGTCGACTTCGATCTTTCGGCACGGGGAACGTCCCATGAGCGTTGGATGCGCACCCGAGCGGGTCGGCCCCCGGCTCCCGGGTGGGCGGCACCCGGCACCCGAGTGGGGCGGCCCCGGGCACCCGGCTGGTCGGGCACTGGGCACCCGCGTGGGTCGGGCACCGCGCACCGAGCGGGTCAGCCGGCCGTCATGGCCGCCTGACCCGCCGGTCACCCGGTGTTCACCCGGCGGGCGGTCGTCCGCCGGGGCCGAGCGGTGCCGGGGGGGGTCAGCCGAGGGTGGCGTCGGGTCCGAAGCGGCTGCGCACCGCGGTCTGTACCTCGGCCTCCTCGGCCGGATCGGCGGCCAGGCGGCGCAGGCGCTCCACGACCCGGGCGTCACCGGTCTCGGCGTGCCGGGCGGCGAGTTCGCGGGTGGTCTCCTCGCAGTCCCACAGGCATTCGACGGCGAAGCCGGTGGCGAAGGAGGGGTCGGTGGCGGCCAGCGCGCGGGCGGCGCGGCCTCGTAGGTGCGAGGAGGCCGTCTCGCGGTAGACGTGGCGCAGGACGGGGGCCGCGCAGGCGATGCCGAGGCGTCCGGCGCCGTCGACCAGTGTCCCCAGGGCGGGCGTGTCCGGGCCCTCGCCGCGCACGGCCTCGCGGAGGGCGCCGAGGACGAGGTCGCGGTCCGGGGTGGCGCCGCGGGCGGCGAGCATGCGGCCGGCGGCGGCGCCGAGCGCGTCGGGGCGCTGGGCCCAGCGGCGCGCACGGTCGACGGCGGCGACGCTGCGCATCCGTTCGTAGGCGTCGACGGCGGCCTCCACGACGAGCGCCGTACCGTCCGTGACCGCCGCCTCGATCAGGTCGAGGGCTTCCGGGTCGTGTCCGTCGGCGAGGAAGCGCAGTGCGGTGCAGCGTGCCGCGTCGGTGCCGGTGCGGGCGGCCTCGACGATCTCGGGCCGGTCCTCGGGGCCGGCGACGGCGACCAGGCAGCGGGCGGCGGGCACATGGAGGGCGGCGCCGCGGTCCATGCCCTGCTGGGCCCATTCGAAGACGGCGCGCACACTCCATCCCGGGCGGGGTCCGGTGGGCCGCATCTGCCGCTGCCAGCGGTCGAAGCAGCCGGCCTCCTGGGCGGCACGCACGCGCGTGGCGATCGATGTGCGCGGGTCCTCGGCCCACAGCCGCCAGGGCCGTGGCTCGAAGGCGTCGCGTACGGCGGTGGCCAGCTCGGCCTCACCCTCGGGGTCGGTGCCGAAGCGGGCCAGGACGGGGACGGCGAGGGCGCGCAGGCCCGCGTCGTCGTCCCTGAGGGCCAGCTCGTCCAGGGCCCAGGCCCAGTTGGAGCCGTGTGCGGCGTACCTGCGCAGCAGCTCCAGGGCGTCCCGCCGGCCGTAGGAGGCGAGGTGGCCGAGGACGGCCAGGGCCAGGCCGGTGCGGGACTCGTCGGTGTCGAGCACGTCCTCGGCGTGGAAGAGGTGCGCCTCCACGGCGTCCAGCTCGCCGTTCAGGTCGAGGAAGAGCCGGGCGTAGTAGAGGGAGCGGTTCTCCAGCTGCCAGTCGTGGCGGGGGTCGCGCAGGACACAGTGGTTCAGTGCCGCGAGCGCTTCGCGGCGCGGGGCCGTGAGCGCGTGCAGCGTGCCGTCGCCACGGCCGCGCTGGAGCAGCCCGAGCAGCGTACCGCTGGGCGCTATGACCGGATCGAACATGGGAAACAGCCTCACATCAAGCGTCGACGCAACCGGAAAACACGCATTACCTGGCCGCGTGACACAACGTCGGAGCGCCCGCCGTCTCTTGCTTGCTGTAGACCATCTCTCTCTGCCTCTCGTCGGTGGCCCATGCGGACCGCATCACGGCCCGCGCGGTGCGGCAACACCCGCCCAGTCATCGCGTCCGTGATTCACGTCGTCATGATGACCCGCGGTGTGTGCTGCCGCGACCGTATTTCCGGCGGCCCTGTACCGCCTCCCCCGTTTTCCGTGTCGTACCTGGTCAGTGCGTCGACGTCAGTGGACGCCGAACAGTTGCAGCAGCTCCGTCTTGGCGAACATCCGGGCCGTGTCGACGGCCGACGGCGTCCCGGCGGAAGGGTCCGCTCCGCCCTCCAGGAGGGCCTTGATCACGTCCGTCTCGCCCTTGAAGACGGCGCCCGCGAGCGGGGTCTGGCCCCGGTCGTTGATCTGGTCCGCCGCCGCGCCGCGGGCGAGCAGCGCACGCACCGCGTCGGCGTGGCCGTGGTATGCGGCGAGCATCACGAGGGAGTCGCCGCGGTCGTTGGTGAGGTTGGCCGGAACACCCGCGTCGACGTACGCCACGAGCGCCTCGGTCTGCCCCTGCCGGGCCAGATCGAAGATCTTGGTCGCCAGCTCCACGACCTCGGGGTCGAGGGCTTCGCTCATCGGCCGGACCACCTCTCCTTGCTGCTGCGGGGACTGCTTCGTACGAGTGAATCGCCAGCGTACTGGCTTCCGCGGCACATGACCCGATGTGCCCGAGGTAAAGATCAGCAGCAGCTCCCGCCCCGGGCGACCGACCTGGTCAACGGGGTGCCGAACGGACCCTCCGAGTGGAGGAAATCAACCGATTTTCATCCAGTTGCACCTTTAATCGTATGGATACATCCTGTGATCCTGGAAGAACTCATGGTGACTGTCCCCCACCTTCGACACCAGGAGGCCCCAAATGATCCTCTCCCTCTCAGGCGTGCTGCTGCTCGGCATCGTCGTCTTCCTGTTCTTCCGCAAGGACGGACTGAAGGGCTCGCACGCCACGGTGTCGGCCCTGTTCGGCTTCTACCTGTCGACCACGGGCATCGCCCCGAGCATCAAAGCCGGAGGAGAGAGCCTGGCCAGCCTCCTGGGCGGCATCAAGTTCTGACCCCGCCAGTCCCGCCCGCACCCACCCACAGGAGTCAGCAGTGGCCCGGCGCCCTCTCCCCCGCATTCTGAGCAAGGACAGCGCCCAGATCGCCCGGACGCAGATCGCCCGGAGCAGGGAACTGGCCCGGACGGCGGCCGACAGCGCCACCGACGTCCTCCACCCGCTGATCACCGTCACGCGCGGACTGCGCCTGCTGGCCTCGGCCGGCGGGCGCAGGTGGACGGACACCCCCAGGGACAAGCGCGGGCCGCTGCTGTTCTTCGTGGCTTCCCTGGTCCTGCTCGTGGCCCTGATGCCGTACGGGCCGCTGCTCGCCGTCATCGCCCTGATGGCGGCGGCGGCCTGGCACGGCAGGGACCGCACCCCGCCGGCACCCGACGGGCCCGACGAGTCACAGACCCAGCGGCTCCAGGCGCTGTACGAGGCCCTGGTGCCTTACTTCTGCGGCGCCGACGACCCCGCGCCGCTGTACGCGCACGGCGGCGAGTGGGAGAAGGCCTTCGCCGTGCACGAGTTCGACGACGCCGGGCGCGTCGCCCACCTCGTGATCCGCTACCCCGCCTACTTCCCGGACGGCGAGCCGGAGGCCCGCGCGCGGATCGAGCAGCTGCTCACCGCGAAGGCCGGGCGCAGCCGGGAGTACCACTTCGGGTGGGACGAGGCGGGCAACCAGCTCACCGTGACCGCCCTCGCCCCGCTGCCCGCCGACGTCCCCGCCCAGCGCTTCGTCACCGCGCCCGGCGAGACCGTCCTTGGCTTCACCGACCCCAGCGAGGTCCCGCGCACGCTCCCCCTCTCCTACGGCGAGGAGCAGATCGACATCCCGCCGGTCGTCTGGCGCACCGGCGTCCGCTCCACCGAGCCGCACCTGCTGGCCCTCGGCCACCCCGGCAGCGGTACGTCCACCCTGCTGCGGTCCATCGCCCTGCAGACCCTGCAGTACGGCGATGTGCTGATCGTCGACGGCGGCGGCACCGGCGAGTACGCCTGCCTGACCGGGCGGGCCGGGGTGCTGGCCGTGGAGTGCGCGCTGCCCGGGGCGCTGGCCAGCCTGGAGTGGGCCGCGCGGGAGACCGAGCGGCGGCTCATCGCGATCAACCTGGCGCGGCAGGCGGGCGACCCGCCGCCCGCGGACACCCGGCGGCCGCTGTGGCTCGTGCTGGACCGGCCGAGCGTCTTCGCGCACCTGGCCGCGGCGGACGGCCGCAAGGACCCGCAGGCGCTGCTCGCCGTGCCCCTGCGGCACGGGCGCGCGGCGAACGTGACCGTGGTCGTGGCCGAGCAGTTCGACAGCGCGGAGGTGCTGACCGACGCGGTACGGCAGCACACGCGCGCGCGTGTCGTACTCGGGCCTGCCGCGCCGGAGGAGGTGGCGGCGGCGCTCGGGATGCCGCCGCTCACCACGCCGATGACGCAGGTGCCGCCCGGGCGCGGGTACGCCCGGCTGGGGTCCGGCCCGGTGCACCGGCTCCAGGTGCCGCGTACGCCCGACCCCTACGACGACGCCACGAGCGATGCCGACCGGCAGGCGGTGCTGGAGCTGCTGCCACCGCGGACCGCCGCCGTGGAGGCGGAGCCGGCGGACCTCACCGCGTCGGCCGACCTCACGAAGCCGGCGGATCTCGGCAAGCCGGCGGCACAGGGCGCACCGGTGACCGCGGAGCCCGTACCGGCCGAGGGCTGACAGGCGCCCCGGGCCGCGGCCGAGCGCCTGTGGGCCGGCGGTGGCAGCGGCCGGTCACGCCCCCAGACCGCTCTGGTCATCGCTCTACGCCACGAACGTGCGCGGCGCCTCCGTGCCGCCCGACGCCCCGGACTCCACCAGGCGGGCCGCGGCGGCGAGCCGTACCGCCGCCTCCTCGGCCACCGCTCCCCCGACGGTGAACGGAAGCCGGACGTACCCCTCGAAGGCGCCGTCGACGCCGAAGCGGGGCCCGGACGGCACGCGGACGCCGGTCCGCTCGCCCGCCTCCGCGAGCCGGGAGCCGGAGAGACCGCCGGCGCGCACCCAGAGGGTCAGCCCGCCGCGCGGCACCTCGAACTCCCAGTCGGGCAGTTCCCGGCGTACCGCCGCCACCAGCGCGTCCCGGTTCTCCCGGGCCTGGGCGCGGCGCAGCTCGACCGCCTGTGCCCAGCCGCCGGTGCTGAAGAGCCAGTTCACGGCCAGCTGCTCCAGCACCGGCGTGCCCATGTCGGCGTACGCCCGCGCGGCGACCAGGCTGCGGATGACGTCCGGCGCCGCCCGCACCCAGCCGATGCGCATCCCGGCCCAGAACGCCTTGCTGGCCGAGCCGACCGTGATCACCGTGGAGCCGGCCGGGTCGAACCCGCACACCGGCCGGGGCATGCCGCCGTCCCGGAACTCCTCGTCGAGCCACAGCTCGGACATCGTCTCGTCGGCGATGAGCACCGCGCCGGCCGAGCGGGCCGCGTCCACCAGCCGGCGCCGCTGGTCCTCGTCGGCGAGCGCTCCGGTGGGGTTGTGGAAGTCGGCGACCACATAGGCGATGCGCGGCGCGGCCTCGCGCAGGACCTGGCGCCAGCGGTCCACGTCCCAGCCGGACAGGCCCTCGGCCATGGCGACGGGGACCAGCCGGGCACCCGCCTCGCGCATCAGCTGGAGGATGTTGGCGTACGACGGCGACTCCACGGCGATCCGCTCGCCGCGGCCCCCGAAGAGATGGCAGATCGCGTCGATGGCGCCCATCGCGCCGGTCGTCACCATGATCTGCTCCGGCATGGTGGGGATCCCGCGCGCCGTGTAGCGCTCGGCGATCATCGCGCGCAGGGCGGGAAGACCGGCCGGATAGTCGCCGTGGGTGTGGGCGTACGGCGGCAGTTCCTCCAGGGCGCCCCGCACGGCCCGGGTGAGCCACGGCTCGGGCGCCGGGAGCGAGGCGCAGCCCAGGTCGATCACCGAGCCGAGGGCCTCCGGGGGCAGGGGCTCCAGGCCGCGGGCCGGGATCGGGTTGCCGGCCGGTACCGCGGTCCAGCTGCCGGCTCCGCGCCGGGACTCCAGGAAGCCCTCGCCGCGCAGCGCCTCGTAGGCCGCGGCGACGGTGGTGCGGCTGACGGAGAGGGCCAGGGCCAGCTCGCGTTCCGCCGGGAGCCGCGCGGCCACCGGGACGCGGCCCTCCAGCACCAGCAGCCGGACGCCGTCGGCCAGGGCGCGGTACGCGGGCGGGCGGCGGGTGCCGGGGCCGGCCGGGCGGTCCTGCTGGGAGTTGAGGAGCCGGGCGAGCTGCGCGGCCCCCACGGCCGAGGTCCACTGCGCCATGAAGATCAGTCCACCTTCCCCGGATTGGCCATGGATGGCGATCCATCCCAAGCCACAGAGTGTCATGCATCAGGCCACCGCCACCACCCAGGGGGACTTCCGTGTCCACTGCCGACACACCCATCGCTGACACGCCCACTACTGACACGCCCACCACTGGCACGCCCACTGCCGGCACACCCCCCACCGACCGGTCCGCACCCGGCACCCCCGCACCGGGCCCCACCGCACCCGGCCGCCATCTCGCCCGGCGGCTGGTGCAGCTGTACTGCGGACTCGCGCTCTACGGCGCCAGTTCCGCGCTGCTGGTCGCGGCGGACCTCGGCCTGGAGCCCTGGAACGTGCTGCACCAGGGGCTCGCTGAGCTGACCGGCCTGAGCATCGGGCTGGTGTCGATCATCGTGGGCGCGGCGGTGCTGCTCCTGTGGATCCCGCTGCGCCAGCGGCCCGGACTCGGCACGGTCTCCAACGTCTTCGTGGTCGGCCTCGCGCTGGACGGCACCCTCGCCCTGCTCCCGGACGCCCGCTCCCTCGCCGTACGCGTCCCGCTGCTCCTCGCGGGCATCGTCCTGAACGGCGCGGCGACCGGCCTGTACATCGCGGCGCGCTTCGGGCCGGGGCCGCGCGACGGGCTGATGACGGGCCTGCACCGGCGCACCGGCCGGTCGATCCGGCTGATGCGGACGGTCGTCGAGGTGGCGGTGGTGGTCACCGGTTTCCTGCTCGGCGGCACCATCGGGGTGGGCACCGTGCTCTACGCGGTGTCCATCGGCCCGCTGGCACAGGCGTTCCTGCGGCTGTTCGCCCCTGCGTCGGCACCGTCGGGCAGCACGGTCGTCGCCGGGACGACACCCGGGCGAGCGATACTTCGTCCGTGACCCTCGCGACGCCGCCCATCCGCCACCCGTACCTCGACCACCCGGGGCCGATCCCCTTCGCCCACCGGGGCGGGGCGGCCGACGGCCTGGAGAACACCGTGGCGCAGTTCCGGCGCGCGGTGGAGCTGGGCTACCGGTACATCGAGACCGACGTGCACGCCACGGCGGACGGCCGACTGGTCGCCTTCCACGACTCGACCCTGGACCGGGTCACCGACGGCGCGGGCCGGATCGCCGACCTGCCCTGGGCGCGGATACGGCACGCGCGCGTGGGCGGCCGTGAACCGGTGCCGCTGTTCGAGGAGTTGCTGGAGACGTTCCCCGAGGTGCGCTGGAACGTCGACATCAAGGCGGAGTCCGCCCTGCGGCCCCTGCTGGAGCTGATCGAGCGCACGAACGCCTGGGACCGGGTCTGCGCGGGCTCCTTCTCCGAGGCGCGCGTGCTGCGCGCCCAGCGGCTGGCCGGGCCCCGGCTGGCCACCTCGTTCGGCACCCGCGGGGTGCTGAGCCTGCGGCTGCGCTCCTGGGGGCTGCCGGCCGCGGTGCGCCGGTCGGCCGTGGCCGCGCAGGTCCCCGAGGCCCAGTCGGGCGTCCCCGTGGTCGACCAGCGTTTCGTCCGCGCCGCCCACGCGCGCGGGCTGCAGGTGCACGTGTGGACCGTCAACGAACCGGAGCGGATGCACCGGCTCCTCGACCTGGGGGTGGATGGCATCATGACCGATCACATCGACATGTTGCGCGAGGTCATGCGGGACCGCGGCGTCTGGGCCTGACCGACCGCCCGGCCGCACCGGTCCGGGCCCTCGCGGGAGCACGGGGAAGCGAGGGCACGGGTGAGCACCGACACCGTGCGCACGGCACAGGACGAGGCCGCCGGCCTCCGGCGCGAGCAACGCGGCTGGTACGTCTACGACTGGGCGTGCTCGGTCTACTCGACCAGCGTCCTGACGGTGTTCCTGGGCCCCTACCTCACCTCGGTCGCCGAGCGGGCCGCGGACGGCGACGGCTGTGTGCACCCGCTGGGCGTCCCGGTCAGCGCGGGCTCCTTCTTCGCCTACTCGGTCTCCCTCTCGGTGATCGTGGCCGTGGTCCTGATGCCGCTGGCGGGCAGCGCGGCCGACCGCACCGGCCGCAGGAAGCCGCTGCTCGCGGCGGCGGCCTACACCGGCGCGGCGGCGACCACGGGGATGTTCTTCCTGGACGGCGACCGGTATCTGCTCGGTGGAGTGCTGCTGGTGGTGGCCAACGCGGCGCAGTCCGTCGGGATGATGCTCTACAACTCCTACCTGCCGCAGATCGCGCCGCCGGACCAGCGGGACGCGGTCTCCTCCCGGGGCTGGGCCTTCGGCTACGCGGCGGGCTCCCTGGTCCTCGTCGCCGACCTGGTGCTCTACTCGGCGCACGACTCCTTCGGCCTGTCCGAGACGGCCGCGGTCCGCGTCTGTCTGGCCTCGGCCGGGCTGTGGTGGGGCGCCTTCACGCTCGTACCGCTGCGCAGGCTGCGCGACCGGCACGCGCGCGTGGCACACGCGCACGCGACGGCACCGGGGCTACGGCAGCTCGCGGCGACGGTCCGGGACATGCGCCGGCATCCGCTGACCCTGGCGTTCCTGCTGGCCTACCTCGTCTACAACGACGGCATCCAGACGGTGATCACCCAGGCCTCGGTGTACGGCTCGCGGGAGCTGCGGCTCGGCCAGTCGACGCTGATCGTGGCCGTGCTGCTGGTGCAGGTGCTGGCCGTGGCGGGCGCGCTGGCGATGGGCCGGCTGGCCCGGGTGTACGGCGCGCGGCGCACGATCCTCGGCTCGCTGGTGGCGTGGACGCTCACGCTGGCGGCGGGCTGGTTCCTGCCCGCGCGGGCGCCGGTGTGGTTCTTCCTGCTGGCCGCCGGGATCGGCCTGGTCCTCGGCGGGAGTCAGGCGCTGTCCCGGTCGCTGTTCTCCCACCTCGTGCCCCCGGGCAAGGAGGCGGAGTACTTCTCCGCGTACGAGATGAGCGACCGCGGGATGAGCTGGCTCGGCCCGCTGCTGTTCGGCGTGACCTACCAGCTGACCGGGAGCTACCGGTCGGCCATCTTCTCGCTGGTGGCCTTCTTCGTCGTCGGTTTCGTCCTGCTCGCCCGGGTCCCGGTGCGGCGTGCGATCGGCGAAGCGGGGAACCCGGTTCCGGAAAGGATCTAGCGCCGATTTAGCACTCGGCGTGAAAGGGCGGTAGTGTACGCGTTTGGCCTGCCAGGCGTACCGTTACTGCGCGTCAAAGATGCCGAAACGCTGGGTGACATCCGCTAGCAGATGTGACAAACCGGGCGCCTGTGGGTAGAACAAGGGGCGGCTACGACGGCGACGCACGACCCGGAACGGGACTCGGAACGGGAATCTTTACCGCCGACCGGACGTTGACCGGATGACGACGACAGCGACACCTGTCCTGTGGGCGACAAGCCCGGGAGGCACGATTCATGAGTGAGCGAGCTCTTCGCGGTACGCGCCTCGTGGTGACCAGCTACGAGACGGACCGCGGCATCGACCTGGCCCCGCGCCAGGCCGTGGAGTACGCATGTGAGAAGGGGCACCGGTTCGAGATGCCCTTCTCTGTGGAGGCGGAGATCCCGCCGGAGTGGGAGTGCAAGGTCTGCGGTGCCCAGGCACTCCTGGTGGACGGTGACGGCCCTGAGGAGAAGAAGGCCAAGCCCGCGCGTACCCATTGGGACATGCTGATGGAGCGGCGCACCCGTGAGGAACTCGAAGAGGTCCTTGAGGAGCGTCTGGCTGTTCTGCGTTCGGGGGCGATGAACATCGCGGTCCACCCCAGGGACAGCCGCAAGAGCGCCTAGTCGCCCGGCCCTATCGGGCCCGGCTGCTTCATACAGCGCGAAACGCACAACGACCGCGGGCGTCGTACATGATCTCATGTACGACGCCCGCGGTCGTGCGCGCGGGGTGCGGACGCTCGGCCGCGCCGCGTCAGCGCGTCAGCGGCGGGCGGGGACCCTGCGGGGTGTCGTACGGGTCGTCGTGCCTGATGACCTCGCCCTGCACCACCCTGCCGTCGGGCCGGTGCATGCGGACCTGCTGGAAGGCGTCGCCCAGGGTGCCCGGGGCAGCCTTGCGCAGACCGCGCTCCAGGGCGCTCTCCGCCATGCGACTCACCGCCTTCTGCACCGGCGGGAGCAGCAAGAGCAGCCCGGCCGCGTCCGAGAGCAGGCCGGGGATCATCAGCAGCAGGCCGCCGAGCATCGTCAGGCCGTTGCCGCCGCCGCGGGCCGGCGAGCCGCCCTGGCGCAGTGCCTCGTTCAGGTTCCGGAAGGCGCGGCGGCCCGCCCGCTTGATGACCACGGAACCGGCCACGAAACCCGCGACCAGCAGCAGGAACACGGTGAGCCCGCCGGCCGCGCCGGCGACCAGGGTCAGCAGCCAGATCTCCAGCACCAGCCACACGACGAGGCCCAGCGGCAGATACCTGCGCAGCCGGGAGCGCCGGCGGCGGGTGGACGGGGAGGTCGGAGTGCCAGTCGTCATGCTCCCAGTGTGCCTGGGCGCGGCTCAGCACCGGATAAGGGAGCGCTCAGCCGGAGCCGGGACCCGGTGTGCTAGGCGTGCTTGTCCTTGCCGGTGAGCTTGCCCAGGCGGTCCCCGACGCCCCAGGCGGTGACCCGCCACAGCGCCTCGACCACGATGTCCCGGCTCATCTTGGAGTCGCCGAGCGCGCGCTCGACGAAGGTGATGGGGACCTCGACGACGTGGTAGCCGGCCTTCACGGCACGACGGGCCAGGTCGACCTGGAAGCAGTAGCCCTGCGAGGCGACCTCGCCGAGGCCGAGCCCTTCCAGGGTCTCGCGGCGGAAGGCCCGGAAGCCGCCGGTGACGTCCCGGATCGGCACGTCGAGCATGAGCCGCGAGTAGGTGGAACCGCCGCGCGAGAGGAACTCCCGGGACTTGGGCCAGTTCACCACCCGGCCGCCTGGCACCCAGCGGGAGCCGAGGACCAGGTCGGCGCCCTTGAGCGCGGTGAGCAGCCGGGGCAGTTCCTCGGGCTGGTGGGAGCCGTCGGCGTCCATCTCGACCAGCACGCCGTAGTCCCGCTCCAGGCCCCAGCGGAAGCCCGCGAGGTAGGCGGCGCCGAGACCCTCCTTGCCCTTGCGGTGCAGGACGTGGACGTGGTCGTCCTCGGCGGTCAGCTCGTCGGCGAGCTTGCCGGTGCCGTCGGGACTGTTGTCGTCCGCGATCAGTACGTGCGCCTCGGGGACGGCCTTGCGCACCCGGCCGACGATGGACTTGATGTTCTCCGCCTCGTTGTAGGTCGGGATGATCACCAAGGCCGTGCCGAGCGGACCGAACTGCCTCCCCTGGGCCTTGGCCGCGAGGGTCCCGTCGCCGTCGTTCACTGCTGCCCCTTCATGTCGTACGCAGGAGTCCACCATAGTGGTCACGGCCTGGGAGGACAGGACGGCGCGAGTTTCTTGTGGTGTCGATTCCACAAGAAGGGGGTAAGACTGATCTTTTCGGCACCGCCTGCCACGGCGGATGGGGGCCCGGCGCCCTTCGGGCCGACCTGGGACCCGCTGGCTGCGGATCGACCGAAAGCCGTTGTCTACTGAACGCCCGGGCCCCACCCGGGTCACACCTGGCCGACCAGCCTGAACGTTCCCTCTTCGGCGCGGGCGCTGGGCCTGGCTCCCAGCGACGGTGCCCCGGTGCGGCACACCGTCCCTGACCCAGCGGCGCTGCGGCGAGTCGGCTGAACGTCCGCCGGACGGGCGTCCGGTGGTGGACTCGGCCGAACCTACCGGCCCCTGGCCGCCGACTGTCAACAGCCCCCTGACCTGGAAAGACAGCACAGGAACCACGGTCGGTGGGGAGGATGCGCAGGTCGGGCGGCGGGACCGCGGCGGCGGCCGGCCGCCGCGCCACCCCGGGAGATCACTCGCCCGGCCGTACGAACACCGTCCGCCCGCCCACCACGGTGCGCAGGCAGACCGGCAGGTCACGGCCCGGGGTGAGATCGGGCAGCCCGGGAGTGCCGGAGCGGGGGTCGGTGGACCAGCGGGCGACCCGGTCGTCGGGGGCCTGGACGATCAGCTCGTCGGTGCGCCAGACGGCGTAGTCGGCGGGCGCGCCCGGCACCAGGACGCCCGCGTCGTCGCGGCCGACGGCCCGCCAGCCGCCCCGCGTGTGGGCGGTGAACGCGGCGCGGACGGAGATCCGGTGCTCAGGCGTGTGGTGGAAGGCGGCGGCGCGGACCGTGCCCCACGGGTCGAGCGGGGTGACCGGGCTGTCGGAGCCGAAGGCGAGCGGCACCCCGGCGCGGAGCAGCGCGGCGAACGGGTTGAGGGTGCGGGCCCGCCGGGCGCCCAGACGCCGGGCGTACATGCCGTCCTCGCCGCCCCACAGCGCGTCGAAGGCGGGCTGGACGGAGGCGATCAGGCCCAGTTCGGCGAAGCCGGCGACGGTTTCGGGGGTGAGCATCTCGGCGTGCTCGACGCGGTGCCGGGCGGCGCGGACGCGGGCGAGGCCGAGCTTGCCGGCGGCGGCGCGGACGCCGTCGACCACGGTGGCCACGGCGGCGTCGCCGATGGCGTGGAAGCCGGCCTGCAGGCCGGTCTCGGTGCAGGCCACGACATGCGCGGCGACGGCGTCCGCGTCCAGGTGGGCGGTGCCGGCGTGGCCGGCGTCGGCGTACGGCTCGTGCAGGCAGGCGGTGTGCGAGCCGAGGGCGCCGTCGGCGAACAGGTCGCCCGCGGCGCCGGCCGCGCCCAGCTCGCGGGCCTTGGCGGTGTCCTGCTCGGCCCAGTAGCCGACCACCCGGGGGCCCGGCAGCTCGGCGGCGAGCCGCAGCAGGCCGGTGAAGTCGTCCTCGGAGGAGATGTGCGGGCCGCCGCACTCGTGCAGGGTGCCGATGCCGAGGGAGGCGGCGTGCGCCAGGGCGGTGCGCTGGGCCTCGGCGCGCTGGGCGGACGTGACGGCGGCGAGGGCGGCCTCGCGGACGGCGTGGTGGGCGTCCCCGGTGAGCGGGGCGTCCTCGCGCGGGACGGCGCCGGGGACCAGGTCCAGCAGGGCGGTGGTGACGACCGCGGAGTGCACGTCGATGCGGGTCAGGTACAGGGGGCGTCCACCGGTGGCCTCGTCCAGTTCGGTGCGGGCCGGCGGGCGGCCGCCGGGCCAGCGGGCGGCGTCCCAGCCGTGGCCCAGCAGGACCCGGTCGTCCGGGCGGGCGGCGGCGAACTCGCGGATCCGGGCGAGGGCCGCCTCCAGGGAGGGGGCGTCGGACAGGTCCAGGCCGGTCAGGGCGAGGCCGGTGGCGGTGGTGTGCACATGGGCGTCGGTGAAGGCCGGGGTGACGAGGGCGCCGTCGAGGTCGACCACCTCGTCCACGCCGTCGGCGAAGGCGTCGGCGGCACCCTCGGAGCCGACCCAGGCGACCTGGCCGCGCTCCACCACCATCGCGGTGGCGAAGGGGTCGGCGGGGCTGTGCACCTCGCCGCGGCGGAGCAGGACGGTCTGGGCTGGCTCGGCGGTGCGGTTGCTCATGACCGACAGTTTCTCCCGGCGCCGGGCGGCAGCCACACCTGGGGCACCTTCCGGAGGGGCCGGCGCCGGGGCGGGAGCCGTACCCGGGTCGCCTCTGGAGGGGCCGGTACGGCGGGTGGTGGTCAGATCTTGGGGGGCCGGGCCTCGTACGGTGTCGAGAGGACCACCGTCGTCCGCGTCGAGACCCCGGCCAGCGAGCGCACCCGGGCCAGCAGTTCCTCGAGTTCGTGCGGGGTGGAGACACGGACCTTGAGGATGTAGTTCTCGTCGCCGGCCACACTGTGGCAGGCCTCGATCTCGGGGACGCCGGCGAGGCGGTCCGCGATGTCGTCGGGGGCGCTGGGGTCGAACGGCTTCACCGAGATGAACGCGGTCATCGGCAGCCCGACGGCCTCGGGGTCGACCACCGCGGCGTAACCGCGGATGACGCCACGCTGCTCCAGCCGGCGCACCCGCTGGTGCACGGCCGACGTGGACAGGCCCGTGGCCTTGCCCAGGTCTGTGTAGCTCATCCGCCCGTCCTTGACGAGCAGCTGCACGATCTGACGGTCCAGCTCCTCCATGCCGCCACAACCTACAGGGCGGGTGATCTCCACGGATACCTCGGAGGCGCAGGTCACTCCCTGTTCCGTGGAAAAAGCACCGGGACGGGCATCTGCCCTGCGCATGTGACGAACGCCACACCCCTCGAACAGGCTCCGTGATGTTCTCGTGATTACCGCCGAGACCGGACGGGAAGTGCTTGCTGTGGTCGAGGCCGCAGTGCCTTCACGGCCCAGCCTTAGGGGGAGAATCCCATGCAGAGCACCCACCGTCCTGGTAGGTCCGCGTCCACACACCGGCAGCCGGTCGCCGAGCCCGAGCCGGAGGGCGTCGAACCCGACGCCTTCGACGACGAACCGGACGCCTACGACACCTTCGAGATGTACCGGGTGATCTGCCCGGACTGCGCGCAGCCGATCGCGCTGCTGGCGGACGAGGAGGTCCTGCCGGAGCACGCGCTGTGCGCCTCGCCGTGGAACCCGTTCGGGCTCACGGTGTGCGCGGGTACGGGCCGTGCGGCGGCCGACGCCCGTCCCGCGGACGAGTCGTTCGAACCGCAGGAGCAGGACACGGCCCTGCTGCTGACGCTCCCCCAGGGTCTCGACTGGCGGACGCAGCCGTTCTCGCACGTCGGCGGCCCGGGCTCGCGCCCGATGCGCATGCCGGTGATGCGCCGCCAGGCCGCCTGAGCCGCCTCACCACTTCCCGTAGGTGCCCTGCACCATGGCCCGCAGGCTGTCGTGGTGCAGGATCAGCGTGTCCGGGTCCGCCGGGAGGCCGGCCTCCCCGAAGTGCACCCGGCGGTAGGCGATCCGCAGCATGACGATCGCGTGCCGCAGGGCGGCGTACAGCAGGTGGAAGTCCATGTCCCGCGGGGTGTGCCCGGTCAGGCGGGCGTAGCGGGCCTCGACCCGGTCGCGGCGCAGCAGGCCGGGCAGCCCGGGCCGGCCCGCGCCGGTCGTGAGGTCCTGGAAGAACCGGTGCAGGTAGATCGTCCAGCCGAGGTCCACCTCGCGCGGGGCGGGCGCCGCCATCTCCCAGTCCAGTACGGCGACGGGCTCGAAGCCGTCGTAGACGACGTTCCCGATGCGGGCGTCCCCCCAGGTGAGGACGGGTTCGCCGGGCTCGCTCGGCCACAGTTCGGCGAGCCGGTCGAACGCGGCCTCGACGAGGGGTGAGCGGGCAAGACCGTCCACCACCCAGGCGTAGTAGGCGCGTTGGGCGGCCACGTGCCGGTCCAGGGCGTCGCCCGGTCCGGGCGGGTCGGGGAACGGGGCCTCGGACAGCGGCAGCTGGTCGTGCAGCCGGGCCAGCAGCCCGATGGTGGCCGCTTCCAGGTGCTCGCGTTCGGCGTCGCTCGCCGCGTGCAGCCAGCTGCCGTCGTAGGTGTACGGCATGACGTCCGGCGGCACGCGCCCGGTCACCCGTTCCATGACGAAGAACGGCGCCCCGAGCGGGGCCGGGTCCTCCTCCAGCCACAGCACCCGGGGTACGGGCACGTCCGTGCGCCCGGCCACGAGCTCCAGGATGCGGTACTGGCGGGCCATGTCGTACTCCGGGAAGACGGTGTACGCCGCCGGGTCGGCCGCCATCCGCAGCGCGCAGGAGCGTACCGGCGGCCGCGGATGGTCGATGTCGAACAGCAGGGTCTCGCTCGACATGCCGTTGGAGGCGGGGACGGTGACGCCGGTGGCCCGGGCTCCCGGGAGCCGGGTGCGGAGCCAGGCGGTGAGGCGCCGGGTCAGTTCCGCGGGGTCCCGTGTGGTGGTGCGCGGACGAGGTGCCGTGGCCATGGGCGAAGCCCCCTTACGGCGCTGTGGAGGTGAAGTCCGTGAACCCGCTCGGGTCGTGCCGGCCGAACGAGCCGTGCTCGAAGATGCCGTACCCGGTCCGCCCCTCCATGCGGAAGCGCGCGGAGTGGTCGGTGACGCCGTAGGCGGCGAGCGGGTGCGGTGCCGTCATGTCGTAGGTACGGCGGTCCACCCAGCCGCTGCCGCGCCAGGTGCCGTGCTGCCAGTCGTCGGCCGGTGGATAGCCCGCGCCGACGGCGAGCGGTGAGGAGGCGAGGATCTCCACCTCCAGTTCCCGCGGTTCGCGCGCGTCACCGAGGTGGACGACGGCGTGCTCGGGGTGCCGGGTGCCGGAGCGGTAGCCGATCTCCGCCCGGGGCCAGCCGAGTTGGCGGTCGCGGTGGCCGGGGCGGACGACGGTGGCGTCGTTGAGTGAGCGGTAACCGTCGGCGTCCTCCTGCACGACGACCATCAGGAAGCGGTCCTCGAAGCGGACCGGGCACCAGATCCAGTGGAAGCCCTCGGTGGGCTGGTCGGCGGCGAGCCGGCCGCCGTCCTCGCCGGGTATCGGGCGCACGCCCCAGCTGCGGTCCCGGGTGCCGGTCCAGTCCTCCGCCGAGACGGCGAACTCGGTGCCGGCCGCCCGGATCACGCCGTCGACCCGCCCGGCCTGGACGAAGCGGCGCCCTTCCAGGGTGAGCCGGTCGCCCCGGCGCTGGAGGTGGTGCGGCTCCCACAGGGCCGGGAAGGCGGCGGTCCAGGTGAGGTCGTACGCCAGGTGGTCGTCGGTGCAGACCAGGCGCAGGCGCTCCAGCGGCCGTACCACCTCGACGCGCAGCGGGCCGACGGCGAGCCGGGTCCGGTCCTCACCGAGGGCGTCCGAGGCGCGCACGGCGTGCAGGGTGTCGCCGGTGCGGAGGGTGGCGTAGGCGTCGGTCACGCCCAGGTTGGGGTAGACGCCGAGGCCGAGGATGAGCAGGGCGCGGCCGGTGTGGTCGAAGACGTGGAAGATGCAGCGGTCGTAGGCGTTCCGGTCGCCGGTGGCCACGTGCTTCATGGAGAGCGGCACCTGGTGCACCGGGTACTCGTCGAGCGGTACGGGACGGTCGTCGGCCACGGACACCCCCTGGACGATGGTCAGCTGACGGTACGTCAGCTGACCGCAGGTGGCCAGAGGGGGTACCGGACGGGCCCTGAACTGACGCTCGACCCTGTCGGGCGGTGACCTGTCCGGCCGTTGCCGCGTTGTCCGGGTATGACCCTCACGTACGCGACGGCCGGGCTCCAGCGCCGCGTTTTCGTCCCGCGCCCGGCAGAATCGGTTCCGCCGCCGGCGCCGCAGGACCCGCCGATCTACCGCGACCTGCTGCGGACCTGGGCCGACCGGGGCCGCACCCTGCCGGGCCGCCACGACCCGGAGTGGGTGCGGCTGGCCGCCCCCACGGTCCGCACGGGCCAGTTCAGCGACCTTCTGGTCCCGCCAGGTGACGGGCGATGACCATCCGCTGGATCTGGTTGGTGCCCTCGACGATCTGCAGGACCTTGGCCTCGCGCATATAGCGTTCGGCCGGGAAGTCGGCGGTGTAGCCGTAGCCGCCGAGTATCTGTACAGCGTCCGTGGTGACCTTCATGGCCGCGTCGGTGCAGTGCAGCTTGGCCATGGCGGCCTGCTTGGCGAACGGCCGGCCGGCGTCGCGCAGCCGGGCCGCCGCGAGGTACAGCGCGCGGCCCGCCTCGATCTGGGTGGCCATGTCGGCGAGCATGAAGCGCAGGCCCTGGAAGTCGGCGATGGCCCGGCCGAACTGGCGGCGCTGGGTCGCGTAGCGGACCGCCTCGTCCAGCGCGGCCTGGGCGAGGCCGACGGCGCAGGCGGCGATGCCGAGCCGGCCGGAGTCGAGTGCCGCCAGGGCGATGGAGAAGCCCTGGCCCTCCTCGCCGATGCGCCGGTCGTCCGGGACGCGGACGCCGTCGAGGTGCACCTGGGCGGTGGGCGAGCCCTTCATGCCCATCTTCTTCTCGGGGGCCGCGCCGCTCAGGCCGGGCGCGTCGCCGGGCACGAGGAAGGCGGTGATCCCGCGCGGGCCGTCCTCGCCGGTGCGGGCCATCACGGTGTAGAAGTCGGCGATGCCGCCGTGCGTGATCCACGCCTTGGTCCCGTCGATCACCCAGTCGTCGCCGTCCCGGACGGCCTTGGTGCGCAGGGAGGCCGCGTCGGAGCCGGAGGACGGCTCGGACAGGCAGTAGGCGCCGAGCAGGCCGCCGCCCAGCATCGCCGGCAGGTGCTCGACCTGCTGCTGCTTGGTGCCGTAGGTGGCGAGGGCGTAGGACGCGAGCGTGTGGACGCTGACGCCGAGACCGACGGTGAGCCGGGCCGCGGCCAACTCTTCGAGGACCTGGAGGTACACCTCGTACGGCTGGTCGCCGCCGCCGTACTCCGAGTCGTACGGCAGGCCCAGCAGGCCGGACTCGGAGAGCAGGGTGAAGATCTCGCGCGGGAAGCGGCCCGCGTCCTCCTCCTCGGCGGCCTTGGGCGCGATCTCGCGCTGGGCGATGTCCCGGACGAGGGCGAGCAGATCCCTCGCCTCTTCCGTGGGCAGTTGACGCTCCACCGGCTGCGGGTCGCGGTCGGACATGGCGTCGGCTCCTCCCTGTTCGGGCACCGGCGGACCGGCCCGGGGTTGGGGGGCGGCTCCGCCTGATCGTTGCGCTGGGCCGAAGACACCGGCTCCCGGGTTGCGGAAGCTGCTGACCTGCGGCATGCGCTGTGAGTATGCCCGATCGGGGACCTCCCGTCACCAGTTAACGACCGCTTACTTCAGCCGTCCAGTCCGGGGGTCCGGCGGGGTCCGAACCGGCCGGAAACGATCGGCCCGGCGGTCAGCCGTCCCGGCGGGCCGGCGGCGGTGCCGGATGGGCGGGGTCCAGTTCCTCGACGGCGCGCAGGGCCCCGCCGAGCGTCCTCACCAGCAGCTCGCGCATGGCGTCCCGGGACAGCCGGGGACGGGCGATCCAGTCCAGGGTGGCGCCCTCCACGCCGCACACCCAGGACAGCAGGCCCATCCGGGCCAGCGGGGAGACGTCGGCGCGGCCGTAGGCGCCCTCGGCGATCGCGGCGATGATCGCCTCGCGTACGCCGTCCCGGATCGCGTGCACCTCGGTGTCGAAGCCGACGCCGCCGCTGACGATGGTGCGGTAGGCGGCCTGGTGGTGTTCGGCGTAGCGCAGATAGCCGTCGATGGTGCGGTGCGCGCGGTCCACGGCGGGCAGCCGGAGGCTGTCGGCGGCGGAGGTGACCAGGTCGGTGACGGCGTCCTGGATGATCGCCAGATAGTAGCCGCGCTTGGACCGGAAGTAGTAGTAGATCAGCCCCTTGGCGACCCCCGCCTGGCGGGCGATGTCGTCCATGGACAGCGCGTCGTAGGACGTGTCGGCGAACAACCTCCGCCCGATGGCGATGAGTTCGGCGCGGCGCGCCACGGAGCGCTCGGTGCCGCGCACCTGGGTGGCGGCACGCTGGTGCGGCAAGTTCACGGTCGACCCTGGACTAGGCGCGGCGGGACATCCGCAGTATGTCAGAACAAGTCGCACACGTGAGCGGTCGATTCAGAGCAGGCCGAGCTGGGTGACGAGCATGGCGAACACCGCGACGAGGACCCAGCCCAGGGTGTGTTCGAGGATCTTCGGCCCGTCTTCCCCGGGGCCTCCGGTGCGGACGCGGGTGGCGGTGGCCGGGTGTGCGGTCATGGTGGTCCTCGCAGAGGTCGGACGTGTACGACGGAAGTCCCCACCCCTCGCGTCCACCATGCCACCCGCGCCCGGGAGTGCGGCGATGAGCTTGGTCACAGGCCGCGCGGCACCGCCCTCAGCGCACGCCCACCGCGGCGAGCGCCCTGCGCTGGTGCGGGGTCGGATGGGCCGGGAAGTAGAGGTAGCAGACCCCGCCGGTGCCGGAGACGACCTTGCCGGAGGCGTTGTACCGCTTGGTGCGCAGCCAGATGTTCTCCCACTCGCGCCGCTGGTAGACGCGCCGTACCGCCGCGTCGTCCGGGGATGCCGGGTCATTGGCGATCACGTCCCCGTCGGCGGTGAAGCCGATGACGGTCATCAGGTGCCCGGAGGTGCCGTAACCGGCCCCCGTCAGCTCCTCCTTGAGGAACGACTGGGACGTGATGGCCGGGATGCCGGCCGCGATCAGCGTCTCCAGGTCGGCGAGGGAGGCGAGCCGGGTGACGATGCCCTGCAGCCCCTCGAAGGTGGCCGCGTAGGCGGCGTTGAAGGGCCAGTTGCCGCAGCCCTCGTACTGGTGGTCGTAGGTGAAGCGGGCCGCGTTGCACACCTGCGGGTCGGCGTAGGAGGGGTCGACCCAGGACAGCTGCTCGGGGGTGAGCCGGCCGCCCCAGTACTCGATGATCATCTGCGAGGAGGTGGGGCTGCACCAGGCCTCGCCGCCGTTGTCGTACTCGGGGTACTGGCCCTTGTGGATCTCCTGCGAATAGCGCGGGACGGCCAGTTCCTGGGCGAGGCCGGGGGTGGAGGCCGGGACGGTGAAGCGGTCGGGGATGTCGGAGCCCATCGCGCCGAGCCGCCAGACGGTCGGCGTGAGACGGGTGCCGGGCCGGCGGTACAGGGTCAGGCGCAGCCGGTACGACGTCAGGCGCAGGCCGGTGCTCGCGTCGTCGACGGCGAAGGTGTCGGTCCAGACACTGCTCCTGCCGTCGGTCTGGCCGTCCACCGAGGTCCGCTTGATGTCCTGGTCGCCGGCCGCCCAGCGGCCCATCACGTACCAGGGCGTCTCGGTGCCGTCGGAGTACGTGCCCTGCAGTTCGACCTGGAGCCAGGTGCCGGCGGGGGTGTGCGCGTTCCAGGAGGCGACGACCTCGGTGGCGGGCACGGTGAGCCGGTGCACCGGGCCGGTCCAGGTGGCGTACTCCCAGGTGGCGGTGGTGCCGGTGTGCGGGTCGGTGTAGTCGGTGCGCCCGGCGGGGGCGCCGATCACGACGCCGGGACGACGGCCGGACACCGCCCGGGTGCCCTGGGCGGTGCCGGCGCGCCAGTCCCCGTACGTCGTCCAGGCGTGGTAGTCGATCGGACGGCCCTCCGCCCGGTCGGGGCCGTCGGCGGCCGGGCGCGGTGCGGCGGCGGCAGCGGGGGCCGCCGTGCCGGTCACCGCGGCGGCGACGGCCACGGCCAGAACGGTTCTGCGGGACGGCTCTTGGGCTCTGCTCATGGGCGCGACGACCCCCAGGGTGTCCGAGGCGGGCTGGTCCGGTGCGCCAACTATGAACGAGGCCGGATGGCGCTGCCAGCACTTCCGCGTATGCCGCGCCACGAATATTGGTGTGGGCCACTGGAAGGACGGATCCGGCCTCGCACACCCGCACCCGCGCCCGGTCAGACCAGGTCCATCGCCGCCACTTCGTCCGGCCGCCCGTAGCTCACCGGCCCCTGGAAGCGGCGGCGGGCGGTGGCGAACCACCACACCGTGGCCACCAGCAGGACGGCGGCGAGCGCGATCGGCGCGTAGTTGAAGGAGTCGACGGTGATCGGGGAGGCCTGCGGCAGCATGAACAGGACGCTGCTCAGCAGGATCCAGACCACCGCCAGCCAGCCGACCGGCCTGCCCCAGCGGCCCAGGTGCCAGGGCCCGGGCTGGAAGGCGTCACCGAGCCGCAGCCGCAGGAAGATCGGCACGGCGTAGGCCAGGAAGAGCCCGACCACGTTGACGCTGACGATGGCGGTGAACGCCGTGTGCGACCACCAGCCCGGCACCACCAGGGCCAGCGAGCAGCCGACCGCGAACCACACGGCCTTCACCGGGGTGCGGGTGCGCTGCGAGACCGAGTGCCACCAGCGGGAGCCGGGCATGGCGCCGTCGCGCGAGAAGGCGAAGATCTGCCGCGTGTTGCTGGTGAGGTTGGCCAGACCGCAGAAGAGCATCGCGCCGATGACGATGAGCAGCATCACCTTGGCGGCGGTCAGCCCGAGACCGTCGATGAGGATCTGGACGGGCGGGGCGGCGGCTCCGGCCACCTTGGCGTAGTCGCCGATGCTGTAGACCAGCGCCAGCATCAGGACCAGGCCGGCGACCGCCGAATACCCGATGGCGCGGGTGATGCCCTTCGGGGCGCTGACCGTCGCGTGGACCGTTTCCTCGGACATGTGGAAGCTGCCGTCGAAGCCGGTGAAGGTCCAGCTGGTCACGAGCAGGCCGAGCATGCCGCCGTAAAGCCCGCTCGTGAAGCCGGTGTTGTTCTCGAAATGCGTCACGAAGGAAGCGGACTGGTGGTGGTCGGGCATCACGGTGAGTGCGCCCACGATCACGACGAGTCCGATCAGCAGCCACCACACGGAAATGCGGTTCAGTACGGCGACGAGCTGGACGGTGTAGGTGTTGGCGAGCCCCTGGAGCACGATGACCAGGGCCGTGATCAGGACCGTCTGGTGCGCGGTCGGCCGGTAGGACGGCCACTGCAACTGCACGAACACCTGGATGAAGGTGGCCGCGGCATAGCCGGTGGCGGCGGTGCCGCCGACCTGGCCCACGAAGTTCAGCCAGCCCGTGAACCAGGACCAGGCGCCTTTGTGCCGCTTGGCGAGTTTGCCCGCGGAGAAATACAGCGCACCGCTCGTTGGATAGGCGGAGGCGACTTCCGCCATGGCCGAACCGATGAGCAGAACCATGAGCGAGACGCCGATCCAGCCGAACACGAGAATGCGCGGGCCGCCCGCGTTCATACCGAATCCGAAGGACGAGAAAATACCCGAGAGGATGTTGATGATGGTGAACGAGATCGCGAAGTTGTCGAACGCCTGGAAACGCCGGGTGAGTCTTCGCGGATAACCCATCGCGTGCAGGGTGGCGTCGTCGTCGAGCACGACGGGGTCCGCGGCGCGGGCCCGCGACCGGGCGGTCGACATCCGTTCCGACACAGATCGGCCTTTCTCTCGATGGGGGGTGGGGGCGAGCGGGTCAGGCGGGCCCCGGCACGGGCAGGCCGCAGGCGCGCCGGGCCCGGGAGAGCTGCTCGGCGGGGTCGCCGAAGGCGCTCCAGGGCATGCGCGAGGCGTAGGGGCCCATCGCCGTGAAGACCGCCCGGGCCTCGAACTCGCGCCGGCCCATGACCAGCGCGTGCGCGAGATAGGCGAGGTCGAGCACCGGGGTGAAGCGGTAACCGGCCACTTCGGGCAGCCAGTTCTGGTAGATCGACAGCGCGGTGGCGCGCCACTGGGGCTGCTCCCAGACCTGGTCGGCGAGCAGCTGGGTGGGGTTGTAGCTCTCCACCAGGGCCACCAGGGGCAGCAGCCGGAGGGCGGAGTCGGCGGGCGCCCGCTGGCTGAGGAAGGCGGCCACGTCCCAGGCCGCGGTGACCGAGCCGCCGTGACGCGTGAAGAAGAAGGACAGGAAGCGGTGGTGGGCCTCGCGGTGCCAGGGGTCGAGGGAGAGGATGTGCGCGAACAGCCGCCAGGGGCCGGGCGGGGCGGTGAGCAGGCCGTGCGGGGCGGGGTCGCGCAGCCGGTGCAGCCGGGCCATGGCGAGCCGGGCGACCCAGGGGGTGGGGTCGATCGGGTCCGCCTCGGCGGCCCGGTCGCAGGCGGTCAGCGCGATCCGCTCCAGCGCCTCGGCGCGGTCGTCGCGCGCGTCGGCGGCCCGCAGGGCGCGCTGCACCGCGACCCGGGCCCACATCAGCGCGGCCTCGGGCGTCGGCTCCTCGGCGAGCCAGCGTTCCACCAGGTCGGTGCCGGCCGCCTCGGAGGCGAGGACCAGCGAGCGGTGGGCGCGCAGGGCGGGGTCGCGGCGCGTCTCGGCGAGCGCCTCGTGGGCGTACCGATAACGGCCGGCGCGCACGTCGACACATACGCTCGCCAGGACGCGGTCGTCGGCCGCCGGGTGCCATACGTAGTGCCCCTCGAATAAGTCCGCGACCATGTCCCCCTGCCCCATCGCCGTCGATGCATCACCGTGCGCAGGAGGCACCCTACTCAGCGTCGGCCCCACCTGGAACGCCTAATTCGACATATCGGTCAGGGGATTCGCCATGTTTATCGGGCGCCTTTGACTGGCCGCCAGCCGGTGGTTCAAAATCTGACGTTTTCCCGGCCCGGGGACTCCCCCGGTTCGGCCGCTGTGTGCCCCACTAGAATGTTTCACGGAAAACCCACACTCCGCACCGTCGGCCCCACAGGCCACACGCACCCCGGGGAATGACCATTCACGAACTCGCCGCCCGGCTGCTCGGGCTCCCCCCTTCGCTGGGACCGGTCCGGCTGGTCGCCGTCGACGGGCACGCCGGCTCCGGGAAGTCCACCTTCGCCGCACGGCTGGCGCACGCGCTGGGCGGGGCCCCGGTGCTCCATCTCGACGACATCGCCAGCCACGAGCAGCTCTTCGCGTGGACCGGGCGGCTCACGGCCCAGGTGATCGAGCCCCTGGCCCGGGGCGAGTGCGCGCACTACACCCCCTACGACTGGCGGGCCCGCGCCTTCGGTGTCCCCCGCCCGCTGCCGGCCGCCCCGGTCGTCCTGATCGAGGGCGTGGGCGCCGGCCGCCGGGCGCTGCGGCCGCATCTGGCCCGGCTGCTGTGGATGGAGCTGCCCCAGGAGGAGTCCTGGACGCGCGGCCGGCGGCGGGACGGCGCGGAGCAGCGGGAGTTCTGGGAAGGGTGGGTCGCCGCGGAGCGAGCGCACTTCGCCGCCGACCCCTCGCGCCCCCATGCCGACCTGCTGGTGCTCCAGGGGCGGGAGGGTTACGAGGTGCTGCCGGGGCCGGGAGCGACGTCCCGGGCCGGGCGGGATGTGACGCTGCGTGATGGACCGTCCCCGATGTGGTGAAGTGGTGAAGACCCTCGCTGGGCAACTTCTCCGAGTGCCCCAACTCCGCTTGACCGGGGGGCCGTACAGGTCTTACGTTCTCAATGTGCGGCTTTCGGAGTCGCCCGGCGACGCGAGGCCCCCGGTTGTTCCCCCGTGACCGGGGGCCTCGTTCTGCCCCCGGCCCGCTTTTTCCGGCCGCCCCGCGCGCCGGACCTCTCACCCTGGGTCACGAAAAGCCGCGCGCCCCGTCTGCCCCGACCTCGCCGAACGCCCTGTGCGGCACCCTTCGGCCCGCACGGGTACCGCGGGTACGATGCCCTCGGTGCGACCTTTCGAGCGGCTGCCTCGCACCTGCAACTCCGGTCCGCGGCACAGCGGTTCGACCGCGGCGGCCGTCGGGCGACTGCCCGGCGGTGAACCACGGGGGCACGGTTTGTGGGGGGACGTGATGGACTTCGGCACGCAGGGCCCCGAGGCCCCGGCCGACCTCGCCTGGCTGCGGGGGGTGGACGCCTACACGATGGGCGCCTACCCGCAGGCCGAGGAGGAGTTCCGCACCGCGGTGCGGATGGACCCGGGCATGGCCGACGCCTGGCTCGGGCTGCACGCGCTCCGGGTCGACACCACCACCGCGCTGCTGCGGATGTTCCGGCACCGCGACCGCTTCGGCGAACAGCGCACTCGGCACCGCCGCGCCCTCAACTCCTGGTACTGGCTGGGCTGGTGGGTGCAGCCGGTGCTGGAGAGCCCGCGCGATCTGCTGCTGGCGCACGCCTCCCACTGGCTGGACGGCCGGCACGTGCCCGAGCTGGACCGCGCCCTCGCCGGACTGCCCCCGGTCGACGCCGACCCGCAGGTCCGCTTCCTGCACGCCTGCCGCGCCTACCTGGTCAAGGACTGGGAGCAGCTGGTCCGGCACACCGACCCGCTGCTGGACGACCCCCTGCTCGGCATCGAGGCCGGCCTGTTCGGCGGCATGGCCCGGGTCCGGCTGGAGATCTACGGCCAGGCCGAACCACTGCTGGCGGCCGCGCTGATGCGGTGCCGCAGCGAGCAGCCGCAGCGCAAGGAGCTGCGGTACTGGCTGGCGCGGGCGCACGAGGGAACGGGACGCTCGGCCGCCGCGCTCCCCCTGTACCGGGCGGTGCACCGGGTCGACCCGGCCTTCATGGACACCTCCGCCCGGCTCGCCGCGATCTCCGAGGGCGACGGGTACGACGAGACGGCCGGCCTCGCCTCGATCACGCTGACCGGCGCCGGGCAGGACACGGTGGACGGGCCGGACGGGTTCGATCCGCTGTTCGGCATGGAGGGCCGGGACCTGCGGCTGTCCGAGCCCGAGCTGCCGACGGGGCCGCTGCCGTCGGTGACCGGCCCCTCGGTGCGCACGAAGACGGGGCCGACCGGGGTGGCCGCCTCGCCGATCCCGGCCGGACCGACGGACCCCGCGCTGCTGGAGGAGGCGCTCGCCGAACTGGAGCGCATGGTGGGGCTGGAACCGGTCAAGCGCCAGGTCAAGGCGTTGTCGGCGCAGCTGAACATGGCCCGGCTCCGGGCCGGGCAGGGGCTGCCGGTGCAGCCGCCCAAACGGCACTTCGTGTTCTCCGGGCCGTCCGGCACGGGCAAGACCACGGTCGCGCGGATCCTCGGCCGCGTGTTCTACGCGCTGGGACTGCTGGGCGGCGACCACCTCGTGGAGGCCCAGCGGGCCGACCTGGTCGGCGAGTACCTGGGCCAGACGGCCGTGAAGGCCAACGAGCTGATCGACTCCGCGATCGGCGGGGTGCTCTTCGTGGACGAGGCGTACGCGCTGTCCAACTCCGGGTACGGCAAGGGGGACGCGTACGGCGACGAGGCGCTGCAAGTGCTGCTGAAGCGGGCCGAGGACAACCGGGACCACCTGGTGGTGATCCTGGCCGGCTACCCGGAGGGCATGGACCGCCTGCTCGCCGCCAACCCCGGCCTGTCCTCCCGTTTCACCACCCGGGTCGACTTCCCCTCCTACCGCCCGCCGGAGCTGACCGAGATCGGCAAGGTGCTCGCGGCGGAGAACGGGGACCAGTGGGACGACGAGGCCCTGGAGGAGCTGCGGTCCATCGCCGGGCACGTGGTCGACCAGGGCTGGATCGACGAGCTGGGGAACGGACGGTTCCTGCGGACGCTCTACGAGAAGAGCTGCGCCTACCGGGACCTCCGCCTGTCGTCCTACCCCGGTTCCCTGTCCCGGGAGGACCTGGCGACCCTGCGGCTGCCCGACCTGATGCAGGCCTACGGCGAGGTGCTGTCGGGCCGGGGGCCGCAGGATCCGTCGTCCTACAGCTAGGGCGCCCAGCCTAGGCCATCGCTCCGGCCTCCTCCGGTTCCCCGCTCACCCTCGGTTCGGTCAGCCGCACCTCGGGAGCCTCCCGGTGCGCGGGGTCCCTTACCTCGCCGACCAGCATCTCCAGGACGTCCTCGAGGGCCACCAGGCCCAGGACCCGGCCGGAGGCGTCGGCGACCTGGGCCAGATGGGTGGCCGCGCGGCGCATGACGGTGAGGGCGTCGTCGAGCGGCAGCTCGGCGCGGAGCGTGGCCATCGGGCGCCACACCTGCTGCGGTACGGCCCGTTCGGAGTCCTCCAGGTCGAGGACGTCCTTGACGTGCACGTACCCCATGAAGGGGCCCTTCTCGTTCGCCGCGACCGGGAAGCGGGAGTAGCCCGTGCGGGCGGTCAGCTCCACGATCTCGCCCGGGGTGACCGAGGGCTCCACCGTGACCAGCGACTCCCGGCGCAGCAGGACGTCCGTCACCGGGCGGGAGCCCAGCTCCAGGGCGTCTTCCAGGCGCTCCTGCTCCTCGGGGTCGATCAGGCCCGCCTGGCCGGAGTCCTCCAGCAGCCGGTTGAGCTGCTCGGTGGTGACGACCGCCTCGACCTCGTCCTTCGGCTCGACCCGGAACAGCCGCAGGATGCCCTGGGCGCAGGCGCCGAGGGCCACGGTGATCGGCTTGCACAGGCGCGCGAAGTACACCAGGCCGGGGCTGAGCCACACCGCGGCCTTCTCCGGGGCGGCCATGGCGAGGTTCTTCGGGACCATCTCGCCGATCACCAGGTGGAAGAAGACCACCGCGGCCAGGGCGATGACGTAGCCCAGCGGATGGACCATGCCCTGCGGAAGGCGGACCCACTCGAACACCGGTTCCAGCAGGTGCGCCACCGTCGGCTCGGCGACCGCGCCGAGGGTCAGGGAGCAGACGGTGATGCCGAACTGGGCGGCGGCCATCATCTGCGGCAGCCGTTCGAGGCCGTACAGCACCTGGCGGGCCCGGGCGGTGCCGAGCGGTTCGATCTGGCTGCGGCGCACGGAGACGAGCGCGAACTCGGCGCCCACGAAGAAGCCGTTGGCGAGCACCAGCAGGCCCGCGAAGACCAGTTGGAGGACGCTCATCGGGCGGCCTCCATCGCGTTCCCGGCCGGGACCGTCCTGACCAGGCGGACCCGTTCGGCGCGGTAGTGGCCGACCTGGCGGACCGAGAGCCGCCAGCCGGGCAGTTCGGCCCGGTCGCCGGGGGCCGGGATCCGGCCGAGGAGGTCGGCAACCAGACCGGCGACGGTCTCGTACGGCCCCTCGGGCACGTCCAGGCCTATGCGCAGCAGGATGTCGACGCGGCAGCTGCCGTCGACGTCCCAGGCGGGCCTGCCGTCCTCGGGCGGGGCCGGGGCCAGCTCGGGCGTGTCCTTGGCGTCGTGCTCGTCGCGGACCTCGCCGACCAGTTCCTCGACGATGTCCTCCAGGGTGACCACGCCGGCCGTGCCGCCGTACTCGTCCACGACGACCGCGATGGGCTGCTCGCTGCGCAACCGGGCGAGCAGCGGCTGGACGGGCAGGGTCTCGGGGACGAGGAGCGCCTTGCGGGCGATGCGGCCGGCCGGGGTGCGCAGCCGGTCGTGGACCGGGACGGCCAGTGCGTCCTTCAGGTGGGCCATGCCGACGATCTCGTCGATCTTCTCCCGGTAGACGGGGAAGCGGGACAGGCCGGTGGCCCGGGTGAGGTTGACGACGTCCTCGGCGGTGGCCGAGTCCTGGAGCGCGCTCACCTTCACCCGGGGGGTCATGACGTGCTGTGCGGTCAGCTCGCCCAGCGAGAGGGTGCGCACGAACAGGTCGGCCGTGTCCTGTTCCAGGGCGCCGGCCCGGGCGGAGTGCCGGGCCAGCGAGACCAGCTCGCCCGGGGTGCGGGCGGAGGCCAGCTCGTCGGCGGGTTCGACGCCGAGGGCGCGGACCAGCCGGTTGGCGACCGTGTTCAGCGCGGAGATCACCGGGCGGAACAGGCGGGCGAAGCGGTGCTGGGGGCCGGCCACGAAGCGCGCGACCTGCAGCGGCCGGGACACCGCCCAGTTCTTGGGCACGAGTTCGCCGACCACCATCTGGATCGCGGAGGCCAGCAGCATGCCGACGACCACGGCGATGCCGGAGGCGGCGCCGTCGGGGATGCCGAGCGCGGCGAACGGGCCGTGCAGCAGCTCGGCCAGGGCCGGTTCGGCGAGCATGCCGACGACCAGGGAGGTGATGGTGATGCCGAGCTGGGTGCCGGAGAGCTGGAAGGACAGCTCCTTCAGCGACTCCACGACCGTACGGGCGCGGGTGTCGCCGTCGGCGGCGGCCTGCTCGGCCTCCGGCCGCTCGACCGTCACGAGGCCGAACTCGGCGGCCACGAAGAAGCCGTTGGCGAGGATCAACAGGAACGCGGCTGCGAGGAGCAGCAGGGAGATGGTCACGCTGCCACCGCCTTCCCGTTCTGACGGGCAGGGGTGGCGCAGGTACTACAGGACGATCCGTCCATCGCTGGAGGGAGTCACTCCTCGGGTAGCAGGAACCCCTGGGCGCCGGGCGGCGCGCAGGGGCAGAGGCGCAGCGAGATGGCCTCCACCCACCAGATTAATCAAGATCTGGGCTCGTGCGGCAGGGCGGACGACGCCGAGTGGGCCTCGGCGAGCGCGCGCAGGGCCTGGGCGTCGGCGATGGCGCGCCGCTTGGCGATGCCCGGCTGGATGCCGAGCGCGGGCAGGCTGCTGCCGTCGCTCAGGTCGAGGAACACCCAGGGGTCACCCGGCCGGAGGTTCACCCGGAGGATCTCCGCCCAGGCCAGGCGCCGCTTGCTGGCGATGTTCACCACGGTGACGCCGGTCCGGTCGGCGACCACCTTCACCCGGGCGAGCTGGGCCAGCACCCAGAAGATGAGCGCGCCGGTGAGGACGAAGCTGAGCCGCTCCCCCGGGCCGAGCTGGTCCAGCAGCATCGCCATGCCGGAGATCACGACGAGGATCACGACACCGGCGGTGAGCAGGATCACCCGGGTGTGGCCCGGCCGGAAGGTGGCGGGGAGGTCGGGAAGGGGGGTGGATTCGGACATCGGTCGGCGTACCCCTCAGAGGCGGCAGGCGTGGATGGCCGTGGTCAGGATGGCGCGGGCGCCGATGGCGTAGAGGTCGTCCATGATCCGCTGGGCCTCCTTGGAGGGGACCATGGCGCGAACCGCGACCCAGCCCTCGTTGTGCAGCGGGGAGACGGTCGGGGACTCCAGGCCGGGCGTGAGCGCGACGGCCTTCTCCAGCTGCTCGACCCGGCAGTCGTAGTCCATCATCACGTACGTGCGGGCGACCAGGACGCCCTGGAGGCGGCGCAGGAACTGCTGGACCTTCGGCTCCTCGGCGTCGGCGCCGGTGCGGCGGACGACGATCGCCTCGGACTTCATGATCGGCTCGCCGAAGACCTCCAGGCCCGCGTTGCGCAGGCTGGTTCCGGTCTCCACGACGTCGGCGATGACCTCGGCGACGCCCAGCTCGATCGCGGTCTCGACGGCGCCGTCCAGGTGGACGACGGAGGCGTCGATGCCGCCGTCGGCGAGGTGCTTGGCGACGATGCCCTCGTAGGAGGTGGCGACCGTGCGGCCCTTGAGGTCCGCGAGGCCCTCGGCGGTGCCCGGCTTGGCGGCGAAGCGGAAGGTGGAGCGGGCGAAGCCGAGCGGGAGGATCTCCTCGGCGTCGGCGCCGGAGTCGATCAGCAGGTCACGGCCGGTGATGCCGATGTCGAGGCGGCCGGTGGAAACGTAGATCGCGATGTCACGGGGGCGGAGGTAGAAGAACTCGACCTCGTTCTCCGGGTCGACGATGCGCAGCTCTTTGGACTCGCGGCGCTGCTGGTAGCCGGCCTCATGCAGCATCTCCGCCGCAGGGCCGGACAGGGAACCCTTGTTGGGGACGGCGATGCGCAGCATGGGGTCGGCTTCCTTTGCTCGTTCTCTACGGTGGTGGGTGCGGGGGCGGCTTACAGGTGGGCGTAGACGTCGTCCAGGGTGATGCCGCGGGCGACCATCATCACCTGGACGTGGTACAGCAGCTGCGAGATCTCCTCGGCTGCCGCCTCCTTGCCCTCGTACTCGGCGGCCATCCAGACCTCGGCGGCCTCCTCGACGACCTTCTTGCCGATGGCGTGGACGCCCTTGGCGACCAGCTCGGCGGTGCGGGAGGTGGCGGGATCGCCCTGGGCTGCCTTGTGCTGGAGCTCGGTGAAGAGCTCCTCGAACGTCTTCTTGGACATGGTGCGCCCCACCCTACGCGGTGCGGGCGTCTCCCTAGTGCCAGGGTTCGGATACCGAGCGGAGGGTGGCCGCGGTCGCCACGGCGGCCGTCACCGCCTCGTGGCCCTTGTCCTCGTTCGAGCCCTCCAGGCCGGCCCGGTCCAGGGCCTGCTCCTCGGTGTCGCAGGTGAGCACGCCGAAGCCGACGGGGACGCCGGTCTCGACGGAGACCTGGGTGAGGCCCTGGGTGACGCCCTGGCACACGTAGTCGAAGTGGGGGGTGCCGCCGCGGATGACGACGCCGAGGGCGACCACCGCGTCGTAGCCGCGGCCCGCGAGGACCTTGGCGGCGACGGGCAGTTCGAAGCTGCCGGGGACCCGGATCAGGGTCGGCTCGTCGATGCCCAGGTCGTGCAGGGCGCGCAGGGCGCCGTTAACCAGTCCGTCCATCACCTTGTCGTGCCACTGCGCCGCGATGACGGCGACCCGGAGGTCGCTCACGTTGCGTACGGACAGTTCCGGTGCACCCTTGCCGCTCACGTCTCTCCTCAGAGCTGTCTTGCTGTCCTGCTTGCTGTCTTGCTGTCTTGCTGTCTTGCCTACTGGTTGCCGCAGGCCGACACCGCGGGTGTGTCGAGCCAGGGCAGGTCGTGGCCCATCCGGTCCCGCTTGGTGCGCAGGTAGCGGAGGTTGTGCTCGCCGGCCTGGACCGGCATAGGCTCGCGGCCGGTGACCTTCAGGCCGTGGCGGAGCAGCGCGTCGGTCTTGTCGGGGTTGTTGGTCATCAGCCGGACCCCGCGCACGCCGAGGTCGGCGAGGATCTGCGCGCCGGCGCCGTAGTCACGGGCGTCGGCGGGCAGGCCGAGTTCGAGGTTGGCGTCCAGGGTGTCGTGGCCCTGCTCCTGCAGCGCGTAGGCGCGCAGCTTCGACAGCAGGCCGATGCCGCGTCCCTCGTGTCCGCGCAGGTAGACGACGACGCCCCGGCCCTCGGCCTGGATGCGTTCCAGGGCGGTGTCCAGCTGGGGGCCGCAGTCGCAGCGCAGGGAGGCGAAGACGTCGCCGGTGAGGCATTCGGAGTGGACGCGGACCAGGACGTCCTCGCCGTCGCCGATCTCGCCGTGGACGAGGGCGACGTGCTCGACGCCGTCGACGGTGGACCGGTAGCCGTAGGCGGTGAAGGTGCCGTGCCGGGTGGGCAGGCGGGTCTCCGCCTCGCGGCGGACGGTGGGCTCGCTGCCACGGCGGTAGGCGATCAGGTCCTCGATGGAGATGATCGTCAGGCCGTGCTTGCGGGCGAACGGGACCAGTTCGGGCAGGCGGAGCATCCGGCCGTCCTCGCCGGCGATCTCCACGATGGCGCCGGCCGGGCGCAGGCCCGCGAGCCGGGCGAGGTCGACGGCGGCCTCGGTGTGGCCGTTGCGGACCAGGACGCCGCCCGCCCTGGCGCGCAGCGGGAAGACGTGGCCGGGGCGGACGAGGTCGTCCGGCCGGGCGGTGCCGCTCGCCAGGAGGCGGAGGGTGGTGGCGCGGTCGGCGGCGGAGATGCCGGTGCTCACCCCGTGCGCGGCGGAGGCGTCCACCGAGACGGTGAAGGCGGTCTTCATGGACTCGGTGTTGGCGTCCACCATCTGCGGCAGCTGGAGCCGGTCCAGTTCGTCACCCTCCAGGGGCGCGCAGATCAGGCCCCGGCACTCGCTCATCATGAAGGCGACGATCTCGGGGGTGATCTTCTCGGCGGCGATGACGAGGTCACCCTCGTTCTCCCGGTCCTCGTCGTCCACGACGATCACCGGGCGGCCGGCCGCGATGTCGGCGATGGCCTGCTCGACCGGGTCGAGTGCGAGGTCGTCCAGGTCGTCGCCGTCGTACAGCAGCGGTGCCGAGGTCATGCCGGCGCTCCTTCCAGTACGGGCTGCGGGCCCCGGCGGGAGCGCAGCCACCAGTCGCGCATGCCCCACAGGACGAGTGCGCCGTAGATGACGTAGACGAATCCGGAGAAGGCGTAGCCGTTGGCGAAGTTGAGGGGGACGCCGACGAGGTCGACGAGCAGCCAGGCGAACCAGAACTCGACCATGCTCTTGGCCTGCGCGTACATCGCGACGATGGTGCCGACGAAGATGTAGGCGTCGGGCCAGGGGTCCCAGGACAGCTTCGGGTAGGCCGTGAAGAGCAGGGCGACGGCGACCGTGCCGGCGGCGGCCGCGGCGAGCATCGCCGCGCGCTCGGGCCAGGTGGCGAACCGGGGCGTGATGTGGCCGTCCGTGGACCGGTTCCTGCTGCGCTGCCACTGCCACCAGCCGTACAGCGCCACGGCCATGACGACGACCTGTTTGCCGGCGCTGCCGGTCAGGTGGCCGTAGAAGGCGGCGAAGAGGACGAGACCGGACAGGAACTGGACGGGCCAGGTCCACAGGGAGCGGCGCCAGCCGAGGGCGAGGGTGATGAGGCCCAGGATGTTGCCGACCATGTCCGACCAGATGATGTGCTGGCCGAAGAGGGTGAACGCCTCGGAGTTCATCCAGTTCACTTGGCGTCCCCCCGCGCACGGTCGCCGAGGAGCCGCTCGACGTACTTGGCGATGACGTCCACCTCGAGGTTCACCGGGTCGCCGGGCTGCTTCACGCCGAGCGTGGTGAGGGCGAGGGTGGTCGGGATGAGGCTGACGGTGAAGTGGTCCGCGCCGGCGTCGACCACGGTGAGGCTGATGCCGTCGACGGTGATGGAGCCCTTCTCCACCACGTACCGGGAGAGTTCCGCGGGGAGGGAGATCCTGACGATCTCCCAGTTCTCGGAGGGCTCGCGGGCCAGGATCTCGCCGGTGCCGTCCACGTGCCCCTGCACGATGTGGCCGCCGAGGCGGGCGCCGACGGCGGTGGGGCGTTCCAGGTTGACCCGGGAGCCGGCGGTGAGCGCGCCGAGGCTGGAGCGGTTCAGGGTCTCGGCCATGACGTCGGCGGTGAACTCGTCGCCCTCGTGCTCCACGACCGTGAGACAGACCCCGTTCACGGCGATGGAGTCGCCGTGCTGCGCGCCCTTGGTCACGACGGGGCCGCGGAGCCGGAAGCGGGAGGCGTCGCCGAGGTTCTCGACGGCGGTGACCTCACCCAGCTCTTCGACGATTCCGGTGAACACTTCCCGGGTCCTCCTGCCTCTTCGGGCACGGACTCCGGGGCACTGTCGATGACGACAGAACGTACGGACGAACACACACCGGGGCGTCGCCGGAACGGACACGTCCGGACACGGACGGATCCCGAAACGGCGGCGCGCACACCTGAGACGCGTGCCCGCCCGCCGCGCACTGCCTCCCATCCGGACTTTAACCGTCGGTCCAGGAATTTCACCTGGTCAACCGGCCGCTGGAAGCGACCGGGTCGCGGACTGTAACCGCCGGTTCGGACTTTCACCGACCCCGGAGTGCGCTGCTTCTGGTACAGGGCCAGTGTGCCACGCCCCGTACTCGTCCAGGCGGGTGATCCATGTGGGCTCGCTCACAGTGTGTACCGCTCGTTTCGCGCGGTGCAACCGTGCTGGTCAACCCGCCACCGCGGGCGGTGCGTCGAGCCCGGTCCGGACCATTGACCTTACTGGTCTAGTCCTTTTAGGGTGCGGACGGGCCCGGCGGCGGTGACGACGGCCCTTGCCCGCCGCCGGGCCGTGTCACGTTTCGGTGGTTCCGATCCGTCCTGGGACACGAGGGGTGCTCCACGGGGGAGCACCCCGGTGTCCGAGGAGACGGAGAACGGCATGACCACGATCCTGGTGACCGGCGGAACGGGGACGCTCGGCCGGCTCGTCACGCGGCGGCTGCGGGCGGACGGCCATGAGGTACGGGTGCTCAGCCGGCACACCCAGCCGTACGCGGTGGACCTGCGCACGGGCGGTGCCGGCCTGGACGCGGCGCTGGCCGGCGCGGAGACGGTCGTGCACTGCGCCAGTTCACCCCGGGGCGGCGACGAGCAGCCCGCCCGGAATCTGCTCGCGGCGGCCCGGCGGGCCGGGGTGGGCCATCTGGTGTACATCTCCATCGTCGGCGTGGACCGGGTGCCGTTCGGCTACTACCGGAGCAAGCTCGCCGTGGAGCGGCTGGTCGAGGAGTCCGGGCTCGGCTGGACCGTGCTGCGGGCGACCCAGTTCCACGACCTGGTGGTCTCGGTGCTCCAGGGCCTGGCCAAACCGCCGGTGCTGATGCTCCCCGCGGGAGTGGCGGACCAGCCCGTCGAGGTGGCGGAGGTGGCCGACCGGCTGGCGGAGCTGGCGCTCGGTGCACCGGCCGGACGAGTGCCCGACCTGGCCGGCCCCGAGGTCCGGACGTTCGACTCACTGGCCCACGCCTACCTGCGAGCGACCGGCCGGCGCCGCCCGGTGGTCCGAGTGCCCCTGGCCGGGAAGGCGTACCGCGCCTTCCGGTCGGGCGGCCACCTGGCCCCGGACCGCGCGGTGGGCAAGGTGACCTTCGAGGAGTACCTGGAGCGGCGCTTCGGTCAGAACTGACGGCACCTGCCCACGGGCACCGCCCGCGGACGGCCGCACCGGCCCGCCCGCCCGGGCGGCGCGAACAGCTCGCCGTGCGCCCCCGGAGCGCTCCACGGAGCAAGGCCGCACCGCCAGGGCCACTGCGTGCATCGGGCGCAGGGTGCGGCACCGGCCGATGTGGACCGGCCCAGTGCGCGGTGCCGGCCGGTTGCCGGCCGGCACCGCGCACAGCCGCACCCTCACCCACACCCGAACGCGCGGGGCGGGAAGCACGTCGCACTGCCGGGTCTCACCCGTTCAGCGCACCCGCCCCCTCCGGCGGCGCGAACAGTTCCTCCTGCGCGCGCTCGCGAGCCGTCAGCAGCGCACCGCGCAGTACCGCCGGGCCGCCCAGGCTGCTCGCGCGGACCTCCGTGGCCAGGGGGGACATCCGGCGCAGCCGGTCCTCCACCAGGCCGGCCAGGACCTCTCCCCCGGCCTGGCCCACCTCGCCGCCGAGGACCACGCAGCCGGGGTCCAGGACGGCGACCACGGAGGCGACGCCCACGGCGATGCGGTCGGCCAGGGCCCCCAGGAAGCGGGCGGCGGGGCCGTCCCCGGACCCCGTGCCGGCCCACGGGTCCTGCGCCGCCTCCGCCACCGCCCCCCGTACCACCGCCGCCGCCCCCGGCCCGTCCGGCGAGGGCGGGGGCACGAGGCCGTGCCGGGCCGCCAGGGCGGTGATCGCCGCCGCGCCGGTCAGGGAGTGGAAGCCGCCGGCGCAGTCGGTCGCGGCGGGGAGGGCGTCCGTGCCCGGTACCGGCAGGAACCCGATCTCGCCGGTGCCGCCGGAGGCCCCACGGCGCAGGGTGCCGTCCAGGACGACCGCGGCGCCGACGCCGTGCCCGAGCCAGAGCAGCACGAAGGTGTCCCGGTCCCGGGCCGCGCCCTCGCGCTGTTCGGCGAGGGCGGCCAGGTTGGTCTCGTTCTCCACGGTGACCCGGGCGCCGGGCAGCCGGTCCTGGAGGACGGCGGCCAGGCTGCGGTGCCAGGCGGGCAGCCCGGCGGAGTCGCGCAGGTCACCGGTGGCGGGGTCGATGAGGCCGGGCGCGCCGATGCCGACGGTGTGCAGCCGGTCGGCGCCGGCCTCCTTCAGGGCCCGTTCCACGGCGGCCACCGCCTGCTCCACCGCGGGACCGGTGCCGGTGTCCCCGCCGATCGGCACGGACGCCTCGGCCAGTACCCGTCCGAGCAGGTCGGAGACGAGGACCAGGACGCCCTGGGTGCGGACGTCGAGGGCGGCGAGGTGGGCGCGGTCGGCGACGAGGCCGTAGAGCCGGGCGTTGGGGCCCCTGCGCCGGGCACCGGACTCGCCGACCACCGTGACGAGACCGGAGGCGGTCAGCCGGTCGACCAGGTCGGCGACCGTCGGCCGGGACAGTCCGGTGAGCAGCTTCAGTTGCCCTGCCGTGAGCGGGCCTTCCTGCTGCAGCAGCCGCAGGGCCAGCCGGTCGTTGATGGCCCGGGCGGTACTGGGTGATGCGGGCATGACGGGATCCTCCCAGATCGCCTGCGCTACGAGCGCTTTCCGACCGCTATCTATCAGGCAGGGTTCCTGATAGTTTACGGCGCGTCGCAGTGGAGCGGGGCCGGGCTCTCCAGGGGAGGGGCAGAATCGTGAGTGACGTGAGGTACGCGCCCGGCGAGCTCAGGCGCGCCCGGTACGCCGTGGCGGCCGTCTTCGCCGTGCACGGCGCCGTGACCGGCTCGTTCGCGACCCGCGTGCCGTGGGTCCAGGACCACGCCTCGCTCAGTGCGGGCCAGTTGGGCTTCGCGCTGGCCTTCACTGCGTTCGGCGCCTCCTGCGCGATGCCGCTGGCGGGCCGGATCAGCCACCGCTTCGGCAGCCGTACGGCGCTGCGCGGGCTGCTCGCCCTGTGGACGCTGTCCCTCGTGCTGCCGTCGGTCGCGCCGAACCTGCTCACCCTGTGCCTGGCGATGTTCACCTACGGCGCGTCCGCGGGCATGGCCGACGTGGCGATGAACGCGCTCGGCGTGGAGGTCGAGCGGCGGCTCGGCAAGTCGATCATGTCGGGGCTGCACGGCATGTGGAGCGCGGGCGCCCTGATCGGCTCGGCGGCCGGCACCCTGGCCGCACACCTCGGTTCGGACGCCCGCCTGCACTTCGCGCTCGCGGCGGCCGTCCTCACGCTGCTCGGGTTCGTGTACTGCGCTTGGGTACCGGACCTCCAGGCCGCCGAGGACGAGGAGCCGCCGCCGCGGTTCGCGCTGCCCCCGCGCTCGGCGCTGCTGATCGGCGCCGTCGGCTTCTGCGCGGTGTTCGCGGAGGGCGCCAGCCTGGACTGGTCGGCGGTGTACCTGCGGGACCGGCTGGACGGTTCGGCCGGGCTGGCGGCGGCCTCCACGACCGGGTTCATGCTGACCATGGCGGTCGCCCGGATCGCCGGGGACGCGGTGGTCGACCGGTTCGGCGCGGTCCGCACCGTGCGGGCCGGCGGTGTCCTGGCCGTGCTGGGCGGGCTGCTGGTCGTGGTCGCCGGGCATCCGGCGGTGGCGATGGCCGGGTTCGCGCTGATGGGCCTCGGCATCGCGGTGGTCGTCCCGCTCTGCTTCGCGGCGGCCGGGCACGCCGGGCCCAACCCCAGCCAGGCCATCGCGGGCGTGGCGACCATCACCTACACCTCGGGCCTGGTCGCGCCGAGCCTGATCGGCGGGGTGGCCCAGGCGACCAGCCTGGTGGTGTCCTTCGGGGTGGTGACGGTGCTGGCCGGCGGCCTGGCGGTGTTCGCGGGCGTGCTGCGCACCGCCGAGCGCGGGGGCGGCGGGCAGGTCAGTCCGCGGGCCGCAGCAGTTCCCGACCCGCGGCCCTGAAGGCCTCGCTCCAGGGCGCGGGGCGCATGGTCGTCGCGTCCAGCCGGACCAGCACCCGGGTGCCGTGGGCGTAGGTCAGGCTCCCGTCGGCCGAGCAGAAGCGGAAGCCGTAGGTGAGGCCGGTGGTGCCGAGCCGTTCCAGCCAGAGGTGGACGGCGTAGCCGCCGGGGCTGGTGACCGGGGCCTCGTAGGTGATGCGCAGTTCCTTGACGGCGTTGCAGGCGTCGCCGGCCGCCGCCCAGTCGCCGTCGAAGCGGACGCCGTACCCCTGCCACAGCTCGGTCCAGGCGCGCTCGACCATCAGCGGGTAGCGGGCGTTGTGCAGCAGCCCGAGCGCGTCGAGGTCGTCGAAGTGGACGGTGACGGGGATCAGCCGGCCGTGGGAGACGGCGGGGGCGGACGGGGCTTCGGCGGTCACGGGACGGGCTCCTGGGCAGCGCTGGCGGGGTGGTGGCACCCCCGTACCCGAACATACTAAGCGACCGCTCAGGATCCCGTCCGGTGGTGCCGGCCCGCCGGCCACATGAGCGTGCGGCCGCCCGCTACCCCTGACAATGGTTCGGACCACCTCAGTACAGAGAAAGCGAAACCCCCATGGATCTCGGCGTGCGCTGGAAGCTGCACGGAGACGGGCGCACGCCCGCGCCCGGAGCGGTGGTACGCCCCGACGAACGGCTCTCCTGGCCCCGCACCGTGGGCCTGGGCGCCCAGCACGTGGTCGCGATGTTCGGCGCGTCCTTCGTGGCCCCGGTGCTCATGGGCCTGGACCCGAACCTGGCGATCATGATGTCGGGCGTGGCGACCGTGATCTTCCTGCTCGCCACCCGCGGCCGGGTGCCGAGCTACCTCGGCTGCTCCCTGTCGTTCGTGGGCGTGGCCGCCGTCATCCGCGCCCAGGGCGGCACCAGCGCGACCGTGACCGGCGCGGTGCTCGTCGTCGGCGTGGTGCTGTTCCTGGTGGGCCTCGCCGTGCAGCGCTTCGGCGCGCGGATCATCCACGCCGCGATGCCGCCGATCGTCACCGGCGCGGTCGTCATGCTGATCGGCTTCAACCTGGCCCCGGTGACCGCCTCCACCTACTGGCCGCAGGACCAGTGGACGGCCCTGCTCGTGATGCTCTTCACCGGCCTGGCCGTGGTCTGCCTGCGCGGGTTCTGGTCCCGGATCGCGATCTTCCTCGGCCTGGTCTTCGGGTACGGCATCTCCTGGGCTTTCGACCGGATCTTCGGCAGGATCCACTCGACGGGCCCGGGCGGCAAGGTCACCGACCACTGGCGGCTGGACCTCTCCGGCGTCTCCAAGGCCGACTGGATCGGCCTGCCCCACTTCCACGGGCCGTCCTTCCAGTGGTCGGCGATCCTGGTCGCGCTGCCGGTGGTCATCGCCCTGGTCGCCGAGAACGCGGGCCACGTCAAGGCGGTCGGCGAGATGACCGGCGACCCGCTGGACGACAAGCTCGGTACGGCGATCTCGGCGGACGGCGTCGCCTCCGTGCTGTCGACGGCCGTCGGCGGCCCGCCGAACACCACCTACTCGGAGAACATCGGCGTGATGGCCGCGACCCGCGTCTACTCCACCGCCGCCTACTGGGCCGCCGCCGGCTTCGCGCTGCTCTTCGGCGTCTGCCCGAAGTTCGGCGCGGTCGTCGCCGCGATCCCGGGCGGGGTCCTCGGCGGCATCACCGTGATCCTCTACGGCATGATCGGCCTGCTCGGCGCGCAGATCTGGCTGCACGCCGGCGTGGACCTGCGCAATCCGCTGAACCTGGTGCCGGCCGCCGCGGGCATCATCATCGGCGTCGGCAACGTCACCATGAAGTTCACCGACACCTTCTCGCTCAGCGGTATCGCCCTCGGCACGCTGGTCGTCATCACCGGCTACCACGCGCTGCGCGCCTTCGCCCCGGCCCATCTCAAGGAGCAGCGACCGCTGCTGGACGAGGGCACCTCCGCCTACGGCAAGGAGGCGGAGGGGGAACCGGGCACACGGGCGCCGCGCGCCGAGCCGTAGAGCCGTAGGACGCCGAGGCGGTGGGCCGTAGGACGCCGAGCCGCAGAGCCGTAGGACGTGGACCGTAGGACGCCGAGCCGTGGATCGGCGAGACGAGGCCCTCGCCCGGCGTTCCCCCGTTCCGGCGAAGCACCGGGCCGGTCGGCACGCCGGCCGGTGCCGGGCTGGGACCCTTCCCCCATGGTCCGGACGGAACTGCTCAGCTCCCCCGTCGACGCCGTCGTCACGCGGATGCGCGCGCTCGACGCGGCGCTGCCCGCACGGGACGGCGTCGCCGTGTTCAACCGCGTCTACCTCGCCGTCACCGAGGAGATCGACCGCCGCCTGGACACCGGGGAGTTCCCGGACCCACGCGCGGCGGCCGCCCTGGACGTGCGGTTCGCCGAGCGGTACCTGGCCGCGGTCGACGCGGTGGCCGCGGACCGCCGCCCGCCCGCCTGCTGGCGCCCGCTGTTCCAGTTCCGCCGCCATCCAGGGGTACGGCCGCTGCAGTTCGCGCTGGCCGGTATCAACGCCCACATCGGGCACGACCTGGCGCTGGCCGTGGTCGACGCCTGCCACACGCTCGGCTGCGAACCGGCCGATCTCGAGGACGAGTTCGACCGCGTGGGCGATCTCCTCGGGTCGCTGGAGGAACGCATCCGCGAGGATCTGATGCCGGGCCCCGACCTGCTGCAGATCGCCGACCCGCTCACCCATCTGCTGGGCTCCTGGAGCCTGGAGCGGGCCCGGGACGCGACCTGGGCGGCGGCCCGGGCGCTGTGGGTGCTGCGGCACTGCGCCGACGTGGCCGAGGAGTTCACCGAACGGCTGGACGCGGCGGTGGGGTTCGCAGGCCGGATGCTGCTGACACCGCTCGCCGACTGACCCGGCCTCGTGGAAAAGGCGCGGGCGGCCGGAGTCGGTTCCGGCCGCCCGCGCCCCGTTCGTGCCCCGGGTGCCCTCCCGGGGGTCCCCCGTTCGTCGCCCGTTCGTCCTCCGGGCGCCTCCCGGGTCAGTCCTCGGGAAGCTCCACGGGCGCGATCTCGTCGTAGACGTCACCCGGGCCCGGGTTCGTCGCGTCGGTCGTGCCGCCGAAGTGGTGCATGACGCCCCACACCGCGTTCAGCGCGGTCTGGACGGCACCCTCGGCCCAGCCGGCCGTCCAGGAGATGTCGTCGCCGGCGAGGAAGATGCCCCGCTTGTCCTCCGGCAGCCGGTCCTGCATGAAGTGCGTGAACAGGCGCCGCTGGTAGCGGTAGTGGCCGGGCAGGTTGGCCTTGAAGGCCCCCATGAAGTAGGGCTCGTTCTCCCAGGAGACGGTCACCGGGTTGCCGATGATGTGCTTCCTGATGTCGACCTTCGGGTAGATCTCGCCGAGCGACTTCAGCATGACCTCCATCCGCTCGTTCGCGGACAGCGGCAGCCACTTCAGGCTGTCGTCGCACCAGGTGTAGGACAGGCAGATCACGGCGGGCTTGTCCGGGCCGTCGTCCAGCAGGTAGGTGCCGCGGGTCATGCGGTCGGTGAGCGTCATCGACATGACGTCCCGGCCGGTCTCCTCGTCCTTGTCCAGCCAGAACGGCCGGTCCACCGGGACGAACAGCTTGCTGGACTCCATGTAGTGGGTGCGCTCGATCGCGGTCCAGTGGTCGATCGGGAACAGCGAGTCGTCGCAGGCGATCTTGGACAGCAGCATCCAGGACTGGGCGGTGAAGATCGCCGCCTGGTAGGTGCGGATGTCGCCGTTCGCGTCGGTCACGGTGATCCGGTTGCCGGCGGTGCGGTGCAGCCGGGTCACGGCCGGCCGCGGCTCGCCGCCCTCGTGGAGCGTGGCGAGCGAGGTGCCGTACGGCCAGTGGACGATCTTCTCCGGCTCGCGCTCCCACAGGCGCAGCGGCAGCTGCTGCGAGCCGCCGACGATGCCCCGGTGGTGGTCGTCGGCCTCGGTGTAGACGACGCGGAGGATCTCCAGGATGGAGTTCGGGAAGTCGGTGTCCCAGCCGCCGGTACCGAAGCCGACCTGGCCGAAGATCTCGCGGTGCCGGAAGGACCTGAAGGCCTCGGAGTCGCAGAGGAAGCCGTAGAAGGTCTGGTTGTCGAGCTTCTCGACCAGCTTCGCCCAGATCTCGCGGATGCGGGGCACGTCCCGCTCGCGCATGGCGCGGTTCATGTCGGAGAAGTCGGCGCCCTCTTCGAGGCACTTGCCCCACGCCTCGGCGACGTCCCGGTACACCTGGGGCAGGTCGTCGATCGTCTCGGCGTAGTGCGACTCGCCCTTGAGGTCGACCACGGTGGACGGGGTCGCCTCGGCCAGCGGGTTGGGGAAGGGCCTGGTCTCCAGGCCGACCAGGTCGATGTAGTGCTGGAGCGCGGTGGAGGACGGCGGGAAGCGCATCGCGCCCATCTCGGCGGTCAGCGACTCGTCGCAGCCGTCGAAGCCGACCGTCCGGAGCCGGCCGCCGATCTGGTCGGCCTCGTAGACGACGGGCTTGAGGCCCATCTTCATCAGCTCGTAGGCGGCCACGATGCCGGACAGGCCGCCGCCGATGACCGCGACCTCGGTGCCGTGCTCGGTCGCCGGGATCTGGCCCAGGCCCGCCGGGTGGGCGAGGAAGTCGTCGTAGGCGTACGGGAAGTCCGGGCCGAACATGGTGATCGGCGGCTGCTGCTCGTCGGTGTGCTCGACGGCGTTGGGCACCGTGGACGTCATGGGGTACGGACTCCTTGCACGAGGTGGAACAGGGGGGAGGCTCGGCGGCTCAGACGAGGGAGCCGTACAGACCGGGGCGGCGGTCCGCGAGGTAGGGGTTGTTCTCCCGGGAGGCGGCCAGGAAGGCGGGGTCGGCGTCGGCGAGGACGAGCTGCTCGGCGCGGCCGGCGCGGGTGCGGGCGACCCCGTCGGGACCGGCGAGGACGGACAGGCCGACGAACTCGAACTCCCCTTCCCGGCCGACCCGGTTGACGTACGCGACGTACATCTGGTTCTCGAAGGCGCGCACCGGGATCATCGACTCGGCGACGAACTGGAAGGGGTGCATCTGCGCGGTCGGTACGACGAGGAGGTCGGTGCCGGCCAGGGCGTGGGCGCGGACGTTCTCCGGGAACTCGACGTCGTAGCAGATCAGCAGGCCCACGGTGAGGCCGTTCAGCTCGGCCTGTACGACCTGCTGCCCGCCCGGCGTGAAGTGGTCGCGCTCGAAGCAGCCGAAGAGGTGGGTCTTGCGGTAGTTCGCGAGCCGGGTGCCGTCGGCGGAGACCAGCTGGGCGGAGTTGTAGACGGTGTCGCCGGCGCGCTCCGGGTAGCCGTAGGCGACGGCGATGCCGTGCCGGGTGGCGATCTCGGCGACCGTGTCGGCCCCGTCACCGTCGGCCGGCTCGGCGAGGCGGGCGATGTCGTCGCCGATCGCGTACCCGGTCAGGAACATCTCCGGCGCGGCCAGCAGCCCGGCGCCCGCGGCGGCGGCCCGGCCCGCGGCCTCGTCGAGCACCTTGAGGTTCTCGGCGACGGAACCGGGGCGGCCGGAGCTCTGGAGCAGGGCGGTGCGCATGGGGCATCCTTCACCGGAACGGGACGTTTGGGGGGTCAGGAAGACGGTACGGTCGGCGCGCTCGGCCGGACAAGCAGGAGCCGTTGCGCGCCGGTGCGCGGTTCGTTGCGTACGGCGGGCGCGGGACGGCGATTCGTTGCGCCTCTCCCCCTGGCAGACCCCCGATCAGCCCATCGGCGGGTCCCCGGCTGCCCCCGGCGCGACCGGCGGCGGACGTCCACCGGCGTCCGGGCCCCCTGACGCGGAACGGCCCGGGTCCGCGCGCGGAGGTGCGCGCGGACCCGGGCCGAAGCCCCGTCCCGGGGCGTGCTCGGGGCCTGCCCAGCTAGCCCGGGGCGCCCGACGAGAAGCGGCGCAGCAGCGGGGAGAGGACCAGGACCGACTTGGTCCGCTCCACGAACGGCTCCCCGGCGATCCGCTCCAGCACCCGCTCGAAGTGGCGCATGTCGGAGGCGAAGACCTGGGCGATCGCGTCCGCGTCGCCGGTGACCGTCGACGCGGCCACGACCTCCTGGTAGCGCTCCAGGCCCCGCTGGATGGTCTCCGGCGAGGTGTTGCGCCGGCAGTAGATCTCGATGTAGCCCTCGGTCTCCCAGCCGAGCGCCGCCGGGTCCACCCGGACGGTGAACCCGGTGATGGCTCCGGTGGACCGCAGCCGGTCCACGCGCCGCTTCACGGCGGGCGCGGACAGGCCGACCATCTGCCCGATGTCCGCGTAGGAGCGGCGGGCGTCCTCGGCGAGGGCGTGCACGATGCGTTCGTCGAGATCGTTCAGCACTGGGGGTGGTTCACTTCTTCGGTTCGGGTCACTTCTCTGCCGTCACCGCGATGTCCTCACCGGTCGCAAGACGGGAACGGCGATAGCCGTACAGGAAGTAGAACACGAGTCCCGCGGCCATCCAGCATCCGAAGACGACCCACGTCACGGTGTCGAGGCTGGACATGTTGTAGGCGCAGAAGACGAAGCCCAGCACCGGCAGGACCGGCCCGAACGGCACCCTGAACGTGCGCTCCAGGTTCGGCCGCTTGTAGCGCAGCACGATCACCGCGATGTTGACCAGACCGAAGGCGAACAGCGTGCCGATGCTGGTGGCGTCGACGAGCTTGCCGAGCGGGATGAGGGCGGCGAGCACACCGCAGAAGAGGGAGACGATCACCGTGTTGAGGCGGGGGGCGCCGGTCTTGGAGTGGATCCTGCCGAGCGCCTTCGGCATCAGGCCGTCGCGGGCCATGGCGAAGAGGATGCGGGTCTGGCCGTAGAGCACGGTGAGCACCACGCTGGCGATGGAGATGACCGCGCCCAGGGCGAGCAGGGTGCCCCAGAAGGTCTGGCCGCTGACATCGTCCATGATCGCGGCGAGGGTCGCCTCCGAACCGTCGAACTTCTTCCAGTTCCAGGCGCCGACGGCGACGCCCGCGACGAGCACGTACAGCGCGGTCACGATGATCAGCGACAGCATGATCGCCCGCGGCAGGTCCCGCTTGGGGTCCTTCGCCTCCTCGCCGGCGGTGGAGGCGGCGTCGAAGCCGATGTACGAGAAGAACAGCGTGGCGCCGGCGGCGCTGACCCCGGTCATGCCGAGCGGCATGAAGTCGGCGTAGTTGCCGGACTTGAAGCCCATCACGCCGATGGCGCAGAACAGCACCAGCGCGGCGATCTTCACACTGACCATGATGGTGTTGGCGCGGGCGGACTCCCGGGCGCCGCCGAGCAGGAACACCATCGCCAGCAGGACGACGATCAGCGCGGGCAGGTTGATGACACCGCCCTCGCCCGGCGCCGAGGACAGGGCGCTCGGGATGGTGACGCCGATGGTGCCGTCAAGCAGCTCGTTCAGGTACTGGCCCCAGCCGACGGCGACGGCGGCCACCGACACGCCGTACTCCAGCACCAGGCACCAGCCGCACACCCAGGCGACCAGCTCGCCCAGCGTTGCGTACGCATACGAGTAGGAGGAGCCGGCGACCGGGATGCTGCCCGCCAGCTCGGCGTAGGACAGGGCGGAGAAGAGAGCCGTGAGGCCGGCGATCACGAAGGACAGGGTGACCGCGGGACCGGCCTCCGGGACGGCGTCGCCGAGGACGACGAAGATGCCGGTGCCGAGCGTGGCACCGATGCTGATCATGGTCAGCTGCCACATCCCGAGGGAGCGCCGAAGCTGTCCTCCCTCGCCCTGGCCGCCCTCTGCGACCAGGCGTTCCACGGGCTTGCGACGCAGCAGGCGCGCGGCGACGCCCGGGGACGCGGGGGCGGCCGATAGCGGGTTCTGCGGGGGTGCGCCTTGATCGAGCACGCGCTGGCTCCTTGTTCGCTGCCGTCGAGTGAGAGTACGGACCGGCATGTCCGCCGGCCGTCGCGGCCGGGACCGGGGGAGCCTGCGGGGCAGGAACCGACCGAGCGGGGTCCCCGGCACACACGTACTAGCGCAGCACCCTACGAGGCTGGCCTTCACGGGCGTAATGCAGCAACCTTGCGCATCCCCGCATGATCATTGCGTTCATCCGGCCGGAATGACAAATCGTTGCGCAGGCGCTGTCGACCGTTGCGCGATGATCTCCCGTGCCTGCTCAGCGGCGGTCCGGGGGCTCCTGGTGCGGGAACGCCGACGGCCCCCGCCGCTCCCGGGTACGGGAGCGGCGGGGGCCGTCCAGGCACTCTCTTCGGACCTCGCCGGCGTCGCCCGAAGGCACCGCCACCCGAGGCCGACCCGATCCGACGGAAAGGACCTAGCTCCAGCTGGCGTGCAGCGGCTTGCCCTCGGCGTAGCCGGCCGCGCTCTGGACGCCGATGACGGCCTTCTCGGCGAACTCCTCCAGGGAGCCCGCGCCGGCGTAGGTGCAGGAGGAGCGGACGCCCGCGATGATCGAGTCGACCAGGTCCTCGACGCCCGGACGGGCCGGGTCGAGGAACATGCGGGAGGTGGAGATGCCCTCCTCGAACAACGCCTTGCGGGCGCGGTCGTACGCGGACTCGTCGGACGTGCGGTTGGCCACGGCACGGGCGGAGGCCATGCCGAACGACTCCTTGTAGGCACGGCCGCTGGCGTCGTGCTGGAGGTCGCCCGGGGACTCGTACGTGCCCGCGAACCAGGATCCGACCATCACGTTCGACGCGCCGGCCGCGAGCGCCATGGCGACGTCACGCGGGTGGCGGACACCGCCGTCGGCCCACACGTGCTTGCCGTACTTCCTGGCCTCGGCGGCGCACTCCAGGACGGCGGAGAACTGCGGCCGGCCCACACCGGTCATCATGCGGGTGGTGCACATGGCGCCCGGGCCGACACCGACCTTGATGATGTCCGCGCCGGCGTCGATCAGGTCCTTGACGCCCTCGGCGGAGACGATGTTGCCGGCGACGATCGGCACCCGCGGGTCGAGCGCGCGCACCACCCTGATGGCGCTGATCATCGACTCCTGATGGCCGTGCGCGGTGTCGATGACGAGCGTGTCCACGCCCGCGTCGAGCAGCTGCTTGGCCTTGCCCGCCACATCGCCGTTGATGCCGACGGCGGCGGCGATCCGCAGCCTGCCCTGGGCGTCCACGGCGGGCGTGTAGAGCGTGGCGCGCAGGGCGCCCTTGCGGGTGAGGATGCCGGCCAGCCTGCCGTCCTCGTCGACGGCCGGGGCGTAGCGGCGGTTGTGCTGGTCGAGGGTGTTGAAGGCCTCGCGCGGGTCGATGTCGGCGTCCAGCAGGAGCAGGTCCTTGGACATGACCACTTCGAGCTGGGTGAAGCGGTCGACGCCGGACAGGTCGGCGTCGGTGACGACACCGACGGGCCGCCGGTTCTCGTCCACGACCACACCGGCGTTGTGCGCCCGCTTGGGCAGCAGCGCGAGCGCGTCGGCGACGGTCTGGTGCGGCGCGAGCACGATGGGGGTGTCCAGCACCAGGTGGCGGCTCTTCACCCAGGAGACCACGTCGGTGACGACGTCGATCGGGATGTCCTGCGGGATGACCACGAGGCCGCCCCGGCGAGCCATGGTCTCGGCCATCCGGCGGCCGGCGATGGCGGTCATGTTGGCGACGACGAGCGGGATGGTGGTGCCCGTGCCGTCCGGCGAGCTGAGGTCCACGCCCTGACGCGAGCCGACCGCGGAACGGCTCGGCACCATGAACACGTCGTCGTACGTCAGGTCGTACGCGGGCTGGATGTCATTGAGGAAACGCACGTGCTGCACATCCCAGTCGATCAGAGGTGACCCCCGGACAGGTGTGCCAGGGGGAAAGAGCACGTACTTCATTCTCCCATGTCGGGGGCCGTGTCATGCCCCGACGGAACATCCAGGGTCGCCGCGGGTCGCCTAGGAGCTTCCTCCAAGGGCGAGGGCGACGGTCAGCGCCGGCATCACGCGCATGGCGTGCGTGAAGACCTCCTGGGCGGTCTCCCACTCCTGGGGCCGCTGCCGCGCGTAGCCCTCCCAGCCGCGTACGACGACCAGGAGCCCCCTGCCCTCGGCCTCCTGCGGCCACACGGACAGGTCGGACAGGGAGTCGGCCAGCGCGTCCCAGTTGCGGCCGAACCAGCCGGGCAGCGACAGGGTCCGGGCGGCGCGGTCCATCAGCCCGGCCTTGTCGGTGACGCCGTCGAGGTCGAGGACGACCACGAAACGGCCGGTCAGGTCTTCGCTCATCTCAGTACCGCCCGGAACGACTCGTAGTGATCATCGGTGTAGTAGATCTCCCCGTCTCGCCCGGTGACCAGGCGCCGGGCCCCGCGGTCGGGTGAGCCGGGGGTCGGCACGGTGTACTCGTGGTAGTAGCCGCGCCGGTGCTTCGGCAGCCGTCCCTCGAAGTCGCCGAAGACGGTGCCGTCCTTGGCGTAGGGGAAGGGGCCGCCCTTGTCGACGAGGGCGAGTGTCCTGCGGGCCTCGGCCGGGAGCCGGGACTCCTGGACGGTGGCCATGCCCCGGGCCCAGGGCGGGGTGGCGGTGCCCGTGCCCGGCGGGGCCGGGGCGGAGCCGCCCGCGCACCCCGTCAGGAGGACGGCGAGAGCGACGAGCAGCCCGGCGAGGGCGCGGGGGACGAACCGTGGCAGCATGCGGACGATGCTGCCACGGCCGCCCGGGCACGACCCTCCGTCAGACCCCGTCGGGGTCCTGACGGTTGAGCGCCGGCTTCGGCGTGGGCCCCGCCGTCATCAGGTAGTCGGCGGCCGAGGTGTCCGTCACCAGGCTGGTGACCAGCCCGGAGCGCAGCACCGCGTCGATCGCGGACGCCTTGCGCTGCCCGCCCGCGATCGCCACGACCTCCGGGATACGGCGCAGCTGGTCGGCCTTGACCGTGATGCACCGCTCCCCCAGGTCCCGTCCGATGCGGCGTCCCTCGGCGTCGAAGAGGTGCGCCGACATCTCGGCGGCGACACCGAGCGAGGCGTAGTGCGCCCGCTCCTCGTCGCTGAGCATGTCGTGCACGGTCGAGATGCCCGGCTCCCAGGAGCCGATGGAGACACAGGCGACCGTGACCTTGTCGAAGTACTCGAAGGCCCGGGCGATCCCGGTCTGGTTGCGCAGGGCCACCGCGGTGGCCGCGTCCGGCAGCAGCATCGGCGCGTAGATGGGGTGGGCGTCGCCGCCGGAGACCTGGGCGGCCCGGCGGACCGCCTCCACCGAGCCGCGCTCGGCGGTCCCGGCGTCGTACACGCCCGTCAGCTGCACCACCGTGCACGGCGGCAGCCGGTCGAGCGCCGCCGCCATGTGGATGGTGGACCGGCCCCAGGCCAGCCCGAGGACGTCCCCCTCGTTGACGAGCTCGCCGAGCAGGTCGGCGGCCACCTCGCCGAGGTTCTCGGGGTCGGGGGTCTCCTCGGCCTCGGCCGGGGACTCGACCACGACGGCGTGCCGCAGGCCGTAGCGGGCGCGGAGCGCGTCGGAGCGCTCGGCGTCCAGCTCGGCCGGGACGCGGATCTCGATGCGGACGAGATCCCGTTCGAGGGCCGTCTCCAGGACCCGGGCCACCTTGAAGCGGCTGACGCCGAACTCCTCCGCGATCTGGATCTTGGACTTGCCCTCAAGGTAGAAGCGGCGGGCCATGGCCGCCGCCTGCACCAGCTCAGCGGGTCCCATCCGCATGGCTGACCGGCCCGCCGACATACCCGACACGGCGATCTCCTCACTGCTGTTCACACTCTGGATTCGCCGTTCATCCTCGCAGATTCGGCGCTACTGATCCGCCCTGATGGGCGGCGTTCACTCAAGCGTTCACTTTGCCGTGGCTCAGTGGTCGCATGCCCAGGACGCCTTGGCGGTGGCCGCCTCCGCCCGCGTGCGCAGGGCGCGTACGGCCTCCGCCGGGTCGTCCGCACCGTAGACGGCCGAGCCGGCGACGAACACGTCCGCTCCCGCGTCCGCGCACCGCTCGATCGTCGAGGCCGAGACACCCCCGTCCACCTGCAGCCACAGCTGCAGGCCGTGCTTCCTGATCAGCTCACGGGTGCGGCGGATCTTGGGCAGCATGATGTCCAGGAACGCCTGGCCGCCGAAGCCCGGTTCCACCGTCATGACGAGCAGCATGTCGAGTTCCGGGAGCAGGTCCTCGTACGGCTCGATCGGTGTGGCGGGCTTGAGCGCCATGGAGGCGCGGGCGCCCTTGGCGCGGATCTCCCGGGCGAGCCGTACGGGGGCGGCGGCCGCCTCCACGTGGAAGGTGACCGAGGAGGCCCCCGCCTCGACGTACTGGGGCGCCCACCGGTCGGGCTGCTCGATCATCAGGTGGCAGTCCAGCGGGGTGTCCGTCGCACGGGCCAGGGACTCCACCACCGGCACGCCGAGCGTGAGGTTCGGGACGAAGTGGTTGTCCATGACGTCGACATGGAGCCAGTCGGCGCCCTGGACCGCCTTGGCCTCCTCCGCGAGGCGGGCGAAGTCGGCGGACAGGATGCTGGGGTTGATCTGCGCGGCCATGCCCCAAGCCTGCCATGCCGCCGCTCCGTGCCGCAGCGGCGGTCCTCGGATGGGGATGCGGCTGCCGGGCCGGTGGGGGCCGGTCGCGCCGTTCCTCGCGCCCCTTTCGGGGCGCTGCGCCCGGCGGCTTCACGCGGTTCTGCGGATCAGGGCCAGGTACATCGCGTCCGTGCCGTGGAGGTGCGGCCAGAGCTGCAGGTCGGGGCCCTCGCCCAGGTCCGGGACGCCGGGCAGGAGAGGGCGGGCGTCGACCAGCTCGGCGTCCGGGTGCTGTTTGAGGACGTCGGCCACGACCGCGCGGGTCTCGGCGAGGTGCGGGGAGCAGGTGGCGTAGCCGACGACTCCGCCGACGCGCACCGAGTCCAGGGCGGTGCGCAGCAGTCCGCGCTGGAGCGGGGCGAAGTTGTCCAGGTCCTCGGGGCGGCGGCGCCAGCGGGCCTCGGGACGGCGGCGCAGGGCGCCCAGACCGGTGCAGGGCACGTCGACCAGCACCCGGTCGAAGGTCCGGGGGCGCCACGGCGGGCGGGTGCCGTCGGCGGCGATGACCTGGTACGGCCCGGGATTGCCGTGCAGCGCCTTGGCCACCAGGGCGGCCCGGTGCGGCTGCTTCTCCGAGGCGAGCAGCGTGGCCCCGCGCGCGGCGGCGAGGGCGCCGAGCAGCGCCGCCTTGCCGCCCGGGCCGGCGCACGCGTCGAGCCACTTCTCGTCGGGTCCGTCGAGCGGGGCGTTCGCCAGCGCGAGGGCGACCAGCTGGCTGCCCTCGTCCTGGACGCCGGCGCGCCCCTCGCGGACGGCCTCCACCGCGCCCGGCTCACCGCCCTCGGCGAGCCGCACGGCGTACGGCGACCAGCGCCCCGGTACGGCGGCGTCCTCGCGCAGCAGCTCCTCGGTGGTGGCCCGCCCCGGCCGGGCGACCAGCGTCACCTCGGGCCGCTCGTTGTCGGCCGCCAGCAGCTCCTCGATGCCGGCCCGGCCACCGCCGAGGGAGTCCCACAGCGCGGAGACGACCCAGCGGGGGTGGGAGTGCACGACGGCGAGGTGGTCCTCGGGATCGTCGTCGTAGGGCGGCGCGACCTTCTCGACCCATCCGCCGAGGTCGTTCTGGGCCACCTTCCGCAGCACGGCGTTGACGAACTTGGCCCGTCCGTCCCCGAGCACCACGCGGGCCAGCTCGACGGCGGAGGAGACGGCGGCGTGGGTGGGGATCCGTGTGCCGAGCAACTGGTGCACGCCGAGGCTGAGCACGTCCAGCACCGGCGGGTCGACCTCGCGCAGCGGCCGGTCGACACAGGCGGCGACGACGGCGTCGTACGTGCCCTGCCGGCGCAGCGTGCCGTACACCAGCTCGGTGGCGAGGGCGGCGTCCCGGGCGTCGAAGTCGCCCTTCTCGCGGGCCTTCCTGAGCAGCGGCGGCAGCACGAGGTTGGCGTACGCGTCCCGCTCGTCCACCGCGCGCAGCGCCTCGAAGGCGAGGATGCGGACGGGGTCCTTCTGGGGACGGCGGTAGGGCTTGGCGGGCTTGCGCGGCCGCCGGGACTGCTCGCTCACGAAAAGGTGCTCCGGGTGGGAAGAAGGGGATGCGGCTCCAGCCTACGTCGGCCGCAGCGCCCTCCTGGCCGCCCGGGGTTGTCGTCCACGCGTCCGGTGGGTCAGGCAGCTCAGGCGCCGAGGCTGTCGGAGCCCGTGATGCGCGCTCCCCTCGCCCAGTCGGCGGCGCGCATCGGCTTCTTGCCCTGGGCCTGGACCCAGAGCAGCTCGACGGCGTACGAACCGGTGCCCACGTGCACGCTGTTCTTGCCCACCGCGAGCCGGCCCGGCGCGAGGTCGGTCCGCTCGGGCACGGGCGTGACCTGGATGAGCTTGAGCCGCTCGCCGCGGAAGACGGTCCACGCACCGGGCGCCGGGGTGCAGCCGCGCACGACCCGGTCGACGCGCAGCGCCGGCGCCGCCCAGTCCACCTGGGCGTCCTCGACTGTGATCTTCGGCGCGAGGGAGATGCCCTCGGCGGGCTGCGGTACGGCCTTCAGGGCGCCGTCCGCGATGCCGTCCATGGTCGCCGCGAGCAGCCCCGAGCCCGCGAAGGCGAGCCGGGTGAGCAGGTCACCGCTGGTGTCGGTGGGGCGGATCTCCTCGGTCACCGTGCCGTAGACCGGCCCGGAGTCCAGGCCCTCCTCGATGAGGAACGTGGACGCCCCGGTGATCTCGTCGCCCGCCATGATGGCGTGCTGCACCGGCGCCGCGCCGCGCCAGGCGGGCAGCAGCGAGAAGTGCAGGTTGACCCAGCCGTGCGCGGGGATGTCCAGGGCCGCCTTCGGCAGCAGGGCGCCGTAGGCGACGACCGGGCAGCAGTCCGGCGCGATCTCCGTCAGCCGCTCCAGGAACTCCGGGTCCCGGGGCTTGTGCGGCTTCAGGACCTCGATCCCGGCCTCCTCCGCCCGCTCGGCCACGGGCGACGCGACCAGTCGGCGCCCGCGCCCGGCCGGCGCGTCGGGCCGCGTGACGACGGCGGCCACCTCGTGCCGCCCGGAGGCGAGCAGAGCGTCCAGAGCGGGAACGGCGACCTCGGGGGTACCGGCGAAGACGAGCTTCATGGGCGGGATCGGGCCTCTCGGGCGGGGGTCGGGCGGGCAGCACACCAGTCTATGACCATGAACGGCGCACGAGCGGATGGGCGGGCGTACGCATATGCCCGTACGCCCCCACCCCGTGACCAGCGGAGCGTCAGCGCGTTGGTCAAGAAAGAGTTGACCACATCGGGCCGCTTCTCCCGGCCCAGTTCCTTTCAACGCCGGTTCGAGAGGCTTGTTCATGGCCGACCACGCAACCCACGACGCCCAGGCCCGGGCCAGCCTGCACTTGCTGGTGCGGGACATCGAGCGGGTCCGCCGGCAGGTGGACGCGCTGCGCACGCTCACCGCCCAGCTGGGCAACGTCTACCGCCCGCGCCGCACCGGCCCGTCCACGGGCTTCGTCGTCTACGGACGCGCCCCCGCGCCGACGGTCCGCCTCGCCCAGGAACTCCGGGACAGTGTCGAAACCCTGGTCACGGCCGCCGTGGACTTCGACCGCTCGCTCGGCTTCTCGTGGGACGCGGTGGGCTCGGCGCTCGGGGTCACCAAGCAGGCGGTGCACCGCCGTTACGGCGCCCGCCGTGCCGCGGCCCAGGCGGCGGCCGAGGCCGAGCGGACACCGGAGCCGACCGGCACCCGCACGATCAACGTGCCCACCGGGCTGCCGACGGTCCCCGCGGCCCGCTCCATGCCCACCCAGCCGACCGCGGGCAGCCCCGCGCTGCGCGACGACGTCCGGCCGACGGCCTTCCCCGGCCCCCGCAACGGCTGACGCCCCCACCCGGCCCCGCCCTCCCGGATCCCGTCCGTGAGGGCGGCCGCGTGCCGGGCGTCCGTCACCGCCGTGGAACGCCCCGGCGAGACACCCGGTGTCAGCCGATGTCCGGTGGGTCGATCCGTACCCGTACCGCCTCCGCGCCGCCCCGCGCCATGCGCGCGGCCTGGGCCGTCTTCAGGGCGGTGGCCAGCGCGGCCCCGCTGCCCGGCGGCACCCGGACCAGGGCCCGCTCCCAGTGCTCGCCGGGTGGCGGCGCGCCGGGTCGGTGGGGCCGGCCGGGCGGCGGGGGCGGCAGCGGTACCGGACCCAGCACCTCGGCGTCCGGCGGCAGGCCGGCCGCCGCCAGGAACTCGGCGACGGCCGCGGGCGGACCGGACACGGCCGCCATCCGGGACACCGGCGGGAAGCCCAGCTCGGCCCGCTCGGCCAGCTCCCGCACGGCGTGCCCGACCGGGTCCCAGCGCACCAGCGCCTGCACGGGCCGCAGGGTCGGCTCGGCCACCACGACCACGGTGCCCCCCTCGCTCTGGGGCCGCACCAGCGCGCCGGCCGCGATCCACCGGCGCAGCGCGTCCTCACCGGCCCGCAGGTCGGGCCGTACGAGCATGGCCCAGCCGTCCAGCAGGAGCGCCGCCGCGTATCCGCCCTCGGCGACGGGTTCGGCGCCCGGCGTGCTGACGACCAGCGCGGGCGCGTCCGGCACGGTGTCCAGCACGTGCTCGCGCCCCGAGGTGCGCACCGGTACGGCGGGGAAGGCCCGCCCCAGTTCCTCGGCGGTGCGGCGCGCGCCCACGACCTGGGCGCGGAGCCGGAAGCCGCCGCACTCCGGGCAGTGCCAGGCGCCCTCCTCGCGTCCGCACCAGTCGCAGCGCAGCACGCCCGCGTCCTGCCCCTGGAGCGGTCCGGAGCAGTGCCGGCACCGGGCGGGCGCCCGGCACCGGGCACAGGCCATGCGGGGCGCGTAGCCACGGCGGGGCACCTGCACCAGCACCGGCCCGTGCCGCAGCCCCTCGCGGGCCGCCTGCCAGGCGAGGGTGGGCAGCCGGGCGGCCCGGGCGGCCTCGTCGCGCGCGAGGTCGTCGTCGCCGACCGTGCGGACCAGGGGCGCGGTCCGGCGCACCTGCTCCCGCCCGGCGGCCAACGGCCGCGCCCAGCCGCTCTCGACGAGCTGGGCGGCCTCCACCGTGCAGCTCCAACCCCCCAGCAGGAAGGCGCACTTGTCCAGCGCGGCGCGGAGCAGGAGCACATCCCGGGCGTGCGGCTGGGGGGCGTGCTGCTCGCTGTGGCTGTCGTCCCCGTCGTCCCAGACGGCGACGAGCCCCAAATCCCGCACGGGTGCGAACATCGCCGCCCGGGTCCCCACGACGGCCCGCACCGAACCCCGCGACACCGCGAGCCACTGCGCGTACCGCTTCTCAGGCCCGGCGTCGGCGGTGAGCAGCGCGTGCCGGCCCGTGCCGAGCAGCGCGGTCAGGGCGGCGTCGACGCGCGCGGCGGCCCGCCCGTCCGGTACGACGACGAGGGCACCGCGTCCGGAGGCGAGGGTGGCGGCGACGGCCCGGGCCAGCTCCTCGCTCCACCGCGGCCCCGGCAGCGCGTTCCACACGGCCCTGGGCGCCCCGCCGGAGGCCAGCGCGTCCAGGAAGGCGGCCCCGTGCTCGTAGCGCGCCCAGGGGCCGGGCTGAGGTTTCTCCGGCGGGGGCAGCGGGGCGGGCGAGGTCCGCTGCTCGGCGCGGGCGTTGCGCGGCGGCACGGCCAGCTGGAGGACGTCGGCGAGGCTGCCCGCGTACCGGTCGGCGACGGCGCGGGCGAGGCCGAGCAGTTCCTCGCTCAGCACCGGCTCCGGCGACACCACCTGGGCGAGCGCGGCCAGCGGTCCCGGGTAGTCGGACTCGGCGCGCCGCTCGATGAGGAAGCCGTCGATGAGGCCGCCGCCCTCCCGGCGGCCCTCCCGCACCCGGTGCCGCCCGGCTCCGAACCGCACCCGCACCCGCACGCCGGGCCGCGCCTCGGCGTCCAACTCCTCCGGGACGGCGTAGTCGAAGTACCGGTCGAGGTGCAGCACGCCCTTGTCGACCAGCACCCGTGCGACGGGCAGTTCCTTGGCGAGCGCGGCCCCCCGCCAGGTCCGCGGCTTGGCCCGCGGCGCCTTGGCCCGCCGGACACTCTCCCGAATGAGCGCAAGCTGCTCCGGCGGCGCCCCCTCGGCCCCGCCGTCCCCGCCCACCCCGTTCTCGCTGCTCACCCTTGCATTCTTACCAAACCCCACCGACAACACCGCCGAGCCCTTGGGCCACCTCGGCCTTCCGGGCCCGGGCCGCGCCGCCCCCGCCCCCCGCACCCGGGACACACCACGGCCCGGCTCCCCGAAGGAAGCCGGGCCGTGGACGGGCCGGTGTGGGGTTACAGGCCCGCGGCGGCGCGCAGGGCGTCGACGCGGTCCGTGCGCTCCCAGGTGAAGTCGGGGAGCTCGCGGCCGAAGTGGCCGTAGGCCGCCGTCTGGGAGTAGATCGGGCGGAGCAGGTCGAGATCGCGGATGATCGCGGCCGGACGGAGGTCGAAGACCTCGTCGATCGCCTTCTCGATCTTCTCGGGATCGATCTTGTGCGTGCCGAAGGTCTCCACGAAGAGACCGACGGGCTCGGCCTTGCCGATCGCGTAGGCGACCTGGACCTCGCAGCGGGACGCCAGGCCGGCCGCCACGACGTTCTTCGCCACCCAGCGCATCGCGTAGGCCGCCGAGCGGTCGACCTTGGACGGGTCCTTGCCGGAGAACGCGCCACCGCCGTGGCGGGCCATGCCGCCGTAGGTGTCGATGATGATCTTGCGGCCGGTGAGGCCGGCGTCGCCCATCGGGCCGCCGATCTCGAAACGGCCGGTCGGGTTCACCAGCAGGCGGTAGCCCTCGGTGTCCAGCTTGATGCCCTCGTCCAGGAGCGCCTTCAGCTCCGGCTCCACGACGAACTCGCGGATGTCGGGCGCGAGCAGCGACTCCAGGTCGATGTCGGAGGCGTGCTGGGAGGAGACGACCACCGTGTCGAGGCGGACGGCCTTGTCGCCGTCGTACTCGATGGTGACCTGCGTCTTGCCGTCGGGGCGCAGGTAGGGGATGGTGCCGTTCTTGCGGACGTCCGAGAGGCGCTTGGACAGCCTGTGCGCCAGGAAGATCGGCAGCGGCATCAGGGTGGGCGTCTCGTCGGACGCGTAGCCGAACATCAGGCCCTGGTCGCCCGCGCCCTGCTTGTCCAGTTCGTCGTCGTCGCCCTCGACCCGGGCCTCGTACGCCGCGTCGACACCCTGCGCGATGTCCGGGGACTGCGCGCCGATGGACACCGAGACACCGCAGGAAGCGCCGTCGAAGCCCTTCTTGGAGGAGTCGTAGCCGATTTCGAGGATCTTGTCCCGCACGAGCTGCGCGATCGGCGCGTACGCCTTGGTCGTGACCTCGCCGGCCACGTGGACCAGGCCGGTGGTGATCAGCGTCTCCACGGCGACCCGGGAGGTCGGGTCCTCGCGCAGAAGCGCGTCGAGAATGGTGTCGCTGATCTGGTCAGCGATCTTGTCGGGGTGACCCTCGGTCACGGACTCCGAGGTGAACAGGCGACGGGACACAACGCTCCCTGTGGTTGCAGCGGCTGCTGGCTGATCATTTGCGGTCGGCGTGGGCTGCGCCTGGCGCCGACCGTGGACAGTTTATCGGGCCGACCCGGCCGGCGGGCCACTGTCTCGCCTCTCGGGAGCGCTGTGACCTGCGGCACGGGCATTCTGCACATGGGCGAGCGGCCTTGGCCAGGGCCGCCGCACCCCGTTCGGACCAGGTGGAACCCGGTCGACAGTTCCCCCGTTCGCCCGCGGGGCGGTTAGCCCAGTCGCCGTACGACCAGGTCCCAGACGGTGTCGGCGAGGGCCTCCTTGGGGCCGTGCGGCACCGGGGTCTCGCTGCCGTCGGCGCCCAGCACGACGGCCTCGTTCTCCTCTGCGCCGAAGGTCTTGCGCTCCCCCACCTCGTTGACCACGAGGAGGTCGCAGCCCTTGCGGGCCAGCTTGGCGCGGCCGTTGGCGAGGACGTCGTCGGTCTCGGCGGCGAAGCCGACGACCACCTGCCCGGGGCGGGCGCGCTCCGCGGAGATCTCCGCGAGGACGTCCGGATTGCGCACCAGGACGATCGGGTCGGGGTCCTGGCCGTCCTTCTTCTTGATCTTCCCGGTGGCGTACGCGGCCGGGCGGAAGTCGGCGACGGCGGCGGCCATGACGACGGCGTCCGCGTCCGCCGCGGCCTTCAGGACCGCCTCGCGCAGCTGGACGGCGGTGCCGACGCGGACGACGTCCACGCCCGCCGGGTCGGGCAGGCCGGTGTTGGCCGAGACCAGTGTCACCCGGGCGCCGCGGGCGGCGGCGGTGCGGGCGAGGGCGTACCCCTGCTTGCCGGAGGAGCGGTTGCCGAGGAAGCGGACCGGGTCGAGGGGTTCGCGGGTGCCGCCGGCGGAGACGACGACGTGCCGCCCCGCGAGGTCGGATCCGGTGCCGCCCCGGGCCAGCACGCGGCGGCACACCTCGAAGATCTCCGCCGGGTCGGGCAGCCGGCCCTTGCCGGTGTCGACGCCGGTGAGGCGGCCGACGGCGGGCTCGACGACGACGGCGCCGCGGCGGCGCAGCGTGGCCACGTTCTCCCGGGTGGCCGGGTGCTCCCACATCTCGGTGTGCATCGCCGGGGCGAAGACCACGGGACAGCGGGCGGTGAGCAGGGTGTTGGTCAGCAGGTCGTCGGCGAGGCCGTGGGCGGCCTTGGCCAGCATGTCGGCGGTGGCCGGGGCCACGACCACCAGGTCGGCGTGCTGGCCGATGCGGACGTGCGGGACCTCGTGCACCTCGTCCCAGACCTCGGTGGAGACCGGGTTGCCGGAGAGGGCGGACCAGGTGGCGGCGCCGACGAAGTGCAGCGCGGAGGCGGTGGGCACCACGCGGACGTCGTGGCCCGACTCCGTGAACCTTCTCAGCAGCTCACAGGCCTTGTAGGCGGCGATGCCGCCCGTGACCCCCAGCACGACCTTCGGCTTGTCCACCATGGCTCCTCGCGTTCGAGAATCTGCAACACCCATGACACACCACAGGCCCGGCAGCATGACTGCCGGGCCTGTGGATAAGTCAGTCGCGATCTGAAAGTACTACCGCGCGTACTACTGGGCCGGGCCCTCGATGGCCTCGGAGGTCAGCAGACCGGCGTTGATCTCGCGCAGCGCGATCGAGAGCGGCTTCTCGTGGACGTGGGTGTCCACGAGCGGACCGACGTACTCAAGGAGGCCCTCACCGAGCTGCGAGTAGTACGCGTTGATCTGGCGGGCACGCTTGGCCGCGTAGATCACGAGGCTGTACTTCGAGTCGGTCGCCTCAAGAAGCTCGTCGATCGGCGGGTTGATGATGCCCTCGGGCGCGGTGATGGAAGAGGACACGCTCTACCTTCCGATGGATGGGAAAGAACCAGACATCGTGATCACAGTCACGATCACACAACGTCCATCAAGGCTAGCAGCTCGCGGGCCACGTCCTCGACGGAGGTGTTGACCAGGGTCTCGTCGAACTCCGGCTCGGCCGCCAGCTCGGTCCTCGCCGCCGCCAGACGGCGCTCGATGACCTCGGGCGGCTCGGTCCCCCGGCCGGTCAGCCGGCGCACCAGCTCCTCCCAGGAGGGCGGGGCCAGGAACACCAGCTGGGCGTCGGACAGGGACTCGCGGACCTGCCGGGCGCCCTGGAGGTCGATCTCCAGCAGGACCGGCTCGCCCTTCTCCAGCCGCTCCTGCACGGCCGCGCGGGGCGTGCCGTAGCGGTTGCCGGCGAACTCGGCCCATTCCAGCAGCTCGCCGTTGGCGATCAGCTTGTCCATCTCCTCGTCGGTGACGAAGAAGTAGTGGACGCCGTGCTGCTCACCGGGGCGCGGCTTGCGGGTGGTCGCCGACACCGAGAGCCAGACCTCGGGGTGTTCCTTGCGCATATGGGCGACGACCGTGCTCTTGCCGACCCCCGAGGGGCCGGAGAGCACGGTCAGCCGCGGACGTGCGTCCGGGGGCTCGGGGGTCGTCCCCCGGAGTGTTACTGCCATGCAGCGATTATTCCAGCAATCCCGGAGTGCCCGGGACTCCCTGCCCGCCGGGAGGCGGATCTCAGGAGCCGGTGCTGCCGAACTCACGCTCCAGGGAAGCGATCTGGTTCGAACCGAGACCGCGCACGCGGCGGCTCTCGGAGATTCCCAGACGCTCCATGATCTGCTTGGCGCGGACCTTGCCCACGCCCGGCAGGGACTCAAGGAGGGCGGAGACCTTCATCTTGCCGATGACGTCGTTTTCCTGGCCCTGCTTGATGACCTCGTGCAGGGAGGCGCCGGAGTGCTTGAGTCGATTCTTGACCTCGGCCCGCTCCCGGCGAGCCGCGGCGGCCTTTTCGAGCGCGGCTGCGCGCTGTTCAGGGGTAAGGGGCGGAAGAGCCACGCCTACGTCACCTCGGATGTCGAACTGTCGGATACGGACCGGTGAGGAACCTAGTCGCCCCACACCTGGGGAGCTACGAGCAACACGCTTCGCCCGCTCTCCCCCACTACCTCAGGGGTGTGGGGGTGTCCCCACAGCTCGGAGACTAGCGGGCAAGTCCGCCAGAGTCAGCGAGAACAGCGGAAAAGTCCTGGTCAGCCTCCGCCAGGTCGGACATTTCAGACATAATGCCCCCGATTTGAGGATGTATTCACACTCAGGTCGCCGTGTTCCCGCTCCGCCGGGCACCCGCCCGGGGCTCAGCCCCCGGCGACGGCGGCCCGGATCTCGTCCGCGAACCGCTCGGCGGCCCCGCGCAGCGCGCTGACGTCGGGACCGTGACGCAGAACACCCCGGCTGACGTTCGGCACGACGTTGCGGACGGCCCGACCGAACACCCCGGGCAGGTCGGCCGGCGTCGCGCCCTGCGCCCCGATGCCGGGCGCGAGGAGCGGTCCGTTGACGTCCAGGTCGTAGGAGGACAGGTCGCCGAGCGTGGCGCCCACCACGGCCCCGAAGGAGCCCAGCGGCTCCTCCCCCGCGTTCTCGGCCGCCAGGTGGGCCAGCATGGTCGCCCCGACGCTCCGCCCGTCGGCGCGCACCGCGTGCTGCACCTCGCCGCCCTCCGGGTTGGAGGTCAGCGCCAGCACGAACAGCCCGGTGCCGCTCTGGCGGGCCAGGGCGACGGCCGGGGCGAGCGAGCCGTAGCCGAGGTACGGCGAGACGGTCAGGGCGTCGGAGAACAGCGGCGCGTCCGGGTGCAGGAACGACTCGGCGTAGGCGGCCATGGTGGAGCCGATGTCACCGCGCTTGGCGTCCGTCACGACCAGGGCGCCGGCCGCCCGCGCCTCCCGCACCGACCGCTCCAGGACGGCGAGGCCGCGCGAGCCGAACCGCTCGAAGAAGGCACTCTGCGGCTTCAGGACCGCCACCCGGTCGGCCACGGCCTCGACGACGGTGCGGCTGAACCGCTCCAGGCCGGCCACGTCGTCGTCCAGGCCCCACTCGGCGAGCAGGGAGGCGTGCGGGTCGATGCCGACGCACAGCGGGCCGCGCTCGTCCATGGCGCGGCGCAGCCGGGCACCGAAGGGCTCCAACGGGCTCATGCGGGCTTCCTCACGTCGGCGCCGACCGCGTCGGCGAGGGTGGCGTACGGGCTGGTGCGCAGTCGGGCGGCGAGGCCCTTGTGGATCGCGCGGCACCAGAAGGGGCCCTCGTAGATGAAGGCGCTGTAGCCCTGGACCAGCGTGGCACCGGCCAGGATGCGCTGCCAGGCGTCCTCGGCGGTCTCGATGCCGCCGACGCCCACCAGGGTGATCCGGTCGCCCACGCGCGCGTACAGGCGGCGCAGGACCTCCAGGGAGCGCTCCTTGAGCGGGGCACCGGACAGTCCGCCGGTCTCCCCCACCAGCGCGGGCGCGGAGCGCAGTCCGAGGCCCTCGCGCGCGATGGTGGTGTTGGTGGCGATGATGCCGTCCAGGCCCAGCTCCACGGCGAGGTCCGCGACCGCGTCGACGTCCTCGTCGGCGAGGTCGGGGGCGATCTTCACCAGGAGCGGGACGCGCCGGTGCGCCACCGTGCGGTCGGCGGCCTCGCGCACGGCGGTGAGCAGCGGACGCAGGTGGTCCACCGCCTGGAGGGTGCGCAGGCCGGGGGTGTTCGGGGAGGAGACGTTGACGACCAGGTAGTCGGCGTACGGCGCGAGCCGCTCGGCGGACTTCACGTAGTCGGCGACGGCCTCCGCCTCCGGGACGACCTTGGTCTTGCCGATGTTGACGCCGACCACCGTCCTGAAGACCGGCTCACGGGTGGCGAGGCGGGCCGCGACGGCCAGGGAGCCGTCGTTGTTGAAGCCCATGCGGTTGATCAGCGCGCGGTCCGCGACCAGGCGGAACAGCCGCTTCCTGGGGTTGCCGGGCTGCGGTTCGCCGGTCACCGTGCCGATCTCGACGTGGTCGAAGCCCAGCATGGACATGCCGTCGATGGCGACGGCGTTCTTGTCGAAGCCGGCGGCGAGCCCGAAGGGGCCGTGCATGCGCAGCCCGAGGGCCTCGGTGCGCAGCTCCTTGTGGCGGGGCGCGAGGGCGGCCGCGACGAAGGTGCGCAGCCCGGGGACGCGGGCGGCGAGGCGGATCCAGCGGAAGGCCAGGTAGTGGGCCTTCTCGGGGTCCATGCGCTGGAAGAACAGCCGGAAAAAGATCTGGTACATGGTGTCCTCGTGAAGAGGGGGACACCGTTTCCGGTGTCCCCCTCGGGGCTGCTAGTCGCGGGCCGCGGTCAGGTGGGCCGCGTGTTCCTGGAGCGAACGGACGCCCACGTCGCCGTGGTTGAGGGCGTCGATGCCCTGGACCGCCGCCGCGAGCGCCTGGACGGTCGTCAGGCACGGCACGGAGCGGGCCACCGCGGCCGTACGGATGTCGTAGCCGTCGAGGCGGCCGCCGGTGCCGTACGGGGTGTTGACGATGAGGTCGACCTCGCCGTCGTGGATGAGCTGGACGATGGTCCGCTCGCCGTTCGGGCCGGTGCCCTCGGACTGCTTGCGCACGACCGTGGCGTTGATGCCGTTGCGCTTGAGTACCTCGGCGGTGCCGGAGGTGGCCAGCAGCTCGAAGCCGTGGGCGACCAGCTCGCGCGCCGGGAAGATCATCGAGCGCTTGTCGCGGTTGGCGACCGAGATGAACGCCCGTCCCTTGGTGGGCAGCGGGCCGTAGGCGCCGGCCTGCGACTTGGCGTACGCCGTGCCGAAGACGGAGTCGATGCCCATGACCTCGCCGGTCGAGCGCATCTCCGGGCCGAGGACGGTGTCCACGCCGCGGCCCTGGATGTCGCGGAAGCGCGACCAGGGCATGACGGCCTCCTTGACGGAGATCGGCGCGTCCAGCGGCAGCTCGCCGCCGTCGCCGTTCGCCGGCAGCAGGCCCTCGGCGCGCAGCTCGGCGACGGTCGCGCCCAGCGAGATGCGGGCGGCGGCCTTCGCGAGCGGCACCGCGGTCGCCTTGGAGGTGAAGGGGACCGTACGGGAGGCGCGCGGGTTGGCCTCCAGGACGTAGAGGATGTCGCCGGCCATCGCGAACTGGATGTTGATCAGGCCGCGCACGCCGACGCCCTTGGCGATGGCCTCGGTGGAGGCCCGCAGCCGCTTGATGTCGAAGCCGCCGAGGGTGATCGGGGGCAGGGCGCACGCCGAGTCGCCGGAGTGGATACCGGCCTCCTCGATGTGCTCCATGACGCCGCCGAGGTACAGCTCCTCGCCGTCGTAGAGGGCGTCGACGTCGATCTCGATGGCGTCGTCCAGGAAGCGGTCGACGAGGACCGGCCGGGAGGGGCTGATCTCGGTCGACTCGGCGATGTAGGAGGCGAGGCGGGTCTCGTCGTAGACGATCTCCATGCCGCGCCCGCCGAGCACGTACGACGGCCGGACCAGGACCGGGTAGCCGATCTCGTCGGCGATGGCCTTGGCCTCCTCGAAGGTGGTGGCCGTGCCGTGCTTGGGCGCCGGCAGGCCCGCCTCGGCGAGGACCCGGCCGAAGGCGCCCCGGTCCTCGGCCGCGTGGATGGCCTCGGGGGACGTGCCCACGATGGGTACGCCGTTGTCCTTCAGGGCCTGCGAGAGGCCCAGCGGGGTCTGGCCGCCCAGCTGCACGATCACGCCCGCGATCGGGCCGGCCTGCTGCTCGGCGTGGACGATCTCCAGCACGTCTTCCAGCGTCAGCGGCTCGAAGTACAGGCGGTCGGAGGTGTCGTAGTCCGTGGAGACGGTCTCCGGGTTGCAGTTGACCATCACGGTCTCGTAGCCGGCGTCGGACAGCGCGAAGGAGGCGTGGACACAGGAGTAGTCGAACTCGATGCCCTGGCCGATGCGGTTCGGGCCGGAGCCCAGGATGATGACGGCCGGCTTCTCGCGCGGCGCGACCTCGGTCTCCTCGTCGTACGCGGAGTAGAAGTACGGGGTCTTCGCGGCGAACTCGGCCGCGCAGGTGTCGACCGTCTTGTAGACGGGGCGGACGCCGAGGGCGTGCCGGACCTCGCGGACGACGTCCTCGCGCAGGCCGCGGATCTCGGCGATCTGCTGGTCGGAGAAGCCGTGCCGCTTGGCCTCGGCGAGCAGCTCGCGGGTCAGCTCGGGGGCCTCGGCCAGCTCGTCCGCGATCTCCTTGATCAGGAAGAGCTGGTCGACGAACCACGGGTCGATCTTCGTGTACGCGAAGACCTCCTCCGGGGTGGCGCCCGCGCGGATGGCCTGCATGACCGTGTTGATGCGGCCGTCGGTGGGGCGGACGGCCTCGCGGAGCAGGGTCTCCTTGTCGCCGGGCTCGCCGGTGAAGGCGAACTGGCTGCCCTTCTTCTCCAGGGAGCGCAGCGCCTTCTGGAAGGCCTCGGGGAAGTTGCGGCCGATGGCCATGGCCTCGCCGACCGACTTCATGGTGGTGGTCAGCGTGGAGTCGGCCTGCGGGAACTTCTCGAACGCGAACCGCGGGGCCTTGACCACCACGTAGTCGAGCGTGGGCTCGAAGGAGGCCGGGGTCTCCTGCGTGATGTCGTTCGGGATCTCGTCCAGCGTGTAGCCGACCGCCAGCTTGGCGGCGATCTTGGCGATCGGGAAGCCGGTCGCCTTGGAGGCGAGCGCGGAGGAGCGGGACACGCGCGGGTTCATCTCGATGACGATCACGCGACCGTCCTCGGGGTTCACCGCGAACTGGATGTTGCAGCCGCCGGTGTCGACCCCGACCTCGCGGATGATCGCGATGCCGACGTCGCGCAGCACCTGGTACTCGCGGTCGGTCAGCGTCATCGCCGGGGCGACGGTGATCGAGTCGCCGGTGTGCACGCCCATCGGGTCGAAGTTCTCGATGGAGCAGACGACCACGACGTTGTCGTTCTTGTCGCGCATCAGCTCCAGCTCGTACTCCTTCCAGCCGAGGATGGACTCCTCCAGGAGCACCTCGGTGGTCGGGGAGAGCGTCAGGCCCTGGCCGGCGATGCGGCGCAGCTCCTCCTCGTCGTGCGCGAAGCCGGAGCCGGCGCCGCCCATGGTGAAGGACGGGCGGACGACGACCGGGTAGCCGCCGAGGGTCTCGACGCCCTTGAGGACGTCGTCCATGGAGTGGCAGATGACCGAGCGGGCGGACTCGCCGTGTCCGATCTTCCGGCGGACCTCCTCCACGACGTCCTTGAACAGGTCGCGGTCCTCGCCCTTGTGGATCGCCTCGGGCTTGGCGCCGATCAGCTCGACGCCGTACTTCTCCAGGGCACCGTTGTCGTGCAGCGCGATGGCGGTGTTCAGGGCCGTCTGGCCGCCCAGGGTGGGCAGCAGGGCGTCGGGGCGCTCCTTGGCGATGATCTTCTCGACGAACTCGGGGGTGATCGGCTCGACGTAGGTGGCGTCGGCGATCTCCGGGTCGGTCATGATCGTCGCCGGGTTGGAGTTGACGAGGACCACGCGCAGGCCCTCGGCCTTGAGCACTCGGCACGCCTGGGTGCCGGAGTAGTCGAACTCGGCGGCCTGGCCGATGACGATCGGGCCGGAGCCGATGACCAGGACGGACTGGATATCGGTGCGCTTAGGCACGCTGGCCCTCCATCAGGGAAACGAAGCGGTCGAAGAGGTAGGCGGCGTCGTGCGGGCCGGCTGCCGCTTCGGGGTGGTACTGGACGGAGAAGGCCGGCTGGTCGAGCAGCTGCAGCCCCTCCACGACGTCGTCGTTCAGGCAGACGTGCGAGACCTCGGCGCGGCCGAACGTCGTCTCGCTGACCTTGTCGAGCGGCGCGTCCACGGCGAAGCCGTGGTTGTGCGCGGTGACCTCGACCTTGCCGGTCGTACGGTCCTGGACCGGCTGGTTGATGCCCCGGTGGCCGTACTTCAGCTTGTAGGTGCCGAAGCCGAGGGCGCGGCCGAGGATCTGGTTGCCGAAGCAGATGCCGAACAGGGGCGTCCTGCGCTCCAGGACGGCGGTCATCAGCGCGACCGGGCCGTCCGCGGTGGCCGGGTCGCCGGGGCCGTTGGAGAAGAACACGCCGTCCGGGTCGACGGCGTAGACGTCGTCGGCGGTGGCGGTGGCGGGCAGGACGTGCACCTCGATGCCGCGCTCGGCCATGCGGTGCGGGGTCATGCCCTTGATGCCGAGGTCGATGGCGGCGACCGTGAACCGCTTCTCGCCGACGGCCGGGACGACGTACGCCTCCTTGGTCGCGACCTCCTCGTACAGGCTCGCGCCCTTCATGTGCGGCTGGGCCTGCACGCGCTCCAGGAGCTCCGCGTCGGGGGCGATCGCCTCCCCGGAGAAGACGCCGGCGCGCATGGAGCCGCGCTCGCGCAGGTGGCGGGTCAGGGCACGGGTGTCGATGCCGGCGATGCCGACGACGCCCTGCCGCTCCAGCTCCTCGTCCAGGGAGCGCCTGGAGCGCCAGTTGGACGGCACGCGCGCGGGGTCGCGCACGACGTAGCCGGACACCCAGATGCGGTCCGACTCGTCGTCCTCGTCGTTCCAGCCGGTGTTGCCGATCTGGGGGGCGGTCGCGACGACGATCTGCCGGTCGTACGACGGGTCGGTGAGGGTCTCCTGGTAGCCGGTCATGCCGGTGGAGAACACGGCCTCGCCGAAGGTCTCCCCCACGGCCCCGTAGGCGCGGCCACGGAAGATGCGGCCGTCCTCCAGGACGAGTACGGCGGGAGTCTTCACGGCTCCCCTGGTGGAGGTCGTCATCGTGCGCCTTCCGTGTCGTTGGTCATCTGGTTCAGGGTGTCGACCCACTCGGTGTGCTCGGCCGCCCGGTCGGAGCGGAAACCGGAGTCGATCAGTCTGTCGCCGTGTGCCCAGGTCACCACCAGCAGTCCGCCCTCGGTGAGGACCTTGCCGGCGATGCCCTTGTCGAGGCGGGCGCCGCGCAGGGCGGCGGCGGGGACGAAGAAGTCGTTCGCTCCGGGGCGCTCGACCTCCAGGCCCGCGTCGGTCAGGGTGAGCTCGGCCCGGCTGCGGGTGCCCAGGCCATGGGCCACGATGCGGTCCAGCCACTGCCCGGCGGTGGTGGAGCCGTGGTAGCGGCCGCTCATCGTCAGTCTGGCCTCGCCGGACCGCTCCGGCATTCCGGGCTGCGGCGGCTCGCCGCCCCCGTCGGGGGTGGTGGGAGCGGGGCGGGTGGGCAGGGCCGGGAGATCGCCCTGGAGGGTGCCGCGCCACTTCCAGCCCTCGCGCATCAGCCAGTAGACGAGCGCGATGAAGAGGACCAGTCCGACGAGCCAGCCGATGCGGGCCCCCCAGTCGGTGACCTCGGCCGACTTCTTCGCCTCGGCCAGCAGGATTACAGGTGTCACGTCAGCTTCCCGTCGACGAGCGTGGCCTTGCCCCGCAGCCAGGTGTGCGTCACACGACCCGGCAGCTCGCGCCCCTGGTAGGGGGTGTTGCGGCTGCGCGAGGCGAAGCCCGCGGGGTCCACCCGGCCACGGTATTCCGTGTCGACCAGGGTGAGGTTGGCGGGCTCACCAGCCGAGACGGGACGGCCGTGCCCGGTGGCCTGGCCGATCCGCGCGGGCGTGACGGACATCCGGTCGGCGACGCCGGCCCAGTCCAGCAGGCCCGTGTCGACCATGGTCTCCTGGACCACTGACAACGCGGTCTCCAGGCCGACCATGCCCATGGCGGCCGCGGCCCACTCGCAGTCCTTGTCCTCGTGCGGGTGCGGGGCGTGGTCGGTGGCGACGATGTCGATCGTGCCGTCGGCGAGCGCCTCGCGCAGCGCCATGACGTCGCGCTCGGTGCGCAGCGGCGGGTTGACCTTGTACACGGGGTTGTAGGTGCGCACCAGCTCGTCGGTGAGCAGCAGGTGGTGCGGGGTGACCTCGGCGGTGACCTGGATGCCGCGGGACTTGGCCCAGCGGACGATCTCGACGCTGCCGGCGGTCGAGAGGTGGCAGATGTGGACGCGGGAGCCGACGTGGTCGGCGAGCAGCACGTCCCGCGCGATGATCGACTCCTCGGCGACGGCCGGCCAGCCGCCCAGGCCCAGCTCGGCGGAGACCACGCCCTCGTTCATCTGCGCGCCCTCGGTGAGGCGCGGCTCCTGCGCGTGCTGGGCGACGACACCGCCGAAGGCCTTCACGTACTCCAGCGCGCGGCGCATGATCACGGCGTCGTCCACGCACTTGCCGTCGTCGGAGAAGACGGTGACACCGGCGGCGGACTCGTGCATGGCGCCCAGCTCGGCGAGTTTCCTGCCCTCCAGGCCGACGGTGACGGCGCCGATGGGCCGCACGTCGCAGTAGCCGTGCTCCCGGCCGAGCCGCCAGACCTGCTCGACCACACCTGCGGTGTCGGCGACCGGGAAGGTGTTGGCCATGGCGAACACGGCCGTGTAGCCGCCGCTCGCCGCCGCGCGGGTGCCGGTCAGCACCGTCTCGGAGTCCTCGCGGCCGGGCTCGCGCAGATGGGTGTGCAGGTCGACCAGGCCCGGCAGGAGCACCCTGCCGGCCGCCTCCACGACCTCGGCGCCCTCGGCGGACAGGCCGGCGCCCACCTCGGCGATGGTCTCGCCGTCGATCAGGACGTCCTGCGGCGCGCCGCCGAGCACCTTCGCACCACGGATCAGGATCTTGCTCATGGGTCTTACTTCTCCTCGGTACGCGAGTGGGTGACGGCGGGCTCGTTTCCGCCCAGCAGCAGGTACAGGACGGCCATCCGGATGGAGACGCCGTTGGCGACCTGCTCGATGGCGGTGCAGCGGTCGGAGTCGGCGACCTCGGCGGTGATCTCCATGCCGCGGACCATCGGGCCGGGGTGCATCACGACGGCGTGCTCGGGCAGCCTGGCCATGCGGTCGCCGTCGAGGCCGTAGCGCCGCGCGTACTCGCGCTCGGTGGGGAAGAAGGCCGCGTTCATGCGCTCGCGCTGGACGCGGAGCATCATCACGGCGTCGCACTTGGGCAGCACGCTGTCGAGGTCGTACGAGACCGCGCACGGCCAGGACTCGACGCCGACCGGCACCAGGGTGGGCGGGGCGACCAGGGTGACCTCGGCGCCGAGGGTGTGCAGCAGGTCGACGTTGGAGCGGGCGACCCGGCTGTGCAGGACGTCACCGACGATGGTGATCCGCTTGCCGGACAGGTCCTGGCCGAGCCCGGCGTCCCGGCCGACCAGCCGGCGGCGCATGGTGAACGCGTCGAGCAGCGCCTGGGTGGGGTGCTGGTGGGTGCCGTCGCCGGCGTTGACGACGGCGGCGTCGATCCAGCCGGAGTTGGCGAGGCGGTACGGGGCTCCGGAGGCGCCGTGCCGGATGACCACGGCGTCGACGCCCATGGCCTCCAGGGTCTGCGCGGTGTCCTTCAGGGACTCGCCCTTGGACACCGACGAGCCCTTGGCGGAGAAGTTGATGACGTCCGCGGACAGCCGCTTCTCGGCGGCCTCGAAGGAGATCCGGGTCCGCGTGGAGTCCTCGAAGAAGAGGTTGACGATCGTGCGGCCGCGCAGGGTCGGCAGCTTCTTGATCGGCCGGTCGGCCACCCGGGCCATCTCCTCGGCGGTGTCGAGGATCAGGACGGCGTCGTCGCGGGTGAGGTCGGCGGCCGAGATGAGATGACGCTGCATCTGTCAGGCTCCGTAAGGCAGTTCAACAGGGAGGTTCGGGGCAGACCGGCGCGTGGGCGGGCACGCCGAAGCGGCCCGGCGCGCGGGTTGCTACTGGCCGGCCTTCACACCGAGCAGCACGGTGTCGCGACCGTCCTCCTCGGCGAGCTGGACCTTGACCGTCTCCCGCAGCGACGTGGGGAGGTTCTTGCCGACGTAGTCGGCGCGGATGGGCAGTTCGCGGTGGCCGCGGTCGACCAGGACCGCGAGCTGCACCGCGCGCGGGCGCCCGATGTCGTTCAGGGCGTCGAGGGCGGCACGGATGGTGCGGCCGGAGAAGAGCACGTCGTCGACGAGGACCACGAGCCGGCCGTCGAGGCCGTCACCGGGGATCTCGGTGCGGGCCAGCGCGCGCGGCGGGTGCATGCGCAGGTCGTCGCGGTACATGGTGATGTCGAGGGAGCCGACCGGGACCGTGCGGTCGGTGATCTGCTCCAGCTTGGCGGCGAGCCGCTGGGCGAGGAAGACACCGCGGGTCGGGATGCCGAGGAGCACCACGTCGTCGGCGCCCTTGGCGCGTTCGACGATCTCGTGGGCGATGCGGGTCAGCACCCGCGCGATGTCGGGGCCCTCCAGAACGGGCCGGGCGTCGGTCGCTTGCGGATGCGTGGGCGAGTCGTGCTGGTCCTGCTTGTCCATACGAAACGGACCTCCTTCTCCGCCTCACGGGACGGACCTTAAAGGACGTCGGAATTGCGCCATCCACGGTAGCAGGTCGCCGGGCGGCCCTCTGTCACCCGGTTGGCGCAATCGACCGTCGCTACCACGGAAGAGTCGGTGTGGACCATTCGGCTTGACGCAGAAGAGTCACGCTGCGTAACCTCACAGTGAGTTACCAGCCGCGCGGCGGGAAGACAGTCCGGTCGCGTCGACACAGTGTCCGGGGAGCTATATGTCCAGCGAATACGCCAAACAGCTCGGGGCCAAGCTCCGGGCCATCCGCACCCAGCAGGGCCTTTCCCTCCACGGTGTCGAGGAGAAGTCCCAGGGGCGCTGGAAGGCCGTGGTGGTCGGTTCGTACGAGCGGGGCGACCGCGCCGTGACCGTGCAGCGACTGGCCGAGCTGGCCGATTTCTATGGCGTTCCGGTGCAGGAGCTCCTGCCGGGCACCACGCCGGGCGGTGCCGCCGAGCCGCCGCCGAAGCTGGTCCTGGACCTGGAGCGGCTGGCCACCGTGCCGGCCGAGAAGGCGGGCCCCCTGCAGCGCTACGCGGCGACGATCCAGTCCCAGCGCGGTGACTACAACGGCAAGGTGCTCTCGATCCGCCAGGACGACCTGCGCACCCTGGCCGTCATCTACGACCAGTCCCCCTCGGTCCTCACCGAGCAGCTGATCAGCTGGGGCGTCCTGGACGCGGACGCGCGCCGCGCGGTCGCCTCCCACGAAGAGGCGTAAGCACTCTCCAGCCTCAGCAGAAACGTGCCGCCGGGGTGGCCGGAACCATGCGGTTCCGGCCACCCCGGCGGCGTTTTCCCCCGGTCGCCCGGGGGGGTAGGCGTACGGGCCCGCCCCCCGGGGGGGGGGCGGGCCCGTGCCCGAT
>NZ_JBVHJE010000025.1:0-83869 GCF_055560195.1 Streptomyces sp. NPDC023481
GGCTGCACACCTACAATCACCACCGCGGACACACCGCGCTGAAGGGCCAACCACCCGCCAGCCGCATCCCCAACCTCACAGGGCCATACAACTAGAGCGTGTTTCGAATGTTCTGGCGTCTGTTTCCGCTCCACTGTGAGGCGTTCTGTCCGCCATTACTGTCTTGGTGAAGCTGCGGTTGGGTGTCTGGGCGATGGTCCGCCTCCGGGCTTAGGACCTGCGCCCCATGCGCACGGTGCACCCGCTGGCTAAGGTCGGCGCCCATGCAAGCTATGGAGATCATTCGCCGCACCACGGCGGAGCGCAGGCGGGACACTCTGGAGCGGCTCAGCTCGGAGCGCGACATATGGGTGTCGACGGCCCACCCCGACCACGGCCCACATCAGGTGCCCCTGTGGTTTCTGTGGGACGGGCGGGCAGTGTGGATGTGTACCGGCGCGAACTCCGCGACCGCACGCAACGTGTATGAAGAACCACGCCTACGGCTGGCTCTGCCGGATGCCTTCGACGTGGTGATGCTGCAAGGGGAGGCGAAGTGCTATCCCACGCGGGAAGTGCCAAATGATGCCGCAGATGGGTTTGCGGGCAAGTTCGGCTGGGATCCACGTACGGAAGAGACCCCCTTCCTGTACCTGTGCGTGGCGCCGCAGACAGTGCGCGCCTGGCGCGGAGTACCGGAACTTCGCGGCAGGGTCGTGATGCGCAATGGGGCCTGGCTGGCGTAGCCAGGGTGGCGTCGTTCATGGGTTCTGTCCGGTTTGGCGATGGAGGAACCTGGGGCCACAACAGCGACGGCGAGCCGACCGCGTGGGACTCATCGCGCCTGCCGCGCGGTAAGGCCGGCGGAGTCGAGGACGGCAGCCGGTCTTGCCGAGGACCGTCGGGGGCAACGCTGCGAAGCTGAGCCAGCTCACCACCGGATCAGCACGGTGGATCGCTGACCGCCCTGTCCTGATCGTCACAAAAGGTCGCCGAACAGGTCGACAACGTCTTCCGGTGAAGACTGCGCATACGCCTGCGTGTCGAAACCATCAAGGATGGCGACCTTCGCGTCCGACGCCGCGTGCCGAAACTCGGACGCCTCTTTGTATGCCGGCGAGTCGAACCACGCGCGCGCGGCGTCGGCATTGGCGAATTCCATGATCACGGTTGTCGTGCCGTACCACTTTCCTTCGAGCACTTCGGGAGTGCCAGCGGCTAGCAGTCTGATGTCGCCTGTGATCGTAGCCCGTGCTGCTTTCATATACTTCCGCATTCCGTCGCTGTCTTTGACGTCCAGCGTGAATATCATGTAGCCCTTGTTCATCGCACGCCTTTCCAGCGGTCCGGCCTCAGTCACAGGTTGATTACCGAGGTCAGACCGCCGTCGACCAGGATGTCCGTGGCTGTCACGAATACGGACAGGTCGCTCGCGAGGTAGAGAACCGCGTTGGCGATGTCCCCCGGAGCGCCCACCATGCGCAGCGGGGTGCGCTCGGCAATGTGATCGCGATGTTCGGCGTCACCCAGGTGGTCCTGCGTCATCCCCGTCAGGGTCATCCCGGGGCTCACCGAGTTAACCCGGATGCCCTGCGGGCCGAGTTCGCCCGCGAGCTGCCGGGTGAGGGCCAGGATTGCACCCTTCGTGGATGTGTAGGCCGGAAACGCGAGGCCGCCGTGCCCCATCATCGAGGAGATCTGGATCACGCTGCCGGGGCGCCTCATGCGGGGGACGGCGGACTTGAGCACGTTGAAGCATCCAGTCAGGTTCACCGCCAGGACGCGATCCCAGTCCTGCCTACTGGTCGTCGCGAGCGAGTCCGGCGCCATGATGCCGGCCGAGTTGACCACAACGTCGAGGTTCTCACCCCCCAGGATGCCGTCGACCGCCGTGAAGTCCGAAACGTCAACGGTCGCGACGTCAAAAGCCACGTCCGCAACCTGGTGGGCAAGAGCCTTCGTTTCTGCCAGCCCCCCTTCGTGGATGTCGAGGGCGAGAACTGAGGCACCGGCCTTCGCGAGGACGACGGCAGTTGCTCGCCCGATGCCGGACCCCGCCCCGGTCACCGCGGCACGGCGGCCGCTGAGGCTGATGACGTCTACAAGAGAGGTGTGGACCATTGCGACACTCCCGCTTTTGCTGCGTGCGCCGCGGCCTCCTACGGGCCGGGATGCCTGACACCCCAACGTAACCACAAGGTCTTGTTTTAACAAGGCCTTGTGGTTACGTGAGTCCTTGCGGCGAGCGACGGGCTCCTCGGCGGACGCTATCCCTCAGGGCGGAGCAGAGCGCAGCTTTCCACAAGCAGTCGACGCAGCGTGTCGTAGTTCTTCCTGCCCAGCGTCGCGACGAGCCGCGCATCGACCGCTCGCTCACGCTCAAGAGCCACCTCGGCTATGGTTCGGCCCTCGATGGTGAGGTGCAGACCGACACCACGCCCCTGCCTCAGGCGGCGCTCGACCAGGCCGAGCTTCTCAAGACGGGCAACCACCTGACTGATGGCCTGCTGAGACCTGGGTGTGCGACGGGCGATCTCGGCTACGGTGATACCGGGTTCGGCATAGACAGTTACAAGCATTCCGCTGGAGGCCGTCGTGATCGGAAGATCGGCGAGCTCCGCTTCACCCAGAAGCTCGACGTACGCCGAAACCTCCCACAACAGATCGCTGAGCATCGCGTTGGCGGTTCCTGGGGTGGGTAGCGCAACGGCCGCCGTCTTATCCTCACGGGTCATGTTTAGACGGTACCTTCGCGAAGCCGTCCTCCCAGCCAGCCGCAGCACTCGGAGTCGAAACCCGGCGCCACGCGGCGCTCCGCCGCACGGGCGCTGTCGGCCGATGTCACTCGGCGGAGGAGGAATAGTACCGGTGGCATCGTTGGCGGTCCGCCGGAGCCAAACGAGTCCGGGCCGTCAAACAGCGCCGGGCCCGTCTCCTTTCCAGCCCCCGCTCACCCTACGTCACAGATCATCGGCTCTGATACACGTTCTGAACTTGTCCTACCGTTCTTATGCGGACCAACACCTGTCATCTGTCTGCTGTCCTCGGGCCTCCGTACCCTGGACAAAGGCTCCTTGCCGGCCTCCAACGCGTCCCTGCCCTTGCGGACCGTCGTCTCCCTGCCCTGGGCCGCCCGAGCGACCGTCTCCGGATACCCAGGGCTTCGTTTTCAGCCTGCCTGTCCGACTTGATAGCGGTTCACGTGATCGGCGTGGCCGTGGAGTTCATTGTGCGAGGCGGACACGGCCTCCGGTGATCGTGAGGTGTCGATTCCCTGATCACCGCAACGGAAGACCGTGCCTGCCCGCTCATCATCGCTCATCCCTGCCGGCCTGGGCCAACTCACCGACGCCTGCCCCGCTGGGCCCGTGGAACACCCGCATCTGCTGGACTGCCTCGTGACAGTGCCCGATCCGCGCCCGGCCAAGGGCCGCCGCCATCCCCTCTCCTTCGTCCTCGCGCTCACCGCATGCGCGGTGCTGGCCGGCGCGAAATCGCTGACGGCGATCGCTGAATGGGCAGCCGACGCACCGGCCGCCGTGCTCACTGCGCTCGGCGGACCGAATCGCGAACCCACCGGTCCTCTTGCCCCCGCCCGAGGCCACTGTGCGCCGAGTTCTGCAGCGCGTCGACGGCGACGCCCTCGATGCGGCAGTCGGCGCATGGCTCGCCGCCCGCGATTACGCCCCCTTGCCTGCCGACCAGGACGTGGCCAAGCGGCCCCGCCGCTCGCTGGCCGCGGACGGCAAGATAATCCACGGTGCCCGCCGCACCGATGGCACCCAGGTCCACCTGCTCGCCGCGATGACCGGCACCGGCCTGGTCACCGCCCAGCACGAGGTCGGCTCCAAGACCAACGAGATCACCGTCTTCAAGCCGATGCTCGCCGCGCTCGACCTGGCCGACACCGTGGTCACCTTCGACGCCCTGCACTCCCAGACAACCCACGCCCGCTTCCTAGTGGAGGAGAAGAAGGCCCACTACATCGCCGTGATCAAAGGGAACCAACCGCTGCTGCACCAGCAGAGGAAGCAACTGCCCTGGCGGGACGTTCCGTTGCTGGGCAAGACCCGCGCCACCGCACACGGCCGGGATGAGATCCGCCGCGTCAAGACCGCCACCGTCGTCCGCGGCCTCGCCTTCCCCTACTGCGCCCAGGCCGTGCAGATCGTACGCCGCCGCCGGACGGTCAGCACAGGCAAGGTCACCCTGGAACGCGTTTACGCGGTCACCGACCTCACTGCCGAGCAGGCCGACGCTCCCGAGATCGCAAACCGCGTGCGCGAACACTGGGGCATTGAGAACAAGATCCACCACGTGCGCGACACCACCTTCGCCGAGGACGCCTCGCGTGTACGGACCGGAACCGCACCCCGTGCCATGGCGACACTGCGCAACCTGGCCATCGGCGCCAGCCGCCTCACCAACTGCGACAACATCGCCGCCGGCCTGCGCAAGCACAGCCGAGACACCACACGGCCGTTGACTACCCTCGGAATCACGTGATCAGACCGGACAGAACCCCTGAACGACGCCACCCTGGCTGGCGTAGCACGGGCGCGGTGTGAATGCGCCGGTCACAGCCACTTGTTGAGGGCTGTGACGAGGGCGGTCGCCTCGTAGCGGACCGCGAGTTTTCGTATCGCGTCGCAACGGCACGGTTCCTCTTAAGATCTGTCCCGTAACTTCTGATTCACTCTGAGCAGGCGGCCGGTCTGGAAGCCGAACACCCGACACGGGCGAGCCGCGGACCGGGAACGATTTATGAATTCGATTTCGGTGACAAGATCGGAACACTTATTCCTGACGACGGCGGGCATCCGGCATCTGGCACTCGTGTGATCGTCAACGAAGATGGAACGCTTCGTTGGGCGCATCGCATCAATAGAATGTTCGAGTGGGTTGACATAAACTTCGACTCACGGTCCTCTCTTGAGCCTCGCGCGGGAGGGTAACTGAAGAATTCATCACGCAGAATTTTGGGGCAGGGTATGAAATATTTCAATAAGACGGGCTGGACCGCCTATTTCTCTGGCGTTGAAGGGGGGCAAATGGCTCGCATGCGTCCCGTTGAAGCGTGGGACCCGGTGACCGGTTCTGCCCTGATTGTCGATACAGAGTCGGGCGCTCTCAGGCCTGCAGCGTCCTACCGTGATTTCGTGCGCCTAGAACGGGCGGGCCGCGTGGTCGGTGTTCTCCCGGGGAATGGGTGGCGCGCAACATGGGACGATGAGGATGAGGGGCCTGTCACTCAGGACGTTCTAGGTTGGCTGATCACAGATGCCGGTGGTGCTATGCCTATCGTTGTCTCCGACGATGGTTTGGTGGAATTTGCAGAGACCGCAGACAGACTTACTCCGCCCGGCGAAGGTAGATAGTCGTGACCGTATTTATTTGTGCGAACTGTCGGCAGCCCCTTACGCGCTGACCACGGCGTACCGCAGAACCCTCGGTGTGGACACCGGGATCGTGCGGATCTTCAACACCTACGGCCCACGGATGCGGGAGGACGACGGGAGAGTCGTCAGCAACTTCATCACCCAGGCGCTGAGCGGCCGGCCGATCACCGTCTACGGCAGCGGCGAACAGACCCGGAGCTTCTGCTACGTCGACGACCTGCTGCGAGGGCTCACCGCCATGCTGGACTGCGACGAGCCCGGCCCGGTCAACCTGGGGAACCCCGCCGAGTACACCGTGGCCCAACTCGCCGGACTCGTGCGGCGGATGACCGGGGCCTCGGCGCCGGTCCACTACCGGGAGCTGCTGCAGGACGCCCCGCCGCGCCGCCGCCCGTCCGTCGAGCATGCCGCGCGGAGCCTCGGGTGGCGTCCGGTCGTCGACCTGGAGGAGGGGCTGCGCCACACGATCGACTGGTTCCGGACCCGGTCCGGGCGATCGGGCGGCGTGGGCCTCACGACCGCCGGGCGGCCCGCGCCCCCGATGCTCGGCGGGCAGCCCGTGGATCTCACACCGGCCGGATAGCCCGCGCTCGGCACACCGCCGAGGTGCCCGACGGCCTGCGCGGTCATGCGGTCGGGCGCCTCAGCGAAACGAGACTGGCAGTCGGCACGGGTGCGGCACCGGTTAAGGGCTGTCCCGTAACTGGGGCTTCGGACAGGTGTCAGGCGCTCGGGTTCCTCCACAGATGTCGCTCGTCCAGGGTCCCGAACCGCACCTCGCCGCGTGCAAGGTCGACGAGAATGGGCCAGCAGTCCAACAGCTGCTCTCTCGCATCACGCGAGGCGAGGTACTGCACCGAGTTGTAGGGCACGATCAGCAGCCCGTTGCTCGCACGAACGCGCTCTGCGTCGATAGCGAGAGGCGGCTCATCATCGCGCTGGCTGTCCGCGAGAAACGCCATGGCGAGTTGCAGAGCCTCATCCTGCCCCATGATCCGTCTCCAGTCCGTCGGCTCGAAGGAGGAACCCTAACCGGCCTGAGATGATCTTGGTGTGACTGGTGTGATCACGGCGTCGGAGCCTTCCTGGATAGCCCCCTTCACCGGGCTCAACCCACGGCAGTTCGGCAAGCTGGTGACAGTGCTGCGACGCGCAGGTGCGGACGCGGCCCGCAAGGGCCGGCCGTGGAGGCTCCGGCTGGAGGACCGGGCCCTGCTGGTCGCGGCGTACTGGCGGACGAACCTCACGATGCGGCAGATCGCGCCGCTGTTCAGGGTGTCGAAGTCGACGGCGGACCGCATCATCGATCACCTCGGACCGAAGTTCGCTCTCCAGCCCCGCAAGCGGTTTGCGAGGGACACTGTGCTCGTCGTGGACGGCACCCTGGTACCCACCCGCGACCACACGATCGCCGAGCGGTCGAAGAACTACAGGTACTCCACCAACCACCAGGTCGTCGTCGACGCCGACACCCGCCTGGTCGTCGTGGTCGGCCGGCCGCTGGCCGGGAACCGCAACGACTGCAAGGCGTGGGCGGAGTCCGGCGCCAAGACCGCGGTCGGCAAGACCCTCACGATCGCCGATGGCGGCTACCCGGGCACCGGACTCGTCATCCCGCACCGCCGCGAGCGTGGCCAGACTGAACTTCCGGCCTGGAAAGAGGAACACAACCGCTCCCACAAGCAGGTCCGGGCTCGTGTCGAGCACGTCTTCGCCCGGATGAAGACCTGGAAGATCCTGCGCGACTGCCGCCTCAAAGGAGACGGCGTCCACCACGCCATGCTCGGCATCGCACGGATGCACAACCTCGCCCTCGCCGGATAGGCCAACGCCGCACGGCGGCCCACCATGCGGAGACGACTCGGAGATCATTTACGGGACAGCCCTTAGGCGAAGCATGCGTGATCGGCGAGGACCTCCTCGATCACGCGCAGGTTGGCGGCGGCGAGGGCCTCGTCGGTGTCGAGGGACCCGGACATGACCAGCATCGCCTTCCACAGGGCCCAGCCGCGGGCCCGGGCCCACATGCCGTCGTCCTGGGCGACCGTCCGGCGGAACGCCTCCCGGCTTTCGCCGGAGAACATCGTCCACGCGATCACCAGGTCGCAGGCCGGGTCGCCGACCCCCGAGGTGCCGAAGTCGATGACGGCGGCCAGTCTGCCGTCCCTGACCAGCAGGTTGCCGCTCGCGATGTCTCCGTGGAACCACACGGGCGCGCCCCGCCACTCGGCGGCGAGGGCGGCCTCCCAGACCTCGGCGGCCCGTTCCGTGTCGATACGGCCCTTAAGGTCGGCGAGGCAGCGGCGGGTCTCGTCGTCGTAGTGGGCAGGCGACGCTCCCCGGTACCAGCTGTGCTCCCCGGCGAGGGGCCCGCCGGTGGCGTCGCAGCGCTGGAGGGCGAGCACGAAGTCCGCGACGGCGGTCGCGAACTCCGTCATGTCAGCGATGCGTTCCGGGGCGGACGTCTCGCCCTCCAGCCAGCCGCGCACGGACCACGGATGGGGGTATCCCTCGCCCGGGACGCCCTTGCCCAGCACGGTCGGAATGGCGACGGGCAGCGAGGGGGCCAGTCGGGGCAGCCACTCGCTCTCCTTGTCCACCGCGGGGACGTATCCGGCGGCGGTGGGCAACCGGACCGACATGTCGTCACCGAGGCGGTAGGTACGGTTGTCCCAGCCGTCAACCTCCACCGGCACCACGGGTAAGTCGGCCCACTGCGGGAACTGAGCGGCAATCAGTCGTTTGACCAGCGCGGCGTCGATACCGGCGCGGCGGTCGGGGGGTGCGTAGACCATGCGGTGATGATTGCCCGAGACGGCGGTGTTGCGCAATGGATTTGCCATTTCCGGTCCCGCAGTGCTCAACCGTCTGGCAATTAATTGCCTTCATATTGTCAATCGAGGCAATATTGTCGGGCGGGCGGGTGCGCGACGGCGACCGTGCCCGGGGCCACCGCAGTCCACCGAGTGAAGGGGTTCGCATGACCACCGCGAGGAAGTTCGGAGATCCGGCGCTCTTCGGCGAGGTGCGGGCCGACGACTACGACGACGAGACCAGCCTCGACACGACCCCCGCGGTCGACTTCCTGGCCGATCTCGCATCCGGCGGACGCGTCCTCGAACTGGCCGTCGGAACCGGCCGGGTGGCCCTGCCGCTGGCCGCCCGGGGCGTCCGGGTCGAAGGCGTCGAGGGCTCCGAGAAGATGGCCGCGCGGCTGCGCGGCAACCGGGCGGCGACGGCGTCCCCGATGACCGTCGGGGACATGGCCGATGTTGCCGTGAAAGGCCCCTTCAGCCTCGTCTACCTGGTCTACAACACGCTCTTCAACGTCCTGGAGGCCGAGCGTCAGCAGCATTGCTTCGACGACGTCGCCCGTGTCCTCGGCGAGGACGGCACCTTCGTGATCGAGGCGTACGTCCCCGACCCGTCCTTCTTCGACCGGGGCGGGCGGGCGCAGGCCCTCTCCGTGACGGAGGACTCCGCCACCATCGAGGTCTACCGCTTCGGCCCGGCCGCCCAGCGCTTCCACAGCCAGAAGATCACCTTCGGCGCCGACGGCGTCCACCTGCGCCCGCACGCCGAGCGGTACTGCTGGCCCGCCGAACTCGACGTGATGGCGGCCCGCGCCGGCCTGCGCCTCGAACGGCGCCTCGCGGACTGGTCCGGCCGGCCCTTCGGCCCCGACAGCACCGGGCACGTGTCGGTGTACCGGCTCGCCCGATGAGGCCCGGGACGCTCGCCCTGGTCACCGGGCCAACCGGGGTATCGGACTGGAGACCGCACGACAGCTGTCGCTGCGGGGCGCCGACGTCCTCCTCGGCAGCCGCACCCCGAACAAGGTTCCATCGGGCACGACCCGAGGACCTGCCGGCCGTCGTCGTCGAGCCGTTCCTCAACGTCGGCGGTGCCGTCGTCCTGCCGCCCGGCTTTCTGCGGGGGCTGCGCGCGCTGTGCGACGCCACCGGCACCCTGCTGGTCATCGACGAGGTCTTCACCGCGTACGGCCGCTGCGGAGCGATGTTCGCCACCCTCCGCGAGCAGGTCGTCCCCGACATCCTGGTCAGCAGCAAGGGACTCAGCGGTGGTTATGTGCCCATAGCGGCGGTCACCGTACGGCAGCACGTCCACGACACCTTCGACCGGGACCCCGTCATCGGCGGACTGCGCTACGGGCACACCACCTCCGGCCACGCGGTGGCCTGCGCGGCGGCGCTCGCCACCCTCGGCATCCTGGAGAAGGAACATCTGCCTGTGCGGGCCGAACGACTCGGCGCCGGCCTCCTCGGCCGGCTGGGCGGCGCTGGCCGGCGCTCCGGGCGTGGTGGACGTCCGCGGGCTCGGCTTCATCCTCGTCGTCGAGACCACCGCACCGAACCTCGCCACCCGGGTCCTGGCCCGCGCCCGGGAACACGGGCTGCTGCTGCGGCAGGTCGGCGCGGCCGTCATGGCGGTGCCGCTCCTGGTGATCGACGACGAGGGAGCGACGGCCGTCGTCGACGGGCTGACCGCGGCCGTGACCGAGGTCGCGGGCTGACCACGGGGGACACAAGGAGCGGAAGGGGAGAAGGGGGGAGGCCGGCCGGGCCTCCCCCCTCCTTGTGTCTCCTCACGTCCGGCGGGCGTCAGGCCACGCCGTCGCTGTACGCCGTCGTGTCGCCGCTGAGCACAGCGCTCGGCCGCCCGTCGACGCCCACCGGCACCGTTCCGGTCACGGTGCAGCGCTCGGCACGCCGGTCCTGGTCGCCGTAGTCGAATAGGGCGTAGTGCTGGGTGGCGCGGTTGTCCCAGATCGCCAGGTCGCCCACCCGCCAGTGCCAGCGCACGGTGTGCTCGGGCGTGGTGACGTACTCCTGCAGGAGGCGCAGCGCGTCCCCCGAGGCCTGTGGGGTGAGACCGACCGCCCGGCGTGCGAACCCGCCGAGTAGCAGGGCGCGTTCGCCGGTCTCAGGATGGACGTGCACCGCCGGGTGCTCGGTCTCGAACAGGGTGGAGATGTACTCGCGGCGCGCCGCCACCATGGCGTCGGTGTAGTCGGAGTCGTTGCTGTGCACGATCCGCAGCCGGTCCGCGAGCGCCCGCAGCGGTTCGGGCAGCGACTCGTACGCGGCCACGGTGTTGGCCCACATCGTGTCGCCCCCGAACGGCGGGGCGATCTTGTTGTGCAGGAAGGCGATCGCCGGCGGCCGGTCGACGAAGGTGAGGTCTGTGTGCCAGTGGTTGGCACGCGTCCCCTGCCGGGAGTCGATCTCCCTCTCCTCGGGCCTGTTCTGGGGCGCGCGGTAGATCGGGTGGCCCAGCGTCAGATCGCCGAACGCTCGGGCGAAGGCGGCCTGGCTCTCGTAGTCGAGCCGCTGGTCCCGCAGGAAAACGACCTTGTACCGCAGGAGGGCCCGGCGCAGTTCGGCGATCACGGCGGGGCCGGGTGTGGCGGCCGCGTCCACACCGTTGACCTCCGCGCCGATGCGTCCGGCGAGCGGGGTCACGGTCATGCGGGCCGGTTCCACAGGGGTGACGGTCACGATGGGTGCCCTTCTGTCGAGGCGGTCCGGGCCAGTTCGCACAGAAGCTCGGCCTGCGTGCCCAGCAGGCGGGCGGTCATCAGGCCTCGGACGGGGACGACGAGACCCAGTTCCCGGCCGGCCATGCGAGCCAGACGCGTGGCCAGGAGGAGTCCCCGCCGAGGTCGAATTAGTCGGCGTGCGCGCCGAGGTCGCCGTGCCCGAGCAGCTTCTCCCAGAGGCGGGTCAGGACCGCGGCAGGGTCCTGCTGGGGAACGGGCGCGCTCGGCGGCGTGGGGGCTTCGGCGGAGGCGGGTGCAGCGGACGTGGGTGCGGGGGCCTGAGCCGACGCGGCTTCGGGCAACGCCGTCCGCCTCCCCTTCCCGGCGAACCGTGACGTGTCCGTGGACGCTGCCGCCTCCGGGGCGATCCAGCTGGGGTCGGCGAACGGGTAGACCGGCAGATGGACTCGGCGCCGAGCGGGGGCGCAGAGGGCGCGGCTGGGCAGGGGCTGACCCAGGGTCCACAGGGTGCCGAGGGCGGTAGGACCTCCTCGGCGGGGCGGGCCGTACGGGACGGGGAGAGCGGGACGGACACCAGGCCCGCCGCCTCCGCCAGGGCTGACAGGACCCGGCCGGGCCCGGCCTCCACGACCAGGGCGTCGGGGAAACGCTCGGTGACCGACGCCATCGCGTCACCGAAACGCACGGTGCGGCGGGCCTGTTCGACGAACAGCTCCGGCCTGATGTCCGTGTCCGGGAGGATCAGGCGCCCGGTGACGTTCGTAGCGAAGGGCACGGCGAGCGCGCGGACGGTGACGGCGGCGAGTTCCTCGGCAAGCCGCGGCAGCGCCGGCTCGACGAGCGCGGTGTGGAAGGCGCGGGTGGCGGCGAGGCGGCGGACGAGGACGCGGCCGGCGAGGCGCGCCTCGAACTCCGCGACGGCCTCGGCCGGGCCGGCCACCACACAGCCGTCGGGCGAGTTCACGGCGGCCAGCTCCAGGCCGAGGCCCGAGACGGCGAGCAGGTCGCGGGCGAGGACCTCCTCGCAACCGAGGGCGAGCATGGCGCCCCAGCTGGACCGGGCGGCCTGCGGGCGGCCGTCGCCGAGGTGCACCGACGGCACGAGGCCCTGCGCGCCTCGTACGTGGCGGCCCCAGGCCGTCGGCCCTACTCGTGGACATCCCGCCCCCCGACCTCGAAGTGTTGCCCGAGGAGCCGTCCGTCGACGCCGTGCTGCGGGCGCTGCGCGCCGAACTCACCGACGCACTCGACCTGGAGACGGGAGAGGTGTGGCTACGGTCCTGGTACCGGTGGCCGCCTCGGGCTCCACGGTGTTCGGCTGCGTTGTGCACCTGCATGCGGAGCTGACCGCGGCATCCGGCGACATCGTCCCCCCCCCCCGGTACGCCAGTCCGGCGACCGCGCGGGCTTCATCGTCGTGGGGGAGTCGACCGCATCCGAGGCCCGCGCCCGCACGGCGGCCCTTGTCCGTTCCCTCCACTTCCGAACGGCCGCCCCACCGACCCGCTGACCCCGCCCACCTGACGGCCCATTGTAGAACCCGGCGGGTCGTCGCACTGTCCGGCGTGGCTGCCTGCCCGAGCAAGGCGGCAAGTCGCGGGAAGCCGTGAGCTCGGGGAGGGCCGTGCCGGGTGTCGCCTCGCCGGCCGGAACCCCGCGGCAGAATCCGAGAGCATGTGACAAGCCCCCGTCTGCCCTTCGGGCGGATGACGGGGGCTTGTTCACAGACTCGGGGCCCGGCCTTCGGCGTTGCCGCTGCGCGGCTCCCGATCCGGTGCGGCCCACGGCCTCGCTGCCGGGCCCGTTCAGGACCCGGAGCCCTGGCGGGAGCGGGTTGCGCCTTCCAGGGACACGGCCAGGATGCGCCAGATCTCGGCGGCCAGGTCGATGTTGGACTGCTGGCGGGCCTGCTCGCCCAGTTCTTTGAGGCGCTGGATTCCTTCCTCCTCGCGGTCTTCCAGGAGCATCAGCCGGGCGTCGAGGATGTGCAGCCGCACCTGGTCCCGGTAGGTGAGGTGCAGTTCGTCGCGGTGCAGCTGGTCGTGGAGGGTGCGCGCGTCGGCGTACCGGCCCTCCTCGAAGGCCAGGTGGGTCTGGAGGGTGAGCAGTTCCTGCCGCAGTACCGGCGTGCCGACCAGTGCGAGGGCGCTGGCCGCCTCCTCCAGACACTCGCGGCCGCGGTCGGTCCCCGGCGGCGTGCTCTGGAGATTGAGGGAGGCGGCGGCCAGCCGCAGCCGCGCCCACAACGTCAGGTCTACGTCGCTGTCCAGCTCCTTCATGGCCCGCTCGAGACAGCCGAGCGCGGCCTCGTGGTCCCCCTGCCGGAACCGTACGGTGGCGGCCGACCACAACGCCTGGGCGGACAGCGGATCGGACCGCCCTTCCACCATCTGGACCAGCTCGTCGACATGGGCCCGCGCGTCGGGCAGTCGGCCCGCCTCCGCCTCCACGGACACGAGGGTGATCAGCGCACTCCCGGTATCGGTCACGGACAGCCCGGCGTTCTTGGCGAGCTGGTAGGCGTTGATCGCGAGCCCGAGCGCCCGGCCCACCTCACCCGTCGCACGCAGCGAGCGAGCGAGCTGGAATCCGGCCCTGCACTGAAGTTCGGGCATGGCGAGTTCGTCGGCGACCCGCACCAGCTCCTCCAGGCACGCCTGCTCCTCGTCCCGCCGGCCGCGGCGCTGCCAGTATTGGGAGATCAGCCACAGCGCCTGCCAGCGCAGAAACGGGGCCTCCTCGCGGACCTGGCCCAGCACGGCGATGAGGTTCTCCATCCCCTCGTCACCGTCCGTGGACGTCGCGAGGGACAGGGCCTGGGCCAGGGAGCCGCCGCTCGGCGGCGTGTCGAAGGCGGACCGGTCGACCCCCAGCACCTGGGCGAGGTAGTTGACCACACGCTCCGTGGGCTGCCGCGCTCCCGACTCCAGGCGTGACAAGTACCCGGTGGAGATTTCCTGGCCCGCCAGTGCGGCCTGCGAGAGCCCGCGCTCCCTGCGCAGCTCCTTCAGGCGTCGTCCGAAGGTGGGCTGTTCCAGCATATGAATCTCACTATCAGGAATGTGCGGAGACGAGTGAGCGACTCAACCTCTCCGCAGGTCCGCCGCCGCTCTCGGCGAGCAGCCAAAGTATTGATTTACGGCGGAGTTTAGCGATGGGTAAACCGGGCCGGCAAGTGACTTGCCAACTATTTGCCAACATGCCGAAGGGCCTGGCAGCTGCTTGCTGGTACTAGGTATTTATTACCTAGTACTCCAGCTGTAGATCGTGATCTTCAATTCTGGGATGCGGCTTGTCGTCGGTAATGGCTGGCTTGTGATCGCGCCTGGTGGCGGCGTCGCCAGGCGGACCAGCGGAGTCGGTGGGCCGGTCCGTGATCGGGCCGGACGGCGACAGTGAGGAACAGGCGCTGGATCTCGTTGCAAGTCAGCGGGATCAGGTCGTCGGGTGTAGGTCGGTGTGCGTGTTCGTCGGCGCGGACGACGGCGAGGAGTGCGTGGGCGAGCATGGCGAGGGTGGCCCAGCGGGCCCAGGAGGGGTAACGGCGGACCTGGCGCTCATCCAGTCCGGCCAGTCCCTTCTCGCTCTGGAAGATTTCCTCCACCCCCCATCTGGAACCTGCGACCTTGACCAGGACGGCGAGGGATGCCGGTCTGGTGGAGTGGCAGCGGTAGTAGGCGAGTTCACCGGTGGTGCGGTTGGGGCGGACCAGTAGCTGGTGGTGGCCCGGGGCTGCCTCGGTGAGGTCGATGACGGCCCAGTCGTAGAACCGCTGTCCCTACGCGCCGCGCCCGGTCGAGAGCCTCTGCCAGGCCCGCATGGGGCACCTTCCGTGCCAGGGCCTCGGCGCGGAACTCGCCTGCGCTGGTGGGCACTTCGGCCGAGCAGGCCACCGCGAGGACGTAGCCGATGCCGCGGTGCTCCAAAGCCGTCCGCAGTTTTGGGTTGCCGCCGTAGACCTCGTCGCCGGTGACCCAGCCGACATGGTGTCCGGTGGCCAGGAACCGTTCGATCATCACCCGAGCCAGCTCCGGCTTGGTCGCGAAAACGGTGTCCTCGCCGTGCCCGACGGCCTGGCAGCGGTCCGGGGCGGACGTCCAGGAGCGCGCGGGACGTACAGTTCCCGGTCCACCGCCGCGTGCTCGCGCTGGCCGGCGTAGATATGAGGTGGACGGCGACCTGGGAGTTCTCGATCCGCCCTGCGGTGCCGGTGTATAGGCGTGGGACCCCGACGGTGTGGGTGCCCTTCTTCACGTCTCCGGTCTCGTCGACGGCCAGTACCGCGGCATCGTCGTGGAGGTGCTCGACGACGTGTTCGCGCACGTCGTCGCGGACGGCCTCGGCGTCCCAGGAGGCCCGGCACAGCAGGTGCTGCATGCCATGAGGGCTGGTCTCCCCGGCCCACTCGGCGGTCGTCCAGCAGTTCTTGCGCGGCAGGTCCGACAGCAGGCCCAGCACCAGCCGGCCAGCCCGTAGCCGGGGTTCTACCCGTGCGAACCGTGCCGCGATCCGGCTCATGGCCACCTCGAACGCCTCCCGCCAGTGGGCGGAATCCAATGCTGTGACCTGCGGCCACCGTCTCTTCGTCAGTCCACACAACTCACGATGATCAGCGGTGGGCCGCACCCGTCTCCACACCGGCCCGACCAGCAAGATCACATCGACGGCTGGAGCACTAGCCGCGGGGCGTCCAGGCCCGGGACGTCGGTGCGGCAAGATCGGCCAGGTGGTGCAATGAGTTGATGAGATGCTCAGGGCCGAACGGCGGGAACTGGATGCCGCGATCCCGGATGAACTGCGGCACCGCCGACCAGTCGTAGGTGAGCGTGACCTCAGTCTCGGACGGACCGAGCGGTGCCAAGTCGTAACGCCAGATCCAGCCGCCGAACTCCAGCTGACCGTCGGCCTTCTCCTGTCCCGTCAGCCAGGCGATGGCGCGCGGCGGGTCGAGCATCTGGACCTTGTTGACCACCCGGTAGTCACCGTTTGGATGGTTGGCGTGATACATGTCCATCCGGAAAAGCTGCCCTACCTCGGTCAGCGGCGCCCGGTCGGCAGGTTCCTGAACCCAGCCGGTGCCGTCAATCGCGGAATGGGTCGTCGGGTCCGCCAGCACCGCGAACACTCTGGCGGCGGGCACGGCGACGGTCAGGGTGGCGCTCACGTTCTCCTGGTCCATGGTACGCATGCTCCTTGTCGTCTCATCTCGGGCCTCCCGCAGGCGCGGAAGGGGGACGTTCCCCACTTGCAGACGACGCGGCAAGGTGGAACTCATCGGTCGTGTGGGCGAAACCTGCACCACAACGAGATCGCCCGCCCGCCACGGCCGCCCACTCCGCGCACGATGCCAGGCATCGGCTGCGCCGGTCATGCTGGCGCCGCCGCCAGCACTGATCCCGCACCTGCCACTACCAGCGGCAAACGACTCAGGGCCAGGGCACATAACGATCTACGGCTGGAGTACTAAGCGGGTGTTCAACAACCTCAGCTGCGGTCCAAAGGGTTGAAGAAGGGAAGGATCGAACTCGTTCGTGGCGAGCCCCGGAATATTCGCTGCGGCGACAGGTTGATCGGCTCCTATGATCATCGGATGACGGATCCTCTCTGCCCCGCGAAGCCCCGCCCTCTGGAGACCTGGTTGCGGTGCTGTCCCCCTCCTCCGGTCTGCCTGGTGTCCTGCCTCTGCCGTACGAGTTGGGGTTACGCAGGCTTCAGGAGGAATTCGGGTTGAAGACGGTGGAGTATCCGACGACTCGGAAGATGGGCTCGACGCCCGAAGAGCGGGCTGCGGACATTCACGCGGCCTTCGCGGACCCGGACATCAAGGCCGTGATCGCCAGCATCGGCGGCGATGACCAGATCACTGTCCTGCCGCACTTTGACCGCGGCCTTCTCCGCGCCAACCCCAAGCCCTTCTTCGGCTACAGCGACAACACCAACCTGCTGCTCTTCCTGCGCAACCTGGGCATTGTCGGTTCCCACGGCGCCACAGTGATGGTCGAGCTCGGACGCCCCGGCGCGATGCACCCGCTGACCGCTGATTCTCTCAGGGCGGCGTTGTTCACCTCTGGCGCGTACGAACTCACCGCGGCAAGCGCCTACGGGGACATCAGCCGGCCCTGGCAGGACCCGCGCACCTTCGAGTCGGAACCCGAGATGGAACCCGCTGACGCCTGGACCTGGCACAACAGCGACCGGGTAGTCGAAGGGATCAGCTGGGGCGGCAACCTGGAGATCATCTCCTGGCTGCTGATGGCCGACCGTGAGATACGGCCGGTCGACGCGTACGCCGGCAACCTGCTGTTCCTCGAGACGTCCGAAGAGATGCCACGAGCCGAAGAGGTCTACCGGATCCTTCGGAGCATGGGCGAACGCGGTCTCCTCCAGCATTTCCCCGCGCTACTGATGGGCAGGGCCAGGAGCTGGTCGTTCGACAACCAGCTCAGCACTGCAGAGAAGGCGGGCTTCCGCCGGCAACAGCGCGAGGCCGTCCTGCGCGCCCTCCAGCGGTACGCTCCCGACACCATGGTGGTGTTCGATGTCGACCTTGGCCACACCGATCCTCAACTCGTCATCCCGGTCGGAGGAAAGATCCGGGTAGACGGTCCGGCGCGTCGGATCACGGTCACCTACTGAGCCAGTTCTCCATGTCCATCGGCGTCAGCGCTGGGCACAGGCCGCTTCTTCTCCCATTCCTTACGGGGCCCACTGCGGGTGAGCCGTCTGGTCATGAGGGTGATGAGTGCCCAGGTCAGGTGGGCTTCGGAATGTTGTGGCAGACGCCGATGGCCTTTGTGGCGGGCCGCCGCTTGACTCCACCCAAACGAAACGGCGAGGTTAGATCGTCCCTCCGGCGACTCGGATGTGGCAGAACAGCCCAAGCCAGGCCAGCCAGGACGCGGCCAGAACGCAGCGCGTGCGCATTCCAACCGGTTCTCCCTTGCGAGAGAAGAGCCAGCCGATGAGAAGCGAGTTGGCGCCGAGAATGGTGATGACGATGTGACTGAGCGTGTACGGGTTGAGTTCCTTCACCGCATGTCCTTCGAGTTATCTACTGTGTTTCGACCCGAGCCCTTGGGGGCGGAGTGTTTGCGGGGAGAGGGCGGCGCCTGCGTTGAGAGGTCGTTTTCGCCCTTCCGCTTATATTTGACGTCCTGTACGCCAGATGCACGGACGAGCAGGATTCACCATCCTCCGCCACCGCATCGTCCTCGGATTACCGCCACCCTCCGCTACCACCGAATATGAGACAGGCCCGCTCACGATACAGACCCCCGCGCTGGCCGCACGGGCCGGGTGATGGCATCCGTGCGCGGGCCGACAGCCGGACGCAGGAAGAGGCCATTCCGGATGTCTAACAACAGCCGCTTCTCGTCCTGGTACTCGCGCACGTCGTAGTCGCACTCGAGAAGATCACGCTTCGGGCGTATCTACGACGACTGGGAAAGATAAAGGAGGTAAGCGCTTCATTATTTGTGCTCTTCATCGGTGAACCTGCATCTGCGTCTGCCCGACCGTGGGTGCCCCCTCTTCCGTGGGTGGCTTTCTCCTGGCAAGCTTCTTTCACTAGGGTTGGCCGAAGCAACGAGAAGGTTTCGTGAAAACGCTCGCAGGAACTCGAAAAATCACGTTCAGCCTCGCGGCAATTTCGATAGTCGCTGTTCTTCCCGGGTGCTCATCCGGGGGGAGTCAGGGGAGTGAAGATTGCGCCTGGGTACTCTCATACAATTCCCAGGAGTACCAGCGACCGTGGTCTCCCACCATCAGCGATCGTCCAGGTCTTCATCATGCCGGGAAATCGATCGGCGTCGGCACCCTCAAGGGGTGCAAGGACGGGACCAGCTCCACAAACCAGAAGACGCATGTCTACGAAATTGACGGAATTCCGACATCACAGGCGATCATGTCCGAGGACAGTACAATCGGAGTGGCTGATCCGAAACACATTCCTGCAGCGGTTCGAAAGCTGCTCGTCTACCCCTCGGAGAGCAGCTCCTCCTGAGCTCGAACGACCTCGTAGGCCTCCGTCCAGCGCGAACTGCAGCCGAGGGCCCGCCGGTATACGGAAAGATGAGGCCATGTGGTCACGACTGCCATTAGGGGAGAAGCTCAGGGCTGAGCTGGGTTCGCCCCGACGAGCCCGCAGGTTGGGCAGCAGCCCGCGATCACGCGTATGGCGAGCCGAGCTGTCGGGCACGCCCGTGGTGGTCAAGCAGCTCATCGACGGCCCAGAAGCAGCCGAGAGGTACGCGCGCGAGGTGGCTGCCCTGCAACTCGCGTCCAGGGCCGACCCGCCCGTGGTGCCGATGCTCCTCGGCACCAATCCAGACGAACGGGTGCTGGTCCTGGAGCACTTGGACCACCAGGAACCGCGCGAGGACTGGATGGTGGACTACGCGGTGGCGCTCGCCCGGCTCCACACCGCCACCGGCGCCAACGCCGACGACGCGGACAGTCTTCCGACCTGGTCGGGCCCGACCCCGGATGATGTCGACTCCTTCCTCAGGCTTGCCCAGACGCTCGGCGTGGTGGTGCCGGCCGGCGCTGGGCCCGAGATGGACGGCCTGGTGAACCGCCTGGGCCGAGCGGAGGGCCATGCCCTGCTGCACGGTGATCCGTGCCCCGGCAACGACATGCACACCAGCACCGGCGTGCGGTTCATCGACTTCGAACAGGCCGCGTTGGGCAACGGGCTCGTGGAACTTGCCTACCTGCGCATTGGCTTCCCTACCTGCTGGTGTGCCACCGCTCCCGACCCCGACACGCTGGACGCGGCAGAGACCGCCTACCGCACGGCATGGCGCAACGCGACCGGCACCGAAGTCCAAGGCGATCTCACGGACGCGTGTGCCGGCTGGCTGCTACGGGGTGACGCCTTGGTCCAGCGAGCCCAGCGAGGGACCGCCGACCACCTGGGCAGAATCCCGAACCACGACTGGAAGTGGGGCACCGCGACCGCCCGCCAGCGGCTGGTACACCGTCTCCGGATCGTCAGCCAGATGACCGCCGAGAGCACCGAGTTGAAGGATCTCGGGAGGCTCGCCACTGCCATGCGCAAGAGCATGCTCACCCGTTGGCCCGAGCTGCAACCGCTGCCCTCGCAACGGCCATAGAGGACCTTCCGCCCGGCAGCCCGTCAACAGCACGAAACCCTGAACCACAGGTCTTGGCAATCCCTCACCACAAGTACCAGGCCAGGCCTTCCAGACCGCGCCTGTCAGGGACACGGACCAGCAGGGCCCGGGACCCGCAAACTACCGGCCCGCCCCACCACAACACTGCCACATACACGCCCGCCCCCCACTGCGCCGAGAGAAGTCACGCGATGGCCGACGCTGTCGGGATCCAGTGCCCCGACCGCATCGGTGCGCCGGCTTCAAGCAGGTGGAAGCGGCCTGCGACGGTGCCGGCTGCCGGTCTCCCAGTCCGGTTGATCGGGTGCGTGTCAGAGGGCGTCGAGCCGGGGGTGGGTGCGTTCCTCCGTCTTCTGAACCAGGGCCGCCTGCGCGCTGTCCGGCTCGGACCAGGGCGGAGGACCAGCGAGAGTGCCGTCGGCGATGCCGGCCGGCCCGATGAAGTGGACGGCCTCCCTCCATCCGCCCGGGATCCGGTACCGAGGGTGCGCCTGTACGGCCGCCCTTTGCTCGCCATGCCGGCACGCTAATGCTGACTCACCGCCCACGCGGCGCGGCCGGCGTCACCGGGGACGTACGCCGGCTGACCCTCCGGATAAACGGATGGCCGGGGGCGAGCGTGACGCGGCAGGATGCTCCGCATGCCCTTGCCCACCCCCGAACTGCACACCGCCCGCCTGCGACTGCGGCCGTTCACCGACGCCGACGCGGCGCCGCTCTACGCGCTGCAGAGCAACGCCAACGTGCTGCGCTACTGGGACTCCCCGCCGTGGACCGAACCAGCCCGCGCCCAGCGATTCATCGCGACCTGCCGGACGATGGAGGAGGAGGGCACGGGAGCGCGGGTGGCCGTCGACCGCGTCCTGGACGGCGCGTTTATCGGCTGGTGCGGCCTGACCAGCTGGAACCCGGACTTCCGCAGCGCGTCCCTGGGCTACGTCTTCGACGCCGCCGCGTGGGGCCACGGCTACGCCACGGAGACCGCGAACGCCGTCCTGCGGTGGGCGTTCGACACCCTGGACCTGAACCGCGTCCAGGCCGAGACCGACACCCGTAACCTGGCGTCCGCCCGGGTCCTGCAGAAGCTCGGCTTCGTCCGCGAAGGCACCCTCCGCGAGAACTGCGTCGTCAACGGAGGCATCTCCGACTCCTGGGTCTTCGGCCTCCTCCGCCGCGAGTGGCATCCGACGGTCACGCAGACGGCCGGCCGCTAACACCGAGACCTGCCCGCCGTTCGGTCCGAGAAGGCGTCGCGGGTGCTCGCGGGTGGCGAAGGTGCTGTTCGAGGGGCTGGAGCTGGTCGAGGAGGAGGCGGATCTGGACGTGGCCGCGCTGTGGGCGGCGCTGGAGGAGGTCGCCCCGCGCGCCGCCGTGCTGACCGCGGCGGCCACGGTGGTCTCGCTGGTGCCCGAGGACGAGAACTCGGCCGCGATCGCCATACGGGCCGCGCTCGCGACCCGGTACACCACGCGGACCAACCTGACGTTGCGGCAACTGGCGCCACTGTTCGCGGTGTCGAAGTCCGCAGCCAGTCGCGTCGTTGGCCACCTCGGCCCAAAGCTCGCGCTCAAGCCGCGCAAGCGGTTCGCGAAGGGCGCAGTGCTGATCGTGGACGGCACCCTGGTACCCACCCGCGACCGAAGCATCGCCGAGCAGTCGTCGTTTCACTTGGTGAGTCGTCGGTATTTGATGAAACTGGTGGTTATGGCGGTGAAGGCCAGGAAGCGCTCGGGCTTGCGCTCGTAGCGTCGATGTCAGTCGATGGCAGCCGGAGAGCCGGGACTTGGTGTGCTCGACCACCCAGCGGTGCCGGCCCAGTCGCTGGGCGCGCTCCTTCCCGCGGCGGGCAATGCGGGGGTGATGCCGCGCGCTCGCAGCCATCAACGCTGGTGGTGGTAGTCGTAGCCCTTGTCTCCGTGCAGCTTGGCCGGGCGCCTTCGACGTGGTCCGCGGCGGCTGCGGACGGGTGGGATGGAGCGGACCAGCGGGTGCAGGGCCAAGCTGTCGTGGGTGTTGTTGGCGCCGGTGATTCCGACTGCGAGGGGGAGGCCGTTGCGGTCGACGATGAGGTGGATTTTCGATCCGCTCATGCCGCGATGGGTCGGATTCCGTCCCGTCAGGAGCCCACTTTGAGGGCCCGCACGCCGACGGACTCGATTGCGCAACGCGACCAGTCCAGCTCGCCGGCTGCCCCGAGCCCGTCGAGGATGACGCGGTGCAGGCGGCCCCAGACGCGAGCCTTGGACCACTGGGAGAAGCGGTGGTAGACGGTGGGCCAGGCCAACCCGAAGACCGGTGGCAGCTGCCGTCAGGAGCAGCCGGAGGTGGCGACGAAGATTATCGCTGCCAAGCACTCGCGATCCCCAGCTCGCCGTTGCCCACCGCCCTGCGGGCGTATGGCCACCTTCTCCGGCACCACCCGCCGAAACAGCTCCCATAACTCCTCAGGGGCCGTGGGCTCAGCAAGACTCGTCATGCTCAGCCCAACGACCCGCATCCCGATAGGAAACGACGTCTCAGGGATCTCGAAGCCATCGGGGCGCGGGGTGGTGAGGTCGCGTCCGGCATGGCGAAACATGCCTTCAATGCCGCTGGGCGTTGTGATCATCAAAAGGTCGGTCGGAGGTGATGCCCGACCGGACGTCACGGGTAGTAGCATCGCGGGACTACTTTCAGCTTGAAACCTTATGAGGACCACCGAAGAGGAGAAGTCGTGGCCGACCGTGGGAGCCGCGTCACCTTCCAGCACGGGCAGGAGTTCCTGGCCGCGATCTCCGAGCGCTGGAACTACCAGATCCTGCGGGAGGTGTTCTTCGGTGTGGGCCGCTTCGGTGAGCTCAAGCGGGCCCTGGGTATCTCGGCCAACATCCTCACCGCGCGGCTCAACAGCCTGACCGAGCTGGGACTGCTCACCAAGCGCGCCTACCGACCCGACAAGCCCTGGTACGAGTACGAGCTCACCGACAGCGCCCGCGAACTCGTCGTCCCGGCCATCGCGGCGGTCACGCGCTGGGCCGAGACCCATGCGACTGGCACGGACGTCACGCACCACCCGCTGATGCACACGACGTGCGGCAATCCGACCAATCCGTACCTCGCTTGCAGCAGTTGCCATCAGCCGGTCGAGGCCTCGACTCTGCGGCCGACGGCCGCCGAGGAGGGTGGTGCCGGTAGGCGGGGGGGATCGGCTCCCGCGGCGCCGGGCGACTGATCACCTCGCCCTGGAGAGGGTAGTAGCGTTTTGGAACTAGTAGCGTTACGCTACTAGTAATGGAACGTCTTCTGGTCGCGAGAGGACCGATCATGACCGTGAACTGGCTCGAAGGAGTTACCGAGAAGCTGATCCCCACCTCACTGGGCCTGATCAACGTGCGCGTCGGCGGCCGTTCCGACGGTCCCGCCATGGTGTGCTGGCCGAGCCTGATGATGGACGGCACCATGTGGCAGTACCAGTACGAGCACTTCGCTCCGACCCACCGCGTCGTGCTCATCGACAGCCCCGGGCACGGCAGGTCCGACGCGCTGCGCAAGATCATCGACCTCGAGGACTGCTCCGACGCACTCGTCGACATCCTCGACGCGCTCGACATCGACAAGTGTGTGCTGGTGGGCAACAGTTGGGGCGGCATGCTCGCCGGCGTCTTCCCGGCCTACCACCCGGAGCGGACCACGGCGGCGATCGGCATCAACTGCACCGCCTCACTGCCCACGACGGTCGAGAGCATCTGGGCCACCGCGCTGTCCACGTTCCTCTCGCTTCACTCGAAGATGCCGCCGCTGGCCGCCAAGGCCGCCCGCGCCGCCTTCGCCGGTCCTACCGCCGAGGCCACCAACCCGGAGTTCACGGAGTTCACCAAGTTCGTGCTGCGGGACGACCCGAAGTCGGTGGCGTGGGCGCTGCGCAGCATCCTCATAGGCCGCAAGGACGAGCACCGCCGGCTGAGCACCATCAGGAACGTGCCCGTCCTGATTATCGCCGGTGAGGAGGACAGCCAGTTCCCGGTGCACGTGGTGCGGAAGATGGCGGACGCCATCGAGGGCAGTACCTTCCGTGTACTCCAGCACACCGCGCACCTCGCCGCCCGAGAGAACCCCGAAGGCGTCAACGCCGAGATCGAGGCCTTCCTCGCCACCCTGCCCGCCGCGGTCTGATAAGGAGACCGGCACCATGGCAGACACCGCACACGCCACGGCCGTACCCGACTGGGTGCTGAAGTTCATGGACGCCATCGACACCCTGGAGTTCGGCGAGGGCTTCGCGCCGCTGACCGAGGACACCGACATGTTCTTCGGCACCGAGCACATCCGCGGCGTCGAGGCCATCAAGGCGTTCTTCGTCAAGATCGACGAGCCGCTGAACATCACCCACGAGGTCCTGGAGTTCTGGACGGCGGGCGACGGCGTCCGCCTGCTGCGTGGCGAGGCCACCATGGCCAAGAAGAGCGCGCCGAACCAGGTGGTGCGCGCCCCGTTCATGCACATCTTCTACCTCGACCAGGAAGAGCCGGCCCGCGTCCGGACGCTCCGCATCACCGCGGGCCCGCTTCAGACCGACGCCGTGATGTGACCCGAGTCCGGGGTCCGCCGCGAGTGCCAGGGCCCCGGAACAGAGAACGGACGCGCTGAGCGCTCTCCGGCTCGCCGCTGCGGGAGGGGCGCTTCATCCTCCTCGGCGGGCACCATATGACCGCTCCACCGTGGCGTCCGGCCGGGTAGCGGGGGTGCACCGTCATGTGGCGACTTCCCCGACGCGCTCGTCCGCAGCGCCAGGCGCGGCAGGAAGAAGGCCTCTTGCGGCCCTGGCGTCTCCCCAAGTCCGACCACTTCGACGCTCTGCCTCCCCGCTCCAGGAAGCTGCAGCTACAAGCGATCAGACTGGCGAAGAAGCCGCCCGCTGATTCCTGCACACCTGAGACACCATGCGCTTGAGGCGCCCGTGCAGGTCACATAACGCCGTCCAGGCCGATGTCCGCCGGCAGCTGTGCGGCTCCAGCCCTGGTCTCCGGAAACGCCGGAAGCATCTCGGTGCCGCGCGCAGCACCACCCGGCCGGCGTCGACGGAGGCCAGGGCCGTGCACTTCACCGTCCGGTGCGTGGGCATTCGCGCCGCTGGGCGGCCCGGGGGCGGCGATGTTGGTGCTGCCGCCGGGGGCTGGGCCGCAGGTGGGTTCAGTTCAGTGCGTCGAGGGCGGTGAGGATGTCCGCCGGTTCGGCGCGGGTGGTGTAGTCGGTGTTGACGAAGGCCCAGCGGATGATGCCGTCGCGGTCGATGACGTAGGTGGCGGGCAGCGGGAGCGTGCGCGGGTGGCCGTCGTTGACGCGCTGGAGGTCGAAGCCGAGCCTGTCGTAGACAGCGGCGAGGTCGTCGGGGAGGTCGAAGGCGAGGCCGTACTGCTTGGCGGTGTCGGAGCCGATGTCGCTGAGGACGTCGAAGGCGAGGTCGTGCTTTTCGGCAAGGGTGAGGGACTCGTCGGGGATCTGCGGGGAGACGGCCACCAGGCGCGCACCGCGAGCGGTGATCGCCCCGTGGTGCTGCTGGAGTGCACGCAGGGCGATGTTGCAGTACGGACACCAGGCGCCGCGGTAGAAGGTCAGCACGACCGGTCCGTCGGCGAGCAGGTCATCCAGGGCCATGGTCTGCCCATGCGCGGAGGGGAGGCTGAAGCGCGGGGCCTGGGCGCCGACGGTCAGGGCGCGGTCGGCCTGGCCGGAGTCGGCGAGTTCCTGGCCGGCCCGCCGCATGATCTGTCGGATCTCGGCGGGGATCTGCTGCTGGCGGGCTTCGTAGAAGGTTCGAAGTTCGGCGTTGAGGGTGGTCATGGTGCGCGTTCCTCCTGGTCGGCGACTGGATCGGGACCCCAGCAATCTTGAAATGACCGTTCCAAGATAAGCGCGTGCGTGGTCCCGCGCCAGTCGTGCGGAGTGCCGGTGGGTCAGAGGCTGGTGAACGGGCGGTGGTCGGCCAGGGCGAGTGCCTTGATGAACGCGCCGAGGTGGACGGCGCGGCGGGCGAGGTAGCGGCGCAGGCGTGGGGTCTGCGACCCGTATGCGGCTGCCCAGAGGGCTGGTATGCGGTTCATGGGGGCATGGTCACGGCGCGCTGCGCCCCCGGGGCGGATCGTGGACGATCCTGGACGGCTCCGCGCTGCGGGGAGGCCTGTCCCGCTCTGTACCTGTCGGCACTTTTGCGGCGTACTGAACTGGGAGTATCTTGGAATCCTCATTTCAGGATGGTGGGTGGATCATGCCGGACGTCAAGCACTTCGATCCGGACGCCACCCTGGAGACCGTGGTGCGGCTGTTCTGGCGGCAGGGCGTGGCCTCGACCGGGATCCAGGACGTGGTGACCGCGACCGGGCTCAACCGTTCCAGCCTCTACGGCACGTTCGGCGGCAAGCAGGAGCTCTACCTCGCCGCGCTGCGCCGCTACCTGCAGCAGCGGTCCCGGCCGATGTTCCGGCGCCTGGCCGAGGACGAGCGGGGACTGCCCGCCATCTCCGAGTTCTTCTGCGGCCTGATCGAAGCCCGCTGCTCGGGCGAGTACGCCCGCTGGGGCTGCATGGTCTCCAACGCACACGCCGGGGCCGAGAACAGCGATCCCGAGGTGCGCGCCGTCTTGGACCAGCACCACCGGGAGCTGCGCGAGGCGATGTACGCCGCCCTGGTCACCGCTGAGCAGCAGGGGCAACTGTCGCCCGGTGCCGATCCGGGCGCTTCCGCGGATCTGCTGGCGCTGCTCGCCTACGGCGTCAACCTGCGCTCCCGCGCCGGTGCGGACGCCGCGACCCTGCGCAAGACGGTGACCGTCGCCCTGGACTCGATCGGCGCCGGGGCGGCGGCCTAGGCGCGCGCCGATCCGCTCTCAACTGGGGTTGCGTGCGGGTGACGTGCCAGGGCGCAGAGTGGCGGCCGCGGTTGCCTCTGCCGCATCCGCCGTGTAGTCCCCGGGCGACGTGGCGTCGATGCCCTCGGGGGCCTTCACGGCCTTCAGGGCGAAGGTCACGACCACCGTCACCGCCCCGTTCAGCACAAAGGCGGTCAGGCCGATGTAGCCGATCTCGCCGATGCCGGGGATCTCCTTCGCCGAGCCGCCGAAGTGCTGCTGGGAGGGCGAGGCGACGCCGTACGCGGCGAGGGTGCCGTAGACCATGCCGACCGCCCAGCCCGCGAGCAGCGCCCAACGGTGGAACCAGCGGGTGAACAGGCCGCCGACCATGGCCGGGAAGGTCTGCAGGATCCAGATCCCGCCCAGCAGCTGGAAGTTGATGGCGACGGTCTTGTCCATGGTGAGGACGAAGACCAGGGCGCCCACCTTCACCAGCAGCGACACCAGCTTGGAGACGCGCGTCTCCTGCTCCGCCGTGGCGTCCGGCTTGATGAAGTCCTTGTAGATGTTGCGGGTGAACAGGTTGGCCGCCGCGATGGACATGATCGCCGCCGGTACCAGCGCGCCGATGCCGATCGCCGCGAAGGCGACGCCCGCGAACCAGTCCGGGAACATGTCCTCGAAGAGCTGCGGGATGGCCAGCTGCCCGTTGGTGACCTCGACCCCGGCCGCGATCGCCATGAAGCCGAGCAGAGCCAGCAGGCCCAGCATCAGGGTGTAGAGGGGCATCACGGTGGTGCTGCGCGGGATCACGTTGCGGCTGCGGGAGGACAGCGTCGCCGTGATCGAGTGCGGGTACATGAACATGGCCATAGCGGAGCCGAGCGCCAGCGTCGCGTACGTCCACTGGGCGTTGGGGGCGCTGACCAGGGTGCCACGCGGTTTGCCGGTGGCGGGGCTGGACTGGCTGTACGCCTGGGCGGCCTTGGCGAAGATGTCGTCGAAGCCGCCCAGTTTGATCGGGATGTAGATGATCGCCACCAGGATGACGATGTAGATCAGCGTGTCCTTGACGAACGCGATCAGCGCGGGGGCGCGCAGACCGGAGGAGTAGGTGTACGCGGCCAGCACGCCGAAGGCGATCAGCAGCGGCAGGTCCTTGACGAACCAGTTGGTGTTCTCGCCGCCGCCCACGCCCATCACGTCCAGCACGGCCTGGATCCCGACGAGTTGGAGGGCGATGTAGGGCATCGTGGCCAGGATGCCGGTGAAGGCCACGGCAAGCGAGAGACCCTTGGAGCCGAAGCGGCCACGCACGAAGTCGGCGGTGGTGACGTATCCGTGGCGGTGGCACACGGACCACAGCCTGGGCAGGAAGGTGAAGATCAGGGGGTAGACGAGGATGGTGTACGGCACCGCGAAGAAGCCGGCCGCGCCCGCCGCGTAGATCGCCGCGGGTACGGCGACGAAGGTGTAGGCGGTGTAGACGTCCCCGCCGAGCAGGAACCAGGTGATCCAGGTGCCGAACGAACGCCCGCCCAGGCCCCATTCGTCGAGGGTGTGCTCGTCGTCGGCCTTGCGCCAGCGGGCGGCGAGGAAGCCCATGACCGTGACGGCCAGGAAGAAGAGGGCGAAGACGGCGAGTGCGACGCCGTTGACTCCGCCGTTCATGTCGCCGTACCCCCGTTGCCCGGCAGGTGCGCTGTCGCCGTGGCCTGGGCGGCGACGCCCTCGCTGCTGACCATCTCGTCGAGTTCGGCGTCCAGCGAGGTCGTGCCCTCAGGCGTCTGGGCGGCGGCTTGCGGGTTGCTGCCCCGGACAGCGACGGCGAGTCCTGCCAGGGCCATGGGGAGCGCGACGAACATGGCGGCGGTGCGGATGCCTCCGGGTGCCGAGAGGATCAGTGCGATCAGGGGCGGGCCGAAGGCTCCGCCTGACTTGCCGACCGCCGCGGCCCATCCGCCGGCGGTGCCCCGGATGGCCGTGGGGTAGATCTCGGCGGTGTAGGGGCCGATGAGCGCGATCACACCGGCGGTGCCGGCGAACAGCAGCATCACGGTGGCCAGCAGGATGGGGCGGCTGCCGTCCAGGCCGACGGCTGCCAGCGTCAGCAGGGCCGCGACGGTGAGGGACGCGTAGACGACCATGGTGCCCCTGGCCGACCAGTGCATGTACAGCCACCCGCCGAGCGCGCAGGTGGGGATGGCGAGCAGCGAGGAGATGAACAGCAGGGTGGCGGCGGACATCCCGTGCCTGCCTGCGGACTCCAGCTGGCTGGGCAGGAAGGTGATGAACCCCCAGTAGACCAGGCCCCAGGCCAGCGCGTAGGCGCTGACCACCAGCGTCTTGGCCGTCTGGGGCCGCTTGAACAGAGCCGAGGCGGGGACTTGCGCGGTGCGCGTCTGACGGGCGGTGAAGGCGGCCGATTCGGGAATCCAGCGGTTGAGGGCGATCAGGATCAGGACCAGCGGGAGCTGCGCGAACCACGTGACGCGCCAGCCGGCCAGCGGGATGAGGACGGCGGCAAGCCCGGAGGCGGCCATGTAGCCGCCGGTGGTGGTGAGGCCGGCCTGGAGGACCATGATGGCCGCGCGCCGGCCGGGCGGCAGGCTCTCGGTCATCAGGGCGTAGACGACGGGCAGCATGCCGCCGGCCGCCATGCCCATCAGGGCGCACATGACGAGGGTGCCGCCGAACGTCGGCATGGCACCGCACACCGTGGTGCCGAGGAAGAGCAGGGAGGCGAGGAGGATGGTGGCCCGGCGGCCGATGCGGTCCGCCGCGCGCCCCCATACGAGCGAGCCGAGTACGGTGCCGGTCAGGGCGACCGTGGGCAGCCACGAGACCTCGGCGGCGCTGAGGCCGTACTCGGCCCGCAGGCCAGGGGAGATGAACGCCAGGGTGGCAGGCTTCATCTGGTCCACCAGGAGGGCGAAACTGAGGATGGCGATGAGGCGTCGCCGGCTCGCCGCCGTGGCGTCGTCCGGAGCCGGAGCCGGAGCCGGAGCCGGAGCCGGAGCCGGAGCCGGAACCGAAACCGGAGCCGAAGCCGTAGCCGGCGCTGGAGTGGTGGTGCGGGGCGGGACGACCGCGATGCCGGAGAGCACCACGCCGGCCACGATGGCGGCCATGGCCGCCCACATCATCGCCGCCGACATGTCCATCATGGACATGTGGAAGTGCATGGACGCGGAGTCGATGAACATCCGCACGTGCTCGGCGACGCCGGCGCAGGTCAGGGCGACGCCGGTCCAGAACAGTAACGGCCGGGGTATCAGCGAAGCTGGTGGCGCGGACAAGGTCAACTCCTCGCGGAGAGCTGGGCGTCGGGGTCGTCAAGGACGCGGACGGAGTGGGCGGCGCGCTGCTCGGCCGCGGGACGGTCTTCGAGGCCGAGCACGGTGGGCCAGCGCGGGTCGTCGGGGGCGACGACGAGGTGGCGGGCGTAGAAGCTGTCGAAGAAGGACAGGACGAACATCGGCAGCAGGGTCCAGATCGCCACCTGCTCCAGCGGCTGGTTCCCGGTGAGCGCGGCGATGATGACCACCACGAACACGTTCGGGTAGGTCATGGCGGTGTAGTCGTCGAGTGTCTGGACGTGACGTCGGCGCTTGAGGAGGGCGGCGACCAGGCGCAGGCCGGCGGCGATGCCGATGGCGGTCGGCGCATAGGTGGTGAAACCGTCGAGGTCGAGCTTGAGGCAGACCAGCACGATGAATGCGGTCAGCAGCAGCACGGCCACGTATCCGTTGCGCTCGCCGTATTTGGCCGTGCGGATGGGAGAGCGTTCCCGCAGGCGTTTGACCAGGAGGTAGACCGCCGTGACGACGCCGGTGGAGGTGGCGGCGCTGATGGCGATGGCCGGGGCGACGTCCTCGTGCAGGGTCAGGGCGAGGACGGTGGAGAAGGACACGGTCGCGGCCAGTGAGGAGAGCAGGACCTGCGCGAACGCCGGCATGATCATTCCGCCGAGGCAGCGGCTGACGGTCATCGCCACCACCGAGCTGGGGGTGGCGAGGAACACCGCGGCGATGGCCGCCGTACTCGTGCTGCCCGCGTCTGACCAGCGCACCAGGGCCGCGAAGGCGATCGGCAGGGCGAGGTAGCGCAGGGCGACGGACCGGAGCGTGCCGCGGTCGGTGACGAACGTGCGCGCGTTCTCCAGCTCGATGCGGCACATGGTGATGACGCTGGCCAGCACCAGGAGCATCAGCAGCACGTACGGGGACGCGGACAGGTGCAACCCGGCCAGGTTGGCCAGGAGGCCGACGGCCAGGCCGGCGCAGAAGACCACGGGATGGTTGACGACGATCCAGTCGTAGACCATGTTCATGGTCTTGTTCTCGTTCTTGACGTAGCTGTGGATCCGATCACCCTGCAGCATCTGGGAGTTGGGCAGGCGCAGGTCGTAGGACTCGTCGGCCGGACGGGCCAGGACGAACCGGCAGATCAGCTCGACGACGTACTTGTGGGAAACCACGCAGACCACTTCACCGCGGCGCAGCGCCGGCAGCAGCTCCTCCTCGTAGAAGGCGTGCACGCGGTCCTCGAACTGCTGGAACGTCTCCCCGCCGTGCATGGTCGGGCTGTCGGCGTTCATCGCCCGCTCGTACTCGGCGATGCCGTGACGGCGCTGCAGGATGGACTTGCTCTCCAGCGTGTAGCTGCCGAAGTCGCGCTCCATCAGCCGCTCGTCGACCACGATCTCGGGAGTATCCGCGTGAGCGGTGTGGAGAGGGAAGATGGTGGTGGCGGTCTCGTAGGCGCGGGTCAGCGGGGAGACGTAGACGCGGTCGAAGTGCTGACCGCGGTGGCCCTTGGCGACCTTCTCGGCCTGGATCCGGCCGAGGAAGGTCAGCGGGGCGTCGCGCTGACCGGCGATGCGGTGGACGGAATTGCAGGTGGATTCGCCGTGCCGGACCATGAACAGCCGGCTCAGCAGCTCCTGATCACTGTGCTCGGCCATCACGCGCCCTTCGTCGGGGCGTGCTTGACCTGCCCGGCGTACCGGGAGTCCCAGCCCGCCAGCTTGGTGATGTCGCACAGGTTGTGCACCGCGTGCTTCTGCACGAGCGTGGCCAGCAGGGAGACGGTCCGCCGCGCCTGCTGCGCGGTGAGGCCGAACTCGCGGGCCAGGGCGGCGCCGAAGTCCGCCAGATCGTCGTCCAGGATGGCGCGGTACTTGCGGCGCTCGGTGCGGTCCTGGGCCTGGAGGTAGTCGACGGCGTGGGGGTAGGCGCTGTCGCGGGCGTAGTCCTGCAGGCGCTTGCGCAGGCGGGTGGCCTGTGGTTCCTCGGTGGCGAGGTCGGCGGCGATCCAGTCAGCGCTGCGGATCAGGCAGTGGTGGATGCCGTCGGGAATGTCCATCTGCTCCCCGTCGCTGGCGGATTCGAGGCGGCGCAGCACCTCCATGGCCGTGTCGAAGCACTGGTTGCGCAGGGTGCCGATGCTGAACACGAACGCGCCCAGGCGTCCGCGGCGGGTGGTCTCGTCGCCCTGGCGCATCGGGCCGACGCAGAACAGGCCCGCTGCCACCTTGCCGTCGGCGGCGATGAGCTGGCCGTGGGTGCCGACCTCGATGCCCCGGTGGGTCTTGGTCTGCGGTTGCGCGTAGCCGTGCGCGTTGACCAGGCCGTGCCACAGAGGATGGCCGGTGCGCTCGTAGTCGGTGTTGTTGCCCAGGCAGTTGACGACCCGGTCGACGATGATGTCCGGCTGGTCGGCGAACACCACCCGGATCCTCGAGCCGTCCTCGACGGGGCGCATGTCCTGGATGCCGGCGGACATCACGTTCACGGTCTTCGGGGCGCCGTTGAACCCGCGCATCCGGCTGCGCACGACGCCGCCGATCTCCCGCACGGTGCTGGTGCGGCTGGTGACGATCAGGCTCTTGTACCGGTCGAGCAGCATGCGCACGTCGCGGGCGTCCATGCGGGAGACCAGCTCGATGACGTACGGCTCCCACGCCTTCATGACCCGCTCGGGGAAGACGGCCTCGAGCGCGCTGCCGGGCTCCACGCCGTGCTCGTCGCGCAGGTGTGCGTACTCCGCCTTGATCCCCTCCACCACCGACTCGGGGGTGAGCTCCTTGGTGTCGAGGAAGGGCGGCCGGCGGGACTGCCAGATGTCGTGCTCGTGGTCGACGGGGTAGGTGCCGTGCATGTGGCCGCCACGCGAGCAGATCAGGATCTGCCCCCGGTGGCCGGCGTGGATGAGGGAGATCACCGTGTCGAAGGCCGACAGCGCGGAGCCCGTGACGAGCACCGACTCTTCGGCGCCGACCTCTTGGAACCACTCCTGCGCGCCGGGGGCGTAGGGGTCGGCGAGGAAGCGGTCGCAGTCCCTGATGCGGTGGTAGAAGGGCGCCTGCACCGGCGAGAGGTGACCGGTCGCCAGGATCACCTGGTCCGAGGGCAGGTCGCGCACACCGTCCTGCTCCGAGGCATCGGCGTACTTGACGACATAGCCGTCGCCCCGCCGGTGTACGTCGATGACCTCACCGGAAAGCTCCCGCAGGGTCACCTCGGGGTCGGCGTCGGCGGCCGCGTCGCGCAGCCGCTCGGCCAGGTACTGCCGGAAGATCCGCCGCGGCACCACGCAGGCCACGCCGAAGCTGTGGTATTGCCACTTCTGCGGCCACTCGGAGCGGTCCGCCTCCTTGTTGGCCCACTCCAGGAAGTCCTCCGGGCGCTCGCGGCGCAGCGTGATGCGGCCGGCCTGGATGTTGAGCATGTGCTCCCAGTTGGTCGACGCCTGACCGAAGGCGATGCCGCCATAGCGGTATCCCTCCTCCCGCTCTATCAGGCATATCTCCAACGGTGCGGCGGCGAAGTGGAGCAGCCGGACAGCGGTGAGCGTGCCCGAGAACCCCGCGCCGACGATCGTGACGCGCCGCGTTCCGGGAGCAGCATCGGCCACGGAGGCGTGCCGCATGCCGCGCTCGCGGGTGGCCAGGTCCGTCATGCCGCGGTTCTGGCTCAGGCTTTCCTGCATCGTGGGTTGCTGCGTTTCCACGGTCTTGTCTCCTTCGGTGGGGGAAGAGTCAGCGCCACGCGTGGGTGAAGCGGACCGTTATGGCGTCACGGATCGAGTTGTGGACGATGCAGCCCCTCTCGGCCTTGAGCAGGGGCTTGGAGATCAGGTCCCGGAGGGCGGCGGGCGCCGACACCTGCACGGTGATCTCGAAGAAGCGGGTCGGCGCGCTCGCGAGGCTTCCGTCGACCTGGAAGCTGATCTCTGAGGTGTCGGCCTGCGGGTCCTCGGTCTTCAGGGCGGCGAGGAAGGTGCTCACGTAGCACCCGCCGAGTGCCAGAAGCAGCAGCTCACCGCCCATGGGGCCGGCGTCGGTGCCTTCCTTCTCCTTGGGCCGGTCGATGGTGAGCGTGTGGTCTCTGGCCTGGCCCACGACGACGCTGCCGCCGACGGGGCGCAGGGACACACCGATTTCGGGCATGGGATGCACGGACTCCTGTCCTGGAACAGGCACGCGGGGCTCGCCGTCTGGGGCGAGTGGGATTCCCGGGGTGCTTGTGAGCGAGGGCGGGCCTCAGCATCAGGACGGAATGCGGGCTTCCGGAGTGATCGTGGATGATCCTGGACGCGCTCCGTGGCCGGAGGGTCAATACACGGATACCGCTTGACAGCCGCAGCCCCAGGTAGTCTAACTTGAAACGAGTGTTCCAAGTTGATGGTGGCCAGGTGTCCCAGGGGGAGGATGTTCGTGCCGCAGGTACTGGATCCGGCAAGGACCCGCACGATCGACGAGTTCATCGCGGAGCTGCGGCTGCTCAAGGCGTGGGCGGGCAATCCGTCGATCACCGAGATAACACGGCGTATCCACCGGGACTGGCGGAGGGCAGGGCGCCCGCGCGGCGAATGGCCGGCCCGCTCGACGGTGGGCAACTGCTTCCAGCTGGGCCGCCGCCGCCCCAACTCCGACCTGTTGCTGGCCGTGGTCCAGGCACTCGTGGGCGCCGAGGAAGCGATCCTCTCCGTGTGGCGGCAGTCGCTGCGCGCGGTGCTCGGCGAGGCCGAGGCCGCCGCACGGGTCAGCGCCTACGACCGGCTGCCCGCAGGGCCTTCCGTATTCGTCGGCAGGACCGACCTGGTGGCCCGGGCGGGTGACTTACTGGCCAGTGGTCAGAACGGGCCGGCACTGGCGCTGGAGGGCATGCCCGGAGCGGGCAAGACGTCGCTGGCCCTGCACCTCGCCCACCGGCTGCTCGCCGAGGAACGCACCGACACACCCGTCCTGTTCGCGAACCTGCGCGGCTCCGCACCGCAAGGCCCGCCCGCCGACCCGGCCGCCGTACTGGAGACCTTCCTTCGTCTGCTCGGCACCACCGGTGACCGCATCCCGTACGGCCTCGACGTGCGAGCAGCTCTCTACCGGCACCTCCTGGCGGGAACCGGCGCACTGATCGTCCTGGACGATGCGGCGGACGCGGAACAGATCCGGCCGCTGCTGCCCGGGACTCCCGGATGCCGCGCTGTGGTCACCAGCCGGCGCACGTTGACCGGCCTCGGTGCATGCGACCGACTGCCGGTGCCCCTGCTTGAGCCGGACGACTCCGTGGAACTGCTTCGGGCTACGGCGGGAGCCGACCGCATTGCTCCGGCCATCCCGGCTGCCGAGCAGATCGCGGACCTGCTGGGCCACCTCCCGCTGGCGCTGTCCGTCATCGGCCGCCACATGCGCGACCACCCGGCCTGGGCGCTGGGCGACTACTACCGCGAGCCCCTGATCAGCCTGGCCCTGGAGGACGGAGTGCGGACCGTGCTGTCCGCCTCCGACGCCAGGCTGCCGAAGGGCGCGCGACGGCTGCTGCGGCTGCTGGCCCTCCATCCGCTGCAGGAGATCGACCCCGCCACGGCCGCCGCCCTCCTGGGCGAACCAACCGTCAGTGCCGAGCAACACCTCACCACCCTGACGGCAGCGCACCTGATCGAGTGCACCGCGCCCGGCGGCTACCGCCTCCACCCCCTCGTCCACGCCTACGCGGAGGAACGTATCTGCATCGACGAACCGGCCACCCGCATCCGCCAGGCCCTGGGCCGCCTGCTGGACCACGGCCGCAGCCGCGAGGGCGCCGTACGACTGGAAACCCGCACCCTCCACACACTCCGCCTGCCCATACCGCAGCAGCACGCTGAAGCAGACGAAGAGCCCACGCTGCTGCAACAGCTGCACACAGGGCGGGTCCTCGCAGCCTGATGGGCCGCGCACGGATTGCCCTCCGGACGCAAAGAGGAGGAGGGCATGCCCGCCGACCAGCTCCCGGTCCTCGTCTTCGACGTCGACGAGACACTCGGCGACCTCACGCCGCTGCGCGGCCGCTTCGAGGACATCGGTGCGCCGGGGCATCTGCCGGCGACTGGTTTGCCGGGGTCCTGCGGGACGGCTTCACCCTGACAGCAGCCGGCGCGTACGCGGACTTCACGGACATCGCACGCGACGGAGTACGGGCAGTGCTGTCGGGGCTGGAGGACTGGGCGGGCGACGGCGCGGCCGCAGCGCGGCACATCCTGGACGGTTTCGCCGAGCTGGATGTACACCCTGATATGCCGGAGGGCATCAGGAGGTTGAGCGAGGCGGGGTACCGGCTGCCGTCGATGACCAACCCAGCAGGCCGGCATTGGGGGACCCGTCGGGCGGCAGCTCGGCCGGAGGGCGCGGCGGCGGGCGGCGTCGCCCTGACCGAGCGACGGACCGCCGCGCCAAGCGAGTAAGGGCAACTGGCGTCGGCGGATCGGTACAGACCCATCTACGGCTGGACAACGGACAGCCCGCAAACCCAGCACGGCGGCCACGCCCCCGACGCCCGGGGCCGCTTCGGCGAGGCCGCCCCGCCGTGGTGTACGGCGTGGAGTGGGCGAGGGCGGTCCGCCCGTCGCCTACCGCGTCGATGGTGACGACTCGTTCACGATCGTCTCCGAACTCTGCGCCGCGGTCCTGAGACAGCGAAGTTGGAGCGATTGCCCTTGGGGTCGGACCCATGCTGACGGCGGTGTGGTTCCTCGCACTGCTCTACAGGGGAACGACGTTGTCGGCCTGCGGCCCCTTTTGGCCCTGGGTGACGGTGTACTGGACCTTCTGGCCTTCCACCAAGCTTTTGAAGCCGTTTCCCTGGATCGACCGGAAGTGGACGAACACGTCCGGACCACCCTCGTCCTGCTGAATGAAGCCGAAGCCCTTTGCGTCGTTGAACCACTTCACCGTGCCGGTTGCCATGCACTCCTCCTCGAGATCCAGATGCCGCCAGGTCGGCCGCGAACAGCCCCTGGTCAGCACACATACCGACGGTACGGGCTGGCCAATCTATGGCGGAACAAGGCTACGCGGGTGGCGGACTCTCCAGTGTCCAGCCGAAATACGCCCGTGGGGGACAACCCCACCTGCCTGACGATCACGACTCGGCAACCTGGTCAAGGGGTGCCTCGACAGCCGGGGCCCGGGGGGAGAGGTACCGGACTGACGCGGCTGGCCCGGTCCACGATCGGCCGGGTGGGCACTGGCAGTAGCTTCGCCAGCCGGGCCGCTTTCGTGAATCGGCCTGTGTGGTGGACGCCGGTGACCGCGCCGCCGTGCGAGCGGCACGGCGAGCGGGGCTGGACCGCGCAGCGCGGGCAGGCGTGGCGCTCGATTGCCGCTGGCCTCCGCCGGCGGGAGGTCGTGAGCGTCCGAGGTGGCGGTTCTTCATGGGCTACCGATTCGCCCTCTTCAACCACGCCACGCACGCACTCGGCGGTGCGGACCGCGTCACGCGGTTCGAGCTGTCCACGTCCTGAACCGGTCCACCGATCGCACCACCCGACCACCTGCCGGCAGCCGGGGCCCGGCTCCGGCTGGGGCCCGCCACAGCCGTCAGGCACTGGAGCGGACGATCAGGCGGGTCGGCAGGATCAGCGCAGTGGGGTCCTGCCCGTTGACGAGGGCGACCAGCATGCGCGCCATCTCGCGGCCCAGAGCCTCTATGGGCTGATGGATGGTGGTGAGCGGCGGATCGGCGAGCCGGGAGGCGCTCAGGTCGTCGAATCCGACCACGGCGACGTCGGCGGGGACCTGCCGACCGGCCTTCCGCAGCGTGCGCAGAGCTCCCACCGCCATGTTGTCGCCGGCTGCGAACACCCCCTCCACCTCAGGGTGGTTCGCCAGCAGTGCGGCCATGGCGGCGGCTCCGCTGTGCTCGGTGAAGTCCCCCTCCTGCGGCGGCAACGGATCGAGGCCGGCGGCGAGCATGGCGTCCCGGTAGCCGCGGTACCGGGCGCGCCCGGCCTCGGTGTCCAGCCGCCCGCAGATCGCGGCCACACGAGTCAGGCCGCGCGAGAGCAGGTGCTCGGTCGCCTTGCGCGCCCCGCCGACGTTGTCGACATCGACGTACCACCGGGGAGTCGTACCGACCGGGCGTCCGCCGAACACGACGGGTATCTGCGCCTTCTCGGCCACCCGGGTCAGCGGATCGTCCTCGCGCAGCGCCATCAGCATCGCGCCGTCGGCGCCCCTGGAGCGGAGGAGTTCCGCAACCCGCTTGCGGCCGCGGTCGGAAGCGGCCAGGCACAGCATCAGATGCAGGTCCGCCTCCTCGAGAGCGGCCGACGCCCCCACGATGATCTGGGCGAAGAAGGAATCGGCGAAGATCGACGGATCTTCTCCGGAGACGACCAGGGCGGCCGCTCCGGTCTGCCGGGTGGCCAGGGCGCGAGCGGTCGGGTTGGGGACGTAACCGAGTTGCCGGACGGCCCGTTCGACGGCTTCACGTTTGGCGCGGCTGACGTGCGGAGCGTTGTTGAGGGCACGGGAGGCCACGGAGCGGGACACGCCGGCGCGTTCGGCCACCTCGTCGAGCGTCGGCTGCCGACGCGGCGCATCTTCTGCCATGAGCCGGGAGTTTCTCACAGGTCAGCGGGAGTTCGGAGGGGTGGTCTGGGTCTGGGAGCGCTTCCAGCCCAGCGTCTCCGTCGGCCTCGCCATCCGGTAGAGGCCGAGTCCTGAGCCGAGTACTGCGCCGAGTATTGACAGCTCATCCGGCCCACCCCACGATTGGGACCGCTTCCAGTGGGAGCGCTCCCAATACGCTCGGATCCCGTCCAGGAATCGAGGTACAGCCATGCGCCGCAGCATGCGAATACTGGTGTCGGCCCTGTTCGCCCTGCCGTCCGCGCTCGCCCTCGCACCGTCCGCCCACGCTGCCGACCCGACCACCATGACCAGCGGTTTCTATGTCGACCCCGACTCCAGCGCCAAGCGGTGGGTAGCCGCCAACCCCGGCGACGGCCGGGCGGCCGCGATCAACGCCTCCATCGCCAACACCCCGATGGCCCGCTGGTTCGGCTCCTGGAGCGGCGCCATCGGCACGGCCGCGGGCGCGTACGTGGGAGCGGCGGACTACTCCGACAAACTGCCCGTCCTCGTCGCCTACAACATCTACAACCGTGACTACTGTGGCGGGCACTCCGCGGGCGGGGCCGCTTCGCCGTCCGCCTACGCGAACTGGATCGCCCAGTTCGCCGGCGGGATCGCAGGCCGCCCGGCGGTCGTCATCCTCGAACCGGACTCCCTCGGGGACTACGGCTGTATGACCCAGGCTCAGATCGACGAGCGAGAGGCCATGCTCACCAACGCCCTCGCCCAGTTCAGCCGGCAGGCCCCCAACACCTGGGTCTACATGGACGCCGGCAACCCGGGCTGGGTCAGTCCGGCGACCATAGCCCAGCGCCTGCACGAAGCCGGCCTCCGCCAGGCCCACGGCTTCTCGCTCAACGTCTCCAACTACTTCACGACCGCCGAGAACACCGCCTTCGGCAACGCCGTCAACAGCGAGCTCCGTGCCCGCTACGGCTACACCAAGCCGTTCGTCGTGGACACCAGCCGCAACGGCAACGGCTCCAACGGCCAGTGGTGCAACCCCGCGAGCCGCCGCATCGGCACCCCCACCCGGACGGGCGGAGGCGCCGAGATGCTGCTGTGGATCAAGACCCCGGGCGAGTCCGACGGCAACTGCGGCGTCGGAGCCGGCTCCACGGCCGGACAGTTCCTCCCCGAGGTCGCCTACAAGATGATCTACGGCTACTGATCCGGGACTCCCGCCGCCCGCACAGGCGGATCGGCAGTCCACCCGGCCGGCGGGCATCCGCCTCCACCACCTCATCGACCAGGAAGCAACCATGAACCCACGCAGCCTTCGGCGCCGCGCGGCCGTCGCCGTCGCGGCCCTCACCGCAGGCGCCGCTCTGACCGCGACGCAGGCGCAGGCCACACCCGCGCAGGATGTGATCACCCCGGCCACGAAGTTCTACGTGGACCCGCACAGCAAGGCCGCGAAGCAGGCCCTCGCGGACTTCGGGAGCGGCGACACCGAGAACGCCGTGAACATGGCCAAGCTCGCCAGCTGGCCCCAGGCCGAGTGGTTCACCGACGGCACGCCCGACGAGGTGCGCGGCAAGGTCGGCAAGCTCGTCCATCGGGCCCGGACCGTGGGCCGGACCCCGGTCCTGGTCGCCTACAACGTCCCGGGCCGGGACTGCGCGCAGTACTCCAGTGGCGGAGCCGCATCCTCCGCCGCCTACCGGCAATGGATCGACGCCTTCGCCGCCGGCATCGGCACCAGCAAGGCGGTGGTCGTCGTCGAACCCGATGGCACGGCCCTCCTCCCCAAGGACTGCGGACCCACCACCGACCCGACAGGCGAACTCACCGCCGCCCGCATCGCCGACCTCGCCTATGCCGTGAAGACCCTGAAGGCCAAGCCGCGCACCGCGGTGTACCTGGACGCCGGGAACGTCCAATGGCGGCCCGTCGGTGAGATGGCCCAGCGGCTGCTGGACGCCGGGGTCCGCCACAGTGACGGGTTCGCCCTGAACGTGTCCAACAACCACCCCACCGACCACAACACCAGATACGGCACCTGGATCGCCAAGTGCATGTGGTACGCCACCGAAGGGCCCGAGGAGGCGCGTGGCCACGCCGAGCGGTGCGCCGACCAGTACTACTCGGCGGCCGCCCCCAACGACGGCACCCCCGGCAACGCGGTCTCCTCCACCGATCCCACCACCTGGCGGTGGACCGACGCCTGGTACGACCAGAACGTGGGCACCCCGCCGGCCGACGGTCTGCGTCACTTCGTGATCGACACCAGCCGCAACGGTCTGGGCGCCTGGACCCCCGAGCCGGGCAAGTACACCGGGGATCCGGAGGCCTGGTGCAACGCACCCGGCCGCGGTCTCGGCCCGCGCCCAACCGCCGACACCGGCGTACCCCTCGTCGACGCCTACCTGTGGATCAAGATCCCCGGTGAGTCCGACGGCAGCTGCACGCGCAACACCGGCGGTACCATCGACCCCGAGTACGGCATCGTCGACCCGCCCGCCGGTACCTGGTGGCCCGCCCAGGCCCACTCCCTGGCCCGCAACGCGGCACCGCGCCTGACCTTCAACCGCTGAGCGGTCGAGGCCGCGAGCCGTCCTCCGGCTTCTCGAAGGCAGAACCCGTGCCGGAGGAAGGAGATGTCGTACTCGCGCCCGACGTCGAGAGGCAGCGGACGAGAACGAGGCCGACGGTGTCCCGGAGGCGCAGCTGCGGCACCGCCGGATCGAGGCGGAGCTGGTACATGCGGGGCGGGCCGCGTCGTTCTGGTGGCCACGGCGCCGGATGCCGTGGCGCACGAGGACGACCGTGCCCGCCGTGAGGGTCGGCCCGCATCCGGCCCCTGAGGTTGCGGATGCCGCCGAGGTCAGTCTCGTCGATCGGCGTAGGTGGCTTACGGGCACGCTGAGGTGACGCACGTCCCGGCGGTCACCTCGTGCGGGTGGTACGTGAGCTGGATGTCGAACGCGTCCGGCCGTACGGCGATGATCGCGTCCTTCCGCGACGGCGAACCTGTGCCGGCCGGACTCAGGCGCCCGCGCCCTGTGTCAGGCGAAACGCGCCGCCCTCGACCGGACCGCTCCACCGCCTCCCCCCCCCACCCGATGCGCACTGCTCCCGCGCCGCCGGCCGCACGGGCACCGTGGCGGCGTCCCGAATCAGCCCTATCCGCCATGCCGCTCCGCCATGCCGCCGCCGGCACTCCATCCTCTTCGGCGGGCAGCTCGGCCTCCTCCGGTGGGGGAATGGGGAAGGGTGAATCAGCGTTGTCGCAGCATGGGTGATGGAACTCGGTACGGTCCTGGCGAGCCTGGCTCGTCCGCCTTCTCGAGCGTCCGTGCTCGCCTTGCGGCCGACCGCGCCGACACCCTCGCTCGGGCGGCCGCGCTGAGCCGCGACTTCGACGGGATCGTCGCGGCGAACGCCTTGATCGCGATAGACGACGAGCACGACCCCGAAGGGGGCACCACCGCCTTCGAGCGGGCCCACGTCGCTTCACTGATGGCGCAGGCGCGCGAGCACCTGGACGAACTGGACCGGGCACTGGAACGACTCGAACAGGGACAGTACGGGCAATGTGAAGGCTGCGGCGGGACGATTCCGCCCGAACGGCTGGAGATCCGTCCGGCGGCGACCACCTGTGTCCGCTGCGCCGGGACCGACCCACGCCGCGCCTGACGCCAGTGCGATCTCCGGCCTCCGGGGAGCGGATATTCCGCCAGGGCCACCCCGGGATCTGCCGCAGCAGCCGGAAGGTGTATCCGAGGTCGAAGCGCCGCGGGTACACCTTCCAGAGCACGTCGACGTCCTCGCGGCTCGGCACGGTGGCCTACCACCACAGCCAGAACGGCAGCGGGTCGTGGCCACCGGTCAGACAGTCGACCTGGGTCACCTCGTGGGCGCTGGCCCGCACCGGACTGGCCTTGTTGCGGTAGTCCACCCGCGCCTGACCATCCCTCCGCGTGCGTCGACCGCACGGGGTGGCGAGCCACCCGGCCCCGACGAACCGCTCTCCCGTCTGATCGCCGCGATCGGCCCCGCCGAGGCCCGGGTCGGCGGGGCCGATCCGGGGTGAGGCGACCACGGACCCGGCCATCCGCGACATCGTCCTCGGCCTGACCGACCGGATGCGCGCGATGCTGCACGACTGCATCACGGCCTGGCTCGTCAAGGCCGAGCATCACGAGCCGCCCAGACCCGGGGGCCCGCCACCCCGATCGCCCACCGGGTCATGGAGCTCTACAAGGCCGGAACTGCTGTACACCGCCTTGCGAACACCGACCGAGGAGACAGCCTCATGACCACCACGACCGCTTCGACCGCCGACCGCACCGTTTTCCGGATCGGCTACCGTGCCATGCAGCTCGAGCGCCTGCACGACCGCCGCGGCGAGGCCGTCGCGCTGCTGCGCCGTGCGGTCGAGTCGATCATGTGGACACCGCCGAGTTCTATCGCTTCGGGTTCGTCAACGACGTGATCCGCGAGGCACTGTGTCCCGAGGACGACGTCCTGGTCGTCACGAAGGTCGGCGCCGACCCCCACCCCGCCGGCCGCCTGCCGCTGCGTCCGGCGCAGCGGCCCGAGCAACTGCGCGGGGCCGCCGTCGACGTCCACGAGGTGGATCCCGGGGACGAGGCTGCGCCAGGACGTGTAGGCGATCCGGCGGCCGTCGGGGGCGAAGCGCGGATGCGCGAGCGTCGAGGACAACCTGCGCAGCCTGGGCGTCGACCGGCTCGCGGTCGTCAACCTCCGCCGCGTTGACACCGGCCCCGGCCTGCGTCCCGAGGGTGACCAGGTCGTCGACCTCGACGACCAGCTCGCGGTGATGACCACCCTGCGCGACGAGGGAAAGATCGGCGCGATCGGCCTGAGCAGCGTCACCCTCGACGGCCTGCGCCGGGCGCTGCCCGCCGGCGTCGACTGCGTGCAGAACGCCTACAGTGTCGTCTCCCGCGACGACGAGGACATCCTGCGGCTGTGCGCGGCCGAGGGCATCGCCTGGGCGCCGTTCTTCCCGCTCGGCGGGACCTTCCCCGGCCTGCCCAAGGTGTACCGCGACAACGGCACCCCCGACGTCCTCCAGTGCGTCGACCGTGACCTGCCTGCGCCCGGCCCCGGCCAGGTTCGCGTCCAGGTCGCCGTGTCCGGGGGCAAACCCAGTCACTGGCAGGCCCGATCCGGCGCCGGCCACCCCAAGTGACGCTCCCTGGAATGCCACACGGTGCGTGGCGCGTTTTGCCGTGGGGCCGGTTACTCGGCGATGTCGACGTGGCCGCTCTCGGTCGGCTGGTCCACCTTGTCCTCTTTCGGTAGGCCGAGATCGCGCACTTATTGATACCTGGGCGCCTGTGACTGGGTCCGGCAGTGGCCCCCCTCAAGCCTTCCTTCCCCCCCCGGCCCGGCTGGCGGGCATCGTGGGTGCCGCACGACTCGGGTTCGACCTGGCGGATGCAGCTTTCGGGCGACGGGCCCGGCGTACCGGTCCTGCCACTCACCGCGAAGCTCCTGGCGCGCCTGCGGGCGTGGAGCCGTCGCAGGGCACCGCGCCGCCCGCTCCCTCCGCCTCCGCACCCGGTACGCAGCCCGGGAGGGCGGGGGCTTCCGGCCGCCGAAGCACCTTGCCCGATCGCCGAGTTCGATTCCTGTTCGGTCCAGCGCGTCCCGGTCACCCTTATGAGGGGCGAACCGGAAGAAGCGGTATCGACATTGTAAGGAGTGGGTAAGACGCGCAAAACGGCGTGACGACCGAGGGCCGAGCTGGGGGCCCGATGGCGCCTGGCCGCCACAACAGGACACCGTCTGAAAGGAAGAGACCATGCCCGCATCGAAATTCCGTACGATGACCACCGGTATGGCTATGGCAGCGGGGCTTACGCTCGCGGCCGTGACCGCGCCCGTGGCGTCAGCAGCACCGTCCACGGGGAGGGCCAGCGGTTATGACCGCTGCGCAAGCCCCAACTTCTGCTTATTCGAGAACATCGACGGACAGGGCCGCGTTCTGGGACTGCAAGGTGAACGCAAGACTCTCCCCTCGGACTTCGACAACATCACATCGTCCCTCCGGAATCGCAACGGCCGGATCTGGTCCGTCTACACGGGAACCAACTTCACCGGGCGATGCCTCCCTGTCGCCGCCACCTACAAGGGGAACGTCACCCAATACAATCTGAACGACCAGATCAGTTCCGTGCGACCCGGTCCCTGTCCGTCCTGATCGACACCTCCGAGTGCCTGGCCCAGTCCCTGGCCGGAGCTGGACCAGGCACTCACCGGTCCGTCGTTGCAGTACCTCGCAACCGGGCCACGGGGATACGACTTCCGGACCGGTTCCTTGATCAGGGTTCTCCGGGCCCCGCTACCTCGCCGGCATCGGGCAGGGCGACATCTGGGATGCCTGGCCAGAAGAGCAGCCGCCTCCCGAGGTACCGATCCCCAGTGCCGACAGCTCGCCTGAGTGGAACGGCGAGGTGGTTGACAGGCCGCAGCGGGGGAAGTCCGGACGGTCGTTCCCGGGCAAGCGCCTGTGCCTGCCTCATAGTGTGGACGAGGCAGGAGGCAGCCGCCGGCATCTCAGTCCTCGGAATTGGGTCGCCGTGCGTAGGCGCTCTGATCAACTGACGGTCATGGTGGATACTTCGCCTGGTGCACGCGGGTGCCGCCGCGCCGGGTCTCTCGGCGCTTTTCATGTCACTGCCGTCGCTGTATCACGCCCTGCGCTGGATCGGCGCGGCCCATCTCCTCTACCTCGCGGTTCAGGCGTTCCGTGACCGCTCCAGCCTGGGGAGCGATGAGGCCACGGCCGCCGGAAGGGCTCTCCGGTCGGCTCTCGTCGCTGTTGCGACGTAGTCGCCGAGTGGCACGCGGACTCAATATCTTCAGTGGCACAGTGTTCGCTGGGCTCGCCGCTCGGCTGGCCGTCGGGTCTGACCAGATGCAGGAGGCCATGACGTCGGTGACGTCACCTGGTAGTCGCGCTGCCGGTGGTTGGCTTCCGAACGCGGTGTGGGGTCGGTGGTAGTCGTAGTGGACATTCCAGCGGCTCACGAGCGGGGGATACGGCCTGTCTTCCCCACATCGACGTGGATGATGTGGCCTGGTCGAAGGAGTCACGTAGGGAGCGAGTGCCGCGGCGGCTTGGAGGCAAGGGTCGGGGTCGGGTTGCGGCCGGTGGACGTCTTCGCCGCACACCAGCACGCTCAATCGTTCGTCCAGGAGGAGTCGCTTGAGCACGGTGACGACGAAGTGGCGGGGGCTGGCCGTGGCTACGGCGACCGGCCCGTGCCGTCCGGCTTCGTCGACGAGTTCGATGCCGCCGGGCAGCGCCCGCACCAGTCCGGCCGCGCAGGTGTCCACTCTCGCGGCCCAGTCTTGATACGCAATCCGGCAGATCACGAGGCACGACGACTCCCCGGAGAGTGCCTGGACCACACCGGGCGCACATCCTGCAGTCCACAACGAGCCCCCGGCCTCCCCGCCGACACGCCCTGGTGGAAACCGGCCACGACGCAAACCCGCCGCCGCCCCGGGCACGCCCACCGCTTCCCCGGTGAGGACGGTGAGTCAAGCCATCCGCGATCCCCGCCGCACACCTCAAGCCGGCAGCGGCACCGGGAGGCTCAGGGCCCGACTCGCGTCTGCGATCGTCGATCCACGTGACCGACCAGCTCCGCCACCGCGCCCCGGTCCACCTTGCCGTTGCCGTTGAGCGGCAGCGCGGGGACCGGAACCACGCGGGCCGGGACCATGTAGGGCGGGAGCCGACGGCGCAGCGCGTCGCGGGGCTCCTCCTCGACCCGGCCGGTACAGACTGCCGTGAGTTCGACGCTGCCGTCCGGGGTGGGCAGGGCGACGACCACCGCGTCCCGGACTCCGGGCAGGGAGCGCAACGCCTCCTCGACCTCGCCGAGTTCGACGCGGTAGCCGTGCACCTGGACCTGGTGGTCGAGGCGCCCGACGTGGACCAGGGGAGTGCCGGGGACGAGCGGTCCGTCGGGCGGGGTGGACCCGGTGAGCGGGACCACCCGGTCGCCGGTGCGGTACCAGTGGGCATCCGTCAGCGCGGTGGACGGGTCGTGCGCGGTGCCGTCGGGGGCGAGGAAGCGGCCCGCGTCGTCGGCCGGATCCAGGTAGCCGGGGAAGCGCTGCGGGCCCCGGACGCAGAGTTCGCCGTGGAGGAGGCGTCCTTCCAGGCCTGGATGCAGAGAGCCGACGGGCACCGTGCCGTTGGCGGTCGCGGGCCAGTCGCCGGGGTCGGCCGGTAGCCGGTAGGCGCTGCAGGTGACGGTCAGTTCGGTGGGGCCGTAGGCGTTCTCGACCGTACTGCGCGGGGCTGCCGCCGCCCATGCCCCGGCCTGACGCAGTGTCAGGGGCTCACCGCAGAACACGGACCGGCGCAGGGTGGGGAGGGAGCCGGGTTTGAGCGCACGCAGCCGTTCGGCGAGCGAGATCACCGACGGTACGGAGTTCCAGTGGGTCAGGGCGCGGTCGGTCGCGAACCTCACCGGGCGCAGCAGGTCCCCACGGGTCGCCGCGACCAGCGTGGCGCCGGTTCCCCAGGCCGTGTACAGGTCGAGCACGGAAGGGTCGAAGGTCAGGTCGAAGGTCTGCGAGACGCGGTCGCCGGGACCGGTGTCGTGGTGCGGCACGGCGTGGGCCAAGTAGGCGCAGACGTTGCGGTGCCGGACGGGCACGCCCTTGGGAGTACCGGTGGAGCCCGAGGTGAAGAGCAGATAGGCGAGGTCGTCGGGGGCTGCGGGGCAGGCCGGCAGGGGAGGGGGCGGGGTGGTCGTCAGGTCGGCGAGAGTGTCGCCGGTGACGGTCAGCAGGGGAGCGGGGAGCTGTTCGGCATGGTCGCAGGTGCCGTCCGTGAGGATGGCGTCGAGGGCGGCGGCGGTGGCGACCGCGGTGTTCCTGGCGGCGGGGAAGGCGGAGCCGAGGGGGACGACGGTGGCTCCGAGACGGTGGACGGCGAGGTAACCGGCGTAGGCGACGGCGGTACGGCCGGTGAGCAGTCCCACCCTGCGCGGCGACGCGCCGCCGCACAGACGGAGAAGTCGCGCCGCCAGGTGCTCGGACAGGCGCGCGAGTCCGGCGTATGTCAGTCGGGTGTCGCCGATCTCCAGGGCGGGCAGGTAGGGATGCTCGGCGGCCGTGCGGGCGAACCAGTCGTGCAGGGTGGGAAGGTGCTCGTGTGTCACGTGCGGCTGTCGCCTTTCGCAAGTGGTCTGGAAGGGGGGCCCGTTCACGGGTGGGCGGGGTGCGTGCGCCGCCGGGGTGCGTGCGCTACCGTTCACTCCTCCCGGCGGGCCTCGAAGGCACAGCTCAGCGGCGTGTGCGAGTACTCACGCAGAGAGATCCAGCGATACGGCCCCCAGCGTCCGCGGGAGGCGCCGGGCGCCACGTCGACGGCCCATGGCCGGCCCGCGAGACCGGACCCCGCGGCCTTGACGCACGCCTCCTGGACGGTCCACACCCACGCCACCGTCTCGGCGGCCTCGGCGGGTGGCAGAACCAGCACCGCGGGGGCATGAGAGCGCAGCAGACGGTGGACCAGTCCGGCCCCGACGGAGTCGGCGGGATGCTGCACGTCGACCCCGACGGCCCGGCCGGCGGCGAAGGCACAGGCCAGTTGCCCTTCGCTGTGCGAGATGCTCACGCCGGCCCGGGGAAAACCCGCCAACCAGGGTTTTCCCCGCTCGTCGAGGACGACGTCGGCTCCGGCCAGACGCGGGTCGGTGGTGCCGAGGAGCTCGCGGAGCAGTCCTCGGCCGCGCAGGAAGCGGCCGGCCCGCCACCCCGGCAGGCCCCCGGCGCGGCGCAGGTCGTCCCGGTGAGCGCTGGGCGGCACCTGCGCGGCGGCCCTGGTCAGCACCCACACGCCGTCCTCGATCTGGACCGCCGCGTTCACGCGGGCGTGCCGCGACCGGCCGGCTCCACCGGGAGTGGGCCGGGGTGGGCCAGCTCCGCCAGGATCTGGTCGGCGCCTTCGGCGAGGGTGTCCAGGACGACCTCGGTGGCGCCGCCGCCGATGCCGAAGAGGGCGGCCTGGGCGCGGACCTCCTGGATGCCGCCGGCGGCGAATCCTGCGGCCCCCCACAGCTGGGCGCACTCGCCCAGCACGTACGGAACGGTGGTGCCGGCCGCGGCCTTGAGCGTGGCCGCGGCCCGGGAATCGTGATGCAGGGCGACCCTGGGGCCCAACCGGTCGGCCAGGGCCTTGAGTTCCTGGACCCGGACGAGACAGGAGGCGAAGCGCTGACGGATGTGCGGGAGGTCCCACAAGGTCCCGTCGCCGTGGGCGCGGTCGGCGAGCCGTCGGCGCGTCGTGGCGAGGACGCGGCGGCAGAGGGCCACGCCCCACAGCGCGCCCGCCAGGCGTTCGACGGCGATGTGCCGGGCGAAGAGCGGCAGCCCCATGCCGACCCGGCCGACGAGATGGTCCCGGCCCAGCCGTACGGCGTCGAAGGTGACGTGGCCGGCGCCGGAGGACGCGTAGAGGGCCGAGGGCGCGGGCCGGACCGTCACGCCGGGGGCGTCGGCGGGGACGAGGACCCAGGAGAAGCTGGTGAAGTGGCGTCCTGGCCGGTGCCGGGCGAGGACCAGAAAGGCTTCGGCCGTGGTGGTGTTGGCGATCCACTCCTTGCCGCCGGTGACCTGGACCGAGTCGTCGTCCAGGGCGGCCTCGGTGCGCAGGGCGGTGAGGTCGGTGCCGGCGGTGGTGTCGGTGGCGGCGAGGGCAAGGGTGGCCCGCCCGGTCAGGGTTCGGCGCAAGGTCCGTTCGACGACCGGCCCGGTGCCGGTGGCCAGGACGGGCAGCGCGGTGGCGAGCTGGACGCTGGCCGAGAGGGTGGCCGGAATGGACCAGCGGGCGTCGGCGGCGGCGAGGAGGCCGGCCAAGCCGTGGGGGTCCACGCCGGCGTGGACGTCGCCGCCCCGGTAGGCGCTGGTCAGCAGCCCGGCCGCGCCGAGGGCCGCCCAGACCTCGGCGCCGTCGGCGGTCGCGGGCAGCGCGTCGAGGCCGGGTGACGCGGTGGGAGGCGTCGGCGCCGGGCCGCCTGGCGTGCCGCCGCGCGGGCCCGGGTGCGCGGGGGTGTGGGTGGGCGCCGGGGTGCGGGTGGACGCGGGAGTGCTGGATGGCCGTACGTCAGGCAAAGGTCACTCCGAGGTCGCGCAGCGCCAGTCGGCCGTCGGCCAGGTTCAACCGGTCGTTGTGGTAGTTCAGCGAGGCCGACCTGAGGTCCCGCAGGGCCAGTTCGAGGCGGGTGGGTGAGTCCTTGAGGTAGCCGTGGCGCAGTCCGACGGCCTCCACCAGGTCGTCGACGGCGGCCAGGCACTCCTCGGAGGCGGTGACCTTCAGGGAGTTGAGGAGGAGCTGGCGTGGGGGCCGGGAGAGGTCCCCGCCGCTCTCGACGTCCGCCAGGGCCCGGTGCAGAAGGGCGTGGACGGCGTCGAGCCGACGGCGGGCGCGGGCGAGCCGGCTCAGCAGCAGCTCGGAGGAGAGGTCGAAGCGTCCCCGGCCGGCGGGGCTGCGGAGCAGGCGCAGGACGCGTGAGAGCGCGCCGGCCGCGGTGCCGAGCCAGGCCGCCGACCAGCCGAGGTGGGCGAGGGGGCCGAACACCTGGGCGGCGATGTCGTGGAATCGGCCGTGACCGCCGATCACGTGGTGGCCGGGAACGCTGCCCGTCAGGTGCAGTGGCACGCTGTGGCTGGCACGCATGCCCATCGGTTGCCAGTCGCCCGAGCCCTCGATGGTGAGCTGGGCGCGGTCGGCGTAGACGAGGGAGACCTCGTGCGCGGTGGTGTCGCCGGGGGCGCCCATGGTGACGAGGAAGCCGTCGGCGTGGGCCCCGCCGGTGACGATGGGCGCGAACCGGTCGAGGGTCAGGACGTCCTTGTCCTGGTCCAGCTTGGCGTCGGCGCTCAGGAGGTGGCCGCCTTTGCCGACCTCGGTGGTCACCGAGGCGAGGTAGACCTCTCCGGCGGCGACGCGGGGGAGCAGGTCCTTGCGCAGACGCTCGTCGGCGTACCGGGTGAGGGCGGCGGTCTGCTGGCAGTGCATCGCGAAGATCATGGAGACGGACATGTCGGTGCGTCCCAGCACGTGCGCCGCCGCGACCAGGTCGCGGGGGGAACCGCCGAGGCCGCCCTCGTCGGCGGGGACGAGCAGACCGAGCAGGCCCGTGCGGCGCAGGGCGTCCAGGGCCTCCACGGGGAAGGAGGCGTCCCGGTCCACGCGGGCCAGGTGTGCCTCGGTCACCTCGGAGACTTCCGAGAGCCGGGCGGTGAGGTCGATGACGGCGGTCACGCGGACGCCTCCGCCGCCCGGCCCGGCAGTTGGCGCGAGACGGCCTGCCAGAGGCTGCCGGCGGTGGCGAAGGTGGCGTCGTTCATCTCCTCGTCGGGCAGGGCGATGCCGAAGGTGTCCTCCAGCGAGAAGAGCAGCTCGATCGCCTGCATGGAGTCGACGCCGAGGCGGCGCAGGTCGGTGTCGGGTGTGATGGTGATCTCCCCGGGGCCGGCCGGCTTGAGGAAGGGGCGCAGGAGTTCGGTGAAGCGGGGATCCATGAGGGACGGTTCCTTTCGGGAGGTCACGCCGGGCGGGCGATGCGGCACAGGTCTTCGACCCGGCGCAGGTTTTCGGGGATCAGCTCGTCGGCGTCCAGTTCGCGGCCGAGTTCGCTCTCGACCCGTTCGACTATCTCGACGAGCCGGAAGGAGCTGAAGGAGGGCAGGGAGTCGAAGGTGGCGCCGGCCAGGAGGGACGCGGAGGGGACGCCGAGAATGTCGGCGGCGACGGCGGCCACGCGACGGCGCAGCTCGGGGTCGACGGCGTCGCCCTCCGTCCGAACGGGCGCGGCGGCGAACACCTCGTGGTCGGCTGCGAGGAGTTCCCCCAGGCGCTCGACCGTGCCCGGCGGCTCGGCGCGACCCCGGCCGACGCGGCGGGCGGCCAGGTAGGTCTGCTCGACGAGCTTGTCCCACGCGGCGAGGTGGGCCCGCTCGGCGTCGCTCTCCACGGCGTGGCCGGCGACCTGCGCGCGGAGGGCGGCGTGCAGCTTGCGGGCACGGGCCAGCAGCCAGGTCTCGGCGGAGAGCTGTTCCAGGGCACGGGCGCGGTCCGGCCAGGTCGCGTACGCCGTCAGGTAGGGCCCGGTCTCGTAGGCGGCGACCGTCGGCGTGGCCGGGGCTGGTGGGACGGGGGCGAAGGTGATGGCCTCGGCGGACTCGAGGCCGCGGAGAGCGGCGGGGTCGAGGATGTGGGTGCCGGGAGAGGCGGCGCCCCACCGGGTCTCGATGTCGTAGCCGTCGGTGACGTGCAGGTCCTCCGGCCCCGCGGCGAGCAGGAAGCTGTGCTCCATGTGGGCGTTGCCGTGGTAGGGCAGCCAGGGCAGGTGGAAGGCGTCGGCGACGACGTACAGGACACCGCCGTACCGCACCGACTCCTCCAGCAGGGCGGCCCCGGAGAGGCGGGCGCGCCGGACCGGGGCGAGGCCGGCCTGCGGCGCGGCGCTCTTCAGCCGGTCGTCCAGAGCCGGGTCGGCGGTGGGCAGCCCGTCGGGCAGGAGTCGCAGGGGCAGATCAAGGCGGGCGCCCAGGCGCAGGTGGGTGCCGGTGCCGTGGAAGTGGTCGGCGAGCACGGCGAGGTTGACCTGTACGCAGTCGAGCAGGCCGGTGCGGACGCCGTCGAGCGGCAGCGGACCGGGGGCGGGGATGGCGGGCATCGGGGTCGCGGTTCTCCGGGGTGCGGGGGCGGGGGCGTCGGTCAGATCCACGGGGGCAGCTCCGGCAGTGCGCCGGGGGTGGTCAGGGCGGTGCCGTCGGAGCGGCCGCTCAACCAGGCGAGGAGGTCGGACGGTTTCCCCGAGACGTCGGGTCCGCCGTCCCCGAACCGCGCGACCGGGGCGCCGTCGGCGTCGCGCAGGGTGAACGCCGGTACGCCGTCGGCCTGGGCGTAGTAGCCGAGCACGTCGTCCAGGAGGATGTCGCGGACGCTCGGCGGGATGTCGGCGATCTCGTGGCCGAGGTCCAGGTCGACCAGGTGGAGGGCGAGTTCGCGCAGCCGGATCACGAGGATGCGGCGCGGGGTGCACACCTCGCCCGTGAACGGGCGGATCGTGGCGTCCCATGCCTTCTCGGGCAGTGACTCGACGGTGTCCTGCCAGTGAGTGGCGCTGTCCCTCACCCGGGCGACGAGGACGGCGGCGGAGAGGCGGCTGCCGCTCTCGATCTCGGCGTCCCGGGCCGCGCGGCTCGCGTACTGCGGGGTCTCGACGCCGGTCCGGGCCCAGGTCAGCAGACGTTCCAGGGCCGGGGCCTGGGCGGCGAGGTGGCTCAGGACGTGGCCGCGCGTCCAGCCGGGCAGGCGGGAGGGGGCGGCGGCGCCGGCGTCGGTCAGTCCGTCGATCGTGGCCAGCAACCGGGCGGCCGCCGCGGCGAGTTCGTGGAACGACGTGGCGTCGGGGGCGATCTCCTTCATCGTGCCTCCTCCAGGCAGGGGTGAGCGGAGGCCGGATGGCCGGTGAGACGGGCGAAACCGGCGGCCATCCGCGCCAGTTGGCCGGCGATGTGCGGCAGGCGGACGGGGTCGTTCGCGTGGAGCGCCTCCTCCTGCTCCTTCTCGTCGCCGTACAGGAGGCTGGTGGCGGCCTTGAAGCGCAGGGCGCCGGGATCGTCGCCCAGGAGATGGCCGCCCAGGACCACGACACCGGACTCGTCCAGGAGCCTGCGGGCCAGCGAGGCGGAGTCGGTGACGCCCCGTGCCGTCAACTCCGCCCGCAGCGGCTCGAAGTCGGGGTAGACGTAGAAGGCGCCGGTCGGTGGGCGGCAGCGGGCGCCGGCGTCGACAGCGATGCGGTGCACGGCGCGGGCCACGGCGCCGTGCAGCCGGGCCGCGGCGCGCAGCCGCTCCACGATCTCCGGGGGTTCGGCGAAGGCGTACTCGGCGACGTGCTGCATGGGCCCCGCCAGCGTCGACCACAACTCGCTGGCGGCGGCGAGGACCCCGTCCCGCAGGCGCCGGCCCGTCGTTCCGGCGGGGAAGCGGGCCGCGCCGATCCGCCAGCCGCCCAGGCCGAGGCTCTTGGACAGGCCGGTGGTGACGACGGTGCGTTCGGGGGCGACCTCGGCGGGGCTGAGGAACCCGGTCGCGGAGGGGTCGTGGACCACGTCCCGGTAGATCTCGTCGGAGACGATCACCAGGTCCTCGGCCCGTGCGAGGTCGCACACCTCACGGACGAGGGCGGCCGGCGCCAGGGTGCCGGTGGGGTTGTCCGGCAGGGTGACGACGAGCAGGCGCGGGTCGCGGCCGGCGGAGCGAGCACGGGTGATCGCGGTGCGCAGTGCGGCGGGGTCGGGCACGCCGCCGCACTCGTCGGGCACGGGTACGCCGATCGTCCGCTTGCCCGCGTAGGCGGCCTGCGGGGCGTAGGTGTTCCAGGCGGGCCGGGGAAGCAGCACATCGCCGGGGACGGCGAGCTGCAGTGCCATCAGCAGGGGCTTGCTGCCGGGAGCGACCACGATCTGGCCGGGGTCCGTGGGCAGGCCGCGCCGGGCGAAGTACCCGGCGACCGCCGCCCGGACGCCCGCGCCGCCCGCGACCGGACCGTAGGCGGCGCGGGCCGCGCCCTTCGCCAGCTGTTCGGCGAGCTGCGGCAGCAGGGGCAGCCGTGCCTCCCCGAACGCCAGGTGCACCAGCGTCTCGCCCGCGGCCCGGCGCTCGGCGACGAGTTGGTTCAGGGCGAGGTTCGCGGAGGGGGGCGGTGGCGCGGCGGTGGTCATGCCGGACTCCTTTCGGCGAGCGTGTCGCCGCGGACGGCGGCGGCGATGTCGGCCGGGGTCGCCGGATCCAGTTCCAGCTCCTCCAGCCAGGCGGCCTCGGACGAGAAGCGGGCCCTGAAGGGGCGGCCGACCAGTGCGGGGTCGCGGGCCTGGAGCATCCGCAGCCGGAAGAAGGAGCCCTGGGGGGTCTCCTCGACGCCGTCGACGACGACCTTGCCGGGCGTGGCCGACATGACCGGGCCGCGCACGGTGCGGGCCAGGCCGGGAAGGGCCCGGTAGGCGGTCCGGAAGATGTCCGCCGCGCGGGCCAGCGGCACCTTGAAGTACGCGTGCGGGCCGGTGTCCCGCTCCACGAACAGGTAGTACGGCACCGCGCCGGCCGCCAGCTCGGCCCGCCACAGTGCGGCCCAGGTTTCCGCGGCGTCGTTGACGTGGGCGATCAGGGGCGCCTGGCAGTAGACGACGGCACCGGTGGCACGGATGCGGGCCAGGGCCCGCCGGGCCAGGGAGGTCTCCAGTTCGCGGGGATGGCTGAAGTGGGCCATCACCGCGAGCTGTTTGCCGGCGGCCACCACCTCCTCGAACAGGCGCAGCACATCGTCGGCGTCGGTGTCCGTGGTGAAGCGTTGTGGCCAGTAGGCCACCGACTTGGTGCCGATCCGGATGGTGTCGACCGACTCCACGGCCAGGAGCGGCGTCAGGTGGCGGCGCAGCCGCTCGGTGGTCATCACCATCGGGTCGCCGCCGGTGACCAGGACGTCGCTGACCTCGGGGTGTGCACCGAGGTAGGCGAGCAGACCGCCGGGGTCCGGGACGGCGAAGCGCAGGTCGGCGTCGCCGATGAACTGGGCCCAGCGGAAGCAGTAGGTGCAGTACGCGTGGCAGGTCTGCCCGTGGGCGGGGAAGTACAGGACCGTCTCGTCGTACTTGTGCTGCAGGCCGGGCACTTCGACGCCGTTCAGGTGCGGCACGTTGTACCGCTGCTGGCCCGACGGGTGGGGGTTGAGGCCGGCGCGGATGTCCGCGACCGCCTCGCGCAGCAGGAGCTTGTCACCGGGGTCGGCGGACAGTTTGCCCAGGAGCTCCTCGTCGGCGAGGGGGAGCATGCCGCGCTGGGGGAAGGTGAGCTGGAACATCGGGTCGTCGGGTACGCGGTCCCAGTCGATGAGCTCGTTCAGGACGTACTCGTTGACCCGGAACGGCAGGACGAGGGAGATGCGGCGTACGGTCTCGCGGATCTCGCCGGGCAGGTGGTGACGGGCGGCGATGTCGTCGAGCTGGCGCGGCCCGTAGGCACGGAACCGCTCGGGGGCCGTCGGGCCGGCCGCCATCAGCGACCCCCTCCCGCCGAGGCCTTCTTGCGGTACAGCTCGTCGCCGAGGACCAGGAAGTCGAGGTCCATGGAGCGGAACGCGGCCAGCGCGTCGGCGGCGGTGTCGACGACCGGTTCGCCCTTGTCGTTGAAGGAGGTGTTGAGCAGCACCGGGGGCGCTCCCTGGGCGGCGAGGGCGTCCAGGACCGCGCCGACGGCCGGGGCCTCGTCGCCGAGCAGGACCTGCGGGCGGGTGGTGCCGTCGACATGGACGACGCCGGGAGCGACCCGACGGCCCAGGTCGGTGACGCGTGCGGCGCCGAGCATGTAGCGGCTGAGATGTTCCTGCTGCTCCCACAACAGGGCCCCGTACTCGGCGCGGGTCACCCCGGCGAAGGGCCGCCACTGCTCCCGGTTCTTCACCGCGTTGACCCGGGTGTTGACGTCCGCGGTGTCGGGCACGGCGACGATGGAGCGTCGGCACAGGGCTCGCGGCCCCACCTCGGCACGGCCTTGGGCGACCGCGCCGATCCGCCCCGCCAGGAGCAGGCCGGTCAGCTCGTCGGTGTCGAGCGCGGTACGCACCAGGTCCCCGGTGTCGTCCAGGGGCCCACCGCCGGTGAGGACATCGACGCCCAGGTAGGGGGTGAGCGGTTCGGTGCGGGGGCCGGGCGGGCGCACGCTCCAGGCGGCACCCAGGGCCACGCCGGCGTCGTGCGGGACCGGGGGCACGTAGAGGGGGCCGGGCAGGGTGCCGTTGGTGGAGCAGTTGAGGGCGACGCCGCCGCTCAGGCACAGGTCCTCGACGCCGGCGGCCTTGCGGGCCTGGGAGGCGAGATGGGTGACGGTCTCCTCCACCAGGCGCTGTGCGGTGTAGGCGACCAGCACCGCGCGGGAGTCGTCGGCGAGGCGCTCCTCGGGCACGCCGGGTCCGTCGGCGCCGGCGATCCGGCTGTACAGAGCCCGCCAGCGGGCGACGACCTTCTCGTACCGCTCCTTGATCTCCTCGGAGTCGGCTCGGCCCGCCCGTTCGGGCAGGGGGTCCAGGACCAGTCGGAAGTCGTCACCGTCGAAGGAGACGAGGGGTTCGGGGGTGAGACCGCCGGCGCGTCCGTAGGCGGCCAGGCCCATGGTCTTGCCGGCGTTGAGGAAGGAGAAGCCGAGCCACGTGGAGGCGGCGTCGTACGCGTACCCCAGGGAGGCGGTCCGCCCCCAGCTGCGTTCCAGCCGCGGTGCGCGGCCGTCCTCGTACGTCCAGATGCTGGAGGACTCGTTCTCCCCGTGCCCGTCGACGACCAGGACCCCGGCCTTCCTGAACGGGGAGGCGTAGAACGAGGAAGCGGCGTGCGCCTGGTGGTGGCCGATCCGCACCACCTCGGGGAGCCGGTCGCCGAAGTCCAGGCCGACGGCGTAGGCGAGGAAGGAGGCGTCGTCGGCGAACCGGCCGGGATACAGCTGCTCGTCGTCCCAGCCGACGGCGACCACGTCGATGTCGGCGGCGGTGATGCCCGCCTGCTCGAGGCAGAAGCGGGCGGCGCCCAGCGGCTTGCGGTACAGGGAGTGACGGCGACGGTTGCGCCGCTCCTCCTCGCAGAAGGCGACGACCCGGCCCTCGCCGTCGACGAGACAGGCGGCGGTGTCGTGATGGCCGGCCGGCGGCGCGTTGACGCCCAGGATCCACATACGGCGCTCTCTTTCTTCTCAGACGGGGTGAGGTCAGGACTCGAGCCGATCGAGGGCGTAGCGCACCTCGTGCCGGGCCCGCTCCAGTGCCGCGGCACAGTCCTCGGGGGTGTCACCGACCGCGATCAGGGCGGCGAGGCGGGGCACTATGCCGTGCGGGGGCAACCGCAGGACGGTTCCGGGCCCGGCGAGGGCGACGGCGTCGGCGATGCCGGGGCAGGCGGCGGCGCCGCGCACGTCCAGGGAGCGGACGACGGCGTCGTGCCCGGGGTAGAGGAAGCGGACCTCGGCGCAGCGGTCCCGGCCAGGGGTGAGGGCCGGGGCGCGGCCCAGTGCCAGGGCGGCCGCCGCGGCGACCTGGTCGACACCGGTGGCCAGTTGTCCGAGCAGGGGGATGAAGTCGCCGCCCAGACGGCCGTTGACCTCGACGACGCGGGGTCCGGCAGGGGTCAGACGCACCTCGGTGTGGGTGACCCCGGTGCGCAGTGCCAGGGCGGTGTGCGCGGCGGTGACGACGGTCTCCACGTCCAGGGCCCACGGCTCGTGGCGCCAGGGAGCGACGAGGTGCCCCACCTCCTCGAACGACGGGGCGAAACCGAGGCGCTTGCGGGCCACGTTGACGACGCGGACGGCGCCCTGTTCGACGACACAGTCCACGCTGATCTCGGGGCCGGTGAGGTACTCCTCCACGATGGCCCCGGCGAGGGGGTCGATGCCGGGGAACGACGAGGTGGTGGCCCGCTCCCAGGCGCGTTCCACCTCTTCGGGGGTGCCGGCCAGGGTGACGCCCACGGATCCGGCCAGACCCCGGGGCTTGACGACGACGGGCAGACCGAGTTCCTCGGCGGCCAGGCGGGCCGCGGCGCGGTCGTGGGTGTGGCGGAAGCGAGCGGAGGGCACACCGGCGGCGGACAGGATGCGGCGGGTGGTGAGCTTGTCACGGCACGCGCCCACCGCCTGGGGGGTGAGGTGCGGCAGGTCCAGGCGCCGGGCAACCTCGGCGGTCGTCTCCAGCAAGGTCTCGTCCCAGGTGAGGACGGCGCCCGGGCCGGGGCGGCCGGTCAGGAGACCGGCGACGGCGGCGGTGGTGGCGTCGGCGCCCGACGTGTCGGCGGCGAGGAACCGGTCGCCGACGTGTGCGCGTTGCCAGTCGGGTTCGTGTGGTTGGACCAGTGCCGTCTCCGTCGCCGCGGCCAGCGCCTGGAGGGCGTACGCGCGGTACGGCGGATTGCCGCAGCCGACCAGGACGAGCCGGGGAGGTGCCGCGGCGTCCACCGGCTCGCACACCAGGACCGTCTGTCGCGCGGTGCGCAGCACGGCGGCCTCGACCTCCGCGGAATCGGCGCCGGAGAAGCGGAAACGGACACCGGCGTGCTCGTAGCCGCTCCGGTCCATGGACCGGCCCACCTCCGGTGCCCGGTGGGCGTAGGCACCGGAGTCCGGCACGTCGACGGAGGTGACCCGGCAGGGCTGGGGCGCCGACGGCGGCACCAGCAGCCAGCCGCCCACCCGGCCGTCCGCGGGCAGCGCGGCCGGGGTGGGGTCGGGTGTGCCGGTCTGGTGGGCGAAGGCGGCGGCCATCAGATCGACCCCGTGCACCTCGCGCCAGACGAACGGGACCTCGGCGCCGCCGGGCCGGGCCCCCAGTTCCAGGACGGTGAGCTCCCCGGTGTCGCTGAGGAACAGTTCGAGGTGGAAGACGGTGGCGTGCGGCAGGAGAGCGGCGACGGCCTCCTCGGTCAGGGCGCCGACGCGCTGGAGGAGGGCGGCGTCGTCCAGTTCGACCGAGCCGAGGGCGTGGCCGGTGGTGAAGTCCAGGCAGGTGTTCAGGTAACGCGAGGCCCGCCAGACCCCCAGTCGCTGTCCGGTGTGGACGCCGTCCACGTGCAGGATCTCGTGCGGCAGCCAGGGCTGGACGATCATGTCGGTGCCGGTGGGGAAGGTGTAGGCGCCGAGCTGGTCCGGCGTGTCGATCCTGGTGACGTGCGAACTCGCCGTGCCGCGCCGGGGTTTGACCAGGACCGGCCAGCCGTGAACCGCGGCGAAGGCGTGCACGGCGGCGTGGTGGGGCGCCTCGGCGGTGGGCGGCGCCGCTATGCCGGCGCGGGTCAGCCGCCGCGCCATCAGGAGTTTGTCGCGGACCGGCCGCAGCTCCTCGACTCCCGGGCCGGGCACGGCGAACTCGTCGCGCAGGGCGGCGGCCAGGTCCAGGTCGGTCTCCTGGAGCGCCACGATCCGTGTCGGCACACCGATGCGCTCGACCAGGGAGCCCACCGCTTCGCGTACCGCCTTCTCGTCCTCCGTGCTGTCCACCAGCCTTACGGCGGACGCCAGTCCGGTCGGGAGGTGGTCCGCGGCGCGTTCGGTGGTGATGTAGCTGACGCGGTGTTCGGTGTGGTCGAGGTAGGCGGCGTAGTCGGCGTACCGGTCGGTCCAGCGGTGGATGACGATGACGTGATCGGACACGGGATCTCCTTGGCGCGGGCGTACGTTCGCTGGACGGTCGGGGCGGGCGGGTCCGCCGGACGTGTGGGGGCCGGGAGTCAGCGTCCGGGCCGTCGTGCCGCGGCCAGCAGCGTGTCGTGCAACTCCCACAGGAGGCCGGCGCACCCCTCGTGCCCGATGCCGGTGGCGGTCAGGCGCACCGACAGGGTGCTGCCGCTGTCCGTCGAGCGTGCGTAGCAGCGCGGTCCGAGGGTGGTGAACGGCGTCTCACGGTCGACCGTGGCCTTGGCGTGGCCGCCACCGGCCACGTCCCGGTCCTCGCCCGGGGGCAGGGTGACGTGGTTGAACGCGCAGATCGGACTGGGGGCTTCGGGCATCCCGGCACGCAGGGCGGCCACCTCGTCGACGTCGTGCATGCCGTGCCGGGCAGCCGCGAGACTGTTCCAGTGGACCCGTCGGGCGAGATCCACCGGATCGGTGTCGGTGTGTTCGACGAGGGCCGGCACCCACTGGTTCATCGAGGAGACCAGATCCTTCCACCTCCCGGCGAACCGGTTGGCGCTCATCAGCTGGACCAGTGCCGAGGTGGTCCCGCACCGCCGGGCGACGGCCGCGGTCCAGGCCGCGAGGACGGCGCTCGCCACCGATGCCCGTGCCCGCTCGGCCACCGTTCGGGCGGCGGCGAGGGCTTCGGTCGAACGCAAGGTCGCCTGGACGACTTCACCGGAGTTCTCACCGGTCTCCGGCAGCTGGGCATGCGGGGCCCGCGCCAGGAGCTTGGCCCAGTGGTCGAGAGCGGCTCGCCGACGTCGCAGCCCGTCCGGGGCGTACTGCTCGCGCGCGAGGTGCACGGGACCCGGCCGCTCGGCCACCGGATGCGCCGAGCCGGGACCGGCCAGCTCGGCGAGGAGTTCTCGGCGCAGGAGCTCCTGCGCCCAGGCGTCGGCCACGATGTGGTGCTTGACGAAGAGCAGGTGCGCCATGCCGTCCGGCCCTGTGGCCAGTTGGGCTCGCCAGGCTTGTTCGCGGCCGAGGTCGAAGGGTTGGCGCGCCAGTTCGAGGGCGGCGCCGCCGTGGTCCGCGGCGGTGGTCACCGGGAGATGTGCGAGCTCGGCGGCAGGTGGTTCGACCCACTGGCGCGGGTCGTACGGGTCGCGCAGGTCGTAACGGGTGCGCAGCGAAGGGTGGCGACAGGCGAGGACGGTGAGCGCCGCCGCCACCTCGGAGGCCGTCGCCCCTGGCGGCAGGGCCCACACCGCGGCGTTGTTCGGCTCGTGCCGGCGGGCCGGCGGGAGGTCCCGGATGTCATGCCAGACGGAGAGCTGGCCCAGCGAGAGAGGTTCCGTCGCGATCATCCGCACTCCGTTCTCTGATATTTCCGCTATGTGGAATCAATTTTCCGCACAGAGCACAAGCTGCCACAGGGGGTTGAGGTGTGTCCAGGCGGATTACGGAGGGTCGTCGACGGTGTTGCGGCGATGGAGGTGGCCAGTGGCGGCCGGTTGTGAGAGTGTTCTTGACTGTCAAAGTGGAAACGTATTTCCGTGATACGGAAACATTCGTGTTCGGTGGTGCTCGGCTGCCGCGCCACCCCGCCGGAAGGACCTCGTGACCGTGTACGACGAGCAGGCCGCCCGCCCGGAGGCCACCGGGGAATTCCTCCACGACCTGCTGCTCGACCCCCGACGGCACACCCCGCACGATCCAGCCGTCGTGGAGCCCACCGGCTCCGGCGCCGTCACCGTCACCACGTACGCCGAACTCCGGGACACCGTGGACGCCTACGCCCGCCGGCTCATGTCCCTGGCCCTGGAGCCCGGCGCCCGCGTCCTGCTGGAGGCCGAAGCCGGGGCACAGGCCGTCGCCGTGCTTCTGGCCTGCTCCCGCGCCGGCCTGACCTTCGTCCCGGTCAGCCCGGAGACGCCACAGGAACGCCTGCGCGGCCTGATCGACGCCGCCCGCCCGGCCCTGCACCTCCAAGCCGGCGCCGGCACCCGCGCCGGCCTGCCGGACGGCCTGGGCACCGCACGCTTCGACAACGGCACGCTCACCGTCGAACAGCCCCCGGAGCCCGCTCGCCCCCGGCGCCACACGCCGAGCGTGACCGACCCGGCCTACATCGTCTTCACCTCGGGAACCACCGGCCGCCCCAAGGGCGTTGTCATGAGCCACCGCTCCGTCACGGCCTTCTACCGCGGCATGCTGGCACACCGCATCGCCACCCCCGGCGACCGCGTCGCCTCCACATCCCCCCTGCACTTCGACTTCTCCCTCCTCAACATCGGCCTCGCCCTGGCCAGCGGCGCCGCCGTCGTCCCCGTACCACAGCGCCTCGTGCGCTGGCCCCGGCACTTCCTGCGCGCCCTCGCGGACACCGCCGCCACCCACGTCAACGGTGTCCCCTCGATCTGGCGCCAGGCCCTGCGCCACGAACCCGACCGCCTCGCCGCCCTCGACACCTTGCGTTCCGTCCTCTTCTGCGGCGAGGAGTTCCCCCTGCCGGAACTGCGCCGACTGCGCGAACTGCGTCCCGGACTGCGGATCGTCAACTGCTATGGCGCCACCGAGTCGATGGCCTGTTCCTTCGAGGACGTCCCCGACCCGATCCCGGCGGACCTGGAGCGCCTGTCGATCGGCCGCGCCCACGCGGGGGCCGAACTCCTCCTCGTCGACGAGGCCGGCCGCGTCGTCGACGGTCCCGGCATCCCCGGCGAGATGTACCTGCGCAGCCCTGCCCTGTTCACCGGCTACTGGGACGATCCCGAGGCCACCCGCGCCGCCCTCGTCCCCGACCCGCTGTGCCCCGAGTCCGGACAGACCGTGCTGCGCACCGGCGATCTGGCGGTACGGGGCGCGCGGGGCGAGTACTACTTCCTGGGCCGCAGCGACTCCCAGGTACAGATCAACGGCAATCGCGTCGAACTCGGCGAGGTCGAACGCCGACTCCTGCAGTACCCCGGCGCCACCGCCGCGACCGCCGTGCCACTTCCGCTGCCCGGCGGAGGATCCCAGCTCGCCGCTTTCGTGGTCCTGTCCCCGGACGCCACCCCCGCCCGGGCCGCCGACGGCACCGCGCCCCAGCCCGACGACATCTCCGGTGCCCTGCGGGAGTTCTGCGGACGCGCCCTGCCCGCCTACATGGTCCCGGTCGAGATCCGCCTCCTGGACGCCCTGCCCACCACGCCCAACGGCAAGGTCGACCGGGCCCTGCTCATTGCCACGCACTGACTCCGGCGCATCCGCCGAGCCCGTCCCCCGCACGGGCCCCGTCGTCACCGAGGAGACCCATGCCCGACACCGCCACCCTCCGCCGGGCCCGGTTGCGGACCCTGGTCCGTGTCCGCGTCGGCGGGCTGCCCGGTCCCTTCTGGGTCCTGTGGTCGGGCACCCTCGTCAACCGACTCGGCGCCATGGTCAGCCCGTTCCTGAGCCTCTACCTCACCCAGACGCGCGACGTCCCCCTCACCACCGTCGGGCTCGTCCTCACCGTCGTCGGCGTCGGCTCCGTCGTCTCCCAGCCCGTCGGCGGCCTCCTCACCGACCGCCTGGGCCGCCGCGCCGCCCTCACCGGCGGCATGCTCGCGAACGCCGCCGCGCTCCTGCTCCTCGGCCAGGCCCGGACCCTGCCCGCCATCATCGCGGCCGGTCTCGCCATCGGCGTCACCGTCGACCTCTACCGCCCCGCAGTCCAGGCCCTGGTCGCCGACGCCGTCCCCGCCGCCGACCGCACCCGGGCCTTCGGCCTGCTTCTGTGGTCGGTCAACCTCGGCTTCTCCGCCGCCATGGTCCTGGGCGGCCGCCTCGCCTCCCACGGTTTCCACCTCCTGTTCTGGGTGGACGCCACCGCCTGCGCCGTCTTCGGCCTCCTGGTGTGGTTCGCCGTCCCCGAGACCCGTCCCGCGTCCCCGGGCCACGTCACGGGCAGCTACGGCACCGTCGTCGCCGACCGCGTCATGCTCGCCTTCGCCGGTGTCGTCGTCATCTACGCCACCGTCTTCCAACAGGCCTTCGCCACCCTCCCCCTCGCCATGGCCGGCCACGGCCTGGACGGCAGCGCGTACGGGGCGATCATGGGCGTCAACGGCGTCGTCGTCATCCTCGTCCAGCCCCTCATCGGCCATCGCCTGGCCGCCCTCGACAAGAGCCGGGTGCTCGCCGCCGGATTCGTCCTCGCCGCCGCGGGCAACGCACTCGTCGCCACCGGCTCCCACCTCATGGTGTACGGGCTCGCCGTGGCGGTGTGGAGCGTCGGCGAGGTCCTCGTCTTCGGTGTCACCGCGGCGATCGTCGCCGACCTCGCCCCGCCCGACCTGCGCGGCCGTTACAACGGCCTGCTCGGCATGGCCTGGGGCACCGGCTTCCTCCTCGCGCCCCTCGTCGGCACCCGGCTGCTCGCCGGCGGCGCCCCGGTGCTCTGGCTCTCCTGCGCGGGCCTGTGCCTGCTCGCCGCCTTGGGACAACTGGCACTCGCACCGTCCATCCGGGCCCGCACGGAGGCCGGCACGAAGGAACCGGCGACCGCGCAGGCGGGGTGAGCGGCTGCCGGGCCCCGCTTCCCGGGAGCGCGACCGCCCGCTCACCCCGGCTCGCACCACGTAAGCCCTGACGCGACACCCGCTACCGAAGGAACCGAGCATGGCACCCGGAACCGACCTGCCCATCACCGAGAACGCGCGCGCTCCCCGGCTCCTCGTGCTGGAGGCCGGTGTCTCCGCCGGTGAGCCCCTGCTGCGGGCCGCCGCAGCGCTCGGAGCCGAGACGTACGTCGTCACCCACCCGCACATGTACGCGGGATACCCGCCCGAACTCAAGCGACTGATCGCCGGCACGATCTGCCCCGACTTCACGGACCCGACCGCGACTCTCGACCACCTCACCGCCTTCTGCCGCCGTACCGGGATCGACGGCGTCGTCGCCTGCTGGGAGTTCCTCACCCCGCTCGCCGCCCACCTCGCGGCCGGTCTGGGCCTGCCCGGTCACGATCCCGCACGGGCAGCGGCCTGCCGGGACAAGCGCCTGATGTCCGAGATCTTCACCGCCCACGGCATCCCCGCCCCACGGACCGTCGCCGCCCGCGAGCCCGCCACCCTCGCCCGTCTCGCCCGGGAAGCCGGGCTCACCTACCCGCTCGTGGTCAAACCGGCCGAGAACGCCGCCTCGATCGGCGTCAGCGTCGTGTCCGACCCCGCCGCCCTGCCGGCCGCCGTCCGCCGGGCCGGAGCCGAGACGCACAAACTCCCGCACGGCATCGCCCTCGACACCACGCTGCTCGCCCAGGAGTACATCGAGGGAGACGAGTTCAGCGTCGAGACCGTCGTCGTCGGCGGTGAGGTCCACCACCTCGCCGTCACCGAGAAGTTCACCACCGGCGGCGCCGACCGCGCCGAGACCGGCCACACCGTCCCCGCCACCCTCCCCACGGCCGTCCGCGAGGCTCTCCTGGACACCACGAGCCGCGCGGTCACCGCCCTCGGCCTGCGCGACGGCCCGGCCCACACCGAGATCAAGGTCACCCCCCACGGCCGGCCCCACGTCATCGAGGTCGGCGCCCGTCCACCCGGCGACGGCATCATGCGCCTGGTCACCGAAGCCACCGGCGTCGACCAGGCCCGAGCCTGCGTCGAGACAGCCCTCGGCATCCGTCCCGACCTCACCGGCCACCACGACCGCGCCGCCGCCGTCCGCTTCCTGCTCGCACCACACGCCGGCACCCTGGGCAGCATCGACGTCCCACCCCGCGGCGGCCACGTCCAGGACGTCACCGTCACCGCGGCTCCCGGCGACACCCTGACCGCCCCCCACGACAACCTCCAGCGCCTGGGCCACATCCTCCTGCGCGGCAGGACGGCCGAAGAGGTCAACGAGGCGGCGGCCCGGGCGATGGCGCGGGTGCGGGTGGTCATGGCTACGGGGCGCCCGGACTTCTCGAACGCCCCCGAGGGGGTACCGGGCGGCCCATGCCCCGACTGAGGGGTCCCGAGTGGGTGCTTGGGCGCGGTGTCAGGCTCCGGTTGGGGGGGTGTTCGCACAGCGTCCAGTTGTGCGCCGGGCTGCGGGTGAGCCCAGCCGAGCAGGGCCTGGAGCAGGTTTCAGTGGCGGCGGGCAGGTAAAGGTCTCGTTGGGCTCCGCGGCGAACAACGCGGCGCCACTCGATGGCGTGCGACAAGGAGGGCCGAGGAACACCCGTGTCGGAACAGGAGCCAGCCGTTCGCTACACCGAGGTCGCGGACCAGGATGTACGCAGTCTGCGGACGCGTTACTGCCGGTTGCGCACCGAGGCAGGCGCACCGGTCGCCGAACTCGAGGCGGTCTCCTTCCGCGTCCGCTTCGGCGCGGTGTCCGTCGCCGCGGAGGGCATCGGTGGCGTGGAGACCGAGCCCGAGTTCCGGCGGCGGGGACATATGAGCCGACTCCTGCGCCGGGCGCTGGTCGGCATGGCGCAGCGGGTGGACGTCGCGTTCGTGTCCGACGGTGTCGAGGAAGTGTACGAGAAGTTCGGCTTTGTCGGCGCTGTGGCAGAAGGGGCCCTGGTCGTCCCCGTGCGCAACGTCGAACGCAGGACCGGGTACGATCCGGGGGCTGCCGTGCCGGGTGTCCGCAGCGGCTCGGCGGCGGATCTGCCGGCGATGGTCCGTCTGTACAACACCGCTCACGCTCAGCGGCCCTGGACTCATGAACGGCACGTCGGCTGGAACCGGCTCGTTCCCCAGACCACCTGGACGCCTGGGTCACAGACCCTGGTCCTGCGCACGCGCGACGCCCTCGCCGGCTATGCCGTGCTGGAGGGCCGGGCCTTCGGTGACCCCGTGGGGTCGGTGGTCGTGGACGAGCTGGTAGCCGAGGACGCGGCTGCGGCGGCCCTGCTGCTCGCGGCCCTCGCCCGGCTGTGCTGGCAGAGGCGCTTGAGCGAGTTCACGGTCCGGGAGCCGGCCGACAGCCTGGTGGGCCGCGTAGCACGCCACATGGGCTGCACCGAGCAGCGCGGGTTTCGGCCCAGCGGCGGGATGATGGCGGCAGTTCTCAACCGGTCGGCGCTGGTGCGCAAGCTGGAGCCCGAGCTGCGCCGCCGGGCCGCCGGACAGCGGCCGGACCAGGGTTACGACACGGCGCTCGCCGCACTGCGGCGCGGCGATCTGATCCCCGACGACACGGCGCTCGTCCGGCTGCTTCTCGGCCACTGGTCGACCGGTGACGCCGAAGCGGCGAACACGGCGATGCCCGACCAGTACCGCGACCTTTGCGCAGCTTGGTTTCCCGGAGGAGGCACTCCCTCCCTGCCGACCCCGTACGCCCACCGCCTGGACCGCTACTGACGGCAGCATCGAATGTGCTGGTCACAGCCACTCGTTGACGGCTGCTACGAGGACGGTCGCCTCGTAGCGGACCGAGACCTTGTCGTACCGCGTGGCCACGGCCCTGTGCCCTGCGCCTGTCTGTTGCGCTGGATGTTGCGCGGCCGTCCATGAGGAGCAGGGCGGTGCGGGACACGAGGGTGCCTTTCCTTGCGGGAAATCCGGGTGGGAGGGGAGTCAGTCCGGCGTGCCGATCCGGCCGAGGGAGCGGTCGAAGAGGGTCATGACGAGGAACACCGCACCGGCGCCGAGCATGATCCACGACAGTTCGTGCATGCCGCCCGTGTCGGCGCGCTCCCCGAACGAGGCGGCGCTCGCGGACGAGGCGACCATCGAGCCGAGGTAGGCGAAGGTGCGCAGGAGCCCGGCGGAGGAGGCGGTGCGCTCCGGATCGGCCTGGAAGTAGACGGAGTTCTGGAGGGCGAGGTTGTTGAGCCCCTGCGGGACGCCGAACACCAGGGCGACGAGGAGCAGGCCCCACAGCGGGCTGGAGCCGGAGAGCGTGAGCAGAATCAGGCACGCGGCGATCTGCCCGAGCGCGCCGACGAGGAGCTTGCTCCGTACGCCCTTCCGGCGCCCGGACCAGATCGAGACGCCGATGGCGAGAAGGAACATGGGGATCTGCACGAGCCCGGCGCGGAACGGCGAGAGCCCGTACCCCTCCTCGGCCCACTGGCTGAAGCCGTAGAGGAAGGCGTACGCGACGACGTACGCGACGAGGGCGCGCCCGTACGTCGCGAGCAGCGGCGTGTTGCCGCCGAGCACGCGGAGGTCGATGAAGGGCGTGGCGGCGCGCAGCTCCCGGAGCGCGAAGGCGCTTCCGGCGAGGAGCGTGATGACGAGCAGGTACCAGTCCCGCAGGTGCAGGTTCATGAGGAACAGCAGCAGCGAGGTGAGGGTGACCGCGAAGAGCGCCATGCCGGGCAGGTCGAGCTGGGCGGCTACCCGGCCGCGCTGCGGACTCTCGCCCGTACCGGCCGACTTGGGCAGTCGCCACCAGCCGAGCAGCACCGCCGCGACGGCGAGCGGGATGTTCAGCGCGAACGTCGCGCGCCAGCCGCCCACCGCGATGAGGAGGCCGCCGAGGAGAGGGCCGATGACGGCGATGGTCTGGTTGGCGACGGCGAGCGCGGTGAGCACGCCACCGGGGCTGTCGCGCCCGGTCCGCTTCGCCTCGCTCCGTACGAGCGCCATCGCGGCCGGATAGCCGCCGCACGTGCCGAAACCGAGGAGGACGCGGGCCGCGACGAGGACGCCGAGGTCGGGCGCCAGGGTGCCGAGGACGCCGGCGAGGCCGATGATGCCCGTACTGATGAGGAAGAGCCTGCGCGGCCCGAAGATGTCGATGAGCCGTCCGACGACGGGCTGCCCGAGCGAGGTCGCGAGGTAGAGCGCCGAGACGAGCCACGCGGTCTTCGACGGGGGCGCGCCGAGCGCGTCACCGATGGGGATGAGCGCGACCGAGATGATCGTCGAGTTGATCGGGTTGAGGACCGAGCCGAGCATCATCGGCGGCAACAACCGCCGGTTGAATCGAGGCTGTTGGGCCTGGGGATTCTTGTCGCTCGTCCCGGCGACCGCGGCGGGCTCAGTCATGCGTCAGCCGCTCCAGTACGGACATGGCGGCGATGACCGCCTGAAGCTCCTCCTCCGTGCACTCCTCCTGGAGCCGCGTCGCGAGCCATTCGGCACGGGCCTGGCGGCCCTCGTGGACACGGCGGCGGCCCTCGGGCGTGAGGGTGATCAGCAGCCGGCGGCCGTCCTCGGGGTCCGGGGTGCGGACGACGAGGCCGCGCGCGGCGAGCGCGGCGACGGTCGCGGTCATCGACTGGTGCCGGACGCCTTCGGTGGCGGCGAGCACACTGGTCGTGACCCCGGCCGCCGTCGCGGGCGTCTCGGTCTCGCGGGCGAGGCGGGCGAGCGCGGTGGACTGCCCGAGTGTGAGGTCCTCGGACTCGGAGACCTTGAGGATGCGGCGGCGCAGGCGGCTGACGACGACCCTGACCTCGCGGGATGCCTGGACGGCGGCGGGCGAGGGGCGGGGCGGCGGGGGAGCGGGGGTGCCGCTCGCGACGGAATCGGTGGGCATACCACCTACCGTAATTCGTACAGGGTGAACTGTACAGTCTTGCCTGCACATAGGAGCGGGTGCCGGTGACTGCCGGAGGTGGATGATGCCCACCGCCCGGGGGCGAGCGGGCCCCGGCTCGGCCCCCGGCGGAGCGGGGGTTTCGGTCAGGGGGACGACGAGGAGGGGAGCGGTTTCCCGGCGCGCCGGCCCCGAACGGACAGCGGTGGCCGCTGCTCCTGCCCGTCAGCCCCAGGTCCGCCGCGACAGGGCCGGGCGGGCAGCGGTGTGGGGCAGGCGGGTGGGCAGCCGTGTGGACAGATGTGAAGGCCGGCACCGCGGGCACCGGAGCGGGCAGCCCCTTACGGGACGGCCCGCGGCCGGGCGACGCAGTCCGCGACCACCCCGGCCGGTACCGCCGCCCGCGAATGCCGTCACCCAGGGAAGGACGTGCCGAGGGGGCCGATCGTGAGGGTGCCGCCGCAGACGCGGATGTCGGCCGTGTCGGAGGAGGTGACTGCCTTGGTGTTGCCCGGGGCGTACACCTTGATCTTCGCGGGCTCGGCCGCGCAGTCGCCGGTGACGCCCTTCCCCGGCGTCTTGACCACGGCGTGGGCGCTGTCCCCCTTGTCGAGGACGACGTTGCCGACCGCGTCGCCGTCCTTGGAACGGGTGGCGGGCTTGCCGATCTCCTTGCCGCCGCCGTCCAGGAGCGACACGCCCGCGTACCCGCGTATGCCGCGACGCCCGCCGGTGTTGGTGACCTGGAGGTCGTAGTACTGGCTGTCCATATCCGAGTTTTTGGCGACGAGCTTGACCTTCAGGTCGGGGGGGCGGTGCAGTCGGACCTCGAGAGGTCCTCGCCCGGGGAACCGGAGTCCGCCTCGGTGGCCCGGGGCGTGTCCCCGGAGCCGGTATGTCGTCGAGCGAACCTTAGCCTGGCTCCACCAGTTCGAGCGCCTGCGGACCCGCTGCGAGCTACGAGCCGACCTCCACCTCGGACTACTCCAACTCGCCTGCGACATCATCTGCTTGCGACGCCTTCATTCTGAAATGATCAGTAAGATCCTCGTGGTCGGCGACGGCTCCGTACGGCTCATGGAGATCAAGTCCACCACTGCACGGCCGTCCGGGTCGAACGGGCGTGGGAAGCGGCCTCCGGGGAGAGTGCGGCGGAGGGGTGGCAGGAACCGCGCAGGGTCCACCGGCCTGGTGGGGGCCAAGGCGTGTAACGGCAGGAGCGGTCACCGTCAGGGGGCAGCTGCGCGGCGGGAGTGTCGGGGCGGCCAGCCAAGATGCGCCATGCTGTCACGGACGGAGCGTCATCAGCGGTATCCGTCCGCCTCGCGACAGTGCTGGCCCACGGCAACTTCATCCGGGATCGAGTCGAGGTTTCACACTCGGCTCGGTGAGCGGGCGGAGCGGTGCCTACATCAGGACGGCTGGGATGGCGTCCTCGGTCGTCCAGTCTCCGTCGAAAGGGCGGTGACCAGGCGCACGTACGCATCGGGGCGTCGGCCGGAGCGACGCCGGTGGCGCCCCTTGGCCAGCCAGGCGCCGAGCTTGACGGTGTCGCCGTCGACACGGATCGTCTCGCGTGCGGCGGTGTGCCGGGGCCCACCGCCGCGTGGCTCCGTACGGACTCGGCGGTGCCGCCGCACCCGGTCGAGAGGCACAGCGCGGCGCCCGTCAGCGCGGCGGCGGACAGCGGGCGGGCGGGGAAACGTCCAGCACTTATGGGACTCCTCTGGTTCGGTTACGGCAGCGACGCCAAAGGACCCCGTCCGTTCACCGCCCGCCCCGCCCCCGATCCGTGCACGGCCGCTGCACCCGGGACGGCGGGCGGGCAGCGGCTTGCGCACACCTGCCGGCCCGATGCGGGGGCGCCCCCGGAAGGGGTACCGGTCAGTGCTGCCAGTAGTCGCGCTCGGGGAGTTCCACCCACAGGTCGGGGGGCCCGGTGAAGGGCCGCGGGTCGGCGGGGAAGAGGCCCGCGTGGGCGCAGCACTCGGCGATCGCGTGGGAGCCGTAGAGGTACGCGGTGAGGACCTCCTCGGCAGGTATACCGGTGTACGGGCCGCCGCCGGGGTGCAGGTCCCAGCCCTCGACGACGCCGTCGCGCACGAGGCTGCCCTGGTTGCCGCTCTTGGGGTTGGCGTACATGCCGTAGCAGAGGGTGCCGGCGGAGAGCAGGGCCTGTACGCCCGGCATCTGCGGCCCGTAACCCCAGGGCTGGGTGACGACGCAACCGCCCGGTACGGTCGTCACCCCGACGATGCGCAGGCTGTCGTCCGTGTCGACGCCATACGGGTCGTCCAACAGCTCGGCGAGCAGCCCGGCGTCCGGCGGCACCGCTGCCAGGCGCCGTACGGCCTCCTGCGCGTCGATGCCGGCCACGCAGGCCAGTCCCGTGCCGTCGTAGTAGTCGATGTCGGCCAGCGCCGCGATGCGCCGCCTGCTTTCCCGCGCCGCCGCCAACTCCGCCTCGCTGAGCCCCCGTTCGCCCTCGGGCAGCGGGAACAGCTCCGGTGTCGGCCCGGCCAGGCTCAGCCGCCCCGGTGACCAGCCGGCCAGCACCGGCCGCCACGGGTCGGCTCCCGCGGCGACGAGGGCGCGTGCGATCTGAGGCCGGTGCCCGACCACCGCCTCCCACAGCGCGGTCGTACCGTCCTGCAGCGCGTCGACGTCGGCGACGCGCCCGGCCAGCGTTGCGACGACCTCGGGCGAGCCGAACGCCACGGCCCGGTGCAGCGGCCGTTCCCCGCACGGCAGCGCCTCCGGATCGGCACCCTGGTCGAGCCGTCGCCGGATGTCCCGGTGGTCAAGCCAGCCCTCCCAGCCGACGCCGCCCTCCCAGCCGTCCCCCGGTCCCGTCCCCATGTCGCCTCCCGCGCCCCGCCCGACGGCACCCTGCCGCACACCAACCACCCTTGCAGACGGGTCCGACAACGCCACCGCCGTCACGGCGTCGCAGCGGGGCCATGGACGCCGACGCCACCGGTCCGCCGCCGGTCGCGCCCTCGCCGAACATCCCGACGCCCGCGACCGCCGCCGTCTACTCCGGTACCGCAGCGCCCGGTTGCCACCACCGTCATGCCCACCCTGAACGCCTGCCGGCGCGGTCGGCCGAGTCCGCGCCCTCATGCAGATGCGATGCCCAGGCCTCCGGAGTCGTAGCCATCGTTCGCAACTCGCGGATGGAATGAGCCGGTCTCCACCGCCTTGCTCGGTAACTGGGCGCCAGCACGGCGACGGCCGCTGGCTGTACTGCCTGCCGCACCCACCCGGGCTCCCGGCCTCCCTGCGCACGTCGGTTCTCGCCGACGGCGAGCGATGCAGCCGCTGGGTGACGCCACGGGTGGTTGGTGGGTGACCGGCCATCAGGCCGAAGGCATCACCGCGGTCTTCCAGCCTCCCCGACGATCACCGGGCTACCGGCTCACCGATCTCTCGGCGCGCTCGGAGCGCTTCCCCGAGTACCTCAGCGTTCAGGACTGGCACCAGGCCCTGGGAGACAGCGGCCACAGCGAGGCTTACTACTCCCTGTACGAGCAGGTGACCCAGGACAGGGACGTGCAGGAGTACGTGTACGAGGGGCGAACCGTCGTCCTGACCGGCGGGGAACCGCCGACGCCCGGAGGGCCGCCGTGGCACGCCACCTCCGCAGCGGCCCGAAGCGGGGTGAGCCGGGCGGTGCCCCGGTCCAGCGCACCCGCGTCCATGCCGGAGTCCTTGCTGCAGCGCACGGAGTACCACCACTGCTTCCCGGGCTACATCCCGGGTCTGCGTTGCGTGACCACCTGCGCGATCTGATCCGGCGCCCGGGACATGTCGAGCACTGCTTCAACGGCCGCTCGGGCAAGCCGAACGGGCTGTACGTCACGGTGGCGGTCCCGTTCGAGGAGCCGGTTTCCGGCTGGGTGCCGTACATCGGCGCCAACGGCCGACCGCTGAAGTCGGGGCGTAACGAGCCGGTGCTGGTACGGCGGGAGATGAGGCAGCCTGCCCTCACATCCAATGTATGGCTTGTTTACCGGGGGACCGGTGGGGCTACCAAGCGGTAGGGATCAGGAGTTCGTGTCGCAAGGCTAGACACGAGCAACATCCATATCCGTTAATCCATCCCATGTATCGATGGAGAGCGCCGATAGGCCGGAGCGCCCGGCGGACGTCGGGCCTCCTTGCCGAGCCGCTCAGTCGCCACCGAAAGGTGCACCATGTCTTCCTCTGTCAGTAGACGGCGCCTCCTGCAGATGGCCGGGGCCGCGGCAGCCGCCTCTGCCACCGGATCCTTAACCGGCGCGTCCCCCGCCCAGGCGGCCATCCCTCCCGCGAGGACCGACATCGGAGTCTCCGCTCACCCCTTCGACCTGGGCCAGGTCCGGCTCACCGCGAGCCGGTGGCTGGACAACCAGAACCGCACGCAGAACTACCTGCGGTTCATCGATGCCGACCGGCTGCTGTACAACTTCCGCGCCAACCACAAACTGTCCACCAACGGCGCGGCTGCGACCGGCGGCTGGGACGCGCCGGACTTCCCCTTCCGCACCCACGTCCAGGGGCACTTCCTCACGGCATGGGCACAGCTGTACGCCGTGACCGGGGACACCACCTGCCGGGACAAGGCCACGTACATGGTCGCGGAGCTGGCCAAGTGCCAGGCCAACAACAGCGCCGCCGGTTTCGGCGCCGGGTACCTCTCCGGCTACCCGGAGTCCGACTTCACCGCTCTGGAGCAACGGACCCTGAGCAACGGCAACGTGCCGTACTACACCATCCACAAAACCCTTGCCGGCCTGCTGGACGTATGGCGCCACATCGGCAGCACCCAGGCCCGTGACGTGCTGCTCGCCCTGGCCGGATGGGTCGACGCGCGCACCGGCCGGCTGACCGGCCAGCAGATGCAGGCCATGCTGCAGACCGAGTTCGGCGGCATGAACACCGTGCTGACCGACCTCTACCAGCAGACGGGCGACGCGCGGTGGCTCACCGTCGCCCAGCGGTTCGACCACGCCGCGGTGTTCGATCCCCTGGCGTCCGGCCAGGACCAGCTGGGCGGACTGCACGCCAACACCCAGGTACCCAAGTGGATCGGGGCCGCCCGGGAGTACAAGGCCACCGGCACCACTCGCTACCGGGACATCGCCACCAACGCCTGGAACTTCACCGTCAACGCGCACACCTACGCCATCGGCGGCAACAGCCAGGCGGAGCACTTCCGGGCCCCGAACGCCATCGCCGGCTACCTGAACAAGGACACCTGCGAAAGCTGCAACACGATCAACATGCTCACCCTCACCAGGGAACTGTTCGCGCTGGACCCGGACCGCGCCGCACTGTTCGACTACTACGAGCGGGCCTGGCTGAACCAGATCATCGGGCAGCAGAACCCGGCCGACGAGCACGGTCACGTCACCTACTTCACCCCGCTCGACCCGGGAGGCCGGCGGGGTGTGGGCCCGGCGTGGGGCGGTGGCACCTGGAGCACCGACTACGGCACCTTCTGGTGCTGCCAGGGCACGGGCCTGGAGATGCACACCAGGCTGATGGACTCGATCTACTTCCGCAGTGACAACACCCTGATCGTGAACCTGTTCGTGCCCTCGGTGCTCAACTGGTCGGAGCGCGGGATCACGGTCACCCAGACCATCTCGTACCCCGTCAGCGACACCACGACCCTGCAGGTCACCGGCAACTTCGGCGGAACCTGGGCGATGCGTGTCCGCATCCCGGGCTGGACCACCGGGGCCACCGTCAGCGTCAACGGCGTAGCGCAGAACATCACCACCACCCCCGGCAGCTACGCCACCCTGAGCCGCTCGTGGACCTCCGGTGACACCGTCACCGTCCGCCTGCCCATGCGGCTCGGCATCCGACCGGCCAACGACAACGCGAACGTCGCCGCGCTCACCTACGGCCCGGTGGTCCTGGCCGGCAACTACGGCGACACCGCTCTCAGCTCGCTCCCCACGCTGAACACGTCCTCGGTCAAGCGGACCAGCAGCAGTTCGCTCGCCTTCACCGCCACCGCGGGCGGCTCCACCGTCAACCTGGGCCCGTTCCACGACGCGCACGGCTTCAACTACACCGTCTACTGGAACACCACCGGCAACACCGTCCGGCTGGCCAACGTGGCCAGCGGTCTTCTGCTGGGCATCCAGGACATGTCCACGGCCGACGGTGGCCGCGCTCTGCAGTGGACGGACAACAGCACCGCCGACCACAACTGGGAAATGATCACCGACGGCAGCGCGGTCCGCTTCCGCAACGCCAACAGCGGCAAGGTCCTCGGTGTTTCGAACATGTCCACGGCAGACGGCGCGACCGTTCTGCAGTGGTCGGACAACGGCACCGCCGACCACAAGTGGACGCTGCTCGACCAGGGCGACGGGACCTACAAGATCCGCAACGTGAACAGCGGCAAGCTGCTCGCCATCGCGGGCAACTCCACCGCCGTCGGCGCGTTCGCGGTCCAGGACGCGGACGACGGCACCGCCGACAACCGATGGCGCATCTTGCCGAACTAGGCCTGCCGCGGAACTTGATCACCTCCGCCCTTCCGCTTGCCCGACCTTTCGACCATTGTTCGATATATCGAACATTCAGAATGATGAGGTCCTCATGCGCAGACCAACTTCCAGCCGCCGGCGCCCGTCTGCGGTACTCGCCGCCGCGGTCGCGGCCCTCGTCTCCCTGGCGGCCCTGCTCGTCGCCAGTCCGACTGCCCAGGCGGCCACCACCGGCACCTTGAAGGGTGTCGGCTCCGGCCGGTGTCTCGACGTGCCGGGCGCCGACCAGACCGACGGCACGAAGGTGCAGATCTGGGACTGCAACGGCGGGACCAACCAGCAGTGGACGCTGACGGACAGCAACCAGCTGACCGTCTACGGCAGCAAGTGCCTGGACGTCCCGAACCACGCCACCACGGCCGGTACCCGGCCGGTGATCTGGGCTTGCAACGGCGGTACGAACCAGCAGTGGCGGGTGAACTCCGACGGCACGGTCGTCGCCGTGGAGTCCGGGCTGTGCCTGGACGTCAGCGGTGGCGCCACGGCCAACGGCGCGGCGGTGCAGCTCTGGAACTGCACCGGCGCCAACAACCAGAAGTGGACCGGCCTGTCCGGGACCAACTCATGCCCTCTTCCGTCCACGTACCGGTGGGCCTCGACGGGTCCGCTGGCGCAGCCGGCGAACGGGGCGGTCGCGTTGAAGGACTTCACCGCCGTGAAGTACAACGGCCAGAACCTGGTCTACGCGACCACCTCGAACGGATCCGGGTGGGGCGCGACGGGGTTCCGTCCCTTCACGAACTGGTCGGACATGGCGACGGCCACCCAGACCCCGGTGAGCGGGGCCCCGATTGCGCCCATGCTGTTCTACCTCGCGCCCAGGAACATCTGGGTGATGATCGCGAACGGCTGGGACACGGGCTGGGCTTTCACCTACCGCACCTCCAGCAACCCCGCCGACCCCACCAGCTGGTCCGCGCCGCAGGCGCTGTTCACCGGAAGCCTCCCCGTCGGCGGTCCGATCGACCCGACCCTGATCGCCGACGACCAGAACATGTACCTGTTCTTCGCCAATGACAGGGGCAGCATTTTCAAGTCGACCATGCCGCTCGCGAACTTCCCGAGCAGCTTCGGCTCGTCGTACACGACGGTCATGACCGACACGGAGGACAAGCTGTTCGAGGCGCCGGAGGTCTACAAGGTCCAGGGCCAGAACCAGTACCTCATGATCGTCGAGGCGAAGGGCGCGAACGGGCGCTACTTCCGCTCGTTCACCGCCTCCAGCCCGAACGGTCCGTGGACCGTCCAGGCCGGCACCGAGTCCAACCCGTTCGCGGGCAAGGCCAACAGCGGTGCCACCTGGACCAACGACATCAGCCACGGTGACCTGGTCCGCAACAACCCCGACCAGACCAAGACCATCGACCCCTGCAACCTGCAGTTCCTCTACCAGGGCAGGGACCCCAGCTCGGACGGCACCGACTACCTGAAACTGCCGTACCGGCCGGGTGTCCTCACCCTGCAGCGCTGACCCGTGCACACCTGACCACAAGCTGGTGACCGTGCCCACCGGGCATGGTCACCAGCGGCTTCCGTCTTTGTCTCCCCCCCGGAAGGAACCCTGCATGGCCTCCATGCACAGGCGACTGCTGCGTCTCCTCACAGCCGCCGCGCTGACGCTCTCCGCCTGCGTCACCGCCTCCGCCGGCACGACCGCCGAGGCCGCGCCGGGCAGCCCCGCGCTCACCCCACCGCTGGGCTGGAACAGCTGGAACAGCTTCGGATGCGGTGTCGACGAGACACAGGTCCGCCAGGCCGCCGACGCGATGGTGTCCTCGGGCATGAAGGACGCGGGCTACCAGTACGTCGTCGTCGACGACTGCTGGTTCGACCCGCAGCGGGACAGCGCGGGCAACCTGCGGGCCAACCCGACCAAGTTCCCCAGCGGCATGAAGGCGCTCGGGGACTACATCCACAGCAAGGGCCTGAAGTTCGGCATCTACGAGGCGCCCAACGAGAAGACGTGCGCGCAGGGCGTGGGCACCTACCCCGGCTCCACCGGCAGCAAGGGCCACGAGGTCCAGGACGCCAACACCTTCGCCTCCTGGGGCATGGACTACCTCAAGTACGACTGGTGCTCCGGCAGCGGCACCCTGGCCGATCAGGTCGCGCAGTTCACCGTCATGCGCGACGCCCTGCGCGCCACCGGCCGCCCCATCGTCTACAGCATCAACCCCAACAGCTTCCACCCCATCACCGGCGCCACCTACGACTGGGGCGAGGTCGCCGACCTGTGGCGGACGACCGAGGACCTGCTCGACATCTGGCAGAACGGCAACACCAACAGCTACCCGATGGGCGTCGGCAACGTCCTCGACATCGACGCGCCGCTGGCCGCCCAGTCGGGTCCGGGCCACTGGAACGACCCCGACATGCTGGTCGTCGGCCGTCCCGGTCTGTCACTGACCGAGTCCCGCTCCCACTTCGCCCTGTGGGCGCTGCTCTCGGCCCCCCTTATCGCGGGCAACGACATCCGGACCATGTCCGCCGACGTGAGCGCGATCCTGCGCAACCCGCGTCTGCTGGCGGTGAACCAGGACAAGCTGGGCGCGGGCGGGCGCCGGGTGCGCGACGACGGCGACACCGAGGTGTTCGCCAAGCCCCTGTCCGACGGCTCGGTCGCGGTCGGCCTGTTCAACCGGGGCAACGGCACCACGACCATCACCGCCACGGCCGCGCAGGCCGGCCTCACCGGTGGGCCATTCACCCTCACCGACCTGTGGACCGGCGGTACGTCGACCACCTCGGGGCAGATCTCGGCGAGTGTCCCCGCGCACGGTGTCGCCGCGTTCAAGGTGAGCGGCGGCAGCCCGCTGGCCGCCACCACCGCACGTCTGCGCGGTAACGGGTCCGGCCGCTGCCTGGACGTGGACGGCGCCGCCACCGCGTCGGGGACGAAGACGCTGATCTGGGACTGCCACACGGCCGCCAACCAGCTGTGGACCACATGGGCCGGCGGCGAGATCCGCGTCTACGGCGACAAGTGCCTGGACGCCTCCAACCAGGGCACCACCAACGGCACACCGGTCATCATCTGGCCCTGCAACGGCCAGGACAACCAGAAGTGGACCATGCAGTCCGACGGTTCCGTCCGCAACGTCCACGCCGGGCTGTGCCTCGACGTCAACGGGGCCGCCACCGCCAACGGCACCCCGGTCATCCTGTGGACCTGCAACGGCCAGAACAACCAGAAGTGGACCTCGCTCCCGTAACCCGCTCCCTTGCCTGCCTGGCGGCCCGGATGTCCGGTCGGACACCCGGGCAGGCAGGCTACTCGACCGGGATCCCGCGGAGCGGCCGCGCACGACGGCGAACACCGCCGCCAGGGGCGCCCGTGGCGCTCTTCGGGCTCGTCCGCGCCCTGCTGGGGCCTTGGCTTTGCGGGTGCGTTACGAGAGGCACCTGTAGCTCAGCGGCGAGAGCGCCCTCGTTACGGGAGAGTGAGGTCGCTGAGTTTTGAGAGAGCCTGGATGCTTGCTTCGGGACCACGGTTGTGCTCTGCACGACGAGGGGGCCTGGGCGCTGCCGAAGTCCAAGGTCGATCTGTAGGGTCGGCCGAGGCGTGGCGAAGCCTTCGTCCCGCAGACCCATAAGCCCCGAGCGGAAGCGGAGGGCGACTTAGGCGACGTGACGGTGCGGCTGGCCGGCGAGCTGGTGACCTGCTACCTGTTCGTGTTCCGGCTGTCCTACTCGGGCAAGGCCGTCCACCGGATCTTCGCCGCGGCAGGCCAGGAGGCGTTCTTCGAGGGCCACGTCCACGCTCTCAACGTGCTGGGCGGGGTGCCGACCGGAAGGGTCCGCTACGACAACCTCAGGGTCGCGGTCGCCCAGGTGCTGGGCTTCTCCCGGCATCGCGTCGAGGCCGAACGCCGGACCGTGTTCCGCTCCGACTACAGCCTGGAAGCTCTCTACTGCCAGCGGGGAATCCGCGGCGCCCACGAGAAGGGCGGCGTCGAGGGCCAGATCGGCTGGTTCCGCCGCAACCACCTCGTCCCAGTGCCCGAGGTCGCGACACTCGCCGAGCTCAACGCGATGATCGACCGATGGGACCAGGAGGATGAAGCCCGCCGGATCCGGGCTCGTCCTCGCACGACTGGCGAGTACTTCGCGGCCGAGCAGCCGCTGCTGGCGCCGCTGGCGACATGAACGGCTGATCGCCGAAGGCGGCACCCGCCTCGACCTGGGCCACTACCTGGAAGCTCTCGTGCGCAAGCCCGGTGCCCTGCAAGGAGCGACCGCGCTCGATCAGGCACGCTCCGCAGGCCGGTTCACTCCCGTCCACGACGCGTGGTGGGACGCTGCCGTCAAGGCCCACGTCGAGCGGGACGGCACTTGCGCGCTCATCGAGGTCCTTCTCCTCGGCCGGCACCTGCCGCACGAGCACCTGGTCACCGGACTCGCCGCCGCCCTCAAGACGGGGGCGCTGACGGCGGACGCCGTCGCTCTTGAAGCCCGCAAGGCAGCGGCCGCCGACCCTGCCCCTGCCGAGGCCCCATAACCCTCAGCAGGGAACCGGACCAGCATCGCGCCGTTGCCGTCTGCGTCCGAGCCCGCCTGCCACCCGACACACGGCCTCTGCCGTCGGTCGCTCACTACGACCAGCTCCTGCGGCTCCGCCGCGACCGCCCCACCCCCTGAAGGAGAACCGCGTGTCCATCCCCCCCAGCGAGGACTCATCGAGCAGGCCGCCACGGCAGCGATCGACCAGGCCTGCCGGATGCTGAGGCTTCCCACCATCCGGTCCCCGTTCCCCGAGCTCGCCGAAGCCGCCGGCCGCGAGCAGATGTCCCACCTCGGCTTCCTCTCCGAACTCCTCCTGGCCGAATGCGACGACCGGGCCCGCCGCCGGTCCGAGCGCCGCATCAAGGCCGCCGGTTTCCCTCACGACCGTCGCTGCGCAAGTTCGACTTCGACGCCAACCCGAACATCGACGCGGCCATGGTCCACACCCTCGCCAAATGTGAATGGAGCAAGACGGGCCTGCCGCTCTGCCGCATCGGCGATTCCGGCACCGGCACGTCCCACCTGCTGATCGCGCTGGGCACCGAGGCCGCGATGGCCGCTACCGGGTCAAGTACGTCCTGGCGACCAAGCTGGTCAACGAGCTGGTCGAGGCCGCCGACGAGAAGCAGCTGACCAAGAACATCGCCCGCTACGGCCGCGTCGACCTTCTGACCGAACGCGAGGAGAAGAACAGCGTGGCCATTGCATCCAACGAGTCGTTCTCCGGCTGGACCCATCGAGACCGGCACCGGCTCCTACCGTCTCGCCACCACCCGAGTTCAAGCGGAACGCACAGGCGTCTGAGCACAATCCGACTGGCTATCGAACTGGCCCGCACTCATCGACGATCACGGTCGGCTCTGACAGGAAGACATCCCGGTCGACGGGGCCGTAAGCGATGTTGAATGTGTCGAGCCAGTACGACCATCCGCGGATTCCCATGGCGCTGGTGAACCGGTAGTTCAACTGCCAGCGGACCCACTGTCCGGGAAGCAGTCGAACTGCCGGCGGCCTGCGCGGCCGAGGCGGCAACCCGAAGAGCGGCTCCACACGAGCGAGTACTCGCAGCCGATCACCTTCGTCCCGCAGGCTGACACCGACCTTGCGATGGTCCTTCTGGCTCGAACGCGGCTCGAAGCCGTCACGCTCGGACATCTGGACGAAGTGGGCGAACTCGGAGCGCAACTGGGGCAATGAGAAGCCGACCGGCACCGCGTTCCGGCGGGCAGCGGCCTCCCCGCCCCGAGATTGCTTCGTCCAGGACGTCTTGATCCATTGCACCGTGATGTCCACTGCACCTGCCTTTCGCCGAGAGCCTACGGTCAACAGTTGCTTGACGTCACCTCGGTTCCGACGCAACTGCCTGCTGCCAGTGCTCAGCAACATCCCAGAGGGCTAGAGACCCCGACCGCTCTCCGAAACCGCCGACAAGTGCTCTCCTATCTCACCTACGCAGCCAGTAACGGGTGTCGGTGGTGTGTGGCAGCATCCACGGCATGACGAATACAGGGATAGGCCGCGGACTGGATTTGTTCCGAAAGGGCGACTTCCCCATATACACGCTGACTTTCGTGCGGGATCTGCCTCCTGCGGAGCTGCTCACCCGCATGGGGGTGGATCCGGAGACCTTGGCGCTTCGCGACGCCGTAGCCCTGTCGGGCGACTTGGGCAACGACCTCTTCGACGATGAAGAACCAGTCGTCACCAGCGGCATCGACGGCTCGTGGGCGTGGGCATGGGAACAGGGCGGCCTGCACGGACTCGATGAGAGGATCTTGAGTACCGTCTCCCTGGACACTGAGGCCGTGGTGCTCCACTACAACGAGAAGCCGATGCACTGGTTCAAGTACGCGGTAGGCGGCGATGTCATCGTCGACTTCCACACTCTCCAGGCGATCGAACCGACCGGGCAGGACCCGGCACGACTTGATGACGACATGAGGCCCCTTGGGCTCATCCCTGGCCACGTTGCGCCTCTGCACAGCGTCCTGGCACTGGTAGAGAACGCTTTTGACATCCGCCTGAGGCAACCCCACGACGTTGACGAGCGCTGGAGCGGCAGGCTGCTTCCCCTGCCGGACTGAAAAACCTCATGCGGCTGCCCTCAGCGCAGGAGTTCTGGAGAGTGGGAAGGCCGTGCCCTCGTCATCGACAGTGCGGTTGGTGAGGCGGTCAGGCCGGCGAAAGCCCAGACGTACCCGACCGACGCCAGACACTGATTCTTGACCCTACGAGCCATGGCCGCGAGGCTTCTGTCGGCCGCCCGGGTGACCGGCGCGGCCCCGGCGAAGGCTTTGAGCCCCTTCGCGTCGGTGAAGCGGGACCGGTCGTCACCGATATCGGCGAGCACCGGGCACCGGTGAGAGTCCCGAGCCCTGGAAGGCTGGTGATGATCTCGGCGCCCGGGTGTGCATGAAAAGACTCCACGGTTGCTTCGGTGAGGTCACCGACGCTGGGGCAGGCGGCATCGAGCTGTCTGAGCAAGGCGATGGCCTGACGGCCCATGGCCTGTTCGACTTGGGAGGACTGACGCATCTGCGGGACTCGCAGTGCGTCTCGGCGCCGTTCGACCCGAGCACGATTTACGCGAGATCATGAAGGCGATCCTGTACGTGGACCGCACCGGGGTGCAGTGGCGCTACCTGCCGCACGACTTCCCGCCCTGGGAGACCTGCTACGGCTACTTCGCCAAGTGGCAAAAGGACGGTGTGTTCGCCCAGCTCACCGGCGCGCTGCGCAGGCTATTACGGCAGAAGGAAGGCAAGCACGCGGAGCCGTCCGCGTGCGTGATCGACGCGCAGAGCGTGAAGACCTCCACGAGCGTCCCGGCCGCTGGGCAGGGCACGGACGCGGCCAAGGAGATCGTCGGCCGCAAACGGAGCATCGTCACCGACACCCTCGGACTGCTGCTCGCAGTGCTGGTCACGGCCGCGAGCGTGCAGGGCTCCGACGCCGGCACCCACCTGATTGACCAGGTCGCCGCCACTCACCCCACCATCCGCAAAGCCTGGGTCGACGGCGGCTACCGCCAGCACCTCGTCGAGCACGCCGCCACCCTCGGCAACCGACCTGGAGATCGTCCAACGCAACTTCGGTACCAGGGGGTTCATGCCGCTGCCCAAGCGCTGGACTGTGGAGCGTACGTACGGAGTGGCTGATGTTCCACCGCCGTCTGTCCCGCGACTACGAGACCCTCCCAGCCCGCTCCGAAGCCATGATCCACCTCGCCATGACCGACCTGGTGGCCCGCCGCCTCACCGGCGAAGCCACCATCTCCTGGAGTGACCCGACACCGAGGGATCAAACACCAATCCCGGGATGAAACATCGGGAGAAAACCACCTCTTAGAGCTCGTAACACGATCTTGTGGATGTGTGCTGGTCGGCCGTGACCAGTACGACGATTCCGCCGTTCGTGAGGTGTGGGGAACCGGCCGTG
>NZ_JBVHJE010000026.1:0-76836 GCF_055560195.1 Streptomyces sp. NPDC023481
GATGTGTCGGATCGTGCGGCTGTGGCGGGGCTGTTGGGTTCGGTGGTGGGGGAGCGGCCGTTGTCGGGTGTGGTGCATACGGCGGGTGTGCTGGATGACGGTGTGATCGGTGCGTTGTCGCGGGAGCGGTTGGCGGGGGTGTTCGCGCCGAAGGTGGGTGCGGTGACGCATCTGGATGAGTTGACGCGTGAGTTGGTGCCTGGTCTGGGTGCGTTCGTGGTGTTCTCGTCGGCTGCGGGGGTGTTCGGTTCGGCGGGGCAGGGTAACTATGCGGCGGCGAACGCGTATGTGGACGCGGTGGTGCAGCGGCGCCGGGCCGACGGTTTGGCGGGTGTGTCGTTGGCGTGGGGTCTGTGGGAGCAGGCCACCGGCATGACCGCCCACCTCGACACCGCCGACCAGGCCCGGGTGAGCCGGAGCCGCAGCCAGACCATCGCCTCCGACGAGGGCCTGGACCTGTTCGACGCGGCCCTGCGCGCCGGTGACCCCCTGCTCGTCCCGATCAAGCTGGATCTGCGATCCATGCGTGCCGATGCCGTTGCCGGCCGGGGCGTACCGCCCCTGCTGCGCGGCCTGGTCAAGATCCCCCGGCAGGTGGCACGCGCGGCCACCGCCACCGACGGCACCAACGAACTCGACCGCCGTCTGGTCGTGTTGGAGACGGCGGAGCAGGAGGCGCTGCTGCTGGACCTGGTGCGCACGCACGCGGCGACCGTGCTCGGACACGCCGGCCCCGACGGGATCAAGCAGGAGACAGCGTTCCGCGACTCCGGGTTCGACTCGCTCACGTCGGTCGAACTGCGCAACCGGCTGCGTGACGCCACCGGCCTCAAGCTGCCCGCCACCGTCGTCTTCGACCACCCGACCCCGCTCGCCCTAGCCCGCCACCTGCTCGGCGAACTGGGGCAGACGACAGCCGCGATCGCCCACGCCCCCACCCCGGCGGTCACCCTCGCCGACCCGGACGAGCCGATCGCGATCGTCGGCATGGCCTGCCGCCTGCCGGGAGGCGTCAGCAGCCCCGACGGACTCTGGCGGTTGGTGGTCGAAGGCCGGGACGCGATGTCCGGCTTCCCCGACGACCGCGGCTGGGACCTGGAGGGCCTGTTCGACTCCGACCCCGACAAGGCCGGCACCTCCTACGTCGACCAGGGCGGCTTCCTGCACGAGGCGGCCCTGTTCGACGCGGGCTTCTGGGGCATCTCGCCGCGCGAGGCGCTGGCGATGGACCCGCAGCAGCGGCTGCTGCTGGAGACGTCCTGGGAGGCGCTGGAACGGGCCGGCATCGACCCGCTCTCCCTGAAGGGCACCGACGTCGGCGTCTTCTCCGGCCTCATGGGCCAGGGCTACGGCTCCGGCGGCGAAGTCCCCGCGGAACTGGAGGGATTCGTCACCACCGGCGCCGGCAGCAGCGTGGCCTCGGGCCGGGTGTCGTACGTCTTCGGCTTCGAGGGCCCGGCGGTGACCGTGGACACCGCCTGCTCCTCCTCCCTGGTCGCCATGCACCTCGCCGCGCAGGCCCTGCGCGGCGGCGAGTGCGCCCTCGCACTGGCCAGCGGCGCGGCCGTCATGTCCAGCCCCGGCGCCTTCGTCCAGTTCTCGCGGCAGCGGGGTCTGGCATCGGACGGCCGGTGCAAGTCCTACGCGGACGCGGCCGACGGCACGGGCTGGGCCGAGGGCGCGGGAGTCGTCGTACTGGAGCGACTGTCGGAGGCCCGGCGCAAGGGGCACCGGGTGCTGGCGGTCGTCCGGGGCAGCGCGGTGAACCAGGACGGCGCCTCCAACGGCCTCACCGCCCCCAACGGGCCTTCGCAGCAGCGCGTGATCCGCAAGGCTCTCGCGAACGCGGGGCTGACTCCGGCGGACGTCGACGCGGTGGAGGGGCACGGAACGGGCACGGTCCTCGGTGACCCGATCGAGGCCCAGGCCCTTCTCGCCACCTACGGCCAGGACCGCGAACGACCGCTGTGGCTGGGCTCGTTGAAATCCAACATCGGCCACACCCAGGCCGCCTCCGGCGTGGCCGGCGTCATCAAGATGGTGGAAGCCATGCGGCACGGCATCCTGCCGCCCACACTGCACGTGGACGCGCCGTCCTCCCAGGTCGACTGGACCTCCGGAGCGGTCGAACTGCTCACCGAAGCACGCGACTGGCCCGAGACCGGACGCCCCCGCCGGGTCGGTGTCTCCTCCTTCGGGCTGAGCGGCACCAACGCCCACCTGATCCTGGAGCAGGCACCGGAGGAGCCTGCTGCCGAGGCTGTGGTTCCGGACGGTGGTGTGATGCCGGTGGTCGTGTCGGCGCGCAGTGCGGGGGCGCTGGCCGGGCAGGCGGGGCGGTTGGCGGAGTTCGTCACCGACACGGATGCTTCGTTGGCGGCCGTCGCGGGAGCGCTGGTGTCCCGGCGGGCGGTGTTGTCGGAGCGTGCGGTGGTCGTCGCCGGGTCCCGTGAGGAGGCGGTGGCCGCGTTGGAGGCGTTGGCTGCGGGTGAGTCGTCGCCGGTGGTGGTCACGGGTGCGGACGCCGACGGGAAGACGGTGTTCGTCTTCCCGGGGCAGGGCTCGCAACGGGTCGGTATGGGTCGGGAGTTGTACGACCGGTATCCGGTGTTCGCACAGGCCCTCGATGACGCATGCGCCGCCTTGGACGGCCACCTCGGTGCGGAGATCCCTGTCAAGGATGTGATCTTCGGCAACGCGGGCTTGCTGGATCAGACGGTGTTCACGCAGGCCGGGTTGTTCGCGGTGGAGTCGGCGTTGTTCCGGCTGGTGGAGTCCTGGGGTGTACGACCGGACGTGGTGGCCGGGCACTCGATCGGCGAGGTGGTCGCGGCTCATGTGGCCGGGGTCCTGTCCTTGGAGGACGCGGCGGCACTGGTCGCGGCCCGGGGACGGCTGATGCAGGCCCTGCCGGCGGGCGGCGCGATGGTCGCCGTAGCCGCGACCGAGGCGGAGATCACCGAACACCTTGGCGCTGGCGTGGACTTGGCGGCGGTGAACGCACCGGGCTCGATCGTCTTGTCCGGCGACGAAACGGCCGTCCTCACCCTGGCGGAGAAGCTGCGCGAGCAGGACCGCCGCGTCAAGCGACTCACCGTCTCCCACGCTTTCCACTCGGCGCTGATGGAGCCGATGCTCGCGGACTTCGCCGAGGCGCTGGACGGTCTGACCTGGAACGAACCGTCGATCCCGGTGGTGTCGAACGTGTCCGGCCGGCTCGCGGAGCCCGGCCAGTTGACGGACCCGTCCTACTGGGTGGACCACGTCCGCCGCCCGGTCCGGTTCGCCGAGGGGATCGCCGCGTCCGGCGGGGCGGTGTTCCTGGAACTCGGCCCCGGCGGCGCCCTGGCCGGTGCCATCACGGAAATGCTGGACGCGGCCTGCGTGCCCGCCCTGCGCGACGACCGGCCCGAAGCCCGGACGCTCCTCTCGGCCGTAGCCCACCTCTTCGTACGCGGCACCAAGGTGAACTGGGCGGCCTCCCTCCCGAAGGGCGCCACCGAAGCTCACGTGGACCTGCCCACGTACGCCTTCGACCACCGCCACTACTGGCTTCAGGCCGCACCCGCCACCGACGCCGCCGCCCTCGGGCAGACCACGGGGAACCACCCGCTGCTGGGAGCGGTGGTGTCGTTGCCGCAGTCGGACGGGGTGGTGTTCACCTCCCGGCTGTCCCTGCGCACGCATCCCTGGCTGGCCGATCACGCCGTCGGGGGAGTGGTCCTCGTACCCGGCGCCGGGCTGGTGGAGCTGGCCGTACGGGCAGGGGACGAGGTCGGCTGCGGGGGAGTGGAGGAGTTGGTGATCGAGGCGCCGCTGGTGGTGCCGGAGCAGGGCGGAGTGCGGGTGCAGGTCACGGTCGAGGCCGCGGGCACGGGGGGCCGCCGGGCGGTGGTCGTTCACTCCGCGCGGGAGGATGCCGTCGGCGAGATCGGCGCCGAGGCGTGGACCCGGAACGCCACCGGAAGCCTCACCGATACGGTGCCGACGGGCGGCGCGTTCGACTTCGCCGCCTGGCCACCGCCCGGGGCGCGGCCGGAGAACCTGGCCGGTGTCGAGGAGCGGCTGCTCCGGTACGGCTACGAGTACGGGCCGGTGTTCCAGGGCCTGCGGGCGGTGTGGCGGCGCGGCGAGGAACTGTTCGCCGAGGTCGCGCTGCCGGACGGGCAGCGGGACGCGGCGGCACGGTTCGGCATCCACCCCGCCCTGCTGGAAGCCGCTCTGCGCCCGGCGCTGCTGGATGCCTCGGCGGCCGATGACGGTCGGCTCAGGCAACCGCTGGAGTGGGGCCGGCTGGCGCTGCACGCGGAGGGCGCCACCGCACTGCGGGTGCGCCTGGCGCGGTCCGCGGCCGGCACCCTGGCGGTCGAGGCCGCCGACGAGGCCGGCGGCACGGTCGTCACGGCGGAAGCCGTCACGCTACGGCCGCTCTCGGCCGACCAGTTGTCGACGGCGGCCGGTGCCGGCGCGGACGACGGGCTGTTCCGGGTGGAGTGGAGCGAGCTGCCGTCGGCCACCGGCACCGGGGAGGTGCCGGAGGCCACGGTCGTGGAGACCCGGGGAGCGGGTGCTGACGACACGCCCCTGGCGTTGGCGAGCCGGGTGCTGGAGGCCGTACAGGCGTGGCTGGCCGACGAGGGGACCGAGGACGGCCGGCTGGTCGTGGTCACCCGGGGTGCCGTGCCCGCCGGCGGTGACGCGGAGGTCACCGACCCGGCCGGTGCGGCCGTCTGGGGCCTGGTGCGTGCCGCGCAGGCGGAGCACCCCGACCGGATCGTCCTCGTCGACACCGGGACGGGCGAGGCCGACCTCGGTCCCGTCCTGGCGAGCGGCGAGCCGCAGGTGGCCGTGCGGGGTAAGGCGCTCTACGTGCCGCGGCTGGCGCGCCTGGCCCCGGCCGGTGGCTCCGAGGCGCCAGGGCTGGACCCGGAGGGCACGGTCCTGATCACCGGTGGCACCGGGACGCTGGGCGCCGAGGTCGCCCGGCACCTGGTCCAGCGGCACGGCGTACGGCACCTCGTGCTGGCCGGCCGTCGCGGGAAGGCGGCCGAGGGCGCGGACCGGCTCGTCGCCGAACTCGAGGAGCGGGGCGCCGACGTATCGGTGGTGGCGTGCGACGTCACCGATCGCGAGGCGCTCGCCGCGCTTCTCGCCGCCGTACCCCAGGCGCACCCGCTGACGGCCGTCGTGCACGCGGCGCGCGTCTTCGACGCCGGGGTGATCGGCGAGATGGACCGGGACCGGCTCGCGCGGGTCTTCGCCCCGAAGGTGACGGCCGTCCGGCACCTGGACGAGCTGACCCGGGAACTCGCCCCCGATCTGGCCGCGTTCGTCCTGCTGTCCTCCGCGTCGTCCGTCTTCCTGGGCGCGGGCACCGGTGGCTACGCGGCGGCCAACGCCTGCCTCGACGCGGTCGCCCACCGGCGCCGGGCGGCCGGTCTGCCCGCGGTCTCGCTCGCCTGGGGCCCGTGGGAGCCGACGAGCGGACCGGACACGGCCACCGGTGACGCCGTACGCAACTGGACCGGAGCCGCACCGGACACGGCCACCGGTGAGACCGTACGCAACCGGACCGGCCGGCGTGGCGGTGTCGTACCGCTCACGCCCGCGGAGGGAATGGAGCTGCTCGACGCGGCACTGTCGGCCGACGAGGCGCTGGTGCTGCCCGTGAAACTGGACCTGCGGGCGTTGCGCGCCGACGCCGCACTGGGTGCCGGTGTCGCGCCCCTGCTCAGGGGACTGGTACGCACCGGACGGAAGGCGGCCAGGGCCGGCGCCGGAGACTCCGGCGGACTCGCCCGCAAGCTGGCCGCACTGTCCCCGGCCGAGCAGCAGACGCTGCTGCTGGAGCTGGTGCAGGGCCGCGTGGCAACCGTTCTCGGCCACACCGGGGCCGACCAGGTCAGGGCCGAGACGGCCTTCAAGGACGCCGGGTTCGACTCCCTCACCTCCGTCGAACTGCGCAACCGGCTGCGCGAGGCCACCGGCCTCAACCTGCCCGCCACCGCCGTCTTCGACTACCCGACCCCGCTCGCCCTCGCCCGCTACCTGCACGACCGGCTGGCCCCCGGCGACCAGGCCGCTCCGACCACGAATCCCCTGCTCGCCGAACTCAGCAAGCTGGAGGCGCTGTTGGCCGACACCCAGGCCGACGACACCACCCGCAGCCAGGTCGCCACCCGGCTCCAGGGCCTGCTGACCGCCTGGTCCACCACGAACGTTTCCGAACCGGACGCCGAGGAGGACCTGGACTTCGATTCCGCCTCCGACGACGAACTGTTCGAACTCATCGACACCGAATTCGGCCAATAGCCAATAGCCAACAGGCGATGGTTACCGGCGACCGGCCTCCGCGGCTCCCCACACGCCACGCCCACGTCCACGCCCGCCCCGCAGTCCACCTGACGCCCTTAGCCCCACTAGGAGCTGACCCGCAATGGCGGATGAAAGCAAGCTTCGCGACTACCTCAAGCGCGTTCTCGCCGACGCGCGCCGCTCCCAGCAACGCGTCCGTGAACTTGAGGCCGAGAAGGCGGAGCCGATCGCGATCGTGGGCATGGCGTGCCGACTGCCCGGCGGGGTGGCCGGCCCCGACGACCTGTGGCGGCTCGTCCGCGACCGCGGCGACGGCGTCTCGGCGTTCCCGACCGACCGGGGCTGGGACCTGGAGGCCCTGTTCGACGCCGACCCCGACAAGACGGGCAAGTCCTACGTCGACCAGGGCGGCTTCCTGCACGAGGCGGCCCTGTTCGACGCGGGTCTGTTCGGGATCTCCCCGCGCGAGGCGGTGGCGATGGACCCGCAGCAGCGGCTGCTCCTCGAAATGTCCTGGGAGGCGCTGGAGCGGGCCGGTATCGACGCGGTGACACTCAAGGGCTCGGACACCGGTGTCTTCGTGGGCGTCATCAACGAGGGTTACGCGACCGGTGGACCGGTCCCGCCGGAGCTGGAGGGCTTCACCGGCACCGGCACCACCGGAAGCGTCGCCTCGGGCCGCATCTCCTACGTCTTCGGGCTCGAGGGCCCGGCGGTGACCGTGGACACCGCCTGCTCCTCCTCCCTGGTCGCCATGCACCTGGCCGCCCAGGCCCTGCGGCGCGGCGAGTGCTCGATGGCCCTGGCCGGCGGCGCCACCGTCATGGCAGGACCCGGTATGTTCCTGCAGTTCTCGCGGCAGCGGGCGCTGGCCGCCGACGGCCGCTGCAAGTCGTACGCCGACGCGGCCGACGGCACCGGCTGGGCCGAGGGCGCCGGTGTCGTCGTCCTGGAACGCCTGTCCGACGCCCGCCGCAACGGCCACCGGGTCCTCGCCGTCGTCCGCGCCTCCGCCGTCAACCAGGACGGCGCCTCCAACGGCCTCACCGCCCCGAACGGCCCCTCCCAACAGCGGGTCATCCGCAAGGCGTTGGCCGAGGCGGGCCTCACCCCGGCGGACGTGGACGTGGTCGAGGGCCACGGCACGGGCACGGTCCTCGGCGACCCGATCGAGGCACAGGCCCTCCTCGCCACCTACGGCCAGGACCGCGAACGACCCCTGTGGCTCGGCTCGTTGAAGTCCAACATCGGACACACGCAGGCGGCCGCCGGGGTCGCCGGTGTCATCAAGATGGTGCAGGCGATGCGGTACGGCATCCTGCCCCCGACCCTGCACGTCGACACCCCGTCCTCCCAGGTCGACTGGTCGGCCGGGGCCATCGAGCTGCTCACCGAGGAACACGAGTGGCCCCGAACCGGCCGCCCCCGCCGGGCCGGCGTCTCCTCCTTCGGCGTCAGCGGCACCAACGCCCACCTGATCCTCGAAGAACCCCCGGAGGAGCCGGCCGCGGAACCGGTGACCCCGACCGCCGGCGCGGTACCGCTGGTGGTGTCGGCGGCCTCCGAAGCGGCACTGTCCGGCCAGGCCGGACGCCTGGCCACCTTCACCGGCGACACCGACACCCCAGTCGCCCACCTCGCCGACGCCCTCGTCACCCGGCGCGCCCTCCTGAACGAGCGGGCGGTGATCGTCGCGGAGTCGCGGGACGAGGCGGTTGCGGGGCTGGCCGCGCTGGCCGCCAGGGAGAACAGCCCAGCGGTGGTGACCGGATCCGTGGGGGCGCCTGGGCGGACGGTGCTGGTGTTCCCGGGGCAGGGGTCGCAGTGGCTGGGGATGGGCCGGGAGCTGCTGGACTCCTCGCCGGTGTTCGCGGAGCGGATCGCCGATTGTGCTCGGGCCCTGGCGCCTTGGGTGGACTGGGACTTGGAGGCTGTCCTTCGCGGTGACGTCGATCTGCTGGAGCGGGTGGACGTGGTGCAGCCGGCGAGCTTCGCGGTGATGGTGGGCCTGGCCGCCGTATGGGCGTCCGTCGGGGTCGTACCGGACGCGGTGGTCGGCCATTCGCAGGGTGAGATCGCGGCCGCGTGTGTGGCCGGTGCGCTGTCGTTGGAGGACGCGGCCCGGATCGTCGCGGTACGCAGTCAGGTGATCGCCGGGCGGTTGGCGGGCCGGGGTGGTATGGCCTCCGTGGCGCTCCCCGAGACGGAGGCTGGCGAGCGTATCGCCGCCTGGGACGGCCGTGTTGAGGTCGCCGCCGTCAACGGTCCCTCCTCCGTGGTGATCGCCGGTGACGCCGAAGCGCTGGACGAGGCCCTCGCCGCGCTGGAGGGCGACGGGGTGCGGGTGCGGCGGGTCGCGGTGGACTACGCCTCCCACACCCGCCATGTCGAAGCTATCGAGGGCGCGCTATCGGAAGCCTTTGCCGACATTCGCACTCAGGCCCCCATGGTGCCGTTCTTCTCGACGGTCACCGGTGAGTGGGTGCGTGAGGCTGGCGTGTTGGACGGTGGTTACTGGTACCGCAACCTGCGCAGTCAGGTCCGCTTCGGCCCGGCGATCACCGCGCTCCTTGCCGAGGGGCACTCGGTGTTCGTCGAGTCCAGCGCCCACCCCGTCCTGGTCCAGCCGGTGAACGAGATCGTGGACGAGACGGGGACGGAGGCCGTCGTCACCGGCTCTCTGCGCCGTGAAGAGGGTGGCCTGCGGCGGCTGTTGACGTCGATGGCGGAGGTCTTCGTCAGGGGTGTCCCCGTCGACTGGACCGGCGTACTGCCCCAGGGTGCCCGTGACGCTCGCCTGGAGCTGCCGACGTACGCCTTCGACCACCGCCACTACTGGCTCCGGTTGAACGGCGCGAGTGACGCCACCGCGCTCGGGCAGGCGCCCACGGACCACCCGTTGATCGGTGCCGTCGTGGAAGTGCCCGAGACCGGCGGGGTGCTGTGCACCGCTCGGCTGTCGCTGCGCACGCATCCCTGGCTGGCGGATCACACGGTCGGCGGGGTGGTCCTCGTCCCCGCCGCGGCCCTGGTCGAGCTGGCGGTGCGGGCCGGTGACGAGGTCGGGTGCGCAACCGTGGACGAACTCACGGTCGGCGTGCCGCTCGTGCTGCCGGAGCAGGGCGGGGTGCGTGTCCAGGTCGCGGTCGGCGGCGCCGACGAGAGCGGCTGCCGGACGGTCACCGTGTACTCGACGCGCGAGGACGCCGCCGAGGTGAGCGGGGCCGAGGCGTGGGTGCGGCACGCCACCGGCGTGCTGACGGCGACACCCAAGCCGGGCGAGAGCCCGCTGGCCGACTTCGGTGCCTGGCCGCCGCCCGGTGCCCGGCGCGTCGACGTGGAGGCCCTGTACGGAGGTCTGGTCCGGCGCGGTTACGAGCACGGGCCCCTCTTCCGTGCCGTCCGCGGGCTCTGGCGGCTCGGTGAGGAGATCCTCGCCGAGGTCGCCGTACCCGAGGGCGACCGGGAGGAGGCCGGCCGGTTCGGGTTGCATCCGGCGCTGCTGGACGCGGCTCTGCACCCGGCGCTGCTCGACTCCGCCGAGGCCGACGGCAACTCCCGGGTGTGGCAGTACCTGACCTGGCACGGGCTCGCGCTACACGCCGTCGGTGCCACGGCGCTGCGGGTGCGGATCACGCCGCAGGGCCGGGACGCCCTGGGGCTGGAGGCGGTCGACCTGGCCGGCGGGCTGGTGCTGCGGGCGGAGTCGGCGGAGCTGCGGCCGCTGTCCACGGAGCAGTTGGAGAGTGCCGCGGGTACCGCCGGCGACGACGCGCTGTTCCGTGTCGAGTGGACCGCGCTGCCCGGAGCCGACGCGTCGGCGGGTGAGCCGCCGGCCTGGGTCGGGGTGCGCTCCGCCGCCGAGGTCACCGCCCTGGCGGAGGACTCGGCCACGGCGGCGGACCTGCCCGCCCTTGTCGTGCTGGAGGCCGTCGCGGACCACGACCAGGACGCGGACGACCCGGCGCTCGCCTTGACGAACCGGGTGCTGGCGGCCGTGCAGGCCTGGCTGGCCGCCCCGGCCCTGGAGTCGACACGGCTGGTCGTGGCCACCCGGGGCGCGGTACCGGCCGGCGCGGACGGCGCGGTGACCGATACGGCGGGTGGCGCGGTGTGGGGCCTGATCCGGGCCGCGCAGTCCGAGAACCCCGACCGGATCACGCTCCTCGACCTCGACCCCGCTCCCGGTCCCTCGGTCGAACTTTTCGAGGGCATCCCCGACGTCCTGGCCCGCGTGGCCGTCGACCCCGAGCCCGAACTCGCCCTACGCGGTGAGACCTTGTCCATCCCTCGCCTCGCCCGTGCCACCACGGCGGGCCGTGACCAAGCGGCGCCGGAACCCGTGGCGCTGGACCCGGAGGGTACGGTCCTCATCACCGGCGGTACCGGCTCGCTCGGCGGACTGCTGGCCCGGCACCTGGTCGCCCGGCACGGTGTCCGCCACCTCGTGCTGGCCAGCCGACGCGGCCAAGCCGCCGAGGGCGCCGCGGAGTTGGTAGCCGATCTCACGAGCCTGGGCGCCACCGAGGTCACGGTGGCATCCTGCGATGTCACGGACCGCGACGCGGTCGCCGCCCTGCTGGCCGAGGCGCGCCGGGACGGCCGTCCGCTGACCGGGGTCGTGCACACCGCGGGCATCGCCGACGCCGGAGTGATCGGGACGATCCGGCCCGAGCAGGTGGCGCGGGTGTTCGCGCCGAAGGTGATGGCCGTACGGCACCTGGACGAACTCACCCGTGAACTCGTCCCGGAGCTGGCCGCGTTCGTCGTCTTCTCGTCCGTGTCCTCCGTCTTCCTCGGTGCGGGCACCGGCAGTTACGCGGCGGCCAACGCCTTCCTGGACGCCGTGGCCCAGCAGCGCCGGGCCGCGGGCCTGCCCGCCACCTCGCTCGCCTGGGGCCTGTGGGACCAGGCCACCGGCGGTATGGCGGCCGGCATGGACGACCTGACCCGCAGCCGGATGAACCGGCGCGGCGGCGTCCTGCCGATGTCCCCCGACGAGGGCATGGGCCTCTTCGACGCGGCCCTGCGCACCGGCGAGGCCCTGCTCGTCCCGGCCAAGCTGGACCTGCGGCAGCTGCGCAGCGACGCCGGCGCCGGCCGGGCCGTCCCCACCCTGCTGCGCGGCCTGGTGCGCACCGGCAGGCAGACCGTACGGGCCGCGGCCGGCGACAGCGGCGGCGGCCTGGCGGACCGGCTGGCCGGGCTGAGCGCGGCGGAGCAGGAGGCGCTGCTGCTGGACCTGGTACGGACGCACGCGGCGACCGTGCTCGGACACGCCGGCCCCGACGGCATCAAACCGGAGACCGCCTTCCGCGACTCCGGGTTCGACTCACTCACCTCGGTCGAACTGCGCAACCGCCTGCGCGCGGCCACCGGCCTCAAACTGGCCGCCACCGTCGTCTTCGACCACCCGAACCCCCTCTCCCTCGCCCGCCACCTGCACGGCGAACTCGGCGAGACGACGGCCGCGAACGCTCTCGCCCCCGTTCCGGCGGTCACCCTCGCCGACCCGGACGAGCCGATCGCGATCGTCGGCATGGCCTGCCGCCTGCCCGGCGGCGTCAACAGCCCCGACGAGTTGTGGCAGTTGGTGTCGGAGGGCCGGGACGCGATGTCCGGCTTCCCCGACGACCGCGGCTGGGACCTGAGCAGCTTCTTCAGCGACGACCCGGACCAGGCCGGCACCTCGTACGTGAGCCAGGGCGGTTTCCTCTACGACGCCGCCCTGTTCGACGCCGGCTTCTTCGGGATCTCGCCGCGCGAGGCGCTGGCGATGGACCCGCAGCAGCGGCTGCTGCTGGAGACGTCCTGGGAGGCACTGGAGCGGGCCGGTATCGACCCGCTGTCGCTGAAGGGCGCGGACGTCGGCGTCTTCTCCGGCCTCATGGGCCAGGGCTACGGCACCTCGGGCCCGGTACCGCCCGAGCTGGAGGGCTTCACCGGCACCGGAGGCATGGGCAGCGTCGCCTCCGGGCGCGTCGCCTACGTCTTCGGCTTCGAGGGCCCGGCGGTGACCGTGGACACCGCCTGCTCCTCCTCCCTGGTCGCCATCCACCTCGCCGCGCAGGCGCTGCGGGGCGGCGAATGCTCGATGGCCCTGGCCGGCGGCGCCACCGTCATGGCGACTCCGGGCACGTTCGTGGAGTTCTCGCGGCAGCGGGGTCTGGCGTCGGACGGCCGGTGCAAGTCCTACGCGGACGCGGCCGACGGCACGGGCTGGGCCGAGGGCGCGGGAGTGGTCGTACTGGAACGGCTGTCGGAGGCCCGGCGCAAGGGGCACCGGGTGTTGGCGGTGGTCCGGGGCAGCGCGGTCAACCAGGACGGCGCGTCCAACGGTCTCACCGCCCCCAACGGGCCTTCGCAGCAGCGCGTGATCCGCAAGGCTCTCGCGAACGCCGGCCTGACTCCGGCGGACGTCGACGCGGTGGAGGGGCACGGAACGGGCACGGTCCTCGGTGACCCGATCGAGGCCCAGGCCCTTCTCGCCACCTACGGCCAGGACCGCGAACGACCGCTGTGGCTGGGGTCGTTGAAGTCCAACATCGGACACACCCAGATGGCCGCGGGCGTCGCCGGCGTCATCAAGATGGTGCAGGCCATGCGGCACGGCGTCCTCCCGGCCACCCTGCACGTCGACTCCCCGACATCCCAGGTCGACTGGGCTGACGGAGCGGTCGAACTCCTGACGGAGTCCCGCGACTGGCCGGACCTCAACCGGCCGCGCCGCGTGGGCGTCTCCGGGTTCGGCGTCAGTGGCACCAACGCCCACGTGATTCTGCAGCAGGCGCCGGAGGAGCCCGCTGCCGAGGCTGTGGTTCCGGACGGTGGTGTGGTGCCGGTGGTCGTGTCGGCGCGCAGTGCGGGGGCGCTGGCCGGGCAGGCGGGGCGGTTGGCCGCGTTCCTGGGAGAGAGCGATGCCCCACCGGCCGCCGTGGCGGGGGCACTGGTCTCGCAGCGGGCGCTGCTGCCCGAGCGTGCGGTGGTCGTCGCCGGGTCCCGTGAGGAGGCGGTGGCCGGGCTGGAGGCGTTGGCTGCGGGTGAGTCGTCGCCGGTGGTGGTCACGGGTGCGGACACCGGCGGGAAGACGGTGTTCGTGTTTCCGGGGCAGGGGTCCCAGCGGGTCGGTATGGGTCGGGAGTTGTACGACCGGTATCCGGTGTTCGCGCGGGCACTCGATGAGGCATGCGCCGCGCTGGACGGGCACCTCGGGGCGGAGATCCCTGTCAAGGATGTGATCTTCGGCAACGCGGGCTTGCTGGATCAGACGGTGTTTACGCAGGCCGGCCTGTTCGCGGTGGAGTCGGCGTTGTTCCGGCTGGTGGAGTCCTGGGGTGTACGGCCGGACGTGGTGGCCGGGCACTCGATCGGTGAGGTGGTCGCCGCGCACGTGGCCGGGGTGCTGTCCTTGGAGGACGCGGCGGCCCTGGTGGCCGCACGGGGACGGCTGATGCAGGCCCTGCCGGCGGGCGGCGCGATGGTCGCCGTAGCCGCGACCGAGGCGGAGATCACCGAACATCTCGGTAGTGGCGTGGACTTGGCGGCGGTGAACGCACCGGGCTCGGTCGTCCTGTCCGGCGACGAGACGGCGGTACTCGCCGTAGCGGAGAGGCTGCGCGAGGAGGGCCGCCGGGTCAAGCGGCTGACGGTGTCTCATGCCTTCCACTCGGCGCTGATGGAGCCGATGCTGGCGGAGTTCGCCGCAGCCCTGGATGGTCTGACGTGGCAGGAGCCCGTCATCCCCGTCATATCGAACGTCACCGGAAGGCCGGCTGCCCCCGGCCAGTTGACGGACCCGTCCTACTGGGTGGACCACGTCCGTCGCCCGGTCCGGTTCGCCGAGGGGATCGCCGCGTCCGAGGGCTCGGTGTTCCTGGAAGTGGGTCCCGGTGGCGCGCTGACCGGTGCCATCACGGAAACGGTGGACGCGGCCTGCGTGGCCGCCCTGCGCGACGACCGGTCCGAAGCTCAGACGCTCCTCTCGGCCGTAGCCCTCCTCTTCGTACGCGGCACCAAGGTGAACTGGGCGGCCGCCCTCCCGAAGGGCGCCACCGAAGCTCACGTGGACCTGCCCACGTACGCCTTCGACCACCGCCACTACTGGCTTCAGGCCGCACCCGCCACCGACGCCGCCGCCCTCGGGCAGACCACGGCGAACCACCCGCTGCTGGGCGCGGTGGTGGAGGTGCCGGAGACCGGCGGGGTGCTGTGCACGTCCCGGCTGTCCCTGCGGACGCATCCCTGGCTGGCCGATCACGCCGTCGGGGGAGTGGTCCTCGTACCCGGTACCGGGCTCGTGGAGCTGGCCGTACGGGCCGGGGACGAGGTCGGCTGCGGGGTGCTGGACGAGCTCGTCATCGAGGCGCCGTTGGTCGTGCCCGACCAGGGTGGCGTACGCGTCCAGGTCGCCGTCGGCGGGCAGCACGACGAGGGGCCGCGGACAGTGGCGGTGTACTCCGCCAGGGAGGACGCTGCCGGTGGGATCGGCGGAGCGGCCTGGACCCGGCACGCCACCGGCACCCTCACCCCTGCGACCACCGGCACCCTCACCCCCACGACCCCCGCGACCACCGGCACCCTCGACGCCACCGACCCCGCGACCGGCGCCTTCGACTTCGCCGCGTGGCCGCCGCCCGGCGCCGAGCGGGTCGAGGTGGACGTCGACGCCTTCTACTCCGGGCTCATCGAGCAGGGCTACACCTACGGCCCGGTGTTCCAGGGGCTGCGGACGGTGTGGCGGCGCGGTGACGAGGTGTACGCCGAGGTCGCCCTGCCGGACGGGCAGCGGGAGGAGGCGGCCAGGTTCGGCATCCACCCGGCCCTGCTCGACGCGGCCCTGCACGCCAACGGATTCGTCACCCCGGTCGACGCGACCGTTCCCGGTGCCGCCCCGCGTACCGTCCTGCCGTTCGCCTGGAACCGGCTGGTGCTGCACGCGACGGGCGCCTCGGCGCTGCGGGTGCGGGTGGCGCCGTCCGGGCCCGACGCGGTGGCGGTGCAGGCCGCCGACGAGACCGGGGCGCCGGTGCTGACGACCGAGTCCCTGGTGTTCCGCGCGGTCAGCGCCGAGCAGTTGGAGGCCGCGGCCGGAGCGCCCGGCGCGGACGCGTTGTTCCGCGTCGAGTGGACCGACGTCACCGTGCCGACCCGCCCGGGCACCCCGATGACGGCTCCGATGTCAGGCCCGATGTCGGCCCCCGCGCCGGGCCAGGCGCCGACCTGGGCGCGGGTCGTCACCGCCGCCGACCTCGCCGGTGACACCGTGCCGGAGCTGCTGGTCGTACCGGCCGACGGGCCCGACGACGACGCCCTGGAGCGCACCGCCCGGGTCCTGGACGTCCTGAAGGCATGGCTGGCCGACGAGCGGCTCGCGGACTCCCGGCTCGTGGTCGTGACCCGGGGCGCGGTGCCCGCCGCAGGCGAGGACACCGTGACCGACCCTGCGGGGGCGGCGGTCTGGGGGCTCGTCCGGACCGCACAGGCGGAGAACCCCGACCGGATCACGCTCGTCGACACCGACGCGCAGCCGGAGGACGACGACTCCCTCTCCGCCCTCCTCACCACGGTGGTGGCGGCCGGCGAACCGCAGCTCGCGCTGCACGGTACGACCGTCCGCGCGCCGCGCCTGGTACGGGCCGCCACCGGCGGCGAGGGTCCGGGCTGGGACCCGGACGGCACCGTTCTCGTCACCGGGGGCACCGGCTCGCTGGGCGCCCTGCTGGCCCGGCACCTGGTCGAGCGGCACGGCGTACGGCACCTGCTGCTGGCGAGCCGGCGCGGCCCGGCCGCCGGGGGCGCGCGGGACCTGGTCGCGGAACTGACCGCGCTCGGCGCGACGACCGTACGGGTGGCCGCCTGCGACCTCGCCGACCGGGAGGCGCTCGCCGCCCTGCTGGACTCCGTACCCGACGAACACCCGCTCACCGCCGTCCTGCACACCGCGGGCGTCCTGGACGACGGGGTGATCGGCACGCTCGACCGTGAGCGGCTGGCCCACGTCTTCGCGCCGAAGGTGGCGGCCGTGCAACACCTGGACGAGCTGACGCGGACGCGGGACCTGGCCACGTTCGCGGTGTTCTCCTCCGCCGCCGGACTGTTCGGCTCCGCCGGGCAGGGCAACTACGCCGCCGCCAACGCCTGGTTGGACGCCGCGACGGCCCGGCGCCGGGCGGCCGGCCTGCCCGCGCTGTCCCTGGCCTGGGGCCCCTGGGAACAGACCACCGGGATGACCGCCGGCGCGGAAGCGGCGGCCCGCACCCGCGGCAACCGGCGCGGTGGCATCCTGCCGCTCCCCCCGCGGGAGGGCCTGGCCCTCTTCGACGCGGCCCTGGCAGGCGACGATTCCCTGCTCGTCCCGGTCAAGCTGGACCTCGGGGCCGTACGCGCCGAGGCGGCCACGGGCCCCGGCGTGCCGCCGCTGCTCCGCCAACTCGTACGGCCCGGGCGGCAGTCGGCGCGGGCCGCCGCGGGCGACGGCGGGGACGGTCTGCTGCGCCGACTGGCCGGCCTCGACCGCGACCGGCAGGAGGCCCTGCTGCTGGACCTCGTCCGCGGCCATGTGGCCGGCGTGCTCGGTCACACCGGGGCGGACGGCGTCGGTGCCGAAACCGCCTTCAAGGACGCCGGGTTCGACTCCCTCACCTCCGTGGAACTGCGCAACCGGCTGCGCGCCGCGACCGGCGTCAACCTCTCCGCCACCGTGGTCTTCGACCACCCCACACCGCTCGCCCTGGCCCGCCACCTGCACGGCGAACTCGCACCGCAGGGCGCGGCGGGGCGGCGACCGGCGGCGGAGGCCGACGAGGAACGGCTGCGGCACGCGCTGATCAGCCTTCCGCTGGAGCGGTTCCGGGAGGCCGGCCTGCTGGACGCGCTGGTCGAACTGGCCGCCCTGGAACCCGGCACGCCCGCGCCCGGCGCACCGGACATCACCCCGGGAGCACTGGCCGACCTGGACGTCGACGACCTCATACACCTCGCGCTCGGCGACAGCGAATCCCTCGAAGGCTGACGCGGCACACGACAGATTGGGGCAGGGACAGTGAGTGCTTCCTACGAGAAGCTTGTCGAGGCGCTGCGGAAGTCGCTGGAAGAGGTCGGCACGCTGAAGAAGCGGAACCAGCAGCTGCTGGCCGCCTCACGCGAACCGATCGCGATCGTCGGCATGGCCTGCCGGCTCCCGGGCGGTGTCGACACACCCGAGGACCTGTGGGAGTTGGTCGCCGAGGGCCGTGACGGAGTGTCCGGATTCCCGGCCGACCGCGGCTGGGACCTCGACACCCTGCTGGACACCGACCCCGAGAAGACCGGCACCTCCTACGTCGACCAGGGCGGCTTCCTGCACGGCGCCGGCAGGTTCGACGCCGAGTTCTTCGGGATCTCGCCGCGCGAGGCACTGGCCATGGACCCGCAGCAGCGGCTGCTGCTGGAGACGTCCTGGGAGGCCCTGGAAAGGGCCGGCATCGACCCGCTCTCCCTGAAGGGCACCGACGTCGGGGTGTTCAACGGCATCATGGGCGTCGACTACTTCGCCGGTGGCAGTGTCCCGCCCGAACTGGAGGGCTTCACCGGCACCGGCGCCGCGTCCAGCGTGGCCTCGGGCCGGATCTCGTACGTCTTCGGCTTCGAGGGCCCCGCCGTCACCCTCGACACCGCCTGCTCCTCCTCCCTGGTCGCCATCCACCTCGCCGTGCAGGCGCTGCGGCGCGGCGAGTGCACGATGGCCCTGGCCGGCGGCGCCACCGTCATGGCCACACCTGGCCTGTTCATCGACTTCTCCCGGCAGCGGGGTCTGGCCGCCGACGGCCGCTGCAAGGCCTACTCGTCGGCCGCCGACGGCACGGGCTGGGCCGAGGGCGCGGGAGTGGTCGTACTGGAACGGCTGTCGGAGGCCCGGCGCAAGGGCCACCGGGTGCTGGCCGTCGTCCGGGGCAGCGCGGTCAACCAGGACGGCGCCTCCAACGGCCTCACCGCCCCCAACGGCCCCTCCCAGCAACGCGTGATCCGCAAGGCCCTGGCCGCCGCCGGCCTCACCCCCGCCGACGTGGACGCGGTGGAGGGCCACGGCACGGGCACGGTCCTCGGCGACCCGATCGAGGCCCAGGCCCTTCTCGCCACCTACGGCCAGGACCGCGAACGACCGCTGTGGCTCGGCTCGTTGAAGTCCAACATCGGACACACCCAGGCCGCCGCCGGCGTCGCCGGTGTCATCAAGATGATCCAGGCCATGCGGCACGGCGTCCTCCCGGCCACCCTGCACGTCGACGAACCGTCCCCGCGCGTCGACTGGGACACGGGCGCCGTACGACTGCTCACCGAGGCCCGCGAATGGCCGCGACCGGACCGGCCGCGCCGCGTGGGCGTCTCCGGCTTCGGCGTCAGCGGCACCAACGCCCACATCATCCTGGAGGAGGCGCCGGAGGAGCCCGCCACCGAGCCCGTGGCGCCCGCCGAAGGCCCCGTACCGGTCGTGGTCTCGGCGCGGAACGAGGCTGCCCTCGCCGGACAGGCGGAGCGCCTGGCGAAACTCCTGGCCGACGACTCCGATGCACCGCTGGCGGCCGTCGCGGGGGCGCTGGTGTCCCGGCGGGCGGTGTTGTCGGAGCGTGCGGTGGTCGTCGCCGGGTCCCGTGAGGAGGCGGTGGCCGGGCTGGAGGCGTTGGCTGCGGGTGAGTCGTCGCCGGTGGTGGTCACGGGTGCGGACACCGGCGGGAAGACGGTGTTCGTGTTTCCGGGGCAGGGGTCCCAGCGGGTCGGTATGGGGCGGGAGTTGTACGACCGGTATCCGGTGTTCGCGCGGGCACTCGATGAGGCATGCGCCGCGCTGGACGGTCATCTCGGGGCGGAACTTCCGGTAAAGGATGTGATCTTCGGCAACGCGGGCTTGCTGGATCAGACGGTGTTCACGCAGGCCGGTCTGTTCGCGGTGGAGTCGGCGTTGTTCCGGCTGGTGGAGTCCTGGGGTGTACGACCGGACGTGGTGGCCGGGCATTCCATAGGCGAGGTGGTCGCGGCTCATGTGGCCGGGGTGCTGTCGCTGGAGGACGCGGCGGCACTGGTGGCCGCGCGGGGACGGCTGATGCAGGCCCTGCCGGCGGGCGGTGCGATGGTCGCCGTAGCCGCGACCGAGGCGGAGATCGCCGAACACCTCGTCGATGGTGTGGACTTGGCGGCGGTGAACGCACCGGGTGCGGTTGTGCTGTCCGGTGACGAGACGGCGGTACTCGCCGTAGCGGAGAGGCTGCGCGAGGAGGGCCGTCGTGTCAAGCGGCTCACGGTGTCCCATGCCTTCCACTCGGCGCTGATGGAGCCGATGCTGGCGGAGTTCGCCGAGGCGTTGGACGGTCTGACGTGGAACGAGCCGTCGATCCCGGTGGTGTCGAACGTGTCCGGCCGGCTCGCGGAACCGGGCCAGTTGACGGACCCGTCCTACTGGGTGGACCACGTCCGTCGCCCGGTCCGGTTCGCCGAGGGGATCGCCGCGTCCGGCGGGGCGGTCTTCCTGGAACTCGGCCCCGGCGGCGCCCTGACCGGTGCCATCACGGAAACGCTGGACGCGGCCTGCGTGCCCGCCCTGCGCGACGACCGGCCCGAAGCTCAGACGCTCCTCTCGGCCGTAGCCCACCTCTTCGTACGCGGCACCAAGGTGAACTGGGCGGCGTTCCTCCCCGAGGGTGCCACCGGACCTCACGTGGAGCTCCCCACGTACGCCTTCGACCACCAGCACTACTGGCTCCCGGCCCCCCGACCCCTCCTGGACGCCACCGCCCTGGGCCAGGGCGCGGCGGATCACCCGCTGTTGGGGGCGGTGGTGCAACTGCCGCAGTCGGACGGGCTGGTGTTCACCTCCCGGCTGTCCCTGCGCACGCATCCCTGGCTGGCGGACCACGCCATCGGGGGAGTGGTGCTGGTGCCCGGTACCGGGCTGGTGGAGCTGGCCGTACGGGCCGGGGACGAGGTCGGCTGCGGAGTGCTGGACGAACTCGTCATCGAGGCGCCGTTGGTCGTCCCGGAGCAAGGTGCCGTACGGGTCCAGGTCGCCGTCGGCGGGCCGGACGAGACCGGTGCCCGTGCCGTGGAGGTGTACTCCACGCGCCAGGACGTCGGCACGGAGAGCGGCCCCGACGCCTGGACCCGGCACGCCACCGGCACCCTCACCCCGACGGCCCTGGCGACCGGCGGCACCGGCGACTTCACCGCCTGGCCCCCACCCGGCGCCCGGCAGGTCGACATCTCCGGTGGCTACGAGAAGCTGACGCGCGCGGGATACGGGTACGGCCCGGCGTTCCAGTGCGTGCGGAAGGTGTGGCGGCGCGACGGCGAACTGTTCGCCGAGGTCGCCGTGCCGCAGGAGCAGCGGGAGAACGCCGCCGGGTTCGGTATCCACCCGGCGCTGCTCGACGCCGCGCTGCACGCGAGCATCCTGGACGCGGCCGCCGGGGTCGGCGACGGTGCCGTGGCGGACGAGGAGGCGGTCGTACGGCTGCCGTTCGCCTGGAACGGGCTCACGCTGCACGCCTCCGGGGCCACGTCCATCCGGGTGCGGCTGCTGCGGCCCGACCCGGACACGCTGTCGCTCGAAGCGGTGGACGACGCCGGTGAACCGGTGCTGACGCTGCACTCGTTGGTCTCGCGGGCGGTCTCCGGCGAACAGCTCGAAGCGGCGGCGGGCGCGCCCGGCACCGACGCGCTGTTCCAGGTGGAGTGGAACGAGCTGCCGCCCGTGGCCGCCGCCGGTGACGTGCCGGCGGCGACGGTGGTCGAGGCCCGCAGCGGCGCCGGTGAGACGCCCGTGGCGTTGGTGGCGCGGGTGCTGGCGGCCGTGCGGGCATGGCTGGCGGACGAATCCGCCGGGGACGGGCGGGTGGTCGTGGTGACCCGGGGCGCGGTGCCCGCCGGCGGTGACCAGGCGGTCACCGACCCCGGTGGTGCGGCCGTCTGGGGTCTCGTACGTGCCGCACAGGCGGAGAATCCCGACCGCATCACCCTCGTCGACACCGACACCGACACCGACGAGGCCGGTATCGGTCCGGCACTGGCGACCAACGAGCCGCAGGTCGCCCTCCGGGGTCCGGCTCTCCTCGTGCCGCGTCTGGCCCGTGCGGCGGCCGGGTCGGGGGAGCCGGTGCTGGACCCGGAGGGTCGGGTGCTGATCACCGGTGGTACCGGTTCGCTGGCCGGTCTGCTGGCCAGGCATCTGGTGGTCCGGCACGGCATCCGGCACTTGGTCCTGGTCAGCCGTAGCGGTCCGGCGGCCGGCGGGGCGCGGGAGTTGGTGGCCGAGTTGGAGGCGTTGGGTGCCGAGTCGGTCGCCGTACCGGCCTGTGACGTGACGGACCGGGACGCGGTGGCCGCGCTGCTCACCGGCCTCGCGGGGAGCGGGCCCCGGTTGACCGCCGTCGTCCACGCGGCCGGTGTCTTCGATGCGGGCGTGGTCGGTGAGATCGAACCCGAGCGGCTGGAGCGGGTGTTCGCGCCCAAGGTGAGCGCCGTCGAGCATCTGGACGAGCTGACCCGGGAACTCGTCCCCGGTCTGGACGCGTTCGTCGTCTACTCGTCCGTCTCCGGGATCTTTCTCGGTGCGGGTACCGGGAGTTACGGTGCCGCGAACGCCTGCATGGACGGGCTGATGGCGCGGCGCCGGGCGGCCGGGTTCCCGGCGCGGTCGCTCGCCTGGGGCCTGTGGGAGCAGACCACCGGCATGGGCGCCGGCCTGGACGACCTGTCCCGCAGCCGGATGAGCCGCCGGGGTGGCGTGCTGGCGCTCGGGCCCGAGGAGGGCATGGAGCTGTTCGACGCGGCGCTGGGCAGCGACCGGACCCTGCTGGTGCCGGTGAAACTGGACCTGCGCGGGCTGCGCGCCGACGCGAGCGCCGGAGCCACCGTGCCGCCGCTGCTGCGCGGCCTGGTCCGTGCGGGCCGGCGTGCCGCGCTCGGGGCCGGAGGCGAGGGCCGGGACGGGCTGGCCGGACGGCTGGCCGGGCTGGCGGACGCCGAGCAGGAGGCCCTGCTGCTGGACCTCGTCCGCACCCATGTCGCGGGCGTCCTCGGGCACGCCGGGCCGGAGCGGGTCAGGGCCGAGACGGCGTTCAAGGACGCCGGGTTCGACTCGCTCACCTCCGTGGAACTGCGCAACCGGCTGCGCGAGGCCACCGGGCTCAACCTGCCCGCCACCGCCGTGTTCGACTACCCGACCCCGCTCGCCCTCGCCCGGCACCTGCACGAGGAGTTCCAGGGTGTCACCCCGGCCGCGTCCGCCCCGCGGGCCGTGGTCCGGGACCCGGACGAGCCGGTCGCCGTGGTCGGCATGGCCTGCCGGCTGCCCGGCGGGGTCGCCGGACCCGAGGACCTGTGGCGCCTGGTCCGTGAGGGCCGCGACGGCGTCACCGGGTTCCCCACCGACCGCGGCTGGGACCTCGACGCGGTCTACGACGCCGACCCCGAACACGCCGGCACCTCCTATGTCGGCCAGGGCGGCTTCCTGCACGAGGCACCGCTGTTCGACCCGCTGTTCTTCGGGATCTCCCCGCGTGAGGCGATGGCGATGGACCCGCAGCAGCGGCTGCTGCTGGAGACGTCCTGGGAGGCGCTGGAGCGGGCCGGCATCGACCCGCTGTCCCTGAAGGGCACCGACGTCGGCGTGTTCAGCGGCATCATGGGCGTCGACTACTACTCCGGCGGTGACGTGCCGGAGGACGTCGGCGGGTTCGCACTGACGGGCGCCGGGGCGAGCGTGGCCTCCGGCCGGGTGTCGTACGTGTTCGGCTTCGAGGGCCCGGCCGTGACCGTCGACACCGCCTGCTCCTCCTCGCTGGTCGCCCTGCACCTGGCCGCGCAGGCCCTGCGGGGCGGCGAGTGCTCCCTGGCCCTCGCCGGCGGCTCCACGGTGATGGCCGGGCCCGGGATGTTCATGGAGTTCTCCCGGCAGCGGGCGCTCGCCACGGACGGGCGCTGCAAGTCCTACGCCGACGCCGCCGACGGCACCGGCTGGGCCGAGGGCGCCGGAGTGGTCGTACTGGAGCGGCTGTCGGAGGCGCGGCGCAGGGGGCACCCCGTGCTCGCGGTGCTCCGGGGCAGCGCCGTGAACCAGGACGGCGCCTCCAACGGTCTCACCGCCCCCAACGGGCCCTCGCAGCAGCGGGTGATCCGCAAGGCGCTGGCGAACGCCGGGCTGACCCCGGCGGACGTGGACCTGGTCGAGGGCCACGGCACGGGCACCGTCCTCGGCGACCCGATCGAGGCACAGGCCCTGCTGGCGACCTACGGCCGGGAACGGGATCCGGAACAGCCCCTGTGGCTCGGCTCGTTGAAGTCGAACATCGGGCACGCGCAGGCCGCCGCCGGAGTCGCCGGCGTCATCAAGGCCGTACAGGCGCTGCGGCACCGCGAGATGCCCGCCACCCTGCACGTGGACGCGCCCTCCTCCCAGGTCGACTGGTCGGCCGGGGCGGTGCGCCTGCTCACCGAGGCCCGGCCGTGGGCCGACCCGGGGCGGCCGCGCCGGGCCGCCGTGTCCTCGTTCGGGCTGAGCGGCACCAACGCGCACGTCATCCTGGAGGAGGCCACCGGGGAGCCGGCAACGCCGGCCGCCCCGGAGCCGGTGGAATCGGCCGGTGCCGTGCCACTGGTCGTGTCGGCTCGCGGCACCACGGCGCTCGCCGGGCAGGCCGCGCGGCTCGCCGCGTTCCTCGACTCCACCGCGGCCGCGGCCGCCGATGTCGCGGCGGCCCTGGTGACCCGGCGGGCCGTCCTGCCGGAGCGCGCCGTCGTCGTGGCCGGCACCCGTGCCGAGGCCCTGGCCGGACTGGGCGCCCTGGCCCGCGGCGAGAGCAGCCCCGCCGTGGTGACCGGAAGCCCCACCCCGGCCGGCGCCGGCAAAATCGTCTTCGTCTTCCCCGGCCAGGGCAGCCAGTGGGCCGGCATGGGCCGCGAACTCCTCGCATCCTCACCGGTGTTCGCCGAGCGGATCACCGAGTGCGCCCGGGCCCTGGAACCCTGGGTGGACTGGAACCTGGAGGACGTGCTGCGCGGCGAGGCGCCGGACGACCTGCTGCGGCGCGCCGACGTCGGGCAGCCGGCGGCCTTCGCCGTGATGGTCGCCCTCGCGGCCGTGTGGGCGGCGGCCGGGGTCGTACCGGACGCGGTGGTGGGCCACTCGCAGGGGGAGATCGCCGCGGCCTGCGTCGCCGGGGCCCTGCCGCTGGACGAGGCGGCCCGGCTCGTGGCACTGCGCTCTCAGGTGATCGCCGAGCGGCTGTCCGGACACGGCGGCATGATCGCCGTGTCCCTGCCGGAGGCCGAGGCGGCCGCCGCCGTCGCACCCTGGGCCGGCCGCGTGCGGGTGTCCGCGGTCAACGGCCCCTCCTCGGTCGTGGTGGCCGGGGACGCCGACGTCCTGGACGACATCGTCGGGACGCTGACGGCCCGGGGCGTGCGGGCCCGGCGGATCGCGGTCGACTTCGCCTCGCACACCCCGCACGTGGAGGCGGTGCGCGAACCCCTCGCCAAGGCGTTCGGGGACGTCCGCGGCCAGGCCCCCGTCATCCCCTTCCACTCCACCGTCACCGGCGAACGCGTCACCGAGGCCGGCACCCTGGACGCCGACTACTGGTACCGGAACATGCGCCGGCAGGTGCGGTTCCAGCCCGTCGTCGCCGGCCTGCTGGAGAGCGGGCACACCGTGTTCGTGGAGGTCGGCGCCCACCCGGTGCTGACCCCGGCGGTCAGCGAGACCGCCGACGGCGCCGACGTGCTGGTGACCGGCACCCTGCGCCGCGACGACGGCGGCACCGGGCGGCTGCTGGCGTCCTTGGCCGCGCTGTTCGTGAACGGCGTCCCCGTGGACTGGACGGGCGTCCTGCCGGCCACCGCACGCCCCGTGGAGCTGCCCACCTACGCCTTCGACCACCAGCACTACTGGCTGCCCGCCCCCGCCGCCGCGGGCGACGCCGCCTCGCTGGGCCTGGCCGGCGCCGACCACCCGCTCATCGGCGCGGTGGTCGAGGTGCCCGACACCGGGGGCGTGCTGTGCACCGCCCGGCTGTCGCTGCGCACCCACCCCTGGCTCGCCGACCACGCCGTGGGCGACGTCGTCCTGCTGCCCGGCACCGGCCTGGTGGAACTCGCCGTACGCGCCGGCGACGAGGCCGGCTGCGCCACCCTGGACGAACTCGTCATCGAGGCCCCGCTGATCCTGCCCGCGCAAGGCGGCGTACGCGTCCAGGTCGCCGTCGGCGGCCCCGACGACCAGGGCGCCCGCACCGTCGGCATCCACTCCGCGCCCGACGGCGCGACCGGCGCCGACGGCTGGACCCGGCACGCCACCGGCGTCCTCACCCCGGCCCCCCGCACCCGGCCCGCCGCCCACCCCGACCTCACCACCTGGCCGCCGCCCGGCGCCGAACGCGTCGAGGTGACCCCGGAGGACTTCTACGCCGGACTCCGCGACCACGACTACCGTTACGGCCCCGTCTTCCGCGGCCTGCGCGCGGTGTGGCAGCGCGGAGAGGAACTCTTCGCCGAGATCGCCCTGCCCGAGCAACAGCACGCGGCAGCGACGGAGTTCGGACTCCACCCGGCGCTGCTCGACGCCGCCCTGCACACCAAGGCGTTCCTCGGCGGCGGCGAGCACCGCACCATGCTGCCCTTCGCCTGGAACGGGCTCACCCTGCACGCCTCCGGGGCCGCGGCCCTGCGGATCCGGGTCACCCGGCCCGCCCCGGACGCGCTCGCCCTGGAGGCCGCCGACGAGACCGGCAGCCCCGTCCTGAGCGCGGACTCCCTGGTGTTCCGCCCGGTCGCCCCCGAGCAACTGCGCACCGCGGGCGGCTCCGGCATGCTCTTCGGCGTCGACTGGGTCCCGCTGCCCCGGCCCGCGGACCCGGGGACACCGTCGTGGCATCGGCTGGCCACCGCGGAAGAGGTGGCGACCCTCGCCGAGGACACCCCGGAGGGCGCCGAACTGCCCCGCGCCGTCGTCCTGGAGGCCCGGACCGCAGGGCCGGACGACACCCCGCCGGCCCTGACCGAGCGCACCCTGGAGGTCGTCCAGACCTGGCTCGCCGGCGGCGGCCTGGAGGACAGCCGGCTGGTCGTGGTGACCCGGGGCGCGGTGCCCGCCGGCGGTGACCAGGCGGTCACCGATCCCGGTGGCGCGGCCGTCTGGGGGCTGCTCCGCGCCGCGCAGGCCGAGAACCCGGACCAGCTCGTCCTGCTCGACACGGACGACGAACCGGCCGATCTCGGCTCGTTGCTCGGCGCGGTCCTGGCCACCGGTGAACCGCAGCTGGCCGTGCGCGGCTCGGCTCTCCTCGTGCCGCGTCTGGCCCGTGCGGCGGCCGGGTCGGGGGAGCCGGTGCTGGACCCGGAGGGCAGGGTGCTGATCACCGGTGGTACCGGTTCGCTGGCCGGTCTGCTGGCCCGGCATCTGGTGGTCCGGCACGGCATCCGGCACCTGGTCCTGGCCAGCCGTAGCGGTCCGGCGGCGGACGGGGCGCGGGAGTTGGTGGCCGAGTTGGAGGCGTTGGGTGCCGAGTCGGTCGCCGTACCGGCCTGTGACGTGACGGACCGGGACGCGGTGGCCGCGCTGCTCTCCGGCCTCGCGGGGAGCGGGCCCCGGTTGACCGCCGTCGTCCACGCGGCCGGTGTCTTCGACGCGGGCGTGGTCGGTGAGATCGAACCCGAGCGGCTGGAGCGGGTGTTCGCGCCCAAGGTGAGCGCCGTCGAGCATCTGGACGAGCTGACCCGGGAACTCGTGCCCGATCTGGACGCGTTCGTCGTCTACTCGTCCGTCTCCGGGATCTTTCTCGGTGCGGGTACCGGGAGTTACGGTGCCGCGAACGCCTGCATGGACGGGCTGATGGCGGGGCGCCGGGCGGCCGGGTTCCCCGCGCGGTCGCTCGCCTGGGGGCTGTGGGAGCAGACCACCGGCATGGCGGCCCGCACCGACGACCTCACCCGGAGCCGGCTCAGCCGCCGCGGTGGCGTCCTCGCCCTCACCCCCGAGGAAGGCATGCGCCTGTTCGACGCGGCACTGGACAGCGAACGGACCCTGCTGGTGCCGGCCAAGGTCGACCTGCGCGGGCTGCGCGCCGACGCGAGCGCCGGAGCCACCGTGCCGCCGCTGCTGCGCGGACTGGTCCGCGCGGGGCGGCAGTCGGCGCGGGCCGCCGTCACCGGGGACGAGCGGCGCCGGCTCGCCGAACGCCTCGCCGGGCTGCCGGCCGGGGAGCGGGCCGAGGCCCTGCTGGAGCTGGTGCGCACCCAGATCGCCGTCGTCCTCGGCTACCCCGGCGGCCACCAGGTCGACGCCGGCCAGGGCCTGTTCGAGATCGGCTTCGACTCGCTGACCGCCCTCGAACTACGCAACCGGCTGGGCGAGTTGACCGGCACCAAGCTCGGCGCGGGCCTCGTCTTCGACCATCCGACGCCCGCCCTGATCGTCGCCCACCTGACCGAGCGCCTGTACGGCGAGGACGCGCCCGGGCCCGTGGCCCTGTCCGTCTGAGGCGTCCACGCACCGCACCGACCCCGAAGGGAGTAATCGCCGCATGTTCGACGTGGATGCCTACCTCCGCCGCATCGGCCGGCCGGAAGGACGACCGAGGCCCGACCTCGACACCCTGCGCACCCTGCACAAACAGCACCTGATGAGCCTGCCGTACAACGTCGCCGGGCAGGGCTTCGCCGACGGCGTGCACCTCGTGGACATCGACGAGGACGAGGTGTTCCGCACCGGGATCATGGAGGGCCTGGGCGGCACCTGCTTCCAGCTGAACCGGCTCTTCTTCCGTCTGCTGACCGAACTGGGCTACGACGTCTCCCTGTTGGCGGCGAGCACCGCCGAGGGCCGGGAGAACTTCGGCACCGAGATCGAGCACATGTTCATCCGGGCCGTCCTCGACGGCGAGGAGTGGCTGGTCGACGTCGGCTACCCGGGACCGTCGTACCTCGAACCCCTGCACGTCGGCGACGAGGTGCAGACCCAGTACGGCTGCCAGTACCGGCTCGTCCGCGGCGACGACGGGGTGATCGCCGTTCAGCGGCGCGGACGCGTCACCCGCTGGGGCACCGTCTACACCTTCCGGCTCCAGGCCCGCCAGTGGCACGACTGGAAGGACCTGGAGGACCGGGCCCGCGCCCACCACGCGGACGCCGCCGACGACGACGGCCAGGGCACCCTGTGCGGCCGGACCTTCCACAACGGCCAGGCCGTGCTCAAGGGCCGCCGGTACCTGGTCGTCCGCGACGGCCGCGAACGCGTCCGCACCGTCGTGGACGACACCGAACACCGAAGGCTCGTCGGCGCCATCCTCACCGGCGACCTCGACCCCGCCGACCTCGCATGACCGGGCGGCGGACCAACCCGACCAACGCCACCAGCACACGACCGGAAGGACATTCCATGGGCAACACAGCGGCCGACGTCGTCATCATCGGTGGGGGACCGTCCGGCGCGGTGAGCGCCTACACCCTGGCCAGGGAAGGGCACTCCGTGGTCCTCCTGGAACGCGAGGAGAACCCGCGCTTCCACATCGGCGAGTCCCTGCTGCCGTACATGATGGGCCTGTTCGACCGGATCGGCATCCGGGAGGCCGTGGAGAGCGGGGGATACGTCCCCAAGTTCGGCGGCGAGTTCATCGACCCCACCGAGACCAAGTTCTTCTCCGGCGTCTTCCGCGCCGACTTCGCCAAGCAGGGCGAGGGCCGCTACGACCGGGCCTTCCAGGTCCAGCGCGCCAGGTTCGACCGCATGCTCGTCGAGGAGGCCGGCAAGGTCGGCGCCGAGGTGCACTACGGCGCCACCGTCGGCGACCTGCTGATGGAGGGCGACCGCATGGTCGGCGTCCGCTACACCAAGGACGGCGAGGAGCACGAGGTCCGCGCGCAGTACGTGGTCGACGCCAGCGGGCGAGCCGGGCGCATCGCCCACAGGTTCGGGCTGCGCAAGACCCTGGAGAAGCTCCGCATGGTCGCGGTGTTCCGCCACTACGACGGCCTGGACGAGCAGCACAACCTGGGTGTGGAAGGCGACATCCAGGTCGGCGCGCACGCCGACGGCTGGGTCTGGGCGATCCCGCTGTCCAAGGACGTCATCAGCGTCGGCACCGTCATGCCCCGCGACGTCTTCCGCGCCTCCACCCCCGAGAAGGTCTTCGAGGAGCACCTCGCCCGGGTCCCCCGGATCACCACCCGGCTGACCGGCACCCGGCCGATCATGGACCTGAAGGTCGAGACCGACTACTGCTACCACACCGACACCGTCACCGGCCCCGGCTGGGTGATGGTCGGTGACGCCGGCTGCTTCGGCGACCCCATGTTCTCCGGCGGCGTGCTCGTCGCCTCGGCCACCGCGGTCCGCGCCGCCGAGAACCTGAGCCGGGCCCTGAAGAACCCCGAGGACGCCGACCGGCTCATCGCCGAGTACGAGAACTTCTTCAAGACCGGCTACGACACCTACATCCGGCTCATCCACGCCTTCTACGACGGTGAACTGGTCGCGGTCGCCGCCGACGCCGGCCGCACCACCGACCGCGACACACTGGAGCGCTACCTGATCCGGCTGATCGGCGGCGACTTCTGGAGCGAGCACAACGCCGTCGCCCAGGAGATGCGCCGGCGCACCGAATGGGACACCTTCGAACCGTTCCAGCGGGTCTTCGGCTGCCCGTCCTACCCGCACCTGGACGAGCAGGACCGCAAGGAGCGCGCCGAGTCCCGGGTCCGCCGGGTGACCGCCGGCCAGTAGCCCCGACGGCCCCTCCGGGGCCCCGCCCGCCCAGGTCCGGCCGCGGTGTGCCACCGCGGGCCGGGCCCCGGGCGACCGACCGAGTCCGCGCGCTACCGAACAAGGTGAAACGGAAGTGACCAGACAAGTCCCGGTGCGCTGCGGCGACCGGTCCTACGACGTGCTCATCGGCCCCGGGGTCCGCTCCGCCCTGCCCGGGATCATCGGCCGCATCGGCGCCCGGCGCGTCGCCGTGGTCTCGGCCCGCCCCGACGCGTGGGTGCCCGACACCGGCGTGGAAACGCTGCTGCTGCCCGCCCGGGACGGCGAGCCCGACAAGAACCTCGCCACGGTCGAGGCCCTGTGCGCCGCGTTCGTGCGGTTCGGGCTGACCCGCTCCGACGCCGTCGTCTCCGTCGGCGGCGGCACCACCACGGACGTCGTCGGCCTCGCCGCCGCGCTCTACCACCGCGGGGTGCCCGTCGTCCACCTGCCGACCACCCTGCTCGCCCAGGTCGACGCCAGCGTCGGCGGCAAGACCGCCGTCAACCTGCCCGAGGGCAAGAACCTGGTCGGCGCCTACTGGCAGCCCGCCGCCGTGCTCTGCGACACCGACTACCTGACCACCCTGCCGCCCCGCGAACTGCGCAACGGCCTCGGGGAGATCGCCCGCTGCCACTTCATCGGCGCCCCCGGCCTGCACGGACTGCCCCTCGCCGAACAGATCGCGGCAAGTGTGACGCTCAAGGCGGGCATCGTCTCCGCCGACGAACGCGACACCGGGCCACGGCACCTGCTCAACTACGGCCACACCCTCGGCCACGCCCTGGAGACGGCGACCGACTTCGCCCTCCGGCACGGCGAGGGCGTCGCCATCGGCACCGTCTTCGCGGGCCTCCTCGCCGGCACCCTCGGCCGCATCCCGCCCGCACGGGTGAGCGAACACCGGGCCGTGGTCGCCTCCTACGGCCTGCCCACCGCCCTGCCCGACGACACCGACCCCGGCACCCTGCTGGCGCTGATGCGCCGGGACAAGAAGGCCCGCTCCGGCCTCACCTTCGTCCTGGACGGCCCGGCCGGCGCCGAACTCGTCGCCGACGTGCCCGAACAGGCCGTGGCCGACGCCCTCGCCCGGATGGAGCGCGCCCCCCTCGGCGGGCTCGTCGCCGGCGCCCCCGCCGGCGTCGCGGGAACGGAGGCGGCGGTGACATGACGTACTCCCCACGGTGGCCGCCCGACACCCCCGGGCGGATCCGGCGGCGGACGGTCGAGCACCACCTCGCCGACCGGCTCGAAGCGGCCCTGGCCAGGCCCGCCGCGCAACAACCCGGCTGGCCGGACCCGGACCGGGCCCGGGTCGTGGTCCGCCGGCTCACCGCCGGCGACCCCCTCGTCACACCCGCCGAGACCCGGCGGCTGCTCGACCGGCTCGGCGCCGTCGCCCGCGGCGAAGCCCTGCTGCTCCAGTCCGGCGACTGCGCGGAAACCTTCGCCGAGACCACCGGGCCCCACCTGCGGGCCAACCTCGGCCTGCTCCGGCGGATGGCGCTGGTCCTCACCCACGGTGCCGGCCTGCCCGTGGTCACCGTGGCCCGCGCCGCCGGACAGTACGCCAAGCCCCGCTCCGCCGCCGTCGGCGCCGACGGACTGCCCGTCTACCGGGGCGACATCATCAACTCCGCCGAGGCGACCGCGGCCGCCCGCACCCCCGACCCCGAACGCATGGCCCGGGCCCACGCCCACGCAGGCGAGGCGATGACCGTCGTACGACGGCTCTCCCGCGGCGACCTCGCCGACGCGCACGCCCTGCACGAGGAGAACCGGCACTTCGTCAGCACCGCGCCCGGCGGCCGCCCGCACACGGCACGGGCCGCGGAGATCGGCCGCGGGCTGCGCTTCATGACCGGTATCGGCGCCCCCGCCCCACGGCTCGGCGAGATCTGGACCAGCCACGAGGCCCTGCTCCTCGACTACGAACGCACCCAGCTGTGGATCGACACCGACGGCCCCGAACCCCGGCTGTCCAGCGGCCTCGCCCACTTCCTGTGGATCGGCGAGCGCACCCGGCACCCCGACGGCGCGCACATCGCCTTCGCCGAACTCCTGGCCAACCCCATCGGCGTGAAGATCGGCCCCGGCACCACCCCGGAACAGGCCGTGGAGTACGTACGCCGCCTCGACCCGCACGGCGTGCCCGGCCGGCTCACCCTGATCAGCCGGATGGGCCACGACCGGGTCCGCGAGGTGCTCCCGCCGATCGTGGAGAAGGTCACCGCCTCCGGCCGCCAGGTGATCTGGCAGTGCGACCCCATGCACGGCAACTCCCGCACCACCGCCACCGGTTACAAGACACGGTGCTACGACCACATCCTCGCCGAGATCACCGGCTTCCTGGAGGTGCACCGGGCGCTCGGCACCCACCCCGGCGGCCTGCACCTGGAGGCGACCGGCGAGGACGTCACCGAGTGCACCGGCGGGGCCCGCGGCCTCACCGAGGAGGACCTGCCCACCCGCTACCGCACCGCCTGCGACCCCCGGCTCAACGCCGAACAGTCCATGGAACTCGCCTTCGCGGTCGCCGAGTTGTACGCGACCGGGGCGGCGCCCGGCACGGAGGCACGACGATGACCGACACCCCCCGGCAGACCCTGGTCAGCGGAACCACCCGGCTCTACGCCGTCCTCGGCGACCCGGTCGCCCAGGTCCAGTCGCCCGGACTGCTCAACCCGCTCTTCGCCCGCCTCGGCATCGACGCCGTGCTCGTCCCCGTGCACGTCCGCCCCGCCGACCTGGAGACGGTCGTCCGGGGCCTGCAACACATCGGCAACCTCGACGGCCTGTTCGTCACCGTCCCGCACAAGACGACCGCCGCCCGGCTCGCCGACCGGCGCAGTCCCACCGTCGAGATCACCGGCAGCGCCAACGCGCTGCGCCGCGAAGACGACGGCACCTGGCTAGCCGAGAACTTCGACGGCTCCGGCTTCGTGTCCGGCCTCGCCCAGGCCGGACACCAGCCCAAGGGCGCCCGCGTGGCCCTGGCCGGCGCGGGCGGCGCCGGCAGCGCCATCGCGGCGGCCCTGCTCGACGCCGGCGTGGACCATCTGACCGTCACCGACCCCGACACCCCCAAGCTGACCACGCTCGTCGGCCGGCTCGCCGCCCACTGGCCCGGCCGGGTCCGCGCCGCCGCCGAACCACCCCTGGCCGACAGCGACATCGCCGTCAACGCCACCCCGCTCGGCCTGCGCCCCGACGACCCGCTGCCCTTCGCCCCGCACACGCTGCCGCCCGGCGCGGTCGTCGCCGACATCATCATGAAACCCCGCGACACCCGGCTGCTGCGCGAGGCCGCCGCCCACGGACTCGCCGTGCACCACGGACACCACATGCTCACCGGTCAACTCGACTCCTACCGCGCGTTCTTCGGACTGCGCACGCCCTGACCTGCCGCCACCGGCGACTACCAGACCGAGGGATGTCAGGCCCGGCACACCGCGTCCTAGTCTGAGGACGGCCAGCACTGCGCACCGTCCGGACCGGCTCTGTCGCCCCCTCGCCTCGCCCGCTCACTCCCGCCCAGCCCGTTCCCGACGGAGATTTGGAGAACCATGAACGCGCGACCGGCACCGGAATTCCCCACGTGGCCGCAGTACGACGACGCCGAGCGGACCGGACTGATCCGGGCCCTGGAACAGGGCCAGTGGTGGCGCATGGGCGGGGAGGAAGTCGACTCCTTCGAAAGCGAGTTCGCCGACTTCCACGGCGCCCCGCACGCCCTCGCCGTCACCAACGGCACCCACGCCCTCGAACTCGCCCTCCAGGTCATGGGCGTCGGCCCGGGCACCGAGGTGATCGTGCCGGCCTTCACCTTCATCTCCTCCTCCCAGGCCGCCCAGCGCATCGGCGCGGTCGCCGTCCCCGTCGACGTCGACCCGGACACCTACAACATCGACGTCACCGCGACGGCCGCCGCCGTCACCCCGCGCACCCGGGCGATCATGCCCGTGCACATGGCCGGTCTGATGGCCGACATGGACGCCCTCGGCAAGCTCTCCGCCGACACCGGCGTCCCGATCCTCCAGGACGCGGCCCACGCCCAGGGCGCCCGCTGGCAGGGCAAACGGGTCGGCGAACTCGGCACCGTCGCCGCGTTCTCCTTCCAGAACGGCAAACTGATGACCGCCGGCGAGGGCGGCGCCGTCCTGTTCCCCGACAGCGACCTGTACGAGTCGGCGTTCCTGCGGCACAGCTGCGGCCGGCCCCGCACCGACCGGCACTACCTGCACCAGGTCTCCGGCACCAACATGCGGCTGGGCGAGTTCTCCGCCGCCGTGCTGCGCGCCCAGCTGCGCCGCCTGCCCGCCCAGACCGCCCTGCGCGACCGGCGGTGGGCGCTGCTGTCCCGGCTGCTCGACGCCGTCGACGGGGTCGTACCGCAGGGCGGTGACGTCCGCGCCGACCAGAACACCCACTACATGGCGATGTTCCGGCTGCCCGGCATCGCCGAGGACGACCGCAACGCCCTCGTCGACCGGCTGGTCGCGGCCGGGCTGCCCGCCTTCGCCGGGTTCCGCGCCGTATACCGCACCAACGCCTTCTGGGAGGTCGGCGCCCCCGACGAGACCCTGGAGCAGATCGCCGAGCGCTGCCCGAACACCGAGGCCATCAGCGCCGACTGCGTCTGGCTGCACCACCGGGTGCTCCTCGCCGCCGAACGGGACCTGGAGCTGACGGCCGAGATCATCGCGGACGCAGTGGCCGCCGTATGAGCGTGCGGGCCGCCGTGGTGGGGCTCGGCTGGGCGGGGCGGGAGCTGTGGCTGCCCCGCCTGCGGTCCCACCCGGCCTTCGACCTGGTCGCCGTGGTCGACCCCGACCCGGCTGCGCGGGCCGCCGTCGGCGCGGCGACGGGCGCCCCCGCCCACGCCACGCCGGACGCCCTCGACGCCCGGTCGGTGGACCTCGCCGTCGTCGCCGTACCCAACCACCTGCACACCACCGTCGCCGCCGGCCTGCTCGGCCGGGGCGTGTCCGTGTTCCTGGAGAAACCGGTGTGCCTGTCCAGCGACGAAGCCGACGTCCTGGCCGCGGTCGAACGGACCGGCGGCCTGCTGCTGGCCGGCAGCGCCGCCCGGCACCGTGCCGACGTCCGCGAACTCGCGGCCTTGCTCCCCGAGTTGGGACGGATACGGCATGTCGACCTGGCCTGGGTGCGGGCCCGCGGAGTACCGCGGGCGGGTGGCTGGTTCACCCGGCGCAGCGAGGCCGGCGGCGGCGCCTTGGTCGACCTCGGCTGGCACCTCCTGGACACCCTGACCGCGCTGCTCGGGCCCTCCCCGGTCCGCCAGGCCGTCGGCGCCGTCTCGGACGACTTCCTCAACGCCGGTGCGTGGTCGGCCGCTTGGCGCCGCGAGCAGCCGGCCGCCGCCCTCACCGGCGACGTCGAGGACACCGCCCGCGGATTCCTGCTCCGCGAGGACGGCATCTCCGTCTCCCTGCGGGTCAGTTGGGCCTCGCACGAGGCGACGGACCTCTCCCTGATCCGCATCGAGGGCAGCACCGGCACCGCCGAACTGCGCTGCACCTTCGGCTTCAGCCCCAACCGGCAGCCCGAGCCCGTGCTGACCCTCACCCGGGAGGGCACCACCCGCCGGGTGCCGGTACCCGCCGAACCCGTCGGCGCGGAGTACGGCCGCCAGCTGGACGGCGTACCGGCCCTCCTCGCCGACCCCGCCGGCCGGGGCCGGGCCGTCGCCGAGGCGCGGACCACCGTACGGCTCATGGAGCGGCTCTACGCCTCCGCCCGGGCCGGCCGCGACGGGCCGCACGAGCCCGTGTACCAGCAGACCACCAGCAGATGAGGACCCCATGACAGTCCACTCGACCGACCGGCCCCCCACCCCGGCCGGCCTCCTGACGACGCCCCTGCGGGCGGTCGTCTTCGACCTGGACGGGGTGATCGTCGACAGCTTCGCGGTCATGCGGGAGGCCTTCGCGGTCGCCTACGCGGAGGTCGTCGGCGACGGCCCCGCCCCGTTCGAGGAGTACGTGCGCCACCAGGGCCGCTACTTCCCCGACATCATGCGGATCATGGGGCTGCCGCTGGAGATGGAGGAACCCTTCGTCCGCGAGAGCTACCGGCTCGCCCACCGCGTGGAGGTCTTCGACGGCGTCCTCGAACTGCTGCTGACCCTCCGGGTGCGCGGCCTGAGGCTGGCCGTGGCCACCGGCAAGGCCGGCGACCGCGCCCGCTCACTGCTCGACGGGCTCGGCCTGCTGCCGTTCTTCGAGCACGTCATCGGCTCCGACGAGGTGGCCCGGCCCAAGCCCGCCCCGGACATCGTGCGCCGCGCGCTGGAACTGCTGGACGTGCCGCCCGAGCAGGCCCTCATGGTCGGCGACGCCCCCACCGACCTGGCCAGCGCCCAGGGCGCCGGCATCGCCTCGGCCGCCGCGCTGTGGGTCGGCCCCGACGAGGAGGAACTGCTCGCCGCCGGACCCGACGCGGTGCTGCGCCGCCCCGGCGACCTGCTCGCCCTGTGCCCCGCCGTGCCGGGCGACTGAGCGTGCCCGCCGCGCCGGCCTACCTGGGCATCGATGTCGGCGGCACCAAGGTCGCCTTCCGCGCGGAGCGGGCCGACGGCCGCACCACGGAGTCCGCCTTCACCTGGGGCCCGCACCGGGACGCCGACCGCGACCTGGCCCGACTCGCCGCGCACCTGGCGGAGTTCCCCGGTACTGCGGACGTCGGAGCCGTCGGCGTGGCCATGCCTGCCACCGTCGGCCCCGACGAACGGATCACCGCCTGGCCCAGCCGCCCCGCCTGGACCGGGCTCGCCCTGGGCCCCGCCCTGCGCGCCCTGTTCCCCGGGGCGCGGGTCGCCTGGGCCGACGACGGCGACCTCGGCGCCCTCGCCGAGGCGGACGCGGCACACTGCCCGGACCTCCTCTACGTCGGCGTCGGCACCGGGATCGGCGGCGGACTCGTGCTGAACGGTGCCCTGTGCCCGGGCCCCGCCCGTGGTTCCTTCGAGATCGGCCACCTCGTCGTCGACCGGGACGGCCCCGAGTGCGTCTGCGGCCGCCGCGGCTGCCTCCAGGCGACCGCGTCCGGCCCGGCCACCCTGGCCCACGCCACCGCCCTGCGGGGCACCCCGGTCACCTTCGACGCACTCCGCCACGGCCTGGGCGGCCGGCAGCCCTGGGCCGTCGCCGCACTGGACCGCACGGCCCGCGCCCTCGCCACGGCCATCACCGGCGTCGGCGAGCTCCTCCACCCCGAACGCGCCGTCCTGGGCGGCGGCTTCGCCGAGAAGATCCCGGCCCTCCTGGAAGCCACCACCACCCACCTGGCCGCACTGTCCCGCCCAGGCCACCCCACCCCCGCCCTGACCCCGGCCCACCTGGGAGGCCTGTCATCCCTGAGGGGCGCGGTACTCCTGGCCCGCCGGCTGTAACCCCGACCGAACCCCCGCTCGCGCCTCCCGACGCCCCCGCCCCCGCCGCGCCCACCGCTGCCCGGCACATCCGGCGGACCCGTTCGGCGCGTAGGCCCCGTCTCCCTCAGCCCGCGCGGCCCGCGTTCACCGGTGCCGGGGCGGTCAGCTGGGTGCGCAGGTCGTCCACCAGGGCGTTCAGGCCGGCCGGGTCGGCCGCTGTGCCGAAGACGTGGTAGTCGGGGCGTACCAGCAGGGCGGTCGCGCCGTAGCGGTCGAGGTAGGCGCGCAGCACCCCGTCGGCGTCCACCGCGTCCACCGCGTCGGCCGTACCGTCGTACGACGTGCCCGCCGGCCACAGGCGGACCACCCCCGCGCCCACCTCCCGCATGAAGGCCAGCCGGTCCGGGCTGAGGGCCGGCTCCGTTCCGGACGTGGTGTACAGGACGAATCCGCGGCCCACCGGGTCCTCCAGCGGCGCCCCGGACGGCCCGAGCAGCCGGCCGTGCGGCAGGACCTCGCCCGCCGGCGGCACCCGGGTGTCCGTGCCGGCACCCGTCGGGCGGTGCAGCAGGCCGCAGGTGACCGGCCGCGCCGGATCCGGTCGGCCCGGCCCCCGCCCGCGCCGGTTCGCCAGCACCGTCGCGTCCCGTTCCGCCGCGGCCGCCGCGTCCGTCACACAGATCAGCCGCCCCAGCTGGACCGACGACAGGATCGACTCGCGGACCTGCGCCCTGCGCTCCTCGGTGTAGCCGTCCAGCAGGGACTCGGGCGCGGTCCCGCGCAGCACCAGGTCCAGCCGCCACGCCAGGCCGGTCACGTCCCGGATGCCCGAGCACATGCCCTGCCCGGCGAACGGCGGCATCAGATGGGCCGCGTCCCCGGCCAGCAGCACATGGCCCGCCCGCCACTCGTCGGCCCACCGCGCCTGGAAGATGTACGTGGTGCTGCGCAGCAGCCGCGCGGTGTCCGGGGTGACACCGAACGGCGCCAGCAGCCGCCACGCGGTCTCCTCCCGGTTCAGGTCGGCCGCCCGCTCACCCGGCAGCCGCATGAACTCCCAGCGCCGGTGCCCCGGCCCGCTCCCGACCAGCGTGGTCGGCCGCGCCGGATCGCACAGCTGCACATTGGTCGGCACGAACGCGCGCGGCTCGCGCAACTCCACGTCGCACAGCAGCCACTCGTAGGAGAACCCGAGGTCGGTGACGGACACGCCCATCCGGTCCCTCACGAAGCTGTTGGCGCCGTCGCAGCCGACGACCCAGCGCGCCGTGAACGCCTCCGCCGTCCCCGCGTCGTCCTCGGCGGTCACCGTCACCCCGTCCGGCCCGTCGGCGACGTCCACGACCCGGCGGTCCCGCAGCACCGTGATGCCGGGCAGCCGCGCGGCGCGGGCGGCGAGGACCTCCTCCAGCGCCGGCTGGTGCATGGTGTTGGCGTCGGGCCAGCCGTACGGCCCCTCGGTGGTGAACTCGATGTCCAGCAGCGTCCCGCCGTCCGCCGTACGCCACTGGTAGCCGGTGCCCGGCTCGGTGATCCGGCCCAGCTCCCCGGCGATGCCGGTACCGGCCAGCAGCCGGGCGGTCTCCCCGTCGAAACTCGTCGCCCGGGGCAGCGTGTACGGCCGCCGCCGGCGTTCGAGCACGGTCACCCGCCAGCCGCGCTGCGCCAGCAGCACGGACAGCACCGAGCCGGCCGGCCCGTACCCGACGACGAGTACGTCCGCCCCCGGCCCCGGCCGCGGCGAACCGGCGGACGTCATCGGGTCGTCGGTGGGCACAACGGACATGGAAACCCCCTCGGTGCGGCCCGGCCGGCGGGCCCTGCTCGGGCGACTCGTGGTGAGCGTACGGCCCGGCGGCCGACCGTGGCCGGGATCCGCACGCGGGCTATCAGGTTGGGGGATACCGGCCCCGCTCCGGCGCGGCCTACTCTGCCGAAGTCCCGTACCAGACGCTGATCCCCGTTCGTCCCCGACGTGAAAGCGAGCCCTTCGGCATGCCTGGAGCAACGGCACGGTTCGAGAAGTGGGTCAGCGTCTTCCGCCCCTCACCGGACAGCGCGGTACGGCTCGTCTGCCTGCCGCATGCCGGCGGCTCGGCGAGCTTCTTCTTCCCGGTCGCCACGGCCCTCGCGCCCGCGGTGGAGGTCCTCGCCGTCCAGTACCCGGGCCGGCAGACGCGCCGGCACGAACCCGGCATCGACAACATCCCCGAGTACGCCGACGAGATCTTCGCGGCCCTGCGCCACCTGGACGACCGGCCGCTCGCCCTGTTCGGGCACAGCATGGGCGCCGTCCTCGCCTACGAGGTGGCCCTGCGCATGCGCGAGGCGCAACTGCCCTCCCCGGTACGGCTGTTCGCCTCCGGTCGCCGCGCCCCCTCCCGGTACCGCGACGAGCACGTGCACGACGCGACCGACGAGGAGGTGCTGGCCGAACTGCGCACCCTGAGCGGCCCGAACCAGGCCGCCCTCGCCGACCCCGAGGTGCTGGCCATGTTCCTGCCGGCGATCCGCAGCGACTACACCGCCATCGAGGGCTACCGGCACGACCCCGGCCGGCTGCTCGACTGCCCCGTGACCGTGCTGACCGGCGACGCCGACCCCCGCACCACCCTCGACGAGGCACACGCCTGGGAGGAGCACACCACCGGCCCGACCGACGTACACGTCTTCCCGGGCGGCCACTTCTTCCACGTCGAACGCGGCGCCGAGGTCATCGCGCTGCTGTCCCGCAGCCTCACCGGCCACGCGGCCGGCACCACCCGCTGACCCCACCGACCGCTCCCGACGAGGGAAGAGCCCGTGACGCTCGCCGACCCGGTGCCCACCATGGCCCCGCACTCGCTCCTGGTCTTCCTCCTCCAACTCGCCTTCCTGCTGCTGTTCGCCCTCGTCCTGGGCCGGCTCGCCGAGCGCTTCCGGATGCCGGCGGTCGTCGGCGAGCTGTGCGCGGGCCTGCTGCTCGGCCCGTCCGTGCTCCAGCACGCGCTGCCCGGCTTCTCCGCGTGGCTGCTGCCCCGGCAGCCGGAACAGATGCACCTGCTGGACGCCACCGGTCAGCTCGGCGTGCTGCTCCTCGTCGGAGTCACCGGCGCGGAACTGAACTTCGGCCTGGTCCGCAAGCGCGGGGTCACCGCCGCCCGGGTCAGCATCGCCGGCCTGGTGCTGCCCCTCGGCCTCGGCATCGCCACCGGCTTCGCCCTGCGCGGTGTCCTCCTGCCCGACGGCGTCGACCCCACGGTGTTCGCGTTCTTCCTCGGTGTCGCGATGTGCGTCACCGCGATCCCGGTGATCGCCAAGACCCTCCTCGACATGAAGCTGCTGCACCGCGACATCGGCCAGTTGATCCTGTCCGCCGGTGTCGTGGACGACATCGTCGGCTGGTTCCTGCTCTCCGTGGTCTCCGCGATGGCCACCGCCGGACTCACCGCGGGTGTCATGGCGACCTCCGTGCTCTACCCGGTCGGTGTCGTGCTGTTCGCCGTCCTCGTCGGCCGCCCGCTGGTGGGTGCCGCGCTGCGGCTGGCCGGCCGCGCCGAGGGCTCCGCACCCACGATCACGACCGTCGTCGTCCTGGTCCTGTCCGGGGCCGCGGCCACCCAGGCCATGAAGCTGGAAGCGATCTTCGGCGCCTTCGTCTGCGGTGTGCTGGTCGGCACCAGCAAGGACCTGGACCGGGCGAAGCTGGAACCGCTGAAGACGACCGTACTGGCCTTCCTCGCCCCGCTGTTCTTCGCCACCGCCGGGCTGCGGATGGACCTCACCGGCCTGCGCCACCCTGCCGTGCTCGCGGCCGCCCTCGCCGTGCTCGCCGTCGCCGTCCTCGGCAAGTTCTCCGGCGCCTTCCTCGGCGCCCGGTTCAGCCGCCTCAACCGCTGGGAGGCGCTCGCCCTCGGCGCCGGCATGAACTGCCGTGGCGTGGTCGAGGTCGTCGTCGCCATGACCGGCCTGCGCCTGGGCGTCCTGGACACCGACGCCTACACCATCATCGTCCTGGTCGCCATCGCGACCTCGCTGATGACACCGCCCGTCCTCCGGCTCGCGATGACCCGCGCCGAGGAACTCGCCGACGCCGGGCTCATCTTGGAGGACGCGTCCCCGCGCGACCCCGGGCGGTCCGGCGCACCCGACCGTCCCGACCGTGAGGTGACCCCATGAGCATCCTGCTCCTGCTGAACGGCCCCAACCTCGGCATCCTGGGGCGCCGCGAGCCGGAGATCTACGGCACCGACACCCTCGCCGACATCGAGAAGGCCGTCGCCGCCGAAGTGAGCGGCGCCGGCTGGGAGGTGCTCTCCCTCCAGCACGACTCCGAGGGCGACCTGGTGCGCGACCTCCACCGGCACCACTTCGACACCGTCGGCGCCGTCGTCAACCCCGGCGCGCTGATGATCGCCGGCTGGAGCCTGCGCGACGCCCTCGCCGCCTACCCGCAGCCCTGGATCGAGGTGCACCTGAGCAACGTGTGGGCCCGCGAGCAGTTCCGGCACGAGTCCGTGATCGCCCCGCTCGCCTCCGGTGTCGTCGTGGGCCTCGGCTCCCTGGGCTACCGGCTGGCCGCGCGTGCCCTGCTGGAACTGGCGGGGGCGAACGGCCGACCACGGACCGACCACTGACTGATCACTGATCACAGACCACCGACGGGCCGCTGACGGATCGCTGACCACGGGCGAACCGCCTCCCGCCGCGCCCACACCCTCACCGCACCCGTGTCGCGAAAGGACACCGCTCATGAAGCTCGCCCTGCACGAGGCCGGCGACGGCGACCGGACGGTGCTGCTCGTCCACGGCGTGATGTCGTCGGCGGACACCTGGCGCCGGGTGGCACCGGCCCTCGTGGAGCGCGGCTACCGCGTGCTCATGCCGGACCTGCGCGGCCACGGGGACAGCCCGCACGCCGACGAGTACACGCCCGAACTGCTCGCGGCCGACCTCGTGGAGACCGTCCCCGCCGGCGTCGACCTGGCCCTCGCCCACTCCTTCGGCGCGCCCGTGCTCGCCCTCGCGGTCGCCGGCCTGCGCCCGGCCCGGGTCGTCTACAGCGACCCCGCGTGGAAGCTCGGCGTCAAATCCGTCGACGAGGTACGGGAGTTCGCGCAGGCCACCAAGTCCGCCATCGCCGAGAGCATCCGGCAGCTGTGCCCCCGCTGGCTGCCCGAGGACATCGAGGCGGAGCTGGCCGGATACGCCCGCTGGGACGTCCGGGCCATCGAGTGGCTGCGCAGCGACCGGGACCTGATCCCCGCGCGCGCCGAGGTGCCCTCGCTCGTCCAGGGCGCCGGCGACCACCACCTCGTACCGGACGAGCTGGCCGAACGGCTCCGCGCGCGCGGCTTCGAGGTGGTGTACGTCCCGGACACCGGGCACTGCGTCCACCGCGACGATCTCGACGGCTTCCTGAAGTCGCTGGACGGCTGGCTGTGACCGCGGGGGCGGGACCCCCGGCCGGCGCCCCGCCCCGTGTTAGGTTCCTCCCATGGACGCAGGTCACCTCACGCGGGTGGAGACGGCGAACACCACGGCCGCCGACCCGGCACCCCCCGCGCTGCACGGCTCGTTCACGGTCGACCTGGACTTCACGGTGCCGCGCGCCGAGGTGTTCCGCGGTTTCGCCGACCCCTCCCTGCGGCGCCGCTGGTTCCGGCTTCCCGGCCGGTCCGCCACCGCCCGGCACGAGCTGGACTTCCGGGTCGGCGGCGAAGAGAACGCCGGCAACGTCTTCGTCTCCGGTGACGCCGAGGAACACCTCGCCTACCGCTCCCGGTTCCTGGACATCGTGCCGGACACCCGGATCGTCTACGTCTACGAGGCCGAGGTCGACGGCATCCGCCGCTGGATCTCCCTCGTCACCGTCGAACTCACCGACCGGCCCACCGGGTCCCACCTGACCTGGACCGAGCAGTACACCTGGCTCGTCCCCACCGGAGACGGCACCCAGGACGCCGCCCACCTCCGCGGCGGCACCCGCCTCCTCCTCAACGGCCTCACCGCGACAGTCGCCCCCGGCGAGCTGTTCCCCCGGTACAGGATGCCGTCCAAGTAGGCCGTCGCACCCACGAGTCCAGCCTCCGGACCCGACCAGCGGCCGTTCGGATGTCAGACCCGGCCAGTAGCGTGGTCACATGACCTCTCTCAGCCTCGCACCGTGGTCCGACCAGGGACTCGACCTGCTCCGCCGGCAGAACACCGCCGAGTCGACCGAACACCTCGGGGGCCCGGAGACCGAGGAACAGCTCCGGCGCCGCCACGAGCGGTACCTCGCGCTCGCCGACGGCCGGATGTTCCTGGTCGTACGGGACGGACAGGTCGTCGGCTCGATCGGGTACTGGCCGCGGGAGTGGGAGGGGGAGCAGGTCTACGAGACGGGCTACGGCATCCTCCCCGAGCACCGGGGCCGTGGCCTCGCGGTCGGGGCACTGCGCCTGTGCGCCGAACGGGCCGGCCGCCAGGGCGCACGCCGGTGGCTGCACGCCTTCCCCTCGGTGCACCACGACGCCTCCAACACGGTGTGCCGCAAGGCGGGCTTCGAACTGGTCGGGGAGTGCGCGTTCGAGTACCCGCCGGGGAACCCCATCCGGTCCAACAACTGGCGCCTCGAACTGACGCGGCCGACCGCCTACTGAGCGAGGGACGAACCGGCCCCCGGCCGCCCGCGCGGAACCGGCCGGCGTCGGCACCCTCCCCGCCCGCCGCCCTGACCGAAGCGATGGTCGGCCGGCGAAGCGGCTACCTCTGTTCTCCCTCGCCGCCCCGCAGGTACGCCCCCGCACGCGCTGCGGCCGCCGCGGCCTCGGCGGCCTGGTCCGCCGCGGCTTCATCGAGGGGGTCGCCGCTGGTCAGCAGGCGGTAGTAGAGCGGGGCGGAGACAGCACGGACCACCTCGCGGGCATCGGTGCCCTCGGGCAGCTCGCCCCGGTCGACGGCCTGCTGGACGCAGGGTGCCCACTCCGTGATCCGGATGTCGTAGAAGCGGTGCAGGGCCTCGGCTGTCTTCGCCTCACAGGTGGCGGCGGCGATCACCGCCTTGAACAGCGCTCCCTGCCGCGGGTCGGCCAGGGTGCGCTGCACGAGCCGGGCGTTGGCCTTGAGATCGCCGAGCAGGGAGCCGGTCTCGGTACGCGGCAGTGACTGCTCGGCCATGTCCACCAGCAGGTCGGCCACCAAGCTGGTCACCGTTCCCCAGCGGCGGTAGACAGTGGTCTTGCCCACCTCGGCACGGCGCGCGATGTCGGCGAGGTCCAGGTGGGCGAAGCCGTGCTCCGCCAAGGCGTCCCCGGCCGCCTGCAGCACCGCCGACCGCACCCGCGCCGTGCGCCCTCCAGGACGGATGGTCCCCGGATCCGCACCCTCAAACCCCATAACGGGACTCCAGTTTCATTAATTGCCCACGCCTGCTATGTTGTGGAACACATTAACGGAACTGCAGAACCGTTAGCCAGTCGGGCGGCGGGTCCAGTCAGGCAGCGAGAGAGGAACAGTCATGGAATACAGGCGGCTGGGTGCATCCGGCCTCATGGTCCCCGCACTGAGCTTCGGCGCCGGCACCTTCGGCGGCCAGGGGCCGCTGTTCGGTGCCTGGGGCAGCACCGATGCGCAAGAAGCACGCCGGCTCGTGGACATCTGCCTCGACGCCGGCCTCACGATGTTCGACACCGCCGACGTCTACTCCAGTGGGGCCTCCGAGGAGGTGCTGGGCGAAGCGATCAAGGGCCGCAGGGACCAGGTGATCGTGTCCACCAAGACCGGCCTGCCGATGGGCGACGGCCCCGGCGATGCGGGCACCTCTCGTACGCGCCTGATCAGGGCGTGCGAGGACGCCCTGCGCCGGCTCGGCACCGACTACATCGACCTGTTCCAGCTGCACGCCTTCGACGCCGGCACGCCGATCGAGGAAGTCCTGTCCACGCTCGACGATCTCGTGCGAGCAGGAAAGGTCCGCTACGTCGGCATCTCCAACTTCTCCGGCTGGCAGGCGATGAAGTCCCTCGCGAGCGCGGAGAGGTACGGCCACCCGCGCTATGCCGCGCATCAGGTCTACTACTCCCTCGTCGGCCGCGACTACGAATGGGAGCTGATGCCCCTCGGGCTCGACCAGGGCCTCGGCGCCGTCGTCTGGAGCCCGCTCGGCTGGGGACGGCTCACCGGCAAAGTCCGCCGCGGCCGGCCGCTGCCGGCCAACAGTCGGCTGCACCAGACCGCGGACTACGGCCCGCCGGTCGAGGAGGAACACCTCTACCGCGTGGTCGACGCCCTCGACGAGATCGCGCAGGAGACCGGCAAGAGCATTCCGCAGATCGCCATCAACTGGCTGCTGCAGCGACCGACCGTCTCCTCCGTCATCATCGGCGCCCGCAACGAGGTGCAGCTCCGCCAGAACCTCGGTGCCGTCGGCTGGACGCTCACGCCCGACCAGATGGCGAAGCTCGACGCGGCGAGCGACAGGACGGCGCCCTACCCGTACTTCCCCTACCAGCGCCAGGAAGGCTTCGCCCGCCTCAACCCCCCGGTCGTCGCGCCTCGGCCTGCTCCATGACATCGCCGTCGAGCCCGGAGCGCACAGCCGCGCATCCCCCACTCGTGCGCTCGTCCGTCTGCTCCCGGTGCGACCGGACTGCGCCCTACCCGGGGCCCCGCGAGGGCCCGCACGCTCGACGGCATGGGGGACGCCGACCACATCATCCCGTTGCCCGGACCCGGCCCGGACGGTTCCCGGCAGTCGCCCGCCGGTACGCCCGCGCCGTGGGAGAGCGCCGACCGCGCCCAGGCCGCCCTGGACGGCGCCACCGGCCCCGAACCGCCCCGGCCGCCGGTCTGCCCCCACTGCGGGCTCACCGGCGACCGCCGCCCCACGTACACCGGACAGCACGTCCTCCTCGAACCCCGCCTGACCGTCCCCGCCCACCTCGTACCCGGCGGCCACCGCTGGCACCTGGACAGCGACGGCACCGCCTGGAACGGCGGCCTGGACGAACCCCTGCCCGGGGCGACCTGCCGGATCCCGCACCAGCTGGCCTGCCCGGGCCTCACCCTGGACGAGATCCAGCCGTGGCGGTGGCTGACGGCGGTCCGGGAGCACAACGCGCTGGCGGCCCGGCACAGGGCCGACGAGGAGCGCGGACGGACGTTGCCGGATGCCGGGTGACACGGCAGGCGGCGCGGCTTTGGCCCCCGCTGGTCCGCCGCCCCGGGAGTGGCGGACCAGCGCCGTCGAAGGCGCCGTCGCGGGGTAACGGGAACCTACGCTTCCCGCGCCCGCGACGGAAGGGCCAGAGATGTGACCCAGGTCATACGGGCCCGGCTAGTCGCACGTCAGCGTCGGCTCGGCCCAGTCGCCGTGGTCGTTGCCGTTGCCGTCGCCGGCGTCACCGACCTTCAGGTCGATCACCTGGGCGCCGCTGACGTCGACGTCGATCGGTACCGCGGCCTGTCCGCCCCGGACCGTCGGCGTGGTCACCAGCGTCCTGCCGTCGGCGATCACGGAGAAGGTCACCGTGCCCGCGCCCCCGGTCTCGTCGTCGACCCCGACGTCCGCCGTCAGGCGGGAGCACTTCCCGGCGAGGTAGACCGTGACGTCACTGACGGCGTTGGTGCCCAGGCCCTTGGCGTGGGAGGTGCCGGCGATGCTGATCGCACGGCCGTCCCCGGCCGCCCGCTCGCCGACGCTGCTGTCCCGCTCGACCGGCCCCCACCCGTTGGTGGACGACAGGAACGACAGGTCGCTGACCGCGTTCTTCCCGGCCGGCGGGGCCGGCGGGATCCCGTGGACGATGCGCTCGTCCTCGCCGGAGGCCTGCCGCCCGTGCTGCACGTAGCGCACGGTCGCGGTGAGCGCCGAGGCGTCGGGCAGCTTCCCGTCCGGTGGCCGGACCCTCCAGGCGAAGGTGGCCGTTCCACCGGGTCGCACGCGCTCGACCGACGTGGGACCGGTGGCGGTCGCGGTCCAGCCGCCGGGCGCGGTGAGCGAGGCCGTCAGGCGCGTGGCGGACGGTTCGCCCTTGGGCACCCGCACCGTCGCACGGGCCGTGAAGGCCTGGCCCGGCTGAGCGGTGTCCGGCACGCCGAGTCCCACCTCGGCTCCCGGACGCCTCGGCATCGCGTACCTGTGGCGGTCGTAGCGCGGGCTGTCGTTCTGCGCGACGCGCAGGGACGAGGCGTAGCTGCCGTAGTCGGTCAGCGAGACCTTGCCGAGCCCTCCGGTGCTGCCGTCCAGGTTCCACACGGCGATGGCGACGCTGTTGCGGCCGTTCGGGTCGAGGATGCCGTTGGGGACGGGGAACGTGTGCTGCGGGCCGAGGTAGTTGACGTAGGTGCCGACCTGCCAGCCGTTCACGAAGACCGTGGCACGGTACTTGCGTGACGGATCGTCGGTGAACGTCAGACCCAGCGAGGTGTCCTGTCCGCGCGGCAGGTCCAGGGCGACGTCGGTGCGGTACCAGGACACCCCGGGGCGGCTGTCGGCGGCCGGCAGGGACACCTTGTCCCAGCCGCCGTCCGGGTAGCCCGGCAGGGACCAGCCGGCCCGCTCACCGTACAGACCGCCCGTGGACAGCGGGCCGCGCACCGGGTCCTGGAGATCCTCGCCGCCGCGTACGCCCTGCAGCCGCCAGGTGACGGTGGTCAGCGGCGCCCCGAGGAGGGAGGCACTGGTCAGGCCGCGCGCGGCCTTGTTGCCGTTGGTCGCGTTGTAGTCCTCCTCGTGCCCCATGTTCACGGTGAGCACCGAGAGGACGTTGTCACCCTTCCGCTTGAGCGCACCGGCAGGGAAGGTGAGGTCGGCGCTGCCCGTGGTGGAGCTGCCGAGGAAGGTGCCGTTCAGCCAGGCGGAGAACGCCTGCGCGCCCCCGCCGGAGTCCGAGACGAGGTGGATACCGGTCTCCTTGCCGCCCGCGTGGAAGCGGCCGCGGTACCAGGTGTTGCCGGTGTGGAAGCCGTAGTCGTCCGCGTAGAGCACCGGCAGCGAGTTGACGCCGGAGACGCTGTTCGTGGTCGTCCTGTCGGCCACCTGCCAGCCGGAGTCGTCGAATCGGGGGGCCGCTTCGGGGGACTCCTCGGCGTGCTTCCACTGCGTCAGCGCCGGCAGGTGGACCGGGGTGGCCACCGGGATCCTCCCGGCGAGGCCACCGGTGCCGGTGGTCCGGGTGTCCAACGCCCTGCCGTTCCAGGTGACATGACCGGCGGAGGTGAACACCTCGATGTCCTTGGCGTCGGCGTTGTCACCGGTCAGGGCCACGCCACGGCCGCCGTTCAGGCTGGTCGCCGTCCGCAGCAGGTGGGTGCCGCGCACGAGGACCGGGCCGCTCGCCGTGTCCTGGCGCCAGAAGGTCTTCGCCGTGGCCTTGTCGCCGACGAGGAGCAGCAGCGGGCGCGATCCGCCGCCGCTGACGGCGATGCGGGTCAGACCCCGGTGCGTGTAGTTCAGGCGCAGGTCACTGGTGGCCGCGTCCCAGGTGGTCGTGACCGTGCCGCCGCTGGTGGTCACGGTGGGCCGGGAGGAGTAGCGCAGTACGGTCTCGCCGTCGCTGCCCTGGTCGCCGTAGAACACGGCGACGTCCCGGTCGCCGATGTGCGCGTCGGTCATCAGCTCCGACGTCGAGTACCGCAACTGCGAGTCCCCGAGCCGGTAGTTCGCCACGATCACGTGCGAGTCGCGTCCGTCGAGCGTGATCGCGGTGCCCGGCTGCTGCGGCACCACCGGGTAGGTGGGCGTGGCGGTGGCGGCCGTCGGCACGTCGATGGCGTCGATGGACACGTAGTCGTCCGTGGACCCCGAGGCGTGCTTGCCGTTGACGACGATCTTCAGGGTGTGCGCCCCGGGCGTCAGGCCGGTCTTCTCGAAGACCACCGCCTGGTTCTCGCCGCCGGAGTCGTCCACCGTCGCCGCCTTCGTGCCGTCGAGGTAGACGTCGGCGTAGCCGTGGTTGCCGGTCTTCGAGCCGATCCAGCGGACGGCGGTGCCGTCGAAGGGGACGGTGACCGAGTCGCCGGCCTCGCGGGAGAACGACTCGGTGTGCCGGTAGTCGCCGCCGGTGTAGCTCGTGTCGGCCACGTGCGACCACGAACCGGTGTACTGCACCGCGGAGTCGGGGTCGTCCCAGGTGTAGGTGGTGTCCGAGGCCGGCCGGGCGTTGAAGTCCAGCGCGATGTGGGTCTTGTCGACCGCCGTGGACGTGGAGTTGCCGTGCCGCAGCACGTGGAACTGCGTCTTGGTGTCGGGGTTCATCCGGGCGGTGTCCACGACCGCGGAGTCGTCCGGCGGGGTGGCCCTGATCGCCTCGGTCTTGGTCAGCGGGGCGACCGACTGCGTGAAGTAGCCGATCAGCTTGTCCTCGTAGTACTTCGGGTCGAGTTGGCGTGTCTCGCGGATCGCGGCCCCGTAGTCGTACGACGTGTAGTTCTGCGGCATGCCCAGCCAGCCCCAGTTGGTGCCGCCGTAGGTCATGTAGAAGCTCTGCGCGGTGGCGCCCACGGCTATGTTCTGCTTGTAGAACACGTTGGCGAACCGGTCGTTGATGAGCTCGGCGCACTTGTCGTAGCCCGGGCCGCCCCACGGGTCGAAGGCGCCGCCCTGGAACTCCGGCGAGTACAGCGGCTTGCCGGCCGGGTGGTCGTAGCCGATGTCCGGGACGCCGTTCCACTTCGAGGGGTTCGAGCAGTCGAAGCCCTGCGGGTAGGAGTCCGGACCATCGACGTCCAGGGCGCCCGTACCGGAGTTGAAGGTGCCGTTGTTGTTACCGGTCAGCGGCACCGTGATGCCGTCGGCGCGGGCCTTGTCCGACAGGTGCTTCATGTAGGAGTGGCCGGCGGCCGACCCGTTGTAGTACTCGTTCTCGACCTGGTAGGCGATGACCGACCCGGTGCCGTTGGTCAGCTGGTGCCGGGCGATGATCCGGTCGATCTGCGTCAGCCACTCGTCGGCGTACTTCAGGAACTGCGGGTCGTCGCTGCGGTTGCGCCCGGCCGTGGTGGTCATCCAGCCGGGCAGGCCGCCGCCGTCGACCTCCGCGTTGATGTACGGCGCCGGACGCGCGATGACGTAGAGCCCGGCCTCCTCGGCCATGTCGAGCACCTTGTCGGCGTCCCGCACTCCGCTGAAGTCGTACACACCCTGCTTCGGCGAGTGGTATCCCCAGTCGAAGTACAGCGAGGTGCTGTTGAACCCGGCGGCCTTCATCTTCTGGAAGATGTCGCGCCACAGGTCCGGGCTCGGGAGCCGGAAGTAGTGGAACTCGCCGGACCACAGGTAGGTGCGCTTGCCGTCCACGAGGAACGAGTAGCCGTCGAGACTCACCGTGTGCGCCCCCGGCCCGGCGGCGGGCGCCTGTACGCCGGCGTCCCGCGCCGCGGCCCGCGTGGTCGCGCCCGCGGCCGGTGTGGTCATGCCCGCGGCCAGCGCGATGGCAGCGGCCGACGCGAGGCCCGCGCTCCACCATCGACGGCGTCCGGGTCTTGCGGTGGGTGAACCGATCCGAATACTCCGCACTGCGGCCTCCATACCGCCTGAGCGATCAGTATCAAACAGACTCAGGCAAAGCCGAACAGTAAAGCCGCGCAAGGAGCAACACAATGGTGCGGGACAAGCCGGCCGGGACGGCAGGGGAGGACCGGGACGGCAGGGGAGAGCCGGGAAGCAGCACGCGTGCCCGGCGCCGCGGATGGGCATAACCTTGCCCTACGCAGCCATGGGGGTCCCCCAGCGATGCTGGAGGTGCCTGGTGACCAGTACGGGCCGTCCGGCCGCTGACAGCACGGAGCTGGACGACGTCATCGCCGAGACGGTGCGCCGCACGGGCGCCTCCATCGGCGCCCTGTACCTGCTCGCACCGGACGAGCGGCTGCTGCGCCTGTACGCGGTGTGCGGAGTGGGCGCCGAGCTGGCCGCCCCCTGGTGGACGGTCTCCCTGGCCGCCCCGGTACCGGTGGCGGACGCGGTCCGGGACGACCGGGTGGTGTGGGTGGGCGACCAGGAGGAGATGGTCCGGACGTATCCGCGGACCGCGATGGTGCTGCCCTACCCGTTCGCGCTGGTCGCCGCGCCCGTGACCGGCGTCCGGCGGTGGGGCGCCCTGCTGCTGATGTGGCCGGCCACCCGGCCGCCGTACATGACCGGGCGGGAACGCGCCAACATCGCGTCCAGCTGCCGGCGGGTGGCACGGACGCTGGAGGAGGCGGCCGATCGCGGCTCCCCGGCCACGCCCGGCAGTGGTCCACGGGTTGTCCCCGCCGGCACCGGCCGCCCGTCCACCAGCCCGGAGTCCGCCCTCGCCGACTTCGTCGAGCGGCTGCCCGGCGGCAGTTGCGCGCTCGACCTGGAGGGGCGCTTCACCTTCCTGAGCGCCGGGGCCTGCGAGCTGCTGGGCGTCGACGCCGGCCGGCTGCTGGGCACGCAGCCGTGGCACTCCCTGCGCTGGCTGGACGACCCCGTCTACGAGGACCGCTACCGCGCCGCGGTGATCAGCCGGTCACCGGTCGCCTTCACCGCGCACCGCCCGCCGGACCAGTGGCTCGAGTTCCACCTGTACCCCGACGCCAGCGGCATCAGCGTCCGCATCGTCAGCACCGGCGAGGAACCCCCGCCCGCACGGGTCCACCGGTCCACGAACACGGTCACACCCGCCCGCGTGGGCCAGCTCTACCAGCTCACCCACCTGGCCGCCGCCCTCACCGAGGTCGTCGGCGTCCAGGACGTGATCGACCTCGTCGCCGACCAGATCATGCCCGCCTTCGGCGCCCAGGGACTGGTGCTGTCGACCGCGGAGGGCGGCCGGCTGCGGATCACCGGTCACAGCGGCTACTCCGCCGAGACCGTCGAGCGCCTCGACGGCCTGCCCCTCGACACCGCCCTCACCCCGGCGGGACGCGCCCTCAGCACCGGCGTCCCGGCGTTCTTCGCCGACCGGGACGAGATACGGCGCAGCTACCCGGAGGCGCCCCGCATCAGCGGCGCCCACGCCTGGGCCTTCCTCCCGCTGATCGTCTCCGGCCGACCGGTCGGCTGCTGCGTCCTGTCGTACAGCCGGCCCCACGAGTTCCCGGCCGAGGAGCGAGCCGTCATGACCTCGCTCGCCGGGCTCATCGCCCAGGCCCTCGACCGCGCCCGCCTGTACGACACCAAACACGAACTCGCCCACAACCTCCAGAAGGCGCTGCTCCCGCACACCCTGCCCCGGATCGACGGCCTGACCGTCGCCGCCCGCTACATGCCCGCCACCCGCGGCATGGACATCGGCGGGGACTTCTACGACCTGATCCGCCTCGGCGACACCGTCGCCGCGGCCGTCATCGGCGACGTGCAGGGCCACAACGCGGCCGCCGCCGCGCTCATGGGCCAGGTCCGTACCGCCGTGCACGCCCACGCGGCGCTCGACGCGCCCCCCGACCGGGTGCTCGCCGACACCAACCGGCTCCTCGCCGACTTCGACTCCGACCTGTTCACCAGCTGCCTCTACGCCCGCCTCGACTTCTCCCGCCGGAGTGTGGCCCTGGCCAGCGCCGGCCACCCGCCGCCCCTGCTGCGGCTTCCCGGCGGCGACACCCGGCCCGTCGCCGTCCCACCCGGACCGCTCCTCGGCATCGTCCTCGGCGCCGCGTATCCCGTGACCGAGATGCCGCTCGTCCCGGGCATGATCCTCGCCCTGTACACCGACGGTCTCGTGGAGCGGCCCGGCGTCGACCTGGACGACTCCATCGCCGGCCTCGCCCGGCACCTCGCCCGCGCCGACGACCGGGACCTGGACCTGCTCATCGAGGACCTCGTGAGCGAGACGGGCACCATCGGGCAGCGCGCGGACGACGTCGCCCTGCTCCTGCTGCAACTCCGGGCAGGGCGGTGACGGGGGTCAGAGGCTGAGCAGCTCCTCGTAGAAGCCCCCGAACTGCCGCTCGGTGTCGATGAGGTGGATCTCCAGGATCCAGTGGCAGGTGCGGCCGGTCCTGTCGGTGCGGCGCAGCGGGGTGTCGTTGGCGGGGGTGATGTACGACTCCGTGTCCGCGCCGTCGATCTTCTCGTGCGGGAACTCGCCCACCAGGTGCCCGGCGTGCCAGCCGCCCAGCTCCCAGCCGGCCTGGCCGGCCAGCCGCTCCACCTCGGCGTACAGCCGCTTCCCGGTGATGTCGGGGTGCTCGGCGAAGTACCGCTTGCCGGCCGCGAAGATCTTCGGCAGGTCGTCCCGGAGGCGCTGCTTGACCGGGTCGTCGCCGAGGACGAAGGTGCGCCCGAAGTCGGCCTCGTACTCCTCGAAGATCGGCCCGAAGTCCGCGAACACGATGTCGTCCGCGCCGATGATCCGGTCCGGCGGGTTCTCCTTGTACGGCTGGAGCGTGTTCGGGCCCGAGCGGACGATCCGCTTGTGCCAGTGCCGTGTGGTGCCGAACAGCTCGTTGGCCAGGTCCCGGACGCGGTCGCTGACCTCCCGCTCGCCCTGTCCCGGGACGACGAGCCCGCGCTCCTCGATCTCCGCGAAGAGCCGCTCGGCCTTCGCCTGGGCGTCCAGCAGCCGTGCCGCGCGCGTGGGTTCGTCATCCGCCATGGCGCCGAAACTAACCGGTTGGATCATCCGCGGCAACTTCGTGACGGTGCTCAGCCGCGTGGCCGGCCGCCCCGGTCATCGTCGCTTCGCACGAAGGCGACGGTCCGGCCCCCGCGGCTCCCCGACGGCGCACGCCCTGCCGTACGGCCGCCGCGTAGCATCGGACCATGACGACGGTTGAGCCCGGCCATCCGGACCCGTACACCGCACCGCGCTTCGCGACGTCCGCCCTCGTCACCATCGATGTGCAGCGCGACTTCCTGTCCGAGGCCCCGTACGGCGTACCGGGCACCACGGAGATCCTTCCCGCCCTGGCGCGGACCGCGTCCGCCTTCCGTGCCGCCGGGCGTCCGGTGGTGCACATCGTGCGCCTCTACGAGGAGGACGGGGCCGACGCCGATCTCGTACGGCGGCGCCTGCTGGAGTCGGGAGCGCGGATCGTGGCGCCGGGCACGCCGGGCAGTGAACCGGCCGAGGGCCTCCTGCCCGAGGGAGCGCCCGCCCTGGACGCCGAGCTGCTCCTGTCGGGCCGGCCGCAGCGGCTGGGGCCGTACGACCACGCGGTCTTCAAGCCGCGCTGGGGTGCGTTCTACCGCACGTGCCTGGAGGAACTGGTGCGTGAACTCCACGTCGACACCCTGGTGTTCGCCGGGTGCAACCTGCCGAACTGCCCCCGCGCGAGCATCATCGAGGCGTCCGAGCGGGACTTCCGGGTGGCACTCGTTCGGGACGCCGTCTCGCGGGTGACGGACGCGGCCCTGTCCGAACTCGCGGGCATCGGCGTGGAGATCCTCGACACGGCCACGCTGGAGAAGCGGCTGGCCGAGACGGCCTGAGGGAAGCGGCGGGGCCCCGGGAAAGGATGCGTGTTCCCGGAGCCCTCGCGGTGTCCGCCGGTGTGGTGCCGTCGCTCAGCCGGCGGCCGCGGAGCCGGGGACGCTTCCTCCGGCCCCGCGCGTGATCCCGCTCGCCTGCCCCTCCCGCACCAGCCGCACCTACGCACTCCACCCGGCCTCGTGTGCGGGCCGGCGGCCGGCCCGGTGCGGGGGCGCCGGCTCAGGCGAGGTCGAACCGGTCGAGGTTCATCACCTTGTCCCACGCCGCCACGAAGTCGCGTACGAACTTGTCGCCCCCGTCCCGGGACCCGTAGACCTCCGCGACGGCTCGGAGCTGGGAGTGCGCACCGAAGACCAGGTCGACGGCGGTGGCCGTCCACCTGACCTCGCCGGTGGCGCGATCCCGGCCCTCGAACACGTTCTCGTCCGTGGCCGACGCCTTCCACTCGGTGCCCATGTCGAGCAGGTTGCGGAAGAAATCGTTGGTCAGGACGCCCGGCCGGTCGGTGAACACACCGTGGGGCGATCCCCTGAAGCCGGTGTTCAGGGCCCGCATGCCGCCGACCAGCACCGTCATCTCGGGAGCGGTCAGCGTCAGCAGGTTGGCGCGGTCCAGCATGAGGGTCTCCGGGGACAGCTTCTCGCCCGCCGGAAGGTAGTTGCGAAAGGCGTCCGCCTTGGGCTCCAGTACGGCGAAGGACTCGGCGTCGGTCTGCTCCTGCGAGGCGTCCGTACGCCCCGGCGCGAACGGAACCGTGATGTCGTACCCGCCGTCCCGCGCGGCCTGCTCGACGGCCGCGCACCCGCCGAGGACGATCAGGTCGGCGAGCGAGACGCGCTTACCGCCCGTCTGGGAGCGGTTGAAGTCCTGCTGGATCCCTTCGAGCGTCCGCAGGACCTCGGTCACCTCGGGGACGTCGTTGAGCTCCCAGCTCTTCTGCGGCGCGAGCCGGATGCGGGCCCCGTTCGCCCCGCCGCGCTTGTCGGTGCCGCGGAAGCTCGACGCCGACGCCCAGGCCGTGGTGACCAGCTGGGGGACGGTGAGGCCCGAGTCGAGGACCCGGCTCTTGAGGGCGGCGATGTCCTCGTCCCCGACCAGTTCGTGATCGACGTCGGGAACGGGGTCCTGCCACAGCTGCGGCTCGGGAACCCACGGGCCGAGGTACCGCGAGCGCGGCCCCATGTCGCGGTGCAGCAGTTTGTACCACGCCTTGGCGAACGCCACCGCCAGTTCCTCGGGGTGCTCGTGGAACCGCTTGGTGATCGGGCCGTAGACCGGGTCCACCTTCAGCGCGAGGTCCGTCGTCAGCATCATCGGGGCGTGCCGCTTGGACGGGTCATGGGCGTCGCGTACGGTGTCCCGGGCCGCGGGGTCCGACGGGGTCCACTGGTGGGCGCCGGCGGGACTGCGCGTCAGCTCCCACTCGTACCCGTAGAGATTGTCCAGGTACCCGTTGTCCCACCGGGTCGGCTCGGTGGTCCACGCGCCCTCCAGGCCACTGGTGAGCGCGTGGGGGCCGGTGCCGGTGCCGTAGGTGTTCCGCCAGCCGAGACCCTGCTGCTCGATGGCGGCGGCCTCGGGTTCCGGGCCGATGTAACTCGGGTCGACCGCGCCGTGGCACTTGCCGAAGGTGTGGCCGCCGACGATGAGTGCGACCGTCTCCTCGTCGTTCATCGCCATGCGCCCGAACGTCTCCCTGACGTCCTGGGCGGCGGCCATCGGGTCCGGGTTTCCGTTGGGCCCCTCGGGATTGACGTAGATCAGTCCCATCTGTACGGCGGCGAAAGGACCGGTGAGTTTCCGGTCGCCGCTGTAGCGCTCGTCCCCGAGCCAGGTGTCCTCGGGCCCCCAGAAGATCTCCTCGGGTTCCCAGATGTCCTGCCGGCCGAATCCGAACCCGAAGGTCTTGAATCCCATGGATTCCATGGCGCAGTTTCCGGCGAATACCAGGAGGTCGGCCCAGGAGATTTTCCGGCCGTACTTCTGCTTGACCGGCCACAGCAGACGGCGCGCCTTGTCCAGGCTCGCGTTGTCCGGCCAGCTGTTAAGGGGCGCGAAGCGCTGCGCGCCGCTGCCGCCACCGCCCCGGCCGTCCGCGATGCGGTACGTTCCCGCGGCATGCCAGCTCATCCGGATGAAGAGCGGACCGTAGTGACCGTAGTCGGCGGGCCACCAGTCCTGGGATGCCGTCATCACCTCGAAGACGTCCCGCTTCAGCGCGTCCACGTCGAGGGTCGCGAACTCTTTCGCGTAGTCGAAGTCCTCGTCCATCGGATTCGACCGGGGCGAGTGCTGGTGCAGAACCTGGAGGTCCAGTTGGTTCGGCCACCAGTCCCGGTTCGTCCTGGGCCGCCGAGTCGGTGTGGGCGTCGGTGAAGGGATTGCTGGATTCTCGCTCTCGCTGCCGGACATGCCCGTCCTTCTTCCTGTCTCGCTGTTCCTTCTGCCGCCATGGAAAACACGCTGTACCGCGTTCGTATGGTCGCGCACGGCGGACCACACCTCTATGAAACACGCAGGGCATTCCGTGTGACAGGGGAGGAAAAAGGGGGCGAGAGAAAGGGGGGCGGAGAAAGAGCCGGGATCCCTGGCGCCCGGGAGCGCGGGGCCCTCTGCGCCCTGTGCTACTGTCACCCCTTTGCGTGGTCGTCGCGGTGGGCGGTTCCGGTCGGCCGGTTCCGTCGGTGCGTGGGCCCTTCACTCCTGCCGGGCCTTCCTCGGTACGTTTCCTCGCGGAAGGCTGGTCATGAAGCATCCCGATGACTCCGGTATCGCTCACGGCGGTCCGGCCCGGCCCGGGGCCACCGCCCCGACGCCGTCCCCGGCCGTTTCCTTCGCCGATCTGGGGCTGCCGGGGGAGGTGCTGCGGACCCTGAGCGGGCAGGGGGTGCGGGAACCTTTTCCGATCCAGGCCGCCACGCTGCCCGACGCCCTGGAGGGGCGCGACGTGCTGGGGCGCGGGCGCACCGGGTCGGGCAAGACGCTCGCCTTCGGCCTGCCGCTGCTGACACGCACGGCCGGGCGGCGCGCCGAACCGAAGCAGCCGCTCGCGCTGATCCTGGTGCCCACCCGGGAGCTGGCCCAACAGGTCACCGAGGCGCTGGCGCCGTACGCCGAGGCACTGCGGCTGCGGATGGCCACGGTCGTCGGCGGCCTGTCGATCGGCCGGCAGATCGGCGCGCTGCGCGAGGGCGCCGAGGTGGTCGTCGCCACCCCCGGACGCCTGCACGACCTGGTCGAGCGCAACGCCTGCCGCCTGGGACGGGTGCGGATCACCGTGCTGGACGAGGCCGACCAGATGTGCGACCTGGGCTTCCTGCCGCAGGTGGTCGACGTGCTCGACCAGGTGCACCGGGACGGTCAGCGGATGCTGTTCTCGGCCACCCTGGACGGCGACGTGGATCAGCTGGTCCGCCGTTACCTCCACGACCCCGTCGTCCACTCGGTCGACCCGTCCGCGGGCACGGTGTCGAGGATGGAGCACCACCTTCTGGTCGTCCACGGCCCCGACCGCTACGCCGTCACCACGGAGATCGCCGCCCGCGACGGCCGCGTCCTGCTGTTCCTCGACACCAAGCACGCCGTCGACCAGCTCACCCGGCACCTGCGGGCCAGCGGGGTGCACGCCGGGGCCCTGCACAGCGGCAAGTCCCAGCCGCAGCGCACCCGCACCCTGGCGCAGTTCAAGGACGGGCAGATCAGCGTGCTGGTGGCGACCGATGTCGCGGCCCGCGGCCTGCACGTCGACGACCTCGATCTCGTGGTCAACGTCGATCCGCCCACCGACGCGAAGGACTATGTGCACCGGGCGGGCCGCACCGCCCGTGCCGGTGAGTCCGGCAGCGTGGTCACGCTCGTCCTGTCCGGGCAGCGCCGGGAGACGAGCCGCATGATGGCCGACGCCGGCATCGAACCGACCGTGACCAAGGTGCGCTCGGGCGAGGCGCAGCTGAGCCGGATCACCGGCGCCAGGGCTCCCTCCGGGATCCCGCTCGACGGCGGCCCCGCCGTCCCCCGGCCCAAGAACACCAACGCTCCCTTCCGCGGCCTCGGCACCAGCAAGGACACCTCCCGCGGCACCGGCGGCAGGTCCCGCAGGACCACCGAGGCCCGCAAGCTCGCCGAGGCCCGCAAGGCCGCGCTCGTGCGTCGCAACGCCGGTTCGTGAGAGGGACACCTCGCGAAAACGGAGCGGGACGAGGCCGCCGGCGCCCCGCACCGCGCCCGGCATGACAAGCTGTGCCTGCCCACCCCGAACCCAGGAGGTCACCATGACCGCAGAACCCGTACCCACGGACGGTACGGAGCCGGCTGTCCCCGAGGCGTCCTCCGTGGCGCCGGACGGCGACGGCAACTACGACCTCAAGCGCAAGTTCCGCGAAGCCCTGGCGCGCAAGCGCGGTGCGCAGGCGGACGCCGCCGACACCGCCGCCAACCCCGACGCGTCGAAGGTCCGCGCGGCACACGGCCCGGCCGCGAGCCAGCGGTCGTTCAGGCGCAAGAGCGGCGGCTGAGCCCTCGGGTCCGGGTCCGCCGCTCACCGGCGCTCCGCCGTGTGACCGCAGGACCCGTCACCGCGGCCGCGGCAGCGTTGCCCCTCCCCGCCCAGGGAGGCTGCAACGACTGCTGCCGCCACGCGGAGGGCCGGTGAGGTGGGGTCAGCCCAGGGTCCACCGCTGGTTGCTGCCGCCGTTGCAGGTCCACAGTTGGGTCGGGGCGCCGTTGGCGGTGGAGGCGTTCGTGACGTCCAGGCAGAGTCCGGAGGCCACCGAGGTGACGGTGCCGTCGGAGTTGAACCTCCACTGCTGGTTCGCCTGCCCGTTGCACGTGTAGGTCTGCACCTTGGTCCCCGGGGTGGTCCCGTAACCGGCGGCGTCGAGGCACAGCTGCGAGGAGCCCGAGTACACCGTCAGCTCGTTCGACGCTGTGTGCGTGAAGGTCTGGTTGGAGCCGCCGTTGCAGTCCCAGACGTCCAGTTGGGTGCCCGGGGTGGTGGACCACGACGGCACGTCGAGGCACTTGCCCGCGCCGACCGCGTGCAGCGCACCCGAACTCGGCCCGCTGGACGAGGCGGTGTACCCGACGGACGTGATGTCGGACTGGACGGCGTCCTCGGTGGCGTTCGAGGGGTAGCCGGAGGTCATGACGCCTTCGTAGAAGGTGCCGGCGGAGCTGTTGCTGTTGTCGCCGCCGATGCCGAGGATGATGGCGCCCTGCTTCTTCATCGGGTTGTACCCGGAGGCGTCGGGGCGCGCGCCGTCGTAGAAGGTCGACAGTGCGCCGGACTGGGCGTTGCCGCCGCGGATCGCCCAGTGGTTGGACTCGCCCTTGACGATCGCCGTGGTGAACCGGTTGCTGATGGTCGGGTCGCCCGGGTTGTTGCCGGTGCTCCTTCCGGAGAACAGTCCGTTCTCCAGGTCGGCCATGATCCAGGGGCCGCTGCCGGCGCCGGTGCCCCAGGCCCGGATGTTGCCGAAGTAGACGGCCTCCATGGTGCCGTTGCCGTCGTCCCGGCTGTCGGTCTCGGCGTTGCCGTAGTCGAAGCAGCAACCGCCGTTGTAGTGCGTGCCGTCGAGGACGGCGTACATGCCCTCGGGCTGGTCACCGGTCGCGATGCCCTCGGTGTGGTTGTCGCGGTAGCCGGTGCCGGGCGCCACGAAGACGCCGTACGCCTTGTGGCCCGCGACGGTGACCGGTGCGGCGGTGGCGTCCGCGAGGGCGTCGGAGCCGTTGGGGCCGGGGCCGTTGAACCCGCCCGCGGGGGCCCTGGTGAGGTGGTTGCGGCGGCCGGACTGGTCGTAGATGACGCTGATCTCGCACTTCGTGCCCGCGCAGAACGAGTCCTGGGCGGACGCGTCGGCGTAACCGCCGGCGGACAGGACACCGATGTCGCGCGTGGCGTTGTCCGAGGAGCGCTGCACCTGGTAGAGCGGCCCGTTGTACGACGAGTACAGCGCGCGTGTCGTGCTGTGCGCGGCCACACAGGGCGTACCGCCCGCGGCGTACAGGTCGCACGGGAGCGAACTCGCCGCCTGTGCCGGGGCCGCGGTGGCCGTGGCGCCGAACAGCGCACCGCCCACGAGTACGGCCGCGGCCCCGGCGCGTCCCCATACGCCCACCCGGCGATGCCCGGCAGGCGCGGAGCGGTCCGGGGTCGGGGCCGGTGCGGGCCTGAGGCGTCGTAACGCGGCCGCGATCCGCCGGTGGACGCCGCCGCGCCCGGACTCGGGGAGTCCGGTCGTAACTGCTCTTCTCATCTGGGCTCCTTGGGGCTTGGGTGGGGGACGCACGCCCGGGCGGTCGTGTGCCGTGGACGTGGGTTCGGCCATGGACGCTGACCCGGCCGAGCACGGGCGCTCACCCGGCCCGGCACGGGCGATGACAGGACGGGCACGGGCGATGACCGGCCGGGACGGCCTGTTCCGTCCGCCCCGGCCCGCACGCGTCACAGCGCGGTGAAGGTCCACTGGAGGTTGGTGCTGGTGGTCCAGTGCCACTGCTTGGTGACGGAGCCGGAGGCGACGCTGCCGCCGCCGTCGAGGACGAGGCCGGTGGTGCGGTTGGCGATGCTGTAGCAGCCGTTGCCGCGGTCGGTGATCTGCCACTGCTGGTTGGTGCCGCCGTTCCAGGGGGCCTGCTGGGCCGGGGAACCGTCCCCGGTGGAGCCCCAGCCGTCGGCGGCCATGCCGTTGGTGCGGTTGACCAGGCGGTAGTAGCCGTTGCCCAGGTCGATGGCCTGCCACTGCTGGTTGGAGCCGCCGTTCCAGGTCCACTGGATGAGGTTGCTGCCGGAGGACACGTTGCCGGCGCTGTCCAGGGCCAGGCCGTCGGTGACGTTGGTGACGCGGAAGTACGCCTTCGGGTCGAAGATCACCTTCAGCGAGGTGATGGCGTCGTTGTTGCCGGTGTCGCGCAGGTCGGGGGTGTCGGCGCTGATCGTCCAGGACGTCCCCGAGAAGTTGTCCCCCGAGTAGCCGACGACCTGGTAGCCGGCGGGCACCTTCAGGGAGGAGATCGTCCTGGCGGCCATCCCGGCGCTCTGCAGCTGCGCGGCGGTGTAGCTTCCCAGCACGAGCCGGGCTGCCGAGCCGCCGTACCGGACGTCGCTGTACGCGCCGACGACACCGACGGGGGAGAGCGCCGGAATCTGGCCGGAGAAGGTCAGCTTCAGCACGTACGCCAGAGCGCTGAACGGCGCCGAGGACGACGGCAGGCTGATGTGCAGGCCGTCGCCGCTCTGCGTGGGCGTGGGCAGGTCGACGTACGAGCCGCTGTGGGAGTCCAGCAGCTGCACGGACTTCAGCGATCCGAGGTCGATGCGTCCGCCGGCGAGGGTGGTGATCGTCGTGGAACTGCCGGGCCAGCCCAGGACCGTCGCGTACAGGACGGTGCCGGCCTTGTTGCGGGTGAACCGGAAGTCCTTGTTCGTCCCGGCGACGGGTTGCGTGAAGGAACCTCCGCCCATTTTCGTCGGGCCCTCGCCGTAGGCGGTCCAGGCACGGGTGGAGTAAAGGGATTCGCCGAACCGCTTGAGGTGGTCGCCGATGCCGAGCAGGACGTCCTTCTGGGCCTGGGGGATGGTGCCGTCGGCCATGGGGGCGATGTTGAGCAGCACGTTGCCGTTCTTGCTGATCCGGTCGATCAGCGAGTGCACCATCTGGGCGTTGGAGTAGTAGCCCATGCCGACGGTGTAGCACCAGCTGCTTGTTCCTACGCTGTCGTCGGTCAGCCAGTACGGGGTGGTGATGTCGGCCGGGCCGCCGCGTTCGTAGTCGAACATCTCGCCGTTGGTGTTGTAGCCGTCCTTGTAGGTGGCCACGACGTCTCTGCCCCAGGAGAGGGCCTGGTTGTAGTAGTACGACAGGAAGTTCAGCCGCTGCTTCTCGTCGACCAGGCTCAGGTCGAAGTCCTCCCACAGGACGTCCGGTTGGGCCAGGTCCACGACCTCCTTGAGCTTGTCGTACCAGAGTTGGTTCTCCACGGCGGTGTCGAGCTGCCCGTACAGTTTCCTCAGGCTGGTGGTCGGCTGGACGGGTACGTGGTCGTAGTAGCCGTTGAAGTTGTAGGCGTGGTGCATGGCCACCAGCAGCTTCAGGCCCTTGCCGCGGATGGCGTCACGGAACAGGGCCAGCAGGTTGAGACCCGGGCCGTGTTCGACCGAGTTCCACTCGTTGGCCGAGCTGTCCCACATCGAGAACCCGTCGTGGTGTTCGGACACCGGCCCGGCGAACTTCGCGCCCGCGTCCACGAACAGCTGCGCCCAGGCGTCCGGGTCGAACCTGCCGCCCTGGGAGACCAACTTGGGCGCGAACTGAACCCAGTTGCCTTGCTTGTCGCGGGCTCCGTCGAGGAAGTTGTTGTACGGCCACACCGAGGGGTCGCCGTAGGTGGCGACATGGTGGCTGTTGGCGGCCGTGCCCGGGATGTACATGTTCCGCGGGTACCACTCGTTGTCGTAGGCCGGGACGCTGAAGGCACCCCAGTGGAAGTAGATCCCGAACTTGGCGTCCTGGAACCACTCCGGCGCCGGCGGGTGCTGGTCCACCGAGGCCCACGTGGGCGAGTACGACGACGGAGCCGCCAGCGCCTTCGCCGTACCGAGTGTGAGGTTCGCCGTCGCGGCGGCGACGACACCGGCGGCGCTCGACAGGAACACACGTCTGCTGATGGTCATGGCGGAACCTTTCGTCGCGGGCGGGTGCCCGTCCGTGCCGGGAGTCACCGACTCCGGTGCGCCGACCCCGATGTTCGGTTCTGTTGCATTGCAGCGCCTCCCCGTGGAACGCCTGCTGGCGTCGAGGTGACGGCAGTGGAGTGATACATGGGATGGATACGGTGAGGTGCGTCCCGCTGTCCTCACCGTGACGCGCTGGGGTCAACTCGCCGATGCCCTTGCTGATGCAAGGGGAGCATGCCCCTGCGGGACGGGCCGGTCAAGAGTCACGACACGCAACTGGCGTAACTAACATAGGATGTCTCAAGGGCGGGAGGTGTCGTCTCGCACTGGTCATTGAGGCGCTGTCGGAACTCTTGACTGTGTGGTTGTGAACCCGTTTCCTGAGTTTTGCGTTTGGTTGTGCGTCATCCTGGTGGATGTGATGGCGGGGAGGGGCGCACAACGAGGCGCCTCTTCGGGAAAACGCTGAACCGTCCGGGGTTCGGCAACCTTTTCGCGAGCGGTGGCCACTGAGGAGTGAACCATCCATCGCTCTCCTCGGAACGGACGGACATGAGCACAGCGAGGCAGGTCGCGCGGGAGCGCAGGCGCAAGCGCAGAATGATGTGGGGCACGCTGACACTGGTCGCCGCGAGTGTGGTCTGCCTGGTGATGGCCCTGCTGCCCGACGGCAAGTCCGACGCGAGGGCGGCGGCGAGCACGACCGTCGCCGCCGGCGAAGCGACGGCGGACGCGGCGCATCCGCTGTCCACCCCGTCCGCGAAGGGGACGGCGTCCCCGGGGCCGTCGGCGTCCCGGAGCGCGGCCACCGCCTCCCCGAAGCCGTCCAGGACCACCGTGAAGAAGAAGCCCGCACCGGCCAGGACCACACCCGCGGCGAACACCGGATCCACCACGGCCTCGCTCGCCGGACGCATCAAGCCGGGCACCGACTACCAGGGTGTGGCCACCGCGTACGATGCCGGCGTCGGGGACGGTGCCTGCGGGTTCGGCCCCAGCTCCGACATGATGATCGGGGCGATGAACACCACCGACTACGAGACGGCCAGGGCCTGCGGGGCGTACGTGCACGTCCGGGCGGCGAACGGCCGCTCCGTCACCGTCCGGATCACCAACGAGTGCCCGCTGCCCTGCGCGCCCGGCCAGATCGACCTCAGCCGGCAGGCGTTCTCCCAGCTCGGTGACCTCCATCTCGGCCGGATCGCGATCACCTGGAACCTGGTCAGCCCGGCCAACCCCGGCACCCTCTCGGTCCGCTACAAGACCGGCTCCAGCCCGTACTGGTGTGGCATCCAGGTCCTCGGCCACCGCAACCCGGTGGCGGCACTGGAGGTCCGCACCCCGGCGGGCTGGCGGCGGTTGGGCCGCACCTCCTACGACTACTTCCTGTCCGCCGACGGCACCGGCTGCGGCGGCGCGATCCGGATCACCGACATCTACGGGCAGCAGCTGACCGTGAACGGCATCGCGATCAGACCGAACGCCGTCCAGCCCGCCGGCGTCCAGTTCGCCCAGCACTGACCCACGCCACGCGAGGCCCTGATCCGTCAGTGCGGCGACTCCGCCGGCGAAGTACGTCCCAGTGGGGGCGTCTCGCCGGAGCGCAGGTGTTCCCTGAGCCACTGCTCGGTGCTGCTCACGTGCAGCAGTGCGGCGGCCTGGCTCAGGGAGGCGTCGCGGGTGGTCAGTGCGTCGAAGATCGCCTGGTGCTCGGCGAGGGTGCGGGCCGAGGCCTGGGTGTCGACCAGACCGCGCCAGATGCGGGCGCGCAGGGTGCGGCCGGAGATGCCCTCCAGGAGGGTGAGGAGGGTCTCGTTGCCGGTGGCCGAGATGACGGCGCGGTGGAAGGCGGCGTCGTGGGCGTTGAGCAGTTCGACGTCGTCCCGGGCCTCGCGCATGGCTTCCAGGTGCCGCTTCACCTCGGCCAGCTGCTCGTTCGTGATCCGGGCGGCCGCAAGGGCGGTGGCGACCGGTTCGAGGAGCCGTCGTACCTCCATGAGGTCCCGCAGGGCACCCGAGTCGATCTGCAGGAGTTCCACGGCGCCGCCCAGACCCTCCAGGAGGAGGCTCGGCTGCAGACTGGTCACGTACGTGCCGTCGCCTCGCCGGACCTCCAGGACGCGGGCGACGGCCAGCGCCTTGACCGCCTCACGGGCCAGGTTGCGGGACAGCCCCAGCTGGGCCGCCAGATCCTGCTCGGGCGGCAGCTTCGAGCCCGGGGGCAGCGCACCGGTGCGGATCAGCTCGCGGATCTGCGCTATGGCCCTGTCCGTCAAAGACACCGCGAACTCCCTCCGGCAGCGTTCGCCGTGGGCACGTCCGATCTGATCAGCCCCTGGGCGCGGAGACCGTCCCTGAGGCCGTCGGGGAGGTGCCGACGGTGGAGTTCCACGTTCCGTACCACCTGTTCCGGGTTCCGCATACCGAGGGTGACGCTGATGATAGCGGGGTGCCCGAGGGGGGAGGCGATCGCCTGCTGCCCTTCCCGGCAGAGGTGTGAAAGAGACATGCACCGGCGCGCACAGGCGCCGGTGCACGCTTCGATCGGGCGGGCCGCCGTTCAGAGGGCGACGATCTGCCAGTCCTGGTTGGCGCCGTCGCCGACAGGCCACTGGATCACGGAGGCACCGTCGTTGGGCGAGGCGTCCTTGACGTCGGCACACCAGCCGTTGCGGACGTTGACGAGCCGGTAGTAGCCGCTGCTCCTGGAGGGGACCAGCTTCCACCACTGGTTGTCGCCGGCGGTGTCGGTCGACTGGTCGAGGTCGGTACCCTGGGCGGAACCACCGGGGCTCTCGAGGACCTTGCCGCTCCTGACGTTGGCCAGCCGGTAGGAACCGTCGGCGTTCGGCAGCAGCTTCCACTGCTGGTTGGTACCACCGGTCCAAGGCCACTGGATCACGTGGGCGCCGTCGTCGGGCGAGGCGTCCTTGACGTCCAGCACCTTGCCGCTGTTGCGGTTGACCAGCTTGAAGGTGCCGAGGTCCGCGGCGAAGGGCCGGTCGTAGACCTCCAGGTTGCGGATGGAGGCCCACGCCCCGGAGGGCAGTCCGGTGACGGTGACCCGCACGTACCGCGCCTGTGCACGGAACTGCGCGACCTGGACCTGGCTGGTGCCGGTGGTGGCCGTACGGTCGGCGAGGACGGTCCAGGTGGTGTTGTCCGTGGAACCCTCGATCCGGTACCGGTAGTTGGTGTTGTCGCTCTCCCAGGCGATGCGGGTGCCGGTCAGGGAGCGGGTGGAGCCGAGGTCGACCTTGAGCCAGTGGCCGGTGTTGCCGTCGTTCGCGCACCAGCGGGTCGAGGTGGACCCGTCCACGGCGGCGGCGGCGTCGTGGCCCTTGGAGCTCTCCACGCTGTCCGCGGTGGCGGTCCTGCCGGCCGCGATGTCGGCCGGCTGCACGGAGCGGTCCAGCGTGACGCCGACGACGCTGTCCTGCGGATGGGTGGTGCGGTCGACGCCGGTGATCGCGACCCGGCCGTCACCGCCGACGGTGTACGGCAGGTTGGCGCCGGAGCGCACGTCGAAGACGCGGGTGACCTGGGCGTCCCCGATCGACGGGGTGGTGAAGGAGGTGCCGCCGTAGCCGGGCAGGAGGTGGATGTAGAAGGTGTTGTCCTTGCAGGTGAAGCCGTACTGGCCGTCGACGGGATTCCACGGGCCGCCGCGCGTGGCGTAGACGGACTGGCCGCAGGCGGTCATGAAGGTGCCGATCTGGCGCAGCAGGTTCGCCTGGCCCGAGGAGACGGTGCCGTGCCGGTCCGGACCGACGTTGACCATCGCGGTCATGTTGCGCACCCAGCAGTTGACCAGGATGTTCATGGCGGTGCTGTAGCTCATCACCTTGCCGTCGGAGTTGTAGCCCCAGGAGCTGCCGACGGTGAAGACCTTCTCGGTGAGACTGCCGGTGCGTATCGCCCCGGTGGGTACCGAGGGACCCTCGTCGTTGACGTAGTCGCCCATCCAGCCGGACCGCAGGTTGGCGACGATGTCCGGCTGGTGCTTGCGCACCATGCCCATCAGCCCGAGCGGCCTGCCGTCGGCGTCCGTCTCGCCGTAACCGGCGTCCACCGGCCACTGGTTGGCGGTGTCCCGGTACTGGCCGGGCTCCCAGAAGAACGCGGCGTCGGCGTCGCTGCCCTTCTCCGCCAGCCAGCCCCCGTCCCACCACAGGTCGTCGATGGTGCCGTACTGGGTGACCAGCTCCTTGACGGACTCGTAGACCTCGGTCTTCATGATCCGCGCGTTCTCCTTGTGCGCGGGGTCGGTGGTGTAGTTCCAGGGGTTGGGCGCGCAGTCGGTGCCGTGGACGTCGTAGTAGCCGGGGTAGCGCCAGTTGATCGGCGAGTAGTAGAGGCCGACCTTCAGGCCGGCCGCCCGTACGGCCGCGACGTAGTCCTTGACGAAGTCCCGGGTGAGCGGGGCCTGTCCGGAGTTCCAGCTGCCCGGGTGCTTCACCGGCCACAGGGCGAAACCGTCGTGGTGACGGGTCGTCAGCGTCACGTACCTCGCCCCGAAGTCCTTCGCCAACTGCGCCCAGGCGGCCGGGTCGTAGGCATCGGCGGTGAACTGCTCACCGGTGGCGTCGGTGACGTACTTCCGGTAGTCGGAGGGGGTGACGGGCGCGTTGTGCATCCACCACTCGCCCTTGGCCGGGCCGGAGTACACGCCCCAGTGGATGAACATGCCCAGCTTGGCGTCCTGCAGCCACTGGATCCTGGAGTCGGGCTGCTGCTCCAGGCCCATGTCGGTCTTGGGGATGCGCAGGGGTGGGAGTGGCAGGGGGTCGGCCGTCGCGGCGTACGCGGGCGTCGCCACCCCGACGGAGCCGACCGCGGCGGCCACCGTCATGGCCGCCATGCCGGCGAGAACCGACCTGCGCGAGAGGGATTCCGGCACCGTGGTTCCTCCTGTTGGATTGTCAGAGGCTCGCCGTGGTCGGCGACGTCGAGCGAGGCGGCGGCGCGGGGCGGCCGGTGGGCCCGGGGGCCATGAGCACGCCGACACCTGCCTCACTCTTCCCCGAATACATAGGATGGATTAACGAATATGCGTGGCGCTTGTGTCTAGGGTTGTGACACGGCTTCTTGCGAACTGGCTGATAGCGCGCCGAAGAAGTCCTCGCTCGACGAGTCGGACATCGGATGAATCTGAGGAAGGCTCAGATCCGCGGCGTTCGGGTCGGATCCGTCGACAGCGTTGACGGGATCCCCGCCGGGCCCTACGGTGCTCCAGCAGAAACGCACAGCTTCTGACATTTATCCAAGTCTCTGGGTGGGATGAGCCGCCACCTGTGAGGAGCCAGGAACCCCATGCTCCCTCGTGTCCGCTTGCTCCTGTCGGCCGTCCTCCTGACCGCGCTCGGGCTTCTCTGTGCCGGTACACCCGCGCAGGCCGCCTCCGTCACCGTCACCAACGCGACCCAGTTCACCGACACCACCGGCGCGGTGGTCCACGCCCACGGCGGGGGCGTCATCAAGGTCGGCACGTACTACTACTGGTTCGGCGAGAACCGCAATCCCGACAACTCCTTCAGGTACGTCTCGGTCTACCGGTCCACCGACCTGAAGACGTGGGAGTTCCGCAACAACGTCCTCACCCGGAGCAGCGCCGCCGAGCTGGCCTCCGCCAACATCGAGCGGCCGAAGGTCGTGTACAACAACGCCACCCACAAGTACGTCATGTGGATGCACAAGGAACTTGCCACCGACTACACCCAGGCCCGCACCGCCGTCGCGGTGTCGGACACGGTCGACGGCGACTACACCTACCTGGGCAGCTTCCGGCCGCTCGGCATCACCTCGCGCGACCTGACCCTGTACCAGGACACCGACGGCACGGCCTACCTGGTCTCCTCCGCCAACGAGAACGCCGACCTCGACATCTTCAGACTGACGGCCGACTACACCGGGGTCGACAGCCTGGTCGCCAACCCGTGGCCCGGCACCTACCGCGAGGCTCCCGCGCTGTTCAAGCGGGGCGGCGTCTACTTCATGCTCACCTCCGCCAACAGCGGTTGGAAGCCGAACCAGCAGAGGTACGCCACCGCCACCAGCCTCGCGGGCCCGTGGACGGCCATGACGGACGTCGGCAACGACACGGCGTACGGCTCCCAGACGGCCTTCGTCCTCCCCGTCCAGGGCACCGGGGGCACCTCGTACCTGTACATGGGGGACCGGTGGGGCAACTCGATGGGCGGCACGGTCGAGGACTCCCAGTACGTCTGGCTGCCGCTCACCTTCCCCACCGGCACGACCATGGACCTGCCGTGGTACCCGCAGGTCTCCCTCGACACGGCCGCCGGAACGGTCACCGGCGCCGGCGGAGACCCCTCCTTCTCCCTCGTCGCCCGGCACAGTGGCAGGTGCGTCGACGTCTCGGACAACTCCGCCGCCGACGGCGCGGTCGTCCTTCAGTACGACTGCAACGGCGGCCTCAACCAGCAGTGGCGGCTGACGGACGCCGGCGGCGGCTACGTCCAGGTCATCGCCGAGCACAGCGGCAAGTGCCTGGACGTCTCGGGCGCCTCCACGGCGGACGGAGCCTACGTGAACCAGTACCGCTGCAACGGCGCCACCAACCAGCAGTGGCTGCTGCAGGACCAGGGCAACGGCTACGACCGCCTCGTCGCCCGGCACAGCGGCAGATGCCTGGACATCAAGGACGCCGCGACCGCCAACGGCTCCCGCCTCATCCAGTGGCCCTGCGGCACCGGCACCAACCAGCAGTTCCAGAAGCGCAGCACGTGACGGCCCGGACGCTGAGCCGGGCCTGGCGGCGGCTCTGCCGCCCGGTCACCGCGAACCGCATGGCGATCCCGCACGCGGACGGCTTCCGCGTGCGGGATCGCAGGCTCAGGTCGTACGGGTCAGCTGGTCGTCACGGCGGTGTCGTCCACGACGAAGCTGGTCTGCAGCGAGGAGTCCTCCACGCCGTTGAACTTCAGGGTGACCGTCTGACCCGCGAGCGAGGACAGGTCGAAGGTCTTCTGGCTGAAGCCGGACGCCGCGTTGGCGTTCGAGTACGACGCCAGGGTCGTGGAGCCGGCGGTCACGGTCAGCTTGTCGTAAGCGGTACTGCCGCTCTCCGCCGTGTCGATGTGCAGGTAGAAGGTCAGGCTGGCCTTGCAGCCGGCCGGGATCGTCACCGACTGGGACAGGGTGTCGGTGTGCGAGGAGCCGTAGCCGTCCAGCCACGCCTTGTAGGAGCCGCTGTGCGCGGCCTCACCGCTGTCGTTGGTGATGACACCGCTGGTCGTGCTCCAGCCGGTGCTGCCGGACTCGAAGCCGGGGTTGGCCAGCAGCTGGGAGGAGGTGCAGCCGCCGCCCCCGCCGGAGCCGACGGTCCAGGTGAAGGAGGTCGAGCCGGAGGCACCGGTGGAGTCGGTCGCGGTGACCGTCACCTGGTAGGTGCCCGCAGTGGACGCGGTGCCGGAGATCAGGCCGGTGGAGCTGTTGATGGACAGGCCGGTGGGCAGGCCCGTGGCCTTGTAGGTGAGCGCGGCACCGCCGCTGTCGGTGGCCCTGATCTGCAGGCTGACCGAGCTTCCGGTGGTGGTGGACTGGCTGCCGGGATTGGTGACGGACACGGTGTTGCCGCCGCCCCCGCCGCCGGACGTGAACGCGGCGGTGCCGTTCGGGGTGCCCCAGCCGGTCGGGCCGTCGTAGCCGGTGCCCGCGGTGCAGAAGTACGACGGGGAGCAGCTGCCGTTGTTGCCGCTGGTGACGTCGTACAGGTTGCTCGTGTGGGAGTACGGGTACTTCGCCGGGTAGTCGCTCGCGCCGGGCGTGCCCGCGAGGGCGTAGACCGAGGCGATGATCGGCGAAGAGGCGCTGGTGCCGCCGTAGACCGCCCAGCCGGAGCCGCCGTAGGTGTCGTAGACCGCCACACCGGTGGCCGGGTCGGCGACGGCCGAGACGTCGGCCTCCATGCGCTTGGAGCAGCCGGTGTCGGTCTGCCAGCTCGGCTTGGGGTCGTAGGCGGAGCAGCCGGAGCCGGTGCCCTCGGTGGAGTTGGTGTGCCACACCGACTCGCTCCAGCCACGGGAATTGGAGGAGGTCGTCAGCGCGGTGCCGCCGACGGCGGTCACGTACTGGGACGTCGCCGGGTACTCGGCGCCGTAGGCGGAGTCACCGGAGGAGACGGTGATCGCGACGCCCGGGTGCTTGAAGTACTGGGTGTCCTCGCTGGTCTGGGTCGAGGACTCGGAGCCGCCCCAACTGTTGGAGACGAACTTGGCGCCGAGGGAGACGGCCTCGTTCTCGGCGATGCCGAGGTCGGTGTCGTTCGCGGAGTTGGCCTCGACCAGGACGATGCTGCAGTTCGGGCAGACCGCGCTGACCATGTCGATGTCGAGCATCTCCTCGCCGGCCCAGCCGCTGTCGTTGGTCGGCAGCGAGGTGGTGGAACCGGTCTGGCTGACCTGCTTGAAGCAGCCGTTGGCCTTGGTGCAGGCGGACAGGCCGTAGGTGGAGCGGTAGGTGGCCAGGTCCGATTCGGCGTTCGGGTCGTTGTAGGCGTCCACGATGCCGACCGTCATGCCCGAACCGGCCGCGGTGGGCAGGTTGTAGGCGCTGTGCAGGTTGGCCGGGGAGAGGCCGGAGGGCGCGGCGGCGGCGAGCGCCGAGGCCAGGCGCTGCTTGATGTCGGTGCGGCGCTGGGCGAAGCAGGACGCGTGGCCCGGCTTGGCGGTGGCGCACAGGTGCCGGGTCGGCACCTTCTGGCCGGCCTTGCCGGTGGAGTGGTAGGTCTGCCGGCTCGGGTCGGTCAGCGCCTTGGCGTTCTGCGTGACCTTGGAGAGGTGCGGCTGCGCTGCGGCGGCCTGGGCGCCGGCCGAAGGTGCCGCGTAGAGCCCGGCGACGGCTAGGGAGAGGGCGGGGAAAGCGACGGCGACGAGTCTTCGCAGGCTGCGTCTCCGGCTGTTGGGGCGTGACTCACGCATGGGGTACTGCCTCCATCGGGAAGTGGGGGTTCTCGCCCTGGGTGGGCAGGCCCGTGACGTGCACAGCGGCGGTGATGCAGTCATGGACATGACATTCCGACACGGATGGTGATGTGCGTGACGGAACGTGAGAGGAAGGTAACTCCGCCTCGATGGCGGCCGACAGTGCCGGAGGGGATTCTTTACCGCTTCATAGGTCTTGGCAGGAAGTCGGCTTGCCTCCGGATAAGGCTTGGGCACGGCGAGACGTTCCTGCGGTTCGGCCGGGGGCTTGTTCTTGAGGGGGCGTCACCAGGCACGGAGGGCCGGAGGGGAAGGACTCCGGCCTGCGGCCTGGATCACCGCGTCTGCCTCGCCGTGCGGCCGGGCTGTCCGGGCCTCACAGGCCGATCGCTCCGTCGATGCGTTCGCGGAGCAGGTCGGCGTGGCCGTTGTGGCGGGCGTACTCCTCGATCATGTGGAGGAGTACCCAGCGCAGCGACACGGTTCCGCGCCAGGAGTCGACGCCCTCGACGTCCAGGTCGGGTGCCTCGGCGACGAACCGCTCGGCGAACGCCACCTCGGTCCGCCAGGCCTTCCACGCCGCTGCGACGAGCCCCGGGTCGTCCGTGACGCCGTCGAAGTCCCCGTCGGGGTCGGCCGTCGAGGAGAACAGAGCGGGCGCGTCCTGTCCGGCCAGTACCCGGCGGTACCAGCGGCGTTCCACATCGGCGAGGTGCCGGACCAGGCCGAGCAGCGAGAGCGTGGACGGCTCCACGAACCGCACGGACAGCTCGGGGCCCAGTCCGGAGCACTTCACTTCCAGCGTGGCGCGCTGGGCGCCCAGGACGTCGACGAGCATGCGCCGTTCGTCGCCGGTCGTCGGGCCGGTGAACCTGCGACCGCTGTCGGCGCCGCGGAACAGCTCGCCTCTCCTGGTGGGTTCGCTCATGGCCGCCCTTCAGCTCGTGTCGGTCCGTGCGGCGGTGACCGCCACGGTCGCGTACCGCATCGTGAATTCGCCGCCCATCGCCTCGTCTCGTCATCTCCCGGGACGAGTTGCGGGCCCGGCTGCGCCAGGCCACGCCGACCGGCGTACCGGTGCTGACCGAGGCCACGGCCGTGATCGCCTCCTACCTCGCCGGCGAGAGCGAGCTGGGGCGCCTCGCGGCCGATGCGGACGTCGACACGCTCGCTGCGACGCTGGTCGGCGCGGCGCATCTGCTGTTCGCCGACCGGGAAGGCACCCCGCCGGACACCGCGGCCCTCGGCAGGGTCGTCACCACCGTCCTCGCGGGCGTCGTGCAAGAGGCGTGAACGCCGGTCAGGGCTTCACGGCGTGCAGGATCCGCATGCCCCGGGAGTCGGCGGTGTCGCGGCGGACGTCGAGTCCCGCCGAACGGCACTGTTCGACCAGCCGGGAGGATGCGATCCGCAGCTTGGGGTAGCTGCTCACCCGCTGCTGCCAGGAGCCGTTCGTCCGGATGTGGAGCAGGTCGTGGACGATCACCGTGTCCTCGTCGCGGTACTCGAGGAAGCAGGTGAGCAGCCGGTCGTCACTGCTGCGGACGGGGAGGAAACGGTCCGTGTCGCGCGGCTCCGCCGTGAGGTCGCGGTAGGTGACGACGAGGTGCCCGCCCGGGAGGAGGGCATGGGTGATGCGGCCGAGCAGCACGGGCAGGTCCGCCTTGGACGGGAGGTGGGTCAGCGTGTCGCCCATGCAGACGACGGCCGCGACCGTGCCCGGCTCGGCCGCCTCGGGCAGGACGGTGCGGATGTCGCCGTGCACCGGCCGCACCGCCGCCCCGGTGTTCCGCACCGAGGAGACGAGCTCGTCCAGCAGCCGGCGGCTGCTGTCGACGGCGATCACGGGAGAGAAGCCGAGGCGGACCAGCGCCAGCGTCTGCGCACCGGAACCGCACCCCAGGTCGATGGCCGTGCCGCAGTCTTCGCCACCCGCCAGGCCGAGTTCCGCGAGCAGCGCGGCCTGCCGGTCCGCGACCTCGTGGACGTCGCCGCCCAGCATCCAGGTGTAGTGCTCGGCGAGCAGCCGCTCGTAGTGGGCGACGGCGGTACCCGTCTCGGTGGTCATGGTGTGTTCCTCCGGGGTGTCGGTGCGCCACGTCGTCGGCCGGTCTGCGTGAGCAGCGAGGCGTCGGGCCAGGTGAAGCGGAGCTTGGCGGGGGAGCCCGTGAGCCTGGACGGTACGTCACCCGGGGGTGACACCGGCGCCCTCTCGACGCAGGTCCCGCCCAGGGCTCGGCAGAACTCCCGGGCCGCCGTGTCCTGTTCGAGCACCCACAGGTACAGGGCGTCGCCCGTCGCGCGTTCGACGACCCTTCGCGCGGCATGGGAGAGCAGCGCGGTGCCGAGGCCCGTCCGCCGTCGGTGCCGGATCACGTGCAGATGGTCGACAAGGCTGCCCCAACGGCCGTCCTCGTCGAGGACGACGTGGACGAACCCCGCGATCCCGGTGTCGTCCTCGGCCACGACCGTCGCGCCGCCACCACTCGGGGCGGAAAGGCGCGAGGACCAGACGGACCTCCGGTCGGCCACCGCGTCGCCGTCCAGGAACGCGTCGGAGTACGCGCCGCGGTAGTGCCGACGCCAGCTGTCGGCGTGCAGCAGCGCCATGTTCTCGGCATTGCCGGGCCCCGCTGCCCGCAGCCGTAACGACGCCGTGGGTGAGCCGGGTGGGGCCGAGGCGGCGCGCAGGCGGCGCGTGGCCAGCTCGCTCGCCGCCTGCGCCGGGGCCTGGTCGCGGCGTCGCGCGGTCTCCAGCAGGTCGTCGACGGTGTCCTCGATCGCGCGGACCCGAGCGCGGGCCTCGTCGGCACTGGCGCCGTGGAGTTCGGTGCTGACGGCGTTGATGACTCCTCCCGCGCTCGCGACGTAGTCCGGCACCCAGGTGATGTCGCGCCGGTGCAGCAGGTCTGCGACGTCGGGGGTGGCGAGCTGGTCGTTCGCCGGCCCGACCACGGCACGGCAGCGCAGCTCCGCCACGGTCCGCCTGGTCAGGACGGAGCCGAGGGCCGCAGGGATCACGATGTCCACGTCAGCGGCGAGGATCTCCTCGGGCGACCGCCAGACCGCGCCGAGCTCGTCGCAGACCCTCCGTTTGCCGGGGTCGATGTCGGTCACCGTCAGGACGGCTCCCTCGCCGGCCAGCAGGCGAGCGAGGTGGGCGCCGACGCGGCCCAGACCGACCACGGCGAGCCTGCGGCCGTCCAGACTCGCGCTGCCGAACAGCCGTCGGCTGACGGCCCGCAGCGCGGCGAGCGTCCCCTGCGCGGTGTGCGGGGAGGAGTCGCCGCTGCCGCCCAGACGCACCGGCCGGCAGAACACATGGGGGGTGGTCTCCCCGATCACCGCCATGTCGTCGGGGCCGGTCCCGACATCCGGTCCGGTGGAGTACGCCCCGCCCAGCGAGTCGACGACATCTGCCACGTCACGCAGCACGTCATGGCGCCGGCCGGGATCGAGCTCCCTCCCCTCCGGTAGTGCCACGACGGCCTTCCCGCCACCGCTGGGCAGCCCAGCGACGGCGAACTTCGAGGTCATCGCCGCCGACAGGCGAAGGGCGTCGGTGAGGCCGTCCCGCCAGTCGGGGTAGTGCCAGAGCCGTAGGCCGCCGGCCGCCGGACCGAGTGCCGTGGAGTGAACGGCCACGATCACCGGAAGGCCCGAGCGGCGACCGGTGCGGACAGCGACCTGCTCGTGATCGAGCATGAGCCCGCCTCCCCCTTTCTTTGTTCGGTGAGATGCAGCCATGCTGCACGAACGATTGATGGGGAAGGATCTCAACCGAACGTTTGAGTGAAGATGGGCTATGGTTGCCGACCATGGACGAACTTGATTCGGAGATTGTCCGGCTCCTCCAGACAGATGCGCGGCAGTCCAACCGCGAACTCGCTCGGCAACTCGGCATCGCCCCCTCGACCTGTCTGGAGCGCGTTCGGGCGCTCCACCGCCGGGGCGTCATCCGCGGCTACCACGCCGACATCGACCCCGCGGCCCTCAACCGCAGCGTCCAGGCGCTCGTGTCCGTTCAGGTACGCCCCCTCAGCCGCGGTGTCATCGACGCCTTCAAGGTCTTCGCCAGCGGCCTGACGGAAGTCCTCCACGTGTTCGTGCTCTCCGGAGGCGACGACTTCCTCCTTCACGTCGCGGTGCAGGATCTCGACCACCTGCACGCCTTCCTGACCGACCGGCTCAGCAAGCGCGGTGAAATCACCGGCTTCCGCACCTCGGTCATCTTCCAGCAGGTGAGCGACACGGCCCCGGCACGCCTTCCCGCGCCCGACTAGGTCCTTTCTTTCGGATCAGGTCGGCCTGGGGCGGCGGTGCCTTTCGGCTGACCCGAGCGGGGTCTGGTGCGTGCAGCTGCAAGGCGGAGG
>NZ_JBVHJE010000027.1:0-59886 GCF_055560195.1 Streptomyces sp. NPDC023481
GAGGGAGTCGACGCGGAGCGTCGGCGACCGACGACAACGCCGCAGATGTGCGTGCCAGGCCCCGCGACGCCGGCAAGATCCGAAAGAGAGGGCCTGGGTTCCTCCACCACAGCAGGATTTGCGCCTCCGGCCGGGCGCCCACGTCACGGGCGCCCGGCCGGAGGCGTTCGCGGGTCCCGTGCCGGGGCGGGCGGGGCTTCTGCCGGGCCCGGCACCCGGCACGCAAGAACCCCCGCCGGTGCCCGTTTCCCCGGAAGCCCGCGGCCTCCGCAGCGCAATCGGGAAGCGACCCTCCGAAACCGGATCGACACAACATCTGGGGGTGCCACGGGAACCCGGCACTAGATGTATGCTCGTGATCGCTGTCGACGCAGGGGAATCCGGTGCGAGTCCGGAACTGTCCCGCAACGGTGTAGCCGCGTGCATCCGCGCGCCCGCGGAGTCCGACGACCTGCCGACAGCACACCCGGACGTCCGGTCCGGGTGGGTCCTGACGTCCGGGCCTCGTGGAGTGGGCCGGTGGACGCGACGCCGTGTGCGCTCGTGGCTGCCCCCTGCCCTCCGCCAGGCCCCCGTGCCGAGCGAGGGAGAGCCTCACGTGACCATCGCGCCAGCCGAACCGGCTTCAGACAGCGAGCTGGAGACCGACGGTCCCGGTACCGCACTGCTGCGGACCCTGACCGAGCTGACCGCCGACCTGCCCGACGCCGCCCCGGGCCGGATCGCCGCCGCCGCGCTGCGCGGCCGGTCCGCGCGGGCCGACGAGGCGGAGCTGCGTGAGCTGGCCACGGAGGCGGCCGCCGGCCTGATCTCCGAGGACCCCGCCTACTCGAAGCTGTCCGCCCGGCTGCTGACGCTCACCATCCGGGACGAGGCCGCCTCCCAGGGCGTGACGTCCTTCACCGAGTCCATCGAGGTCGGGCACCGCGAGGGCCTCATCGCCGACCGCACCGCCGAGTTCGCGCGGCTGCACGCCGAGCGGCTCGACGCGCTGGTCGACACCACGGCCGACGACCGCTTCGGCTACTTCGGCCTGCGCACCCTCTACAGCCGCTACCTGCTGCGCCACCCGATCACCCGCAAGGTCGTCGAGACCCCCCAGCACTTCATGCTGCGCGTGGCGAGCGGCCTCGCCGAGGACGACACGACCCGCTCGGTGGACGAGGTCGCGGCGCTGTACGGCCTGATGAGCCGCCTGGACTACCTGCCGTCCTCCCCCACCCTGTTCAACTCCGGCACCCGGCACCCCCAGATGTCGTCCTGCTACCTGCTGGACTCGCCGCTGGACGAGCTGGACTCCATCTACGACCGCTACCACCAGGTGGCCCGGCTGTCGAAGCACGCCGGCGGCATCGGCCTGTCGTACTCGCGGATCCGCTCGCGGGGTTCGCTGATCCGGGGCACGAACGGGCACTCCAACGGCATCGTGCCGTTCCTGAAGACCCTGGACGCCTCGGTGGCCGCGGTGAACCAGGGCGGCCGGCGCAAGGGCGCGGCCGCGGTCTACCTGGAGACCTGGCACTCCGACATCGAGGAGTTCCTGGAGCTGCGGGACAACACCGGTGAGGACGCCCGCCGTACCCACAACCTGAACCTCGCGCACTGGATCCCGGACGAGTTCATGCGCCGGGTCAACGCCGACGAGCAGTGGTCGCTGTTCTCCCCCTCCGACGTGCCGGAGCTGGTGGACCTGTGGGGCGCGGAGTTCGACGCCGCCTACCGCAGGGCCGAGGCCGCCGGTCTGGCCAAGAAGACGCTTCCGGCGCGGGAGTTGTACGGCCGGATGATGCGCACCCTCGCGCAGACCGGCAACGGCTGGATGACCTTCAAGGACGCGGCGAACCGCACCGCGAACCAGACCGCCGAGCCCGGCAGCGTCATCCACTCCTCCAACCTCTGCACCGAGATCCTGGAGGTCACCAACGACGGCGAGACCGCCGTGTGCAACCTGGGCTCGGTCAACCTGGGCGCCTTCGTGCAGGGCGGTGACATCGACTGGGAGCGTCTGGACGAGACCGTCCGCACCGCCGTGACCTTCCTCGACCGCGTGGTGGACATCAACTTCTACCCGACCGAGCAGGCGGGCCGCTCCAACGCCAAGTGGCGCCCGGTCGGCCTGGGCGCGATGGGTCTGCAGGACGTCTTCTTCAAGCTGCGCCTGCCGTTCGACTCCGCCGAGGCCAAGGCCCTGTCCACGCGGATCGCCGAGCGGATCATGCTCGCCGCCTACGAGGCCTCCGCCGACCTCGCCGAGCGCAACGGCCCGCTGCCGGCCTGGGAGCAGACCCGTGCCGCGCGCGGTGTCCTGCACCCCGACCACTACGACGTGGAGCCGACCTGGCCGGAGCGCTGGGACGCGCTGCGCGAGCGCATCGCGCGGACCGGCATGCGCAACTCGCTGCTCCTCGCGATCGCGCCGACGGCCACCATCGCGTCGATCGCGGGCGTGTACGAGTGCATCGAGCCGCAGGTCTCCAACCTGTTCAAGCGCGAGACGCTGTCCGGCGAGTTCCTCCAGGTCAACTCCTACCTGGTCCAGGACCTGAAGGACCTCGGTGTCTGGGACGCCCGCACCCGCGAGGCGCTGCGTGAGTCCAACGGCTCGGTGCAGGACTTCCGTTGGATCCCCGAGGAGGTGCGCGCGCTGTACCGCACGGCGTGGGAGATCCCCCAGCGCGGCCTCATCGACATGGCCGCCGCCCGCACCCCGTACCTCGACCAGGCCCAGTCCCTGAACCTGTTCCTGGAGACGCCGACGATCGGCAAGCTCTCCTCGATGTACGCCTACGCCTGGAAGTCCGGGCTGAAGACGACGTACTACCTGCGCTCCCGTCCCGCGACGCGCATCGCCCGCGCCGCCCAGGGTCAGGCGCAGGCCGCCGCGCCCATCCCCGTGCAGCAGATCGCCGAGCCCGACGCGGTCGCCTGCTCCCTGGAAAACCCCGAGTCCTGCGAGGCCTGCCAGTAATGTCCAGCCGCAACACCAACCTGCTCGACCCCGGCTTCGAGTTGACTCTGCGTCCCATGCGCTACCCGGACTTCTACGAGCGCTACCGGGACGCCATCAAGAACACCTGGACCGTCGAGGAGGTCGACCTCCACTCGGACGTCGCCGACCTCGCCAAGCTCTCCGCCGAGGAGCAGCACCTCATCGGCCGCCTCGTCGCGTTCTTCGCGACCGGTGACTCGATCGTCGCCAACAACCTGGTGCTCACGCTCTACAAGCACATCAACTCCCCCGAAGCCCGCCTGTACCTCAGCCGGCAGCTCTTCGAGGAAGCCGTCCACGTCCAGTTCTACCTGACCCTGCTGGACACCTACCTGCCCGACCCGGACGACCGCGCGGCCGCCTTCGACGCCGTGGAGAACATCCCCTCCATCCGCGAGAAGGCCGAGTTCTGCTTCAAGTGGATCAACGAGGTCGAGAAGATCGACCGCCTGGAGACGAAGGCCGACCGCCGCCGTTTCCTGCTCAACCTCATCTGCTTCGCCGCGTGCATCGAGGGGCTGTTCTTCTACGGCGCCTTCGCCTACGTCTACTGGTTCCGCAGCCGCGGTCTCCTGCACGGCCTCGCCACCGGCACCAACTGGGTGTTCCGTGACGAGACCATGCACATGAGCTTCGCCTTCGACGTCGTCGACACCGTCCGCAAGGAGGAGCCCGAGCTCTTCGACGACCAGCTCCGGCAGCAGGTCACCGACATGCTGCACGAGGCCGTCGAGGCCGAGTTGCAGTTCGCGCGTGACCTGTGCGGTGACGGCCTGCCCGGCATGAACACCGACTCCATGCGCCAGTACCTGGAGTGCGTCGCCGACCAGCGCCTGACCCGGCTCGGCTTCGCCCCCGTCTACGGCTCCGAGAACCCCTTCTCCTTCATGGAGCTGCAGGGCGTCCAGGAGCTGACGAACTTCTTCGAGCGCCGTCCGTCGGCGTACCAGGTCGCCGTGGAGGGCACGGTCGACCTGGACGAGGACTTCTGACCGCCACCGGCATCCCGCACCGCGACCCGTCCCGCTTCACGCGGGGCGGGTCGCGCTGTGACGCCTCCCGCCGGCGGGCTGGGGCTCGGGTGCCCGCCCCGAACGTGGCTGCGGCTGCTCCTGCTGCCGGGCCCGCCTGATCTGCCGGTCGATGCGCCTGTCGCGCAGGACACCGAGCACGGAGGGCAGGACCAGGAGGACCAGGATCCCGAGGGTCGCGAGCATTCCGATCAGGCCTTCGATCTGGTTTCCGTTCATGGACACCACTCTCGCGCCGGATGCTCCTTACCGGCAGTGGCAGGACTGCCGTAGACCCTCGAATTCCTGCCTGCGGCGAGGCACACTGGCAGCATGCTGAAGAACGTGGCCGCCGTGCTGCTGGACGGGGTGCACCCCTTCGAGCTGGGGGTCGTGTGCGAGGTGTTCGGCATCGACCGCAGCGACGAGGGGCTGCCCGTGTACGACTTCGCCGTGGTGTCGGCGGAGGGGCCCGAGCTGGGCACGCACTGCGGGTTCAGCGTGTCCACGCCGTACGGCCTGGAGCGGCTGGAGGAGGCCGATCTGATCGCCGTGCCGGCCGGTGAGGCCTATGCGGAGCGCGCGTATCCGCCGGAGCTGCTCGCGGCGCTGCGGCGGGCCGTGGACCGCGGCTCACGGGTGCTGAGCGTCTGCTCCGGGGTGTTCGTGCTGGCCGCGGCCGGGCTGCTGGACGGGCGGCGGTGCGCGGTGCACTGGCACCATGCCGAGCAGCTCTCCCGGCGCTACCCCCGGGTCACGGCCGAGCCCGACGTGTTGTACGTGGACGAGGACCCGGTGATCACCTCGGCCGGCACCGCCGCCGGGATCGACGCCTGTCTGCACCTGGTGCGCAAGGAGCAGGGCCCGGAGGTGGCCAACAAGATCGCCCGCCGGATGGTGGTGCCGCCGCACCGGGACGGCGGGCAGGCGCAGTTCATCGAGCGGCCGCTGCCGAAGACCCCCTGCGACACGGTCGGGGAGGTGCTGGCCTGGATGGAGGCCCACCTCGACCAGGAGGTCACGGTCGAGCAGCTCGCCGCCCGCGCCCACATGGCTCCGCGCACCTTCGCCCGGCGCTTCCAGCAGGAGACGGGCACCACCCCCTACCGCTGGATTCTGCGCCAACGGGTGCTTCTGGCGCAGGAGTTGCTGGAGGGCACGGACGAGACGATGGACGCCATCGCCTGGCGCACCGGGTTCGGTACGGCCGCCGCGCTGCGCCACCAGTTCGTGCGGGCGCTGGGCACGACGCCGAACGCCTACCGGCGCGCGTTCCGGGGCCCGCGGGCCGCCTGAGCGCGCGCCGGCACCGGACCTACCAGGGGATCGCCCGCAGGAGCAGGTTCTGCGGGCGGAGCGTGATGCCCACGCGGGTGGTGTCGTCGGACCCGCCGGCCTGCTCGAAGCGGTACTTCGCCGAGACCGCCGCGGTGATCAGGCTGAGCTGGGTCATGGAGAAGTGGTCGCTGGGGCACTTGCGGTTGCCCACGCTGAACGGGCTCATGGCGTACTTCGGCACGTCCCCGGCGCGCTCGGGCAGCCAGCGGTCGGGGTCGAAGTCGAGGGGACGGGCGTAGGAGCGGCCGTCACGCTGGATGGCGTACGGGCTGTAGACGATGTCCGCCCCGGCCGGGATGCGCCAGCCGCCGAGTACGGTGTCGCTCACCGCGCGCCGGGTCAGTATCCATACGGCGGGCCTGAGCCGCATGGCCTCCACGACGACATTGTTGGTGTGCGTGAGTGAGCGGACGTGCTGGAACCCGACGGGGCGGCCGCCGGTCACGGATTCGACCTCGGTCCGTACCTTCTCGGCGTGTTCCGGGTGTTCGGCGAGGACGTGCAGCAGCCACATGATCGTGGAAGCGACTGTTTCGCTTCCGGGGGTGAGTATGGCGACGACCTGGTCGTGGATCTCCTGTTCCCCGATGGGGTCGCCATTGTCGTCCTTCGCCTCCAGCAATGCCGTCAGCAAATCGTCCGGCTTTTGACCAGACGCCCTCCGCTCGGCGACGATCTCGTCCACCAGCAGATGCAAATCGGCCAGCGCCCGGTTGAATTCGCGGTTGGCCGGGAACGGCAGCCGGTAGAGCGGCCCGAGCGGGATCACCATCCTGCGGTACATACCGCGGAAGACGGTGGCGAGGTCGGTACTGAGCCGTTCCGCGCGCTCGTCCATGTACTCGCCGCGCAGCAGGCAGCGGGCGGCGATGCGGACGGCGACCCGGAAGGCCTCGGAGGTGCAGTCGACGGTCTCGCCGGGCCGCCAGCGCCCGGTCAGCGCGTGCGCCTCCTCCTCCATCACCGGGCCGTAGCCGGGCAGGGCGTCGAGCCGGAACGCGGGCTGGATGGTGCGCCGCTGCCGGCGGTGCCGGGGGCCGTTCGCGGTGGCCACGCCCTCCTTGCCGAGCAGGCCCTCCAGGGACTCCCACAGCGGGCCGTCGATCCTGAAGTCGGGGCTGAGGGCCAGCGCTCCGGTCAGGGCCGGAGTGGTGACGGCGTACACCGTCTTGGGGCCCAGTTTCAGGCGTACGACGTCCCCGTGGTCGCGTAGTGCGGCCATGAAGGCGAGCGGGTCGCGGACCAGTTTCAGGCCGTGGCCGAGGACCGGTACGGCGCCCCCGGCCAGAGGGGGTTCGTGCGGTGCGGGCACCTCGGGGGCCGCGGGGGTCCGGGGGCGGGGGCTCACCGACTCGACGGTCATTTCTCACCTGCCGTTTCGTTCGAGACGTACGGGGGCGTGGACCGGTCGTCCCAGTCGTCGACCATGTACCGGCCGGACTCGTGGTGGAACCAGTAGACGGAGCTGAACCAGTTGCGCATGGCGCCGACGCAGGACCGGACGGCGGCGCTCAGTTCCTTGCCGCGGACCGTTCCGTCGTCGAGGTCGCGGGCGAATTCCAGGGCCTTCTCCTCGGCGACGAGGAATTCAGCGACGCATTCCTCGACGCGCCGCCTGAGGTCGTCCACCGCTTCTTCGAGAGTCAGCCCCTCGTGGGTGATGAGACTGATTCCGAGATTGTGCACCTCGTCGCCCGCGATTTCCTTCGGCAGCGAGCAGAGGTCGTTGTACCAGGCGGCGAATTCCTGACTGAGAAGTGCCGCCCGACGGTACGCCGGATTTCTCCGTACGGTGTCCGGGAGTTCGCATCCGGCGCTGGGTTCGAGGAGGTCCGTCCATATCCAGTGCGCGAAGGTGTGACGGCGCAGGGCGAGATACTCCTCGACGCCGGGTACGTGTCCCCGGGTGCGGTTCCCGAATTCCCGGTCGTAGGCCTCGATCACCGCGTGGAAGTGCCGGGCGAACCGCCGGTTCCAGGTGCCCGGCAGGAAGCCGTACAGCCGCAGCACGCTGTCCGCGAAGCCCGCCACCAGCGGGTCGGGGTGGTACAGGTGGTGCCGGGGTGCGTCGAGAGCCGCGTGCAGCTGGTGGCGCAGCCGCCGCCAGTCGGCCGCCCGGCCGTGCACGATGTCACGGTCGTGGCGGTCGTCCCAGACGAAGAACCAGGCACTGTAGTCGGCTATGGCCTGCAGGACCTCCTCGGAGGCGTCCGTGTAGTAGCCCGCCATGAGGTCCGTGTAGCACAGTCCATCGGCATATTCCTGCACCTTGGCGGGTGGCATGAGCCGTTTTTCCAGGAGCCAGAGCCGTGTCTTCTCCTGGAGTCGCGGCCAATAGGGGTGCAGTTGCCGGGGAAAGGCCGACTCGATCACCGGCAGTGCCAGTGAGGGTGGGACTACGACCGCCGTCGGCGTCGCTGTGGTGCTGTGTGGGAAAGCTTGCACCGAACAAACCCCTCTCAGCCGCCAGGCAGCGCCCACCCCGTGCCGGGCGTGCGCCGTTGCGTATCCCCGCGCTTCCATTCAGCACCACAACTGACCGCTGTGGGAACGGATTTGCTCCACTCACTACCCCAACATGCCGAGAAGGGAGCGGTTGTACAACGCACGTTCGAACGAACCCGGGCAGCACAAAGGCGCCCGGCCAGGGAGGATCCCGGCCGGGCGCCCCATGCGCGCGGCGTCGGTCAGTCGTTGGCGACGACGGGGTAGCGTGGCTCGTTCTCGGCCATCTGCCGCAGCGCGTCCTTGCGGTCCCGCTTCGACAGCCGGTCGATGTACAGGTAGCCGTAGAGGTGGTCGGTCTCGTGCTGCAAACAGCGTGCGAAGTAGCCGGTGCCGCGGACCCTGATCGGGTTGCCCTGCTCGTCCTGCCCGGTCACCTCGGCGTAGTCGGGCCGTGCGAGCGAGGCGTAGGCCGTGGGGACGGACAGGCAGCCCTCGTTGCTGTCGTCCAGCCGGCGCCGCTCGGCGGGAAGGTCGACCAGCTTCGGGTTGCACACCACGCCGACGTGCCGGACGCCCTCGTCGTCCTGGCAGTCGTAGACGAAGACCTTCCGGTCGACACCGATCTGGTTGGCGGCCAGGCCGACGCCCTCGGCGGTGCGCTGGCTGGCGAACATGTCGGCGACCAGCTGCTGCAGCTCCTCGCCGAACTCGGTGACGTCCTCGCACTCCTTGTGCAGCACCGGGTTGCCGACGACCGTGATCGGCCGCGAGGTGCCGCGCTCGCGCCAGGCCCTCTCGCGCTCCTCGCAGTCCTCCGTGTCGACGACATAGCCCTCGCCGTCGACGGGGAGCACGCCCGCGTGCTGCTGATCGGTGTCCTGCTGCGCCATGACCGACGTACGCCTTCCTCAAAGAACAGGGGGAGATGTTGCTGATACAGGGTACGGCGCCCGCTCAGCAGACCTCTTCCAGATCGCGCCAGTCCCGCGAGTCCGGGCTGTCGGCGACCCACCCGTCGAGCAGCCCCCGCACCAGCGACGCCGGGGCCGCGATGCCGCACTCCCGCTCCGGGACCCACAGCTGCCCGTCCGTGCGGTGCCCCAGCGGCCCGGGGTGTCCCGGCTCGCTGTGGTCGTGCGGGTCGAGGTGGACGCCCTCGCCCTCGTCCGACGGCATCCGGGACTCGCTGCACAACCGGCACAGCAGCCGCACCGAGGACGACCAGTCCTCCGCCGCGAACCCCGCTTCGGCGGCCAGCTGCTCCAGCGCGTCCCGGTCGGCCTCGGTGGCCGCCTCCAGCAGGACCACCCAGGTGGGCACGGGCGACGGCGCCCACAACTCGATCTCGTCGAAGACCGGGTAGGAGTGCCCGGTGGAGGTGGTGCGCTCACCGTGCGGGACACCGTCGTGCAGCACGACCTCGCCCCAGCGCCGCCCGGACGAGGGAAGCGGGATGGAGAGCACCTCCAGCCGGGCCGGGTCCAGCCGGCGGCCCCACACCACCTCGGCCTCGCCCTCCGGGGAGAGCCGTACGGCCGCGCTGCCCAGCTCCATGCCGACGGGTTCCGCGGTGGCCGCCGAGCCCCCGGGCACCTTCAGCCCGTACGCCTGCCAGGCGCGGCGGGCCAGCGGCCAGTCCTGCAGGGCGGTCGCGGCGATGCCGACGTTCCACCAGTCGGGCGCCCCGGTCTCCCGGTCGAGCAGGGCGACCGCGCGCAGTCCGGCCGCGCGGGCCTGCTCCCAGTCGTGCCGGAACTTGTGCAGCAGGGCGAGGTTGAACCAGGACTCCGACAGCCAGGGTTCCAGATCGGCGGCGCGTGTCAGCAGCTCGCCCGCGTCCTCGTACCGGCCGTCGCCGATGAGCGTGAACGCCCGGTCGGTGGCCTGCCGCCAGGAGGCGGAGGGCCGGTGCCGTCCCTTGCCGAAGATCCTCACGATTCCCGCCTGCCAGTTCCATTTCCCGCTGTGGGCTGGCTTGTGCCCCCGGACACCCTCTCCCTCGCATCCAACCACGTACGGCGGGAAAGGCGCTCATTACCCATGGGTTACCCAGCCGGGCACGGGGTCAGACAGTCCTGTTCGCCGCGCCGGCACCCGCTCGCGTCCGCCGGGCGGCCGGGCCAGCACCCGGGCGAGCGACTCCACGACCTCGGGAGCGTAGTCGTCGGCGGTGCCGAGCCGCAGCTCCTCCAGTGCGCGCAGGGGTCCCTCCGGACCGGCTTCCCGGGTCAGCTCGTCGTAGGCGTTGACGGCCCGGACGATCCGGGCGGCGAGCGGCTGTTCCCGGTAGGGGTCGGCCTGCCGCTCCACGACGACGGCGACGGCCGCGTCCACGCCGGTCTGCCGGACGACGGCACCGCCGAGCAGCGCGATGCGGCGCTGCTCGGCGGCGGGCAGGTCCGCGGTGGCGCCGCCCGGGACCGGGTCGACCAGGCTGAGCTGGCCGATGTCGTGCATCAGGGCCGCGTACTCCAGCACGGTCAGTTCGGGGCCGGTCAGGCCGAGGTCCCGGCCGACGGCCTCGCTGAGCGCGGCGACGCGGCGGGCGTGCCCGGCGGGGGTGCAGCCGGCGATCTCGGTGGCGCGGGCCAGGGAGGCGATGGTCTGCCGGTAGGTGGCGCGGACGGCCGCGTACCGGCGCAGGGACAGCTGGACGAGCAACATCGGCAGGCAGAACACGGGCAGCGCCCACAGGCCGACAACGGCGACCGCGAGCGCCATCACCGCGCCGGTCGCCCAGACGGTGGAGCCGATGCCGAGCAGCCCGCGCAGTTCCTCGCGCAGCAGCGGGCCGAACGGCCAGCCGGTGCGGCTGTGGGCGAGCGCGGCCGCCAGCACCGCACCGCACAGGGAGGTCAGGGCGAGCAGGGTGAGCAGCAGCAGGGCGTAGGCGGGACCGCCCCAGGAGTCGAAGACGCCCTGGCTGTAGAGGGGTTGGAAGCAGACGGCGGCGAAGCCGACGGTGAGCAGGCGGCGGGCCAGGTGGTCGGTGGTGGGGCCGGCGCCGGACCAGATGTGCGGGACGGCGCCGAGCACGGTGGCGACCAGGACGACGGTGACGACCTGGGCGGCGTCGTGGTGGCCGGGCCGCCCGGCGTCGGCGCCCAGCAGGGCGTACGCCAGCGCGCCGGCGGCGCCGAGGGGCGCGGCCTGCCGCCGGGTCTGCGGGTCGCTCCACCGGGTCAGCTCGCCGGCGGTGACGAGCAGCCCGAAGGCGAGGGCGACGCTCCGGTCGCCGAGGCCGGTCCACAGGGTGTCGGCGAGGGAGCCGGCCGCGATGAGGGCGGCGGCGCCGTGGATGAGCCGCAGGGCGGTCATCGCGGCGCCCCGGTGCCGGCGGCCCGCTCGGCGGACGCCGTCTCGGGGGCCGGTTCGTCGGCGGTGACCGCCGGGTGCCAGCCGGAGCGGGCCAGGGCGCGGACGAGCGCGTCCACCATGCGGGGGTCGAAGTGGGTCCCGGCGCAGCGCTCCAGTTCGGCGACGGCGGCCTCGACCGGGCGGGCCCGGCTGTAGCAGCGGGTCGACGTCATGGCGTCGAAGGCGTCCGCCACGGCGACGACCCGGGCGGACTCGGGGATGCGCTCGCCGGCCAGGCCGTAGGGGTAGCCGCTGCCGTCGAGGCGTTCGTGGTGGTGGAGGATGGCCGCGCGGGCCTCGCCGAGGAAGGAGATGCCGCGGACCATCTCGTGGCCGTACTCGGGGTGCAGCTCGATGATCCGCCGTTCCTCCGGGGTGAGCGGACCGTTCTTGCGCAGCAGCCGGGTGGGGACGCCCAGTTTGCCGACGTCGTGCAGGATGCCGGCGAAGCGCAGCACCTCGACGCGTTCGTCGTCCATGCCGAGTTCGCGGGCGATCAGGACGGAGGCCTGTCCGACGCGTTCGCCGTGGCCGCGGGTGTAGCCGTCCTTGATGTCGACGGCCTGGACGAGGGCGCGGATGGTGGCCTGGTGGGCCGCGCGTTCGCGGTGGTACTGGGCGAACACCCACCAGGAGACGCACATCGGCAGCAGCACGAGCAGGGCGGCGACCGGGCCGTAGGGGCTGCGCCACAGCACGGCCATCATCAGGCCGGCGAGTCCGTGCACCGCGACGGGCGCGAGGGTGCGGGCCAGCAGCCCGCGCCAGGCCCGGCGCGGCGGCACCAGGCCCGCCGCCGCGCGCAGGCCGCCGTCGAGCGCGGTGAGCACCAGGCAGAAGGCGAGCACGGCCGCGCCGGCGGGCAGCAGGGCGTGCGGGAAGTCGGGGCCGGCGACGGTGTCCCGGCCGCCGAGCGCGCCGTGCACCCGGGCGGCGGCCCACACGGCGAGCGCGGGCTGCGCGGCCCGCCACACCCGCCGGGGCAGGGCGGGCCGTCTCTCGACCGGGGAGAGCAGCCCGGCGGGCACCGGGACGAGCGCGGCGGCGGCCGGGGGCAGCAGGAACGCGCCGGCGAGCAGGACGGGGTAGAAGGTGCCCCCGAAGCGGCGGCGTACGGCGTGCTCGCAGGCGGCGCACAGCACGGCGAGCAAGCCGAGCGCCCACCACGAGGGGTGTACGGCCGGCAGGGGAGACAGGCAGAGGGCGGCCAGGAGGGCGACGGCGGCCACATAGCCGCGTGCCCGCGCCGGTACCGAGTCCATCGCACCCCTCCCGCTCGCCCGACCGTGCCTGTCCAGGCTCGGAGCGTAGGGCGGGATCGGGGGGTTAGGGGCTTATGACCTGAGGATTAGCACGTTCGGGTGATACGACCCTTGCGTGGCCCTTGCGTCGTCCTGCCGCGCCCCGGCCCGTCGGCCGCCCGGGGTCAGGAGTCCTGCGTCGCGGCCGGGGCCCGGGTCACGTCGTGTTCCGGCACGGTCTGCCCGGAGCGGATCAGGTCGATCCGGCCCATGACCTTGGCGCGCAGGTCGGCGGGCACGTCGTCATGGCCGCAGCACCGCTTGACCAGCTTCTTCACGGCCTGCTCCAGGCCGTACTTCTCCAGGCACGGCGAGCATTCCTCGAAGTGGTGCTGGAACTTGTCGCGGTCGACGTCCGGCATCTCGCTGTCGAGGAACTCGTACAGGTGGTCGAGGACCTCACTGCAGTCCGTCTCGTGCGGCTCTCCGCAGCTCATGAGCCCGAGCCTTTCGCTTCGTTCGACTCTCCGGCGCCGGCCGGGACCAGACCCCGCTCACGGGCGTAGTCCTCCAGCATGCCGCGCAGTTGACGGCGGCCCCGGTGCAGCCGGGACATCACCGTACCGATGGGTGTCCCCATGATGTCCGCGATCTCCTTGTACGCAAAGCCCTCGACATCCGCGAGATAGACGGCGATGCGGAACTCCTCGGGGATCGCCTGCAGTGCCGACTTCACGTCCGAGTCGGGCAGGTGATCGAGCGCCTGCGACTCGGCGGAGCGCAGTCCCGTCGACATGTGCGACTCGGCGCGGGCGAGCTGCCAGTCCTCGATCTCCTCCGCGGCGGAGCGCTGGGGCTCGCGCTGCTTCTTGCGGTAGGAGTTGATGAAGGTGTTCGTGAGGATCCGGTAGAGCCACGCCTTGAGGTTGGTGCCCTCGCGGAACTGGTGGAAGGACGCGTACGCCTTGGCGTAGGTCTCCTGCACCAGGTCCTCGGCGTCGGCCGGGTTGCGCGTCATGCGCAGGGCGGCCGAGTACATCTGGTCGAGGAACTCGAGCGCGTCCCGTTCGAAGCGCGCGCTGCGCTCCGCGGTCGACTCGTCGGACGCGTCCGCGCCGGCGCCCTGGCCCTCGGGCAACTCCGCCTGGCCGTTGTCGGTCCCTGCGTCGGTCCCAGTGACCGGACCCACCTCCTCAAGATCCCGGGCGGGACCGAGACCGGCCCCACTCGATTCGGAGGATAGAACACGACCCGTGCCTGCCGCCCCTCGAATAGGCGCGGTCTTCGCCGCGTGCAGCACCGTCCAGTCCAGGTCAGCGCTACGCGAACGGCTCGGGCATACGGTCGAACCCATGCGGCGGTCTTCCTCTCCCACGACGTCGGTGCCAAGGCTTTGAGCACTTCTGTGGGGCTCAACACCGCGCCGCCGCGCGCCATTCCCGGGTCACCCGAGTGACACCACCCACTCCCGCACCGCGCCGGTGATGATCTCCAGGGCCCGCTCCTGGGTGAGCGGCGCGCGCTTGGGCACGGCGAAGCCGTGATCGCCGTACGCCACCTCGACCAGTTCGAAGTCGCCCTCGGGGAACTCCGCCGGCCTGCCGAAGGGGTCGTTCCCGCCCTGGACGACCAGCGTGGGCACCCCGGCGCCCAGCAGTTCCTCGGCCCGTGACCTCTCCGGCCGGCCCGGCGGGTGCAGCGGGAAACTTAGGGCGAGCACGGCGTGCGCGCCCAGCCCGGCGGCCGTACGGCAGGCGACCCGGGCGCCCGCGCTGCGACCGCCGGAGATCACCGGCAGGCCGGGCGCGGCGAGCGCGGGCCACACCCCGCGCCACCCCGTGTCCAGGGTCTTCGGCGCGGGCGCGACCTTCCTGCCGGCGACCCGCCAGGGCTGCTCGACGAGGGCGACGGTGACGCCGTGCGCGGGCAGCGCGGCGGCGAGGGCCTGGAGGTCGCGGGCCTCGATGCCGCCGCCGGCGCCGTGGCCGAGGGCGAGCACCAGCCGCGCCCCACGCGCCGGGTGCCAGGTGATCCGGGCGTCCCCGGCGTCCGTACCGACCGTCTGCGCGGTCGGGGGTGTCGCGGTAGTCACGTCAGAAGAGTGTGCCCTCTTCCGGTGCCTCCAGCTCCTTCAGCAGCTCCGGGCCGTTGTTGCGGACGTTGCTGACGGCGGTGGCGACCGGGTAGGCGCGCATCAGGCCGGCCGGCGGCGGGGCGAGCAGCTCGCGCAGGCTGTCGGGGTCGGTGCGGGAGGGGTCGAGCCAGGCGTCCCAGCGGTCCGGGGTGAGCATGAGCGGCATCCGGGGGTGGATGTCGGCGAGGGAGCGGGGGCCTTCGGCGGGGGCGACGGCCAGCGGGGTCCGCTCCGCCTCGGTGGTGATCACCGAGCAGGTGACCCACCAGGCTCCCGGGTGGTCGTCGGGCAGGGTCCGGTCGCGCCAGAACTCGTACAGCCCGGCCATGGCGAACACCGAGCCGTCGGCGGGCAGCACGAAGTACGGCTGCTTGCGCGGGCGCTTCTTCCTGCCCTCCACCTCCAGCTCGCGCTCCTGCGAGCCGGTGACCCACTCGTAGTAGCCGTCGGCCGGCAGGATGCAGCGGCGGGCGGCGAAGGCGCGCCGGTAGGCGGGCTTCTCGTGCACGGTCTCCGCCCGGGCGTTGATCATCCGGGCGCCGCTCTCCGGGGTCTTCGCCCAGGACGGCACCAGACCCCACTTCAGCCGGCGCAGCTGGCGAACCGGACGCGGGGAGTCCGCGTCTTTCAGGGGGCGGTCCAGGACGGCGTGGACCTCCTTGGTCGGCGCCACGTTGTAGTCGGGCTCCAGGGCCTCCTCGGGCTCCCACTTCTCGACCTCGAAGATTCCTGCGAGATCCTCGGGCCTACGACTCGATGCATACCGTCCGCACATACGTGCCACACTGCCAGATTCCGCACCCCGAGAAGGAGCCCCCGCCAGATATGGCCAGCCTCGCCGCCACCGCGCTGCCCGACCTCTGGGACCGGCTCACCGGCACCCAGCCCGACCCCGACCTGTGGGTGGTGCTGGCCACCGCCGCCGCGGCCCTCGCCGTGATCGTCCCGCACCCGGTGTGGCGGATATCCCGCAACGCGGTCACCATCGCGCACGAGGGCGGCCACGGTCTGATCGCCCTGCTCACCGGCCGGCAGCTCACCGGCATCCGGCTGCACTCGGACACCAGCGGGCTCACCGTGAGCCGGGGCAAGCCCTACGGGCTCGGCATGATCCTGACGGCCGCCGCCGGGTACACCGCGCCCTCGCTGCTCGGCCTGGGCGGGGCCGCGCTGCTGGCCACCGGCCGCATCACCCTGCTGCTGTGGGCGGCCACCGCCCTGCTGGTGGCGATGCTGGTGATGATCCGCAACGCGTACGGCGTGCTGACCGTGGTCCTCACGGGCGGGGCGTTCCTGCTGGTGTCGTGGCTGGCGGGGCCCCAGGTGCAGGCGGCGTTCGCGTACGCGGTGGTGTGGTTCCTGCTGCTCGGCGGGGTACGGCCGCCGTTCGAGCTGCAGGCCAAGCGGTCCCGGGGCGGGGCCGGGGACTCGGACGCGGACCAGCTGTCCCGGCTGACGCACGTCCCGGCGGGCCTGTGGCTGTTCCTGTTCCACGCGGTGTCCCTGTGCTCGCTGATCGGCGGCGGGCGCTGGCTGCTGGAAGGTTGAGACCGGGCCCTCCTTATAAAGTGGCCCCATGGCCCCCAACACCTCCTCCACCGCCCTCTGGCCCGCCCCGCACGCGAGCGGAGCCGTCGACGCGACGGTCCACGTGCCGGGGTCCAAGTCGGTCACCAACCGCGCCCTGGTCCTGGCCGCCCTCGCCTCCGAGCCCGGCTGGCTGCGCCGCCCGCTGCGCTCCCGGGACACCCTGCTGATGGCCGGGGCCCTCAGGGCCCTGGGCGTGGAGATCGAGGAGGGGGTGGGCCCGGACGGCACCGGTGAGGCCTGGCGGGTGCTGCCCACCGAGCTGCGCGGCCCGGCCACGGTCGACGTCGGCAACGCGGGCACGGTGATGCGGTTCCTGCCGCCGGTGGCCGCGCTGGCCGACGGCCCGATCCGGTTCGACGGGGACCCGCGGTCGTACGAGCGCCCGCTCCACGGGGTGATCGACGCGCTGCGCGTGCTCGGCGCCCGGATCGACGACGACGGCCGGGGCGCGCTGCCGCTGACCGTGCACGGCGGCGGGGCCCTGGACGGCGGCCCGGTGTCGGTCGACGCCTCCTCCTCGTCCCAGTTCGTCTCGGCGCTGCTGCTGTCCGGCCCGCGCTTCAACCAGGGGGTGGAGGTCCGGCACACCGGGTCGACGCTGCCCTCGATGCCGCACATCCGGATGACGGTGGACATGCTGCGCGCGGTCGGCGCCCAGGTGGACACCCCGGAGTCGGGCGGCGAGCCGAACGTGTGGCGGGTGACGCCGGGCGCGCTGCTCGGCCGGGACCTGACCATCGAGCCCGACCTGTCCAACGCGCAGCCGTTCCTGGCGGCGGCCCTGGTCACCGGCGGCCGGGTGCTGGTGCCGGACTGGCCGGCCCGCACCACCCAGCCGGGTGACCGGCTGCGGGAGATCTTCACCGAGATGGGCGGTTCCTGCGAACTCACCGAGTACGGGCTGGAGTTCAGCGGCTCCGGCGCGATCCACGGCATCGACGTGGACCTGGGCGAGGTGGGTGAGCTGACTCCGGGCATCGCGGCGGTGGCCGCGCTCGCGGACTCGCCGTCGACCCTGCGGGGCGTGGCCCACCTGCGGCTGCACGAGACGGACCGGCTGGCCGCGCTCACCAAGGAGATCAACGAGCTGGGCGGTGACGTCACGGAGACCGCCGACGGCCTGCACATCCGCCCGCGCCCGCTGCACGCCGGGGTCTTCCACACCTACGAGGACCACCGCATGGCCACCGCCGGCGCGGTCATCGGCCTGGCCGTGCCGGGGGTGCGGATCGAGAACGTGGCGACGACGGCGAAGACCCTGCCGGACTTCCCCGAGCTGTGGACCGGGATGCTCGGGCAGTAGGGACGTCACGCCATGCGCCGCTACGGCAAGCACACCGACGAGGACGACATCCGCAGCCGTCCCCACCGCAAGGGCAACCGGCCGCGGACGAACATCCGGCCCAAGCACGAGGACGCGGCCGAGGGCATGGTCCTCACCGTCGACCGGGGGCGGCTGACCTGCCTGGTGGAGGACCGGCCCGTGCTGGCGATGAAGGCCCGCGAACTGGGCCGCAAGGCGGCCGTGGTGGGCGACCGGGTGGCCCTGGTCGGCGACCTGTCCGGCCGGAAGGACACCCTCGCGCGGATCGTGCGCATCGAGGAGCGGTCGTCGGTGCTGCGCCGTACCGCCGACGACGACGATCCCTACGAGCGGGTGGTCGTCGCCAACGCCGACCAGCTGGCGATCGTCACGGCCCTGGCCGACCCGGAGCCGCGGCCCCGGCTGATCGACCGCTGTCTGGTCGCGGCCTTCGACGGCGGTCTGGAGCCGCTGCTGGTGCTGACCAAGTCGGACCTGGCCCCGCCGGACACGCTGCTGGAGCTGTACGGCGACCTGGACATCCCCTACGTCGTCACCAGCCGGGAGGAACTGGAGAGCGGCGGCGCGGCGGACCGGGTGCGCGAACACCTGGCCGGCAAGATCACCGCGTTCGTGGGGCACTCGGGCGTCGGCAAGACGACCCTGGTCAACGCGCTGGTGCCGCTGGAGCGCCGGCGTCTGACGGGTCATGTGAACGCGGTGACGGGCCGCGGCCGGCACACCACCACCTCGGCCCTGGCGCTGCCGCTGGCCGGCGCGGACGGCTGGGTCGTCGACACCCCGGGCGTCCGCTCGTTCGGTCTCGCGCACGTCGATCCGTCACGGGTGATCCACGCCTTCCCCGACCTCGCCGCGGGTACGGAGGGCTGTCCGCGCGCGTGCAGCCACGACGAGCCGGACTGCGCGCTGGACGCGTGGGTCGAGGAGGGGCACGCGGACCCGGCGCGGCTGTACTCGCTGCGCCGGCTGCTGGCCACCCGGGAGCGCACGGAGGGCGACTGAGGCTCCTGTGGCTGGCGTTGTTTGCGGGCCCCTGGGTTCGGTAAGTGCATAATCGCACCGAACCGGTGATCCGGATCCAACGGGAGGACCGCACATGGCGTGGCTGCTGGTCATAGTGGCCGGGATTCTGGAGACCGGCTTCGCCGTGTGCCTGAAGCTCTCGCACGGGTTCACCCGCCTGTGGCCGACGGTCGCCTTCGCGTCGTTCGCGCTGGGCAGCTTCGGTCTGCTCACCCTGTCCCTGAGGAAGCTGGACGTCGGCCCCGCCTACGCCGTGTGGACCGGCATCGGCGCGGCGGGCACCGCGATCTACGGCATGGTCTTCCTCGGCGACCTGGTCTCCACCCTGAAGATCGTCTCCATCAGCCTGGTCATCGTCGGGGTCATCGGCCTGCAACTGTCCGGCTCCGCGCACTGAACCGCGCCGGGCAGGGGGTGGCCGTCACACCAGGTGCCGCGGGAGCACCGCCCGCACCAGCGCCTCCATTCCGCCCTCCCCCGGCGGCGCCGCCACGCAGGACAGGGCGAGGCGGACGACCAGTTCGCAGGAGCGCAGCAGCTCCGCGGTGTCGGCGGGGGCGGCGCCGGGACCGGCCAGCGCGGTCGCCGCGCGGTCCCGGACCATCCGCACGAAGTCGCGGGGTGCCGGCAGCGGCCCGTCCGCCCGGCGCTGCGCCGGCACCGGGGAGGCGGAGCGTACGGCGGTGAGCGGGGGGCTCGGCAGCCGCTCGGTCCAGCAGCCGGTGAGCATCGCCCGGACCAGCGCGTTGTCCCGGGCGGCGGCGGCCGTCCACTCGGCGGTGGCGGTCAGCCGGGCGCGCGCCTCGGCGGAGCCGGCCAGGGCCCGCTCGACACCGGCGAGATATCCGTCGGCCTCCCGGAGCACCAGCGCCCGGGCCAGGCCGTCCTTGCTGCCGAACTCGTTGTACAGGGTCTGCCGGGACACGCCCGCGGACGCCGCCACGTCCACCATCCGCACCGCCGACCACGGCCGGCGCGTCAGCGCCGTGTAGGCGGCCTCCAACAGCGATTCCCGGGCAGCAGGCATCCACGCCTCCCTGGACCACAGCACCCTTCGGCCCAGATTTGACGCCCTTTCACGCACTGTCAAGAGCCCCCGCCGAACCCCGCAGGCGCTCGCCGCGCACCACGCCGGGGCGGCCCCTGTGGCTTCGTGGCGGTCGTGGCGGTTACCGTTCGTTGCATGCCCGACTACCTGGACGACCTCCGTCTCGCGCACGTCCTCGCGGACGCGGCCGACGCCACCACCATGGCCCGCTTCAAGGCCCTCGACCTGAAGGTGGAGACGAAGCCGGACATGACCCCGGTGAGCGAAGCGGACAAGGCGGCGGAGGAACTGATCCGCGGCCAGCTCCAGCGCGCCCGCCCGAGGGACGCCGTCCTCGGCGAGGAGTACGGCGTCGAGGGCACCGGCCCCCGCCGGTGGGTGATCGACCCGATCGACGGCACCAAGAACTACGTCCGCGGTGTGCCCGTCTGGGCGACGCTGATCTCCCTGATGGAGGCGGGCGAGGAGGGCTACCAGCCCGTCGTCGGTCTCGTCTCCGCCCCCGCCCTCGGCCGCCGCTGGTGGGCCGCGAAGGGCTACGGCGCGTTCACCGGCCGCAACCTCACCGCCGCGACCCGCATCCACGCCTCCCGCGTCGGCAAGCTCGCGGACGCCTCGTTCGCGTACTCCTCGCTGTCCGGCTGGGAGGAGCAGGGCCGCCTGGAGGGCTTCCTTGACCTCACCCGCCAGGTGTGGCGCACGCGCGCGTACGGCGACTTCTGGCCGTACATGATGGTCGCCGAGGGGTCGGTCGACCTGTGCGCGGAGCCCGAGCTGTCCCTGTGGGACATGGCCGCGACCGCGATCGTCGTGACGGAGGCGGGCGGCACCTTCACCGGCCTCGACGGCCGCCCGGGTCCGCACAGCGGCAACGCGGCCGCGTCCAACGGCCTGCTGCACGACGAGTTGCTGGGGTATCTCAACCAGCGCCAGTGAGGCACAGGAGGCGCTTGCGCACGCCCTCAACTCGCGTCGCGCTCCCTCTTGGTGACCGTCCCCCCACCTGTCACCCTGGGTCCACCCCCACATGTGAACTTGTGAATCCGTGCATCCCGTACGGGTTCGAGGAGGTGGTCCATCCATGCTGGTCCGCGATGCCATGAGTTCGGTGATCCTCACCGTCGGCCCCGCCCACACCCTCCGCCAGGCAGCAACCCTGATGTCCGCCCGTCGCGTCGGCGCGGCCGTGGTCCTCGACCCGGACGCCGGCGGCATCGGCATCCTCACCGAACGCGACATCCTCAACTCCGTCGGCCTGGGCCAGAACCCGGACACGGAACGCACCCACGCCCACACCACCACCGACGTCGTCTTCGCCGCCCCGACCTGGACCCTGGAGGAGGCGGCCCGCGCCATGACGCACGGCGGCTTCCGGCACCTGGTCGTCCTCGACCGCGGCGACGTGGCGGGCATCGTCTCCGTCCGCGACATCATCCGCAGCTGGGCCCCTGCCCGCGAGCCGGACCCCGTGCCCTGAACGCGTGAAGCGGGCCGGACCCCGAGCACCGTGGGGTCCGGCCCGCCCAGCCGCGAAGGCGGCCGGCTCAGCCGCGCAGCGCCGGCACCGCCGCCTCCAGCCGCTTGCCGAAGTCGGCGTCGGCGTTGCGGAAGTTGCCGATCGCGCGCTCGACGATGTCCTCGCGGGACACCTGGGAGAGTGCCCGCGCCAGGTTGGCGACGAGCCGCTCCTTCTCCTCCTGCGTCATCAGCCGGTAGAGGTTGCCGGCCTGCACGAAGTCGTCGTCCTCGGCGTGCTCGGGGGTCGGGTGCGTTCCGGTGCCGCCGGCGAACCCGTCGTACGGCTGCCACAGCGCGCGGCCGGTCTGCCGCGGGCCGCCGAAGCTGTTCGGCTCGTAGTTCTTGGCGCCGCCGTGCCGGCCGTCGTAGAGGAGGCCGTCCCGGGAGTTGGTGCGGGCCTCGGTGGCGTGCGGGCGGTTCACCGGCAGGTGGTCGGCGTTGACGCCGACGCGGTAGCGGTGCGCGTCGCCGTACGCGAAGAGCCGGCCCTGGAGCATCTTGTCCGGGGACGGGCCGATGCCGGGCACGAAGTGCGCCGGGGAGAAGACCGACTGCTCGACCTCGGCGAAGATGTTCCGCGGGTTGCGGTTCAGCTCCAGCCTGCCGATCTCGATGACCGGGTAGTCCGCGTGCGGCCACACCTTGGTCAGGTCGAACGGGTTGAAGCGGTACGTCGCCGCGTCCGCCGCCGGCATGATCTGCACGCCCACGGTCCAGCTCGGGAACTCGCCGCGCTCGATCGCCTCGCGCAGGTCGCGCTGGTGGGAGTCGGGGTCCCGGCCCGCGAGGACGTCGGCCTCCTCGGCGGTGAGGTTCCTGATCCCCTGGTCGGTCTTGAAGTGGTACTTGACCCAGAAGGCCTCGCCGTTGCCGTTGTTCCACTGGTAGGTGTGCGAACCGAAGCCGTCCATGTGGCGGTACGACGCCGGGATGCCGCGGTCGCCGAACAGCCAGGTCACCTGGTGGGTCGACTCCGGCGACAGGGACCAGAAGTCCCACACGTTGTCGGCCTCCGTGGAGCCGGTGTACGGGTCGCGCTTCTGGGTGTGGATGAAGTCCGGGAACTTGATCGCGTCCCGGATGAAGAAGACCGGCGTGTTGTTGCCGACGAGGTCGTAGTTGCCCTCCTCGGTGTAGAACTTCAGCGCGAAGCCCCGCGGGTCGCGGACGGCGTCCGCCGCGCCGAGGTTGCCGGCCACGGTCGAGAAGCGCAGGAAGACCTCGGTCTGCTTGCCGGTCTCGGAGAGGAAGGCGGCGCGCGTGTACGGGGTGACGTCGCCGGTCACCGTGAAGGTGCCGTACGCGCCGGCGCCGCGGGCGTGCACCACGCGCTCCGGGATCCGCTCCCGGTTGAAGTGGGCCAGCTTCTCCAGCAGCAGCTGGTCCTGGACCAGGACCGGCCCGCCGACGCCCGCCGTCTCGCTGTTCTGGTTGTCGGCGACCGGAGCCCCGGCCTCCGTGGTGAGCGGTCCCTGCGTCACGTGCGCCTCCTGCGTCATCACTGACTAGTCCTGTCCTGTAACCAAAGTCGTTCTCGATCCTATAATGGACTTTGTCTAAGTCAAGCGACGATCCAAAGTCACACCTGTTCCCGTTCTGGTGACTGTTCCTGTTAGGCTGGTAGCCATGAGCGACCTTCTGGAACGGCTGCGTGGACGCGGATGGCGGATGACCGCGCAGCGGCGCGTGGTGGCCGAGGTCCTGAACGGCGAGCACGTGCATCTGACGGCGGACGAGGTCCATGCGCGGGCCGTGGTGAAGCTGCCCGAGATCTCCCGGGCGACCGTGTACAACACCCTGGGCGAGCTGGTCTCGCTCGGCGAGGTGCTGGAAGTCACCACGGACAAGAGGGCCAAGCGGTACGACCCGAACGCCCACCGCCCGCACCACCACCTGGTCTGCGCCCGGTGCGGCGCGATCCGTGACGTGCACCCCCTCGGCAACCCCCTCGCCGACCTCCCCGACACCGAGCGCTTCGGCTTCACGGTGTCGGACGTCGAGGTGACGTACCGGGGGCTGTGCCCGGACTGCGCGGGCGCGTAGCCCCTCCCGCTCGCCCCCTGGAGCCCTGGCAACCGCCGGGGCTCTTCTCGCGCGCACGAAAAAACCGAGGGCCGGAACCCATCTCTGGATTCCGGCCCTCGGCCTTCAGTAGCGGGGACAGGATTTGAACCTGCGACCTCTGGGTTATGAGCCCAGCGAGCTACCGAGCTGCTCCACCCCGCGTCGGTGAACACGACACTACGTGACTCCGACGCCGGGATGCAAATCGCTTCCCCGGCCGCTCACGCCGACAGCTCCTCGCGCAGCGCGTCCCGCAGCCGCCCGGCCCGCTCGGCCACCTCCGGCGGCCCCAGCGCCACCGCGCGGTCGGCCCATCTCTGCCCCTCGGCCAGCTCGCCGCGACGCGCGTAGACCAGGGCCAGCCGCAGCGCCGCCCGGCCGTGCCCGGCGTCCGCGGCCCGGGTCCACCACACCGCGGCCTCCGGCTCGCTGCCCTCCCGGGCGAGCAGCAGCCCCAGGTTGAAGGCGCCGTTGCGGGAGCCGGCCTCGGCCGCCGCCCGGTACCACCGCGCCGCCTCCACCACGTCGCCCCGGGCCGCCGCGAGCATGCCGACCCGGACCTGCGCCCGCCGGTGTCCCTGCGAGGCGGCGCGCTCGTACCACTCCTCGCACTCGGTCTTCTCCTGCACGGTCTCGCCCAGCTCGTGCGCGGGCTCCGGGGGCCGGCGCGCGTCGAGCAGGGCGGCCAGCCGGTACGCGCCCTCCGCGCTGCCGCCGCCCGCCGCGCAGCGCAGGTGCCGTTCGGCCTCGGGCTCGTCGCCCTCGCGCAGCCGGGCGATGCCGACCTGCAGCGCCGCCTCGGCGTGCCCGGCGGCGGCCGCCCGCTCGTACCAGCACAGCGCCGCCTCCTCGGCGCCGCGCCCGGCGTAGAGGATGCCGAGGTTGAAGGCGGCGTCCACGCTGCCGGCCTCGGCGGCCTTGGAGAACCACGGCTCGGCACCCGTCGTGTCACCGCCCTGGAGCAGCAGGATGGCCAGCGCGTTGGCGGCCTCGCGGTGCCCGGCGTAGGCGGCCCGCCGGTACCACTGCTCGGCCTGGGCGGTCCGCCCCTGCTCGGCGCAGAGCAGCCCGAGGTTGTAGGCGCCGTTGTCGTCGCCGGCGTCCAGCGCGGCCCGGTACCAGCGTTCGGCGGTCTGGGTCTCGCCGCGCTCGGCGTGCAGCGCGCCCAGCGCGTTGGCCGCGTTGCCGTCGCCCTCCTGGGCGGCGCGCAGCCACCACACGGCCGCGCTCTCGCTGTCGCCGGCGTCGCGCAGCAGGAAGCCCAGCGCGCAGGCGGCCCGCGGCTCGCCGTCCTTGGCGGAGGTCAGGTACCAGCGCCCGGCCTCCTTCAGCTCGCCGCGCTTCTCCAGGATCGCCCCGAGGTGCAGCGCGGCCCGCCGGTGGCCGCGCGCGGCGGCCTGCCGGTACCACTGCTCGGCCTCGGCGACAGCGTTGTCAGCGGCGGCCTCCTCCCCCGGCCCGGCCGTGCGGTCCAGGGCGCGCGCCAGCCGGTAGGCGGCCTCGCGGTGCCCGCGCTCGGCGGCGGCCCGCATCCAGTGCTCGGCGCCGACGTCCCCGCGGTGCTCCAGCAGGTCGGCGAGCGCGTAGGCGCCGAGGACATGGCCCTGCTCGGCGGACTGGCGCAGCCAGTACTCGGCGGCCGGCTCGTCCCCGCGCTCGCGGTGGTGGCGGCCCAGCGCGTGCGCGGCGGCGGCGGAGCCGGCCACGGCGGCGATCCGCCACCAGCCGGCCGCCTCCTCGGGGTAGCCGCGCTGGTGCAGCAGCACGCCCAGGTTGTTGGCGGCGGCCCGGTCACCTGCCGCGGTGGCCGCGCGCAGGTGGGGTTCGGCTCCGTCGAGGTCGCCGCGGCGCAGCAGCATGGCCCCGAGGACGCTGGCCGCCTCGGCGTCGCCGCTCTGCGCGGCGAGCGCGAGGCGCATCTCCTCCTCGGCGGCCTCCCCCATGTCCACCATCTCGTCACGGGCCGGCTCCGTACCGGAAGGCTGCACAAATCGCCCTGTCTCGAACAGAGTTGCCTTGTCCCCCATAACGTCCATCGTCGCACCACCTGCAACCTGGGTACACCCGGTATACCGCAGCCCGTGAGGTCACTTCAGCGTTTTGTCGACATGCCCACAGAGAGACAAGTCAAACACACACCCCACCCAACTACCCACGATGGCGCGGCCGATCCGCCCTCTAGTACATGAGTTCGCACACCACGAAGGCCCGGATCCGTGTTGGATCCGGGCCTTCGACTTCAGTAGCGGGGACAGGATTTGAACCTGCGACCTCTGGGTTATGAGCCCAGCGAGCTACCGAGCTGCTCCACCCCGCGCCGTTGCAGGTCAACCGTACCACGGCGCGGAGGCGCTTTGATCAACTCTTGTTCCGGCCGGCCTTGGCCTGCGCCTCCTCGGCCCGTTTCAACGCGTTCTGGAGATCCTTCTGCGCCTTGGCGTACGCGTCCCAGTCCGGCCCGTCCTTCAGCGCCTGCTGCCCGGCGTCGAACGCCTTCTGAGCGTCCTGCAGGGCCTGCCTGACCGTCGGGTTGCCGGTGGCGGGCGGGTTGGTGGTGCCGGTCTCCGGTGGAGTGGTGGCCGGCCCCTTGGCGCCGAAGACCTTGTCGAGCGCCTCGCCGAGCGTGTTCTCGAACGCGGGCTTGCCCTCGTAGGTGACCAACACCTTGCGCAGCAACGGGTACTTCAGTCCACCACCGCGTACGTAGACGGGCTCCACGTACAGCAGTCCGCCGTCCAGCGGCACGGTCAGCAGGTTGCCGTACTCGATGTCGGAGTCGCCGCCCTTGAGGAGTTTGATCGCGGCGGCGATCTCCTGTTCGGAGTTGAACTGGCTCTGCACCTGTTTGGGGCCGTCGACCGTCGTGCTGGTCGGCAGCTTCAGGATTCTGATCTTGCCGTAGTCACCGGTGCCGGCCTCGGCGTCGACCGTCATGAACGCGCTCAGGTTGTCCCGGCCGTTGGGCGTGAACGTCGTCGACAGCGAGAACGCCTGCTTGCTCTGGTCGGGCATCTTCATGCTCAGGTAGTACGGCGGCACCGCGTTGCCCGACCTGTTGGTCGGGTCGTCCGGCACCTGCCACACCTCGCTGCCGGTGAGGAACGTCTGCGCGTCCGTCACGTGGTAGCGGGTGAGCAGTTCGCGCTGCACCTTGAACAGGTCCTGCGGATAGCGCAGATGGGCCATCAGGTCGCCGGAGATCGCGCTGCGCGGCTGCACCGTGTCCGGGAAGGCCTTCATCCAGGTCTTCAGCACCGGGTCCTTGGTGTCCCACTGGTACAGCCTGACCTCGCCGGTGTACGCGTCGACGGTCGCCTTCACCGAGTTGCGGATGTAGTTGACCTGGTTCTGCTGGGCCACCACCGCGCGCGAGTTGTTCGTCGCGGTCAGCGAGTCGGCCGTCGTGTCACCGAGGGTCGTACGCGAGGAGTACGGGTAGCCGTTCGACGTCGTGTAGGCGTCGACGATCCACTGGATGCGGTGGTCGACGACCGCCGGGTAGGCGTCGCCGTCGATGGTTAGCCAGGGGGCGACCGCCTCCACGCGCTCCTTGGGGGTGCGGTTGTACAGGATCCGCGAGCCCTTGCCGATCGCGCCGGAGTAGAGGATCTGCGGCTCGTTGAACGCCACCGCGTACGCGGCCCGGTTGACCGGGTTGTCGAGGTTGACCCCGCTCCTGCCCCGGTAGCTGGTGGCCTTCTCCCCGTTGTCGTCGGAGTAGTCGATCTCCTTCTGGGGACCGCCGACGATGGAGTAGGTGGTGGTCTTCTCGCCGTAGTAGATGCGCTGTTCGTACGTGCCGAGGTCGCCGCGGGACGGCAGGTCGTACTCGGTGAAGACCGGCTGGCCCTGGGAGTCGGCCTCGGTGCCCTTGGCGGCGACCGCGCCGTAGCCGTGCGTGTAGCGGAAGTGGTCGTTGATCCAGTTGTTCTTCGGGATGCCGTCCAGGTTCAGCTCGCGCAGGCCGATGACCGTGTCCTGGTCCTTGCCGTCCTTGGTGGCGTACCGGTCGACGTCCAGGTTGGTCGGGAAGCCGTAGTAGTTCTTCATCTGCTGGAGCTGCTGGAACGTCGGCGAGACGATGTTCGGGTCCATGATGCGGATGCTCGCCGCGTCGTTCGCGTCGCTGCGCAGCTTCGTGTTGTCCGAGGTCGTGGACTTGCCCGCGTACTCGGTGACCTTGGCGTCGTCGATGCCGTACGCCTCGCGGGTCGCCTTCAGGTTCTTCTGGACGTACGGCGACTCCTTGGCCTGCTCGTTCGGCTGGACCTGGAACTTCTGCACGATGGCCGGGTAGAGGCCGCCGATCAGGATCGCCGACAGGACCATCAGGCCGAAGCCGATGACGGGCAGCTGCCAGGTGCGCCGCCACAGGGTGGCGAAGAACAGCAGCGCGCAGATGACGGCGATGCAGAACAGGATCGTCTTGGCCGGCAGATAGGCGTTGGCGTCGACGTAGCGCAGGCCGGTCCAGTTGTCGGTCGCCTTGAAGTCGCTGGACTTGACCGCGAGGCCGTACCGGTCGAGCCAGTAGGCGACCGCCTTGAGGGCGACGAAGACGCCGAGCAGCACCGAGAGGTGTCCGGTCGCCGCGGCGGTGGCGCGCGCGCCCGGGCTGGTGACGCGCAGCCCGCCGTACAGGTAGTGGGTGAGCGCGGCGGCGATCAGGCACAGGATGGCGGCCGCGAAGCCGAAGCCCAGCAGGAAGCGGTACCAGGGCAGGTCGAAGGCGTAGAAGGAGACGTCCAGGTGGAACTGCGGGTCCTTCTCGTGGAAGGGCACGCCGTTCACCCACATCAGCCACGTACGCCACTGGCTCGACGCGGAGGCGCCCGCGATCAGCCCGACCAGGGCGGTGACGGCGAGCAGCAGCCACTTCTTGTACGGCGCGATCGCCATGCGGTAGCGGTCGAGGCTCTGCTGCTCCATGGACATGGCGCTGAGCGGGGGCCGCAGCCGGTGCGCGAGCCAGACGTTGACGCCGACCGCGACGGCCATCAGCAGGCCGAAGACGAAGAACAGCCCGATCTTGGTCGACAGGGTGGTGGTGAACACCGACGAGTAGTGCACCGACCGGTACCACAACCAGTCCGTCCAGAAGCCCGCGAACATGGTGAACGCCATGCCGAGGACGGCGAGGACGCCCAGTGTCACGAGCAGGGTCCTCACCCTCCGGGACGGGCGGCCCGCTCTGATCCGTGGCCCCGTCGGGCCTCCGCCGCGGTCCGGCATCTGGAAAGCCAAGGTGCGCACCTCGAAGTTCGCTGTCGATCCGTCAGGCCCTCGGGTTCGCGGGCCCGCCGTGGCCCCCCGTGATCGCGGGCCACACCCTATGCAACTTACTCACGGTTTACTCGGTTCCCGATTCCGGCCCTGAACGAGGCAGGATTGTGACCATGTCCAACACTCCCATGGCAGCGAACCCGCTCACCCGGGCCGTACTCGAGATCGACGAGTACGTCTCCGGCCTCGGCTGGGACCGGCCCGCTCGCCTCTTCGCCCTCGTAGACACCGCACGGCTGCGGGCCCAGGAACCGTCGCTCGCGGCCCAGCTGGGCCTTCAGGACGAGTCCGAGACCGTCGGTCTCACCCCGATCGAGCAGGACGAGATCCCGTCCGGCAAGCCGCTCGACGAGTTCCTCGGCACCATCGCCTGGCCCGACGCGGTGGCCGGCTGCGCGCTCACCGTGGAGCGGCTGATGCTGCCGCCGTCCGCCGAGGCCCAGGTCCCGTCCGGTCTGGACGAGGCCGGGCTGGCGCGGTGGGTGGCCGAGCACCCCGAGCGCCAGGAGGTCCGGATGACGGTGGCCGTGCTGCGCGACGGCAGCCGCGAGTCGGCGCTGCGGCTGCGCGAGAAGGACTCCCCGACCGAGGTCCTGACCGGCCCCGAGCTGGTACCGGGCCTGGCGGAGGCCCTGGCGGCGACCTTCGCGGACTGATCCGTCCCACACACACGCACACACGCACAGGCGCATACGACGACGGGGGCGCCCCTGGTGACCAGGGAGCGCCCCCCGCCGTGTCGGGGCCCGCTCAGCCCTTGGTGGTGCACCGGGGCAGGGCGGTGGTGTCGCCGCTGCGGATGTCCTTCAGCGCGGCGAGCGCGTCACCGATGGTCTTGACCTTGACCAGGGTGAGCCCGCTCGGGGTGTCCGCGGCGGCCGCGGCGCAGTTGTCGGCGGGGGTCAGGAAGTACCGGGCGCCCTTGTCGCGCGCGCCGACGGTCTTCATCTCGACGCCGCCGATCGGGCCGACCGTGCCGTCGTCGTCGATGGTGCCGGTGCCGGCGACGAACGCGCCGCCGGTGAGGTCGCCCGGGGTGAGCTTGTCGTAGATCCCCAGGGCGAACATCAGGCCCGCGCTGGGCCCGCCGACGTCGGCGAGCTTGATGTCGATATTGAACGGGAAGGTGTGGTCGGTCCCGGCGGAGATGCCGACGATGGCCCGCTTGGCGCCGGTGTCGTCGGAGGTCGCGGTGGTGATCGTGACGTCCTGCGTCCTGGTCGCCGTCCTGTCGGCCTTCTCGGCGGCGGCCTGCTCCTTGGCCGGGACGACGGTGAAGACGACCTTCTGCCCGGGCTTGCGCCTGGTCACCAGCTTGGCGACGTCGGCAGGCTGCTTGACGGCGGCGCCGTCGACGGCCTTGATGACGTCACCGGCGTGCAGCCTGCCCTCGGCCGGGGAGCCCTTGACGACCGTGGAGACGATCACCCAGGACCGCACCGGGACGCCCAGCTCCTTCAGGGCGGCGACCTTGGCGCTCTCCTGGGACTGGCTGAACTCCTCGGCGTTCTCCTGGGTGGACTGCTGCTCCGTCTTGCCGCCCGGGTAGAGCGTGTCGTGCGGGACGATCTTGCTGTCGTGCGCGAGCCAGCCGTAGACGGCCTCGACGAGGTTCATCCGGTAGTCGGCGCTGGTGACCCGGACGGTGGTCATGTTCAGATGGCCGTCCGTCGGATAGGTCTTGTGGCCGGAGATCTGCAGCACCGGCTCGCCGCCGTGCTCGCCGAGCGTGTTCACGGTGGGGCCGGGAGACATCTCCGCGTACGGCACGGGGATGAGCACTCCCGCGCACAGGAGCGCGATCAGCATCAGGGTCGAGGCGAGCATCGTCGCGGTGCGGCGTGGCATGTCACGACAGTACGGGACGCCTCTGTCAGCGCACCGTCAGGGCACCCCCGTCACGCGCCGCGCGCGCCCGTGTGGGACTTCTCCATGGCTTCGCGGAACCGGGCGTACCCGTCCAGCTCGGGGCCGTCGCTGCGGGCCCTGCGGGTCCGGTTCGCCCACGTGCCCCACAGCCCGCCGCCGACCGCGGCCACCAGCGGGATCAGCAGCCAGACAAGCACCCCCATGCCGACCTCCCTGGGCCATGAGCGTCCGCAACTGACTGATCAGCAGATTAACCATCCGCACCGACAACGCTCACGCCAGGGTGCCGGTTACGCAACCGGAGGGGTTCGTGTGCCGGGTGTGACGCGTCGCGGGCCGCCCTCAGCAGGCGCCGACCCACTCCTCGGTTCCGTCGGAGAACTTCTGGTGCTTCCAGACGGGCACCTCGTGCTTGATGTCGTCGATCAGCCTGCGGCAGGCGTCGAAGGCCTCCGCGCGGTGCGGGCAGGCCACGGCGACGACGACGGCGATGTCCCCCACCCGCAGGTCACCCACCCGGTGGACGGCGGCCAGCGCCCGCACGGGGTGGTCGGCGACGACCTTCTCGGCGATCCGCCGCATCTCGGCCTCGGCGCTGGGATGGCACGAGTACCCGAGCCCGTCCACGTCGGCGCCCCCGTCGTGGTTGCGCACGGTGCCCACGAAAAGCGCGATCCCGCCGGCCGCGTCGTCCCCGACGGCCCGGAACACCTCGTCGACGGAGAGCGGCGTCTCGCGGACGGCGATCAGCTTGATGGGATCCAGGGCCGCCCGCTCACCGGGGTGGTGGTTCGTGTGTGGCATGCGTCCATCGTGCCGCACGCCCCGGACACCGGGAAATGCGAGATTCACCAGGCACGCGCGCGGGGCGGTTTGGAGTGTCCTACGAGACGACGGGGGCCGTCCCGGCCTTCAGCGGTGCCGAGGCCGCCCCCATGAGGCCGGCATCCCGGGCGACGGCGCCCGTCGCGGCCGGGCCCGCCGGGCCTTCCGCATGCCCGCGGTGCCGGCGGGCAGCGGGCGCGTGGACGGGCCCTGCGGCATCCACCAGGGGATCCCCGGCGCGGCACCGCGGGCACGGCCTTCGCCCCCTGCCCCGCCCGGCAACCGTGCCGGCACCGCCAAGGCCCCGCCGGGCCTTCCGCACGCCTGCGGTGCCGGCGGGGACGGGCGCCTGCACGGGCCCTGCGGAACCACCAGAGGACCCCGGCGCCGCCTCGCGGGCATGCCCCCGGTGGCCGGTCCGTCAGCGTCTGCGGGCCTTGCGGGCTCGGCGTACGACCGCCGCCGCGCCCAGCAGGGCGACCGTCGCGCCGGCCGCGCCGGCCGCCGTCGCGTCCTTGCGCCCCAGCCGGCGGCCCGCCACCGTGTGCCGCCCGGACACCTCCTCCAGCAGTTCGGCGAGGACCTCCTCGTTGGTCCACTTCGGCCGCCACCCGGCGTCGTGCAGCCGGCTCCCGCTGACCACCCAGGGGTACATCGTGTAAGCGAGGTCGCCGGCCGGGGAGGGGGTGAGGCCGATGCGGTGCAGCCGGGCCGCCGCGCCGAGCGCGACCGCCGAGGGCAGCTCCATCCGCCGGATGCCGCTCAGCTCCTCGACCTCCTCCTGCTCCAGCCACCCGTCGCAGCCGACGGCCAGCTCCCCCTCGACCTTCTCCAGGACGGCGTACTCCAGGGCCCCGCACAGGTCCTCGACGTGGCAGAACTGCCACGCGGGCCGCGACCCGGCCACGACCAGCAGCCGCGGCGACTCGAAGTACCTGGTCAGCGCGGTGTCGGTGCCCCCGACGAGGACGGCGGGCCGGACCACGGTGACGTTGAGCCCCGGGTGCGCGCGCGGCGCCCGGCGAGCCAGCCGTTCGATCTCCAGCAGGTCGCCGACCCCGGTCGCCTCGGCGGTGGCGCGCAGCTCGGCGTCCTCCGACAGGGGCAGCTCGTTGTCCGGCAGCGCGCCGTAGACCATCGCGGAGGTGCACAGCACCACGCGGTGCACCCCGGCCGCCGCCGCGGCGGTCAGGACGGTCTGGGTCCCCCGGACGTTGTAAGCCGTACGTGCCGCCGGATCGGTCTCCAGGTCGAGGTCGAGCGCGAGGTGGACGACGACGTCGGCGCCGCGCAGCTTGTCCGCGATGGCGGGGTCGCGCACGTCGAGGATGTGCCAGCAGGCGTCGGCGCACTCGCCGCGCCGCTCGTCGATGGCGAGGACCTGCCTGACCTCCCCGGAGGCGGCGAGCCGCTCGGTGAGCAGGGCGCCGACCCCGGTGGCGGCGCCGGTCACCGCGACGACGGGCCCGCGCACGGCGGGAGGGGTTGAGGGGTTTCGCGCTGCGCGAACCTGCGGATCTGGGGAACTCACCGGGCGTCTCCAGCGGTTGTCTTCAGTACGGGCGCGAGTGACGCGTACGTACCAGGTGCATCCATCCTGCCGCAGGCCTTCCTCAGGCGAAGCACCGAGGCCCGATCGGGTCCGGGTGTCTACGCTGGGTGGTGTTGTCGGGCAGCCGCGCCGCCGGATCGCAACCGGTGGCCTTACCAGCCGAGGAATCCCGTGAGTGACACCCCATTCGGTTTCGGCCTTCCGCCGGAGGAGCCGGAAGACGGCGACGAGGGCAAGAAGAAGGACCAGCAGAGCGGTGGTGGGCAGGGACCGGCCAATCCGTTCGGTTTCGGCGGCCTGCCCGGAGCCGGCGGCTTTGGCGGCCCCGGCGCCGACAACCCGCTCGCAGCCATGTTCGGTTCGCTGAACCCCACCGACCTGGGCGCCGCGTTCCAGCAGCTCGGCCAGATGCTGTCGTACGAGGGCGGGCCGGTGAACTGGGACATGGCCAAGCAGATCGCCCGCCAGACGGTCGCCCAGGGCGCCCAGGACGGCTCGAAGGACGCCAGCGTCGGCCCGGCCGAGCGCAAGGCGGTCGAGGACGCCGTCCGCCTGGCCGACCTGTGGCTGGACGACGCGACGTCCCTGCCGTCGGGCTCCGGCGCGGCGGTGGCCTGGTCGCGCGCGGAGTGGGTCGAGGCGACCCTGCCCGCCTGGCAGGAGCTGGTCGACCCGGTCGCCGAGCGGGTGGGCGCGGCCATGGGCGACGTCCTGCCGGAGGAGATGCAGGCCATGGCGGGCCCGCTGATCGGCATGATGCGCTCCATGGGCGGCGCCATGTTCGGCACGCAGATCGGGCAGGCCGTGGGCGTGCTCGCGGGCGAGGTCGTCGGCTCGACCGACATCGGCCTGCCGCTGGGCCCGGCCGGCAAGGCGGCGCTGCTGCCGGCCAACGTGGAGGCGTTCGGCCGGGACCTGGGCGTGCCGCAGGAGGAGGTGCGGCTCTACCTGGCGCTGCGCGAGGCCGCCCACCAGCGCCTGTTCGCGCACGTCCCGTGGCTGCGCTCGCACCTGTTCGGCGCGGTCGACGGCTACGCGCGCGGGATCAAGGTCGACACGGCCAAGCTGGAGGACGTGGTCGGCCAGTTCGACCCGCAGAACCCCGAGCAGCTTCAGGACGCGCTCCAGCAGGGCATGTTCCAGCCGGAGGACACGCCCGAGCAGAAGGCCGCCCTGGCCCGGCTGGAGACCGCCCTGGCGCTCGTGGAGGGCTGGGTGGACGCGGTGGTCCACGCCGCCGCGAAGCCGCGTCTGGGGTCCGCCGACGCCCTGCGCGAGACGCTGCGCCGCCGCCGCGCCACCGGCGGCCCGGCGGAGCAGACGTTCGCCACGCTGATCGGCCTGGAGCTGCGCCCGCGCCGGCTGCGGGACGCCTCCCGCCTGTGGGCGTCGCTGACGGACGCGCGCGGGGTCGACGGCCGGGACGCCCTGTGGCACCACCCGGACATGCTGCCCACCGCGACCGACCTGGACGACCCGGACGGCTTCGTCCACCGCGAGCAGCCGGACTTCTCCGAGCTGGACAAGATGCTCGGCGAGGCGGCGAGCGGCTCCGCCGACAAGCCGGAGAAGGACGACGACTCCGAGTGACTCTGCACGGCGACGCGGTCCGGGTGCTGGAGGAGTACCCGGACCAGCAAGACCTTCGTCAGGTCTACCTGGACCATCTGGACGCGCATCCCGGCGGGATGTGGAAGAGCTGCGCGGACGGGCACCTCACGGCGAGCGCCCTGGTGATCGACCCGGAGCGTGAGCGGGTCCTGCTCACGCTCCACAAGAAGCTGCGCATGTGGCTTCAGATGGGCGGGCACTGCGAGAAGAGCGACGGCACGCTGGCCGAGGCCGCGCTCCGCGAGGCCACGGAGGAGTCCGGCATCTCCTCGCTGCGCCTGCTGCAGGCCGCCCCGGTCCGCCTGGACCGGCACCACACGCCCTGCGCGTGGCACCTGGACGTGCAGTACGCCGCGCTCGCCCCGCGCGGGTCCGTGGCGGCCATCAGCGACGAGTCGCTCGACCTGCGCTGGTTCGGCTACGACGAGGTGGGGGACGTAGCCGACGAGTCGGTCGTACGACTGCTGGAAGCGACGCGCGCCCGACTGTGAACGGGTAGGCGACAGGGGGGTGAGGGGCGACCGGCCAGGCGGTCGCCCCTCACCCCTCACCTCGTCGTCAGCTCCAGACGTTGCCCTGGTTCTGGCCGCGCGCGCCCTGCTGGCCCATGCCGAACTGGGCGGCCAGGCCCTGCCCGATCACGGCGTTCTGCGGCGGCAGCAGCTCGCTGGGCTGCACCAACGCGAAACCGGTGCCCATGAAGCTCAGCTCCCAGCCCTCACCGGTGCTGCCGCGCCGCCGCCACACCCCGGACGAGTGCGTCTGGGCCTGCATCTGCACGCGCAGCCCGGTGGACCAGGCCACGATCGCGTCGGCGTCGCAGTTGACGTACCGGTCGGGCGTGACCTGCATCAGCAGCGGCGCCCCGGAGGTCATCAGGGCCACCTTGCCGCGCCCGGTGATGTTCAGCTGGTACTTCCCGGAGCCGGAGATGCCGTAGAGGCTGTCGACGGCGATGACCTCGTGGTGCAGCGAGGAGTCCATGGCGAGGACGTAGGAGCTGTCGACGGTCAGCCCGTCCTGCTCGACGTCCATGATGTGCACGTGCTGGGCCAGGTTGGCGAGGTAGACGGTGCCCTGGCCGTGGCAGCGCATCAGGTCCAGGCCCTCGCCGGTGTACGCACGCGCGCGTGCCTGGTTGTTGCTGCGGTACTCGGCGTCGAACTCGACCAGGCCCTGGTAGGCGACCATGGTGCCCTTGCGGGCGAGGAGGTCGTCGTGGCCCTCCAGGGTGATCCGGAGCATCTGCGCGTTCTGCAGGCTCCAGCGTTCCTGGGTCTGGAGGTCGTTGTGCGCGAAAAGCGGGCTCTGCATGGTGTTCTGGCTCCCCCTCAGCCCCGGAACCGGAGGCGGTCGGTGCTGTCCTCGCTGGGCTGGACGACGACGATGCCCTGGCCGGAGAACGCCATCTGGTAGGCCTCGCCGCTGCCCCGGCCGATCAGCGACTGGGCCTTGAAGCTGCGCTTGCCCTTCACCTTCAGGTTGGGCGACCAGGCGACGAGCGCGTCCGGGTCGACGTACGTCTCGTCCTCGCCGCCGCCGCAGTCCACGACGATCGGCTTGCCCCGGGAGGTCAGCGCGACCCAGCCCTGCCCGGAGATCCTCGTGTTCCACAGGCCCTGGCCGGCGAACTTCGCGAGCCCCTTCACGCGCTCCACGCCCCAGGTCAGGTGTGCGTCGAAGGCGAGCAGGTTGGTGGCGTTGACGGAGATGCCGTCGCCGTCGAGGTTGATCACGACGACGTCGGCGCCGTAGTCGGCGAGGTAGAGCAGGCCGTCGCCGGTGCACTTCATCAGCGGAGCGCCCTCGCCGGTGACCCAGTCGCGGGCGATCTGGCGGACGGCGGGCGGGTTGGGCTCGTACTGGACGAAGCCCTCGTAGGCGACCATCGACCCCACGCGCGCGAGGAGGTCGTTCCCTGTCTGCAGGGCGACCTTCAGCATGTGGTTGCCGTGGTTCTCCATGCGGGCGGTGACGGGTGCGGGCGCGAAGCCCGCGAGCGGCTGGTTCATGACGGGCTCCCTCAGACCTCGTAGGGCTGGACGACGATGAAGTTGCCGGGGGCGCCCCGGAACTGGAGGTTGACGCTCTCGCCGGTGTCCCCGGGGTAGGCGTTGCGGCGCATCCGGACCTGGCTGGAGACGATCACCTGCGAGGCGGCCGACCAGGCGACGACGGCGTTGCAGTCGGCGAAGGTGGTCGGCGTGACCGGCAGCACCACGGGCGTGCCGTGGGTCTTGACGACGATCGTGCCGGTGCCCTGGAACTGCATGGTGAACAGCGCGCCGCCCGGGATGCCGTGGCCCTCGATCCGGCGCACCTCGTACTGGAGGCTCTCGTCGAAGGCGAGGACGTTCTCGGCGGACACGCAGATCGCGTCGCCCTGCAGCTCGACCGGGTGCAGATGCGTGGAGCGCTCGGCGAGGAACACCTGGCCCTGGCCGGTGCAGCGCATCAGCTGCATCTCCTGGCCGGTGGCGTTGCCGACGATGCGCCCGGCGAACCCGGCGCCCTTGTAACCGAAGTCGACCTTGCCCTGGTAGAGCACCATGCTGCCCTGCTTGGCCAGCACGGGCTGGCCGCCGATTCCGAGGTCGACGCGGATCAGCTTCTTGTTCTGCTGGGTCCAGCGCTGCCCGGTCGGCGTCTCCTTGAACGCCTGCAGCGCGGCCGTCACACCGGCACCGCCCTGGGGCGCGCCCTGCGGCACGCCGTACGCGGCGGGCTGCCGGCCGGGGACCTGCTGCCCGTAGCCCGGGGGCATGGGCGGGGCGGGCTGTCCGCCGGGGGCCTGTCCGTAGCCCGGCGGCAGCGGCGCGCCGGGGCCGCCGCCGTACGACGGCTGCTGGGGCGGCTGGCCGTAGGGCGCGGGGGCCGGGGCGGCCGGCGGCGGGACGGTGCCGCCGGCGGGCGGGGTCAGGGGGGCGACGAGCGTCGGCGCGGCGTGCACGTTCGGCGCGGGGGCCGGCGGCGGGGGCGTGTGGCCGGGGGGCGGGGTGAAGCCCTGGGGGGCGGGGGCCGGGGCGGGTGTGGGGGCGGCCGGGGCGCCGAACGCGGGCGGGGGTGTGGTCTGGGCGGGCGGGGCGAAGCCGGGGGCCGCGCCGGGCTGCGGCTGTGCCTGCTGCTGCGGCTGCTCGGGGGCGGCGGGGGCCTCCTCCTCCAGCACCTCGCCGCCGAAGTTCTTCAGCAGCGCCTCCAGACCGCCGTCGAAGCCCTGCCCGACGGCGGCGAACCGCCACCCGTCCTTGAAGTAGATGTCCCCGAGCATCACGGCCCGCTCAGTGGAGAACTCCGCGCCGCTGAAGGAGTACCGCGCGACCTCCTCGCCGCCCGCCACGATGCGCAGGTAGCCGGGAGCGATCCGGGACATCTGCCCGGCGCCGTCGAGGGTCGCCGTGAAGGACAGCTTGCGGATGTGCGAGGGGATCCGGTCGAGCGTGACCCGGAACGACTCCGTGTCACCCGCCTGGGCGCCCAGCAGCTGAATGGACTCCTCCGGGGACTTCGGCTGGTTGAAGAAGACGAAGTACCGGTCGTCCGAGAGGCGCTCCTCGGCGTCCAGACCGAAGCAGCTGATGTCGAAGGTCAGCCCGGGGGCGGAGATCTGCACGCCTACGTACAGATCCGTGCCCGCCGTGAGGTCACTGATCCTGGCCTTGTGGCCGCGTTGGAATTCCCTGGCCATGCGTTACGACCGTCCCCCATCCCGAATGCGAGTGCGTCGCGCCAGGCTAACGGCAAAGACCGACAACGGCCCCGACGGGTCGTCGTCGGTACAGACCCGGTACACAACGGCAGCCGGCCGGACACACCGGGGGAACGGGCGCACATACCGGGGGAGGCGGGATGCCGACCAGGCGCTGTCGCTCGCCCGGGTCGCTCAGGAGTCGTGGTCGTCCCGCGCGCCCGGCACGTGCGGCAGCCGCGCGGCGGCGACCACGCCCTCGAGGTAGCCACGGGCCCGCTCGGTGCGCGGATAGGCCTCCAGCAGCCGCCAGAAGTCGGGGCCGTGACCGGGCACCAGCAGATGCGCCAGCTCGTGGCAGAGCACGTAGTCGACGACGTACTCCGGCATCCCCTGCAGGCGGTGCGAGAGCCGGATGCTGCCCTCGGCCGGGGTGCACGAACCCCAGCGGGTGTTCTGGTTGGTGACCCAGCGCACGGAGGCGGGCCGGGCCCGGCCGTCGAAGTACTGGGCGGACAGCCGCTGGGCGCGCTCGACCAGATCGGCGTCGCCCAGCGACCGCCTGCTCTCCTGGGCGGCGAGTTTGTCGAGCATGACGCTCACCCAGCGCTGCTCCTCCGCCTTCGACATCCGGGCGGGGATCAGTACGACGGTGCGATCGCCCTCGCGGTACGCGGAGACCGTCCGGCGGCGCCGGGCGCTTCTGCGGACCTCGATCGCGCTCGCCCCCGAGCGGCCGGGCGGCTGGCTCGTCGTGCTGCGCTGTGGTTTACCGGCGCTCTGCAGTGGGTCGGCGGGCACGCCCCGACGTTACCCGGTGGGCGCGGGCAAAGTCCCGGCTCCAGGACGGTTGGCTACCGATCGCCCACCATGTGTTTGATTCGTACGACCGATCAGCACATCCGGTTTGCACCACTTCACCCCGGCTGACCGGTACGACAATCATCCCCCGCCTGTGGATAACTTCCGACGCCCGGCGCAGGGGCCGGGCATGCTGGCAGACGTCGACGGGCCACGGCCGCCTGATCAGGACGGGGTCAGAAGACACAGGCACACAGGCACACAGGCACATGGGGATACGGATACGGGGGGGCAGTCATGCATCCGGTGGTGAAGCCCGCGCTGCGGCGCGGCTGGCGCGATCTCAACACCGTGCAGTTCGGGATGACCCCGGCGCACGCCCTCACGCTCGGCCCGATGGACACGGCGACCGGCAGCTTCCTCGACCTGCTCGACGGGACCCGCGGACTGCCGCTGCTCCGCGAGGAGGGCCGCCGCGCGGACGTACCGCCCCGCCAGGTCGACGCCCTGGTCGAACGGCTGGCCCGCGCGGGCCTCGTCGACGACGCCCGCGGCGGCGGCCCGGCCGCGGACGCGCTGCGCGAGAAGACCGACGTCCTTCAGCGGCTGCGCCCCGACCTGGCCTCGCTGTCCCTCCTCACATCCGAGCCCGGCGGCGCACCGGCCCGGCTCGCGGCCCGGCGCGCCCTGCGGGTGCGGGTCCGTGGAGCGGGCCGCGTCGGCGCCCTGCTGGCATCCGTCCTGTCCGGCGCCGGCGTCGGTGAGGTCGACGTACGCGACGTGGGCCGCGTCGAGCCGTGGGACGTGGCGCCGGGCGGCCTGCCCGCCGGGTCGCTCGGCGAGCGCCGGGACACGGCCGCGCGGGCCGCCGTCCGCCGCGCGGCACCGGACCGCCCGCCCCGGCACGCCCATACCCCCGGATCCGGCGCCGAGGACCCCGGCCTCTCCCTGGTGGTCTTCGCGCCACGGGACGATGTCGCCGTGCACGCCCCGGACCCCTTCACCGCCGAGCCGCTCATGACCGCCGGCACCCCCCATCTGTACGCCGGTGTCGTGGAGGGCACGGGCGTCGTCGGCCCGCTCGTGCTGCCCGGCGAGTCGGCCTGCGCCGGCTGTCTGCACCGGGACCGCACGGACCAGGATCCGGCCTGGCCCCGGCTGGTCGCCCAGTGGCGCTCGGGCAGGGCCCGCCGGGTCGGCGCCTGCGATCTGACCCTGGCCACGGCGGTGGCCGGACTCGCGGCGGCCCATGCGCTGGCCTTCCTCGACGGGGAGACGCCGTCCGGCGCCGGCACCCGCTGGGAGGTGTCCCTGCCCGGTCTGGAGTGGCGCGCCCGGCCGGTCCGGCCGCATCCGGAGTGCGACTGCGGGGCAGCGCAGCGAGGTAATCGGGAGCACTCCGCAGGCACCGGGCGGCCACGCGCGACAATGGCGGTGCAACGGCCGTCGACGGAGCGGCGACGCGAAGCGGGCGCGGCACGGCCGACTGGGACCTGGAGGGCGCATGTCTGATCTTCCCCGCAAGGCGGTCACCCGTACCGCCAAGCTCGCCGCGCTCCCGCTCGGCTTCGCCGGCCGGGCGACCTGGGGGCTGGGCAAGCGGATCGTGGGCGAGTCCGCGGAGATCGTCGGCCGCGAGCTGCAACAGCGCACGGCGGAGCAGCTCTTCAAGGTGCTCGGCGAGCTGAAGGGCGGCGCGATGAAGTTCGGACAGGCACTGTCCGTCTTCGAGTCGGCGCTGCCGGAGGAGATCGCCGGCCCCTACCGCGCGGCCCTGACCAGGCTGCAGGACGCCGCCCCGCCGATGCCGACCCGCACGGTGCACACCGTCCTCGAACAGCGGCTGGGCGCGGACTGGCGCGACCTGTTCGAGGAGTTCGAGGACAAGCCGGCCGCCGCGGCCTCGATCGGCCAGGTGCACCGGGCGGTGTGGCACGACGGCCGCGAGGTGGCCGTCAAGGTGCAGTATCCGGGAGCCGGCGAGGCGCTCCTGTCCGACCTCGGGCAACTGAGCCGGTTCGCCCGGCTGCTGGGCCCGCTGATCCCGGGCATGGACATCAAGCCGCTGATCGCGGAGCTGCGGGACCGCGTCTCCGAGGAACTGGACTACGGCCTGGAGGCCCAGGCCCAGGCCGCGCACGCGGAGGAGTTCGCCGACGACCCGGACGTGGTCGTCCCGGCCGTGGTGCACCAGCGCGAGCAGGTCCTGGTGACCGAGTGGATCGACGGCGTCCCGCTGTCCGAGATCATCGCGGACGGCACCCAGGAGCAGCGCGACCGGGCCGGCCAGCTCCTGGCCCGCTTCCTCTTCTCGGGGCCGGCCCGCACCGGCCTCCTGCACGCGGATCCGCACCCGGGCAACTTCCGCCTGCTCCCGGGCGGCCCGGCCGGCGCGGACGACTGGCGCCTCGGCGTCCTGGACTTCGGCACGGTCGACCGGCTCCCCGGCGGCCTGCCCGTCCCGATCGGCGCCTCCCTGCGGATGACACTGGACGGCGACGCCGAGACGGTCTACGAGATGCTCCGCACCGAGGGGTTCGTCAAGGAGACCATCGCACTGGACCCGGACGCGGTCCTGGACTACCTGCTGCCGATCATCGAACCGGCCCGGGTGGAGGCGTTCACCTTCACCCGTTCCTGGATGCGCAGCCAGGCCGCCCGGATCGCCGACCCCCGCTCCCCCGCCTACCAGCTCGGCAAGCAGCTCAACCTGCCGCCGGCCTATCTGCTGATACACCGCGTGACCCTCAGCACCATCGGCGTCCTGTGCCAGCTGGGCGCCACGGTACGGCTGCGCGACGAACTGGAGGAGTGGCTGCCGGGCTTCGTGACCGATGACGCCGAGACGGCCGAGGACGACCGGGTGACCGAGCACGACGGGGTGACCGAGCACGACGGGGTGACAGACACCGGCGAGGAGGACGTGGCCGAGGACGACGTGGTCTGAGGCGACCTGGTCCAGGGCGGCGTCGTCCCAGGCATCGTCATCCGAGGCGCCGTGGTCGGAGACGACGCGGTTGACGGCCGCATGGCCGATGAGGACCGGGCCGAGGGGCATCCTGCGCAACGTGCCGCGGGGGCCGGTCCGTTCGGCCGGACCGGCCCCCGCGGGGAGCTTCGCCTCCCTCGTGAGGGAGGCCACCGCTGCTCAGGTGTGTTCTCTACTGCATGACCGCCATGGCGAGCGCCCGGCGGGCGCGCAGCGAGGCGCGCTCGGCACGGCGCTGCATCCGCCGGGCGGCGGCCAGGCGCACGGCCCGGCGCTCGCTCACGGCGTCATGGAGTCGCTCGTGCATATGCGCACGAGCCAGGGCTTCTTGCATGAGTTGCATCTCACGGTTCCTGTTCTGACGCGCTTCGGTCGCGCCGGTGGTGGTGAAGTCTGAGGTCGCGGAGCCGGCGGGCTCGCTGGTGGACGGCTTCATCGGGGCCTGCTTCTTGGGGTCGTGCGTGAGGGGGCGATCGATCGTTCCTGCGGTGTTCATGCTGTGACCGGGTTCTTCCGCGGGCGGCCACGCGGCCGCTTCCGGGCGACGACGACACCCTGGACGAAGAGCTCGCCACCCCAGACGCCCCAGGGCTCGCGCCGCTCCTTCGCGCCGGCGAGGCAGGCCTCGATCAGCGGGCAGGTGCGGCAGAGGGACTTGGCGTACTCGACGTCCGCCGGCGACTCGGCGAAGAAGACCTCCGGGTCGTAGGAGCGGCAGGGGACGGGTACGCCGAGGTTCTCGATGGCGTCGTCGAGCGCGGTGAGCGCGGTGAGCGGGATCAAGGCGGGGTCCTCCGTGAGGCCGGGCGGGGGGATCGTTTGCGAAGGCGGTACGGACGGGGCGTGCGCTTCGAGTTGCACGGTTGGTCTTCCTCGTCTGGTCGTTCCGGCCGGTTGACCGGGTGGCGGCGTGGTACCGGGTTCTTTACCTGTCCCGAGGCCCCTTCGCTCCGTCGTCCCCGTTCGGGGAAAACAGAAGGGCCGCGGATCCCGGGTGGGGTTCCGCGGCCCTGAAGGCGCCGGCCTGATCGGCGATCAGGCTGGATCACTCCAGGGTTCTGGCCCACGGAAGGCCCACATCTGGTGGTGCTGCGTCGTCTGCTTCCGGAATCCGGCACCGGCCGCCGCAAAGGCATAGGCGTGTGCCTGTGCCGCTACCGCTTCCAGTGCCTTGGTCGGTCGCTCGTTGCGCTCACGGATGGGAAGACCCGCGAGGGCGACGGCGGACGCCGGACGCACGGCAGAGCTGCCGGACAGACCGGTGCCCTGGTCGAAGGCGCCGAGCATGCACATGGAGACGGTCGAGCGATCGGTCAGTTTGGCCGCGCTGACGGGGGTGCTGATGTTGATGCTGATCACTGGACTCGCCTCCTCTCGGCGTCTCTGGGACCGGGGTGAGCCAGTCCGTTCGGATATGCAAGTACAACACGGAGACCGGCCTTCGAGAAGGCCGCCGTTTCCGTGCCTAGAACCTATGGGGATTGCCGGGGCATGCGCAAACTATTTTTGCGACGAGTTGGCGTCAGTCGCCTTCCCCGTCCCGGCCGGGCTCCTGGCCTGCGCAGATGGCCAGAACTTCGGCCCCGTAGCTGCGCAGCTTGCGGCTGAGGACGCCCGGGATGCGGGCCAGCTCGGCGGAGCTCTCCGGGCAGGCCTCGGCGATGGCCATCAGGGTCCTGTCGGTGAAGACGCAGAAGTCCGGCTGGCCGCTGCGCTCGGCCTGCACCGCGCGCCATTCCCGGAGCCGTTCGTAGAGTCCCTCGTCCATGTCCGACGGGCAGTCGGCGCAGCGCATCAGCTTCATCTCGCCCGCGTCGGTGAGCGTGCGGCCGCAGACCCGGCAGCGGGCCGGGGTCCGCTGGATGCGCCGGGGGGCCGGGGCCGCGCTCGCGGGGATGCCGCGTTCGACGCCGCCCGCGCCGGCGCCCGCGTGACCGACGGTCGGCGTGGTGCCGGGGCGCAGTCCGTCGAGGAACCGGCTGGGCCGGCGGTTGGGGCGTCCGCCGGGTGAGCGGGACAGGGCCCAGGAGAGGTGGAGGCGTTCGCGCGCGCGGGTGACGCCGACGTAGAGCAGGCGGCGTTCCTCCTCGATCTGCTCGTCGGTCCGGGCGTAGGTGATGGGCAGCATGCCCTCGGCGATGCCGACGAGGAAGACGACGTCCCACTCCAGTCCCTTGGCGGCGTGCAGGGAGGCGAGGGTGACGCCCTGGACGGTCGGGGCGTGCTGGGCGTTGCTCCGCTCGTCCAGCTCCGTCACGAAGTCGGCGAGGGTGGCCCGGGACCGGCCGGCGGCCATGTCGTGGGCGAGGTGGACGAGGGCGGCCAGGGATTCCCAGCGTTCCCTGACGGCCCCGGAGCCGGCCGGCGGTGTGCTGGTCCAGCCTTCGCCGGACAGGACGGCCCGCACCTGGGAGGGCAGGTCGACCACGTCGTCGAGGAGGGAGTCGTTGCCGCCGAAGCGGGCCGCGCCGCGCAGGGCGAGGTGGGCCTTGCGGATCTCGGGCCGGTCGAAGAAGCGCTCGGCGCCGCGCAGCTGGTAGGGGACGCCGGCGTCGGCGAGTGCCTGCTCGTAGGTCTCGGACTGGGAGTTCGTACGGAACAGGACGGCGATCTCGGCGGCGGGGACGCCCGCGTCGATCAGTTCGCGGATGCGGCGGGCGGCGCCTTCGGCCTCGGCGGGTTCGTCGGTGTATTCGGTGTAGACGGGCTCGGGACCGGCGGGACGCTGGGAGAGGAGTTCCAGCCGGTGGTCGGCGGCGCGGCCGCGGGCCTGGGTGAGCAGGGCGTTGGCGAGGTGGACGACCTGGGGGGTGGAGCGGTAGTCGCGGACCAGCTTGACGACGGTGGCTGCGGGGTGGCGGACGCGGAAGTCGAGGAGATGGTCGGGCGTTGCTCCCGTGAAGGAGTAGATGGTCTGGCTGGCGTCTCCGACGACGCACAGGCTGTCACGGTCGCCGAGCCACAGGTCCAGCAGCCGCTGCTGGAGCGGGCTGACGTCCTGGTACTCGTCCACGACGAAGTGCTGGTACTGCGCCCGGACCTGGTCGGCGATGTCGTGTCGGTCCTGGAGGATGGCGACGGTGAGCAGCAGGACGTCCTCGAAGTCGATGACCGCGCGGTCGCGCTTGAGGTCTTCGTAGGCGGCGTAGAGGTGGGCGATCTCGGCCGGGTCGCGGGGGGCCTCGCGGCCGGCCTTCGCAGCCGCGTACGGGTAGTCGGCGGGGACGGTCTGGGTGACCTTGGACCATTCGATCTCGGCGGTCACGTCCCGCAGCTCGTTGCGGTCGAGCCGGGTGCCCAGGGCCGCGGCCGCGTCGGCGACGAGTTGGATCTTGCGGTCGACGATCCGGGGCAGGGAGCCACCGACCGCTTTCGGCCAGAAGTACTGGAGCTGGCGGAGGGCGGCGGAGTGGAAGGTGCGGGCCTGGACGCCCTGGGCGCCGAGCTGGCGCAGCCGGCCGCGCATCTCTCCGGCGGCGCGGTTGGTGAAGGTGACGGCGAGCACGCTGGAGGGCTGCAGGATGCCCGCGCGCACTCCGTAGGCGATGCGGTGGGTGATGGCCCGGGTCTTGCCCGTGCCGGCTCCGGCCAGGACGCACACCGGGCCGTGCAGGGCGGTGGCCACCTCGCGCTGCTCGGGGTCGAGCCCCTGGAGCACCGCGTCGGCGTCACTCGGCGGCCCCGGGTCCGGGGAGCCACCGGTGCCCTGTGGGAAGAGGGTGGAGTGCGTTGCTGCTGTCACACAGCCATGCTGCCAGGTCGCCCGGGACGGCTGCGCCGGTTGTCCACAGGCGGGGCCTCGTAGTCGTACTTATCACGGACCCGGGCACGGCTCGGTCACGAACCGTCGGTCACGGCCGGCGCCCCGGTCGGGGAATGGTGGACCGGTCGCTTACGTTCTCCTCCAGTACGACCTTTTCCGAGCCGCCTGAGGAGAGCGAGTTAGAGATGCAGGGCACTGTGACGATGTACAGCACGACTTGGTGCGGGTACTGCCGGAGGCTGAAGAGCCAGATGGACCGGGAGGGCATCGCCTACACCGAGATCAACATCGAGCAGGACCCGGAGTCCGCCGCTTTCGTGGAGAAGGCGAACGGCGGAAACCAGACCGTCCCGACCGTGCTCTTCGGTGACGGCTCCACGCTGACGAACCCGTCGCTGGCGCAGGTCAAGCAGAAGCTCGCCGCGTAAGCCCGGGCTGCGCCGAACGGCGGCTCCCGAGTCCCCACCGGGCTCGGGAGCCGCCGTTCGCCGTGTCAGACGAAGCTGCGGGTCGGCAGGGGCTTGCCGTACCACATCTCGATCAGGCGGGCCGCGATGGAGATGCCGTACGGCGGCAGCACCTCGCCGGACTCGAAGGCCGCGTGCAGTTCCTCGCGGGAGAACCAGCGGGCCTCGTGGATCTCGTCGCCGTCGACGTCGATCTCGGTGGAGGTGGCGTGGGCCATGAAGCCGAGCATGAGGCTGGACGGGAAGGGCCAGGGCTGGCTGGCGACGTACTCGACCCGGCCGACGGCGACCCCCACCTCCTCGGCGACCTCGCGGCGCACCGCCTGCTCGATGGACTCGCCGGGCTCGACGAATCCGGCGAGCGTGGAGAAGCGGCCCTCGGGCCAGTGGACCTGGCGGCCGAGCAGGATGCGGTCCTCCTCGTCGGTGACCGCCATGATCACGGCCGGGTCGGTGCGCGGGTAGTGCTCGGCGCCGCAGGCCGGGCAGCGGCGGATGTGGCCGGCCGCCGCGATGACCGTGCGCTCGCCGCAGCGGGAGCAGAAGCGGTGGGTGCGCTGCCAGTTCTCCAGCCCGACCGCGTGGACCATCAGTCCGACGTCGCGCGGGGACAGCAGCAGGCCGGCCTCCCGCAGTCCCGCCGGGCGGGCGGACTGGTCGATGCGGCCGGGCAGCGCGTCCTTCTGGAGCGCGAAGTAGCTGACGCCGTCCTCGTCGGTGCCGAGGAAGTAGCGGTGCGCCTCGGTGAGGGGGGCCTCGAAGGACGGTGTCATGACGAGTTCCGTCCGGCCGTCCGGCGTCTCGTCGATGAGCACCTGGCCGCCGGAGACCACGAAACAGCGCGTCGTGGGGTGGCTCCACGCCGCCGCGAGCCAGGCCTCGTCCAGCCGGTGGTGGGCGGCGCGGTCGATGCCGCTCGGGGCGGTCAGCGAGATGGGTCGGTCGGCTGTGTGGTCGGTCCAGGTGGTCACGGGTGCTTCCAACTCCCCCAGTGCAGCGGGTGGTTCGGCGGGATGTAGGGCGGGAGGGCACCGGGCCGGGCGGGGCCGGGGCGGGCGGGCGGTCCTTCCAGTGTGCCCCGCGCGCGCCGCCCTTCCGTACGGCGCCGGCCGGTCAGGGTGCGGTACGCCAGGTGCGGCCCAGGTCACCCCACAGGTAGGCGCTGGTCTCGACGCCCTTGAGGAGGAGGTCGAGCTCGACTTTCTCGTTGGGCGCGTGCCAGCCGTCGGAGGGGACGGAGATGCCGAGGAAGAGGACGGGGGCGCCGAGGACTTCCTGGAGGTCGGCGGCGGGTCCGGAGCCGCCCTCCCGGGTGAAGCGGACCGGCTGCTGGAAGGCGCGGCCCATGGCGCGGGCCACGGACTGCAGGGCGGGGTGGTCGAGCGGGGTCAGGCACGGGCGTGTGGCCGAGCCGAAGTCGATCTCGCAGCGGATGCCGGCGGGCACCTGGTCGGCGGCCCAGGCGCGGACGGCCTGCTCGATGTGGGCGGGGTCCTGGCCGGCGACCAGCCGGAAGGAGAGCTTCACCGTGGCCGTGGCGGGGATGATCGTCTTGCTGCCGGGGCCCTGGTAGCCGCCGCCGATGCCGTTGACCTCGGCGGTCGGGCGGGCCCAGATGCGCTCCAGGGTGGTGTGGCCGGCCTCGCCGTGGGTGGCGTGGGACTTGGCGGTGCGCAGCCAGCGCTGCTCGTCGAAGGGCAGCTCGGCGAACAGCTCGCGCTCGCGGTCGGTCAGCTCGACGATGCCGTCGTAGAAGCCGGGGATCGCCACGCGCGCGTGTGCGTCGTGGAGGGCGGCGACCAGGCGGGCGGCTGCGGTGGCCGGGTTGGGTACGGCGCCGCCGAAGGAACCGGAGTGGATGTCCTGGTCGGGGCCGTGGAGCCGGATCTCGCACTCGGCGAGGCCGCGCATGCCGGTGCACACGGTCGGGGTGTCCTCGGACCACATGCCGGTGTCGGAGACGATCACGGCGTCGGCGGCGAGCCGTCCCGCCCGCTCCTCGACCAGGGCCCGGAAGTGCGGGGAGCCGGATTCCTCCTCGCCCTCGACGAGCAGCTTGAGGTGGACGGCCGGCGTGGTGCGGCCGGTGGCGGCGAGGTGGGCGCGGACGCCGAGGGTGTGGAAGAACACCTGGCCCTTGTCGTCGGCCGCCCCGCGCGCGTAGAGGCGGTTGTCGCGCACGACCGGTTCGAAGGGGTCGCTGTCCCAGCCGTCCTCGCGGGCGGCGGGCTGCACGTCGTGGTGGCCGTAGACCAGGACCGTGGGCGCCGCCGGGTCGTCCGAGGGCCACTCGGCGAAGACGGCGGGGGCGCCGGGGGTCTGCCAGACCTCGGTGGTCGGGAACCCGGTCTCCTTGAGCTTGGCGGCGAGCCAGTCGGCGCTGTGCCGTACATCGGGCGCGTGGTCGGGCTGGGCCGACACGGAGGGGATGCGCAGCCATGCGGCGAGGTCGTGGAGGAAGGCGGCGCGGTGCTGCTCGATGTACGCGCGGACGGCGCTGTCCGGGGTCTGGCTCATGCTCCCGAGCCTATCGGCCCGCACCGACATCGTCGGCGGGCGTTCGTCACACTCCGGTCGCCCCCCGTGTGCTCTCCGTCTCACCCGTGAGGAGCCGTTCGAGCGCGGCCCGGTCGGGCAGGTCGGGGCGTACGATCTCGCCGGTGCGTACGTACAGGAAGGCGGCCGTGACGGACTCGGGCGGTACGCCCTGCTGCTCGGCCCAGGCGAGCCGGTACACGGCGAGCTGGAGCGGGTCGGCGGTGCGGGTGCGGCTGGTCTTCCAGTCGACGATCTCGTACGTCGTCTGGTCGCCGTCGCCGTGCCGGTAGACGGCGTCGATGCGGCCCCGGACGACACGGCCGGCGAGGGTGAACTGGAAGGGGGCCTCGACCCGGTACGGGGTGCGGTGGGCGTACTCGGTGCGTTCGAAGGCTTCCTTCAGGGTTTCCAGGTCGCGTTCGTCGGCGATCTCGGCGTCGCTGCCGGGCAGCTCGTCCGGTTCCAGCAGGGGCAGCGTCAGCTCCTCGAAGCGGGTTTCCACCCATGCGTGGAACCGGGTGCCCCGGCGTGCGGCCGGTTGCGGGGGGCGCGGCATGGGGCGCGCGAGTTCCTGCGCGAGCCCGTCGGGGTCCTCGGCGAGCCGTAGCAGCTGGGACGCGGTGAGGGTGACGGGCAGGGGGACGTCGGTGGTGGCGCGGCGGGCGCGCAGCAGCTCTCCGGTGAGCGCGTCCAGGTCGCGGTCCCAGGCGGCGACGGTGCGGGCTTCCTCGGGGGTGAGCGTGGCGCGGCCGGTGGCGGACCGCGGCCCAGGACGGTGCCGGGGGGCGGGCGCCTGGTGGGGGACCAAGGGGCGGCCGGCGTTTCGGGCGTTCAGTTCGGCGGGGGCGTCCGGGGCGGGATTGCCCGGGGCGCTGGTGTTCGGGGCGGCGGAGGCAGGCGCGTGGGCCGGGGGTCCGTCGGCCGAGGGCTCTTCGCCGTGGGGGGCCTCGTCGTAGGGCGGCAGGTCCTCGCCGTAGGGCACGTCCTCGTGGAGGGAGTCCCCGTGGAGGGAGTCCTCGTGGAGGGAGTCCTCGTACGGGAAGTCGTCGTACGGCTCTTCGTCGTACGGGTCGGGGTACGGCTCCTCGTACGGGTCGTCGTCCGGTGGTGCGGGCCAGTCCGGGTGTTCGTCGCCGGCGGGGTCGTGCAGGGCCGGGCGGTGGCTGGCGAGGGTGTCCAGGTGGGCGAGGACCGTCTCGGCGGCGGCGCGGCGGCGGGCCAGGGCGGCGGCGTCCAGCGGGAGCGGCCACACCTGGTCGGCGTCGGCCGTGTGCAGGGCCGGGTTCTCCTCGCCCTCGGCGGGCTCGTCCGCCCAGGCCTCGATCTCGCCGTGTCCGGCCGCGCAGTGGTCGTGGAGGGCCTGGAGGAAGTCGGAGGGGCCGCGCGGCTTCTTCTGGCTGGGCCCCCACCAGTGGCCGGAGCCGAGCAGGAGCGAGCGGGGTCGGGTGAAGGTGACGTAGCCGAGGCGGAGCTCCTCGGTGTGCTGGTGGTCCTTCATGGCCTCGTGGAAGGCCTTCATCCCGCGCGCGTCCCAGCTGTCGACGTCGGGCAGGGTGTCGGTGTCGCCGCGCAGGGCGTGCGGCAGCACCTTGGCCTGGGCGGTCCACTTCTCGCGGCCCTGGCCGCTGGGGAAGGTGCCGGTGACCAGGCCGGGGACGGCCACGACGTCCCATTCGAGGCCCTTGGACCTGTGGGCGGTGAGCACCTTGACGGTGTTCTCGCCGCCGGGCAGGGCGTTGTCGAGGCCCTTCTCGTACTGGGCGGCGGTGCGCAGGAAGCCGAGGAAGGCGAGCAGGGTGGCCTCGCCGTCGCTCGCGGCGAAGGAGGCGGCGACGTCCAGGAAGTTGGACAGGGTCTCGCGGCGGCGGGCGGCGAGCGCGTGCGGGGAGGCGGACAGTTCCACCTCCAGACCGGTGACGGCGAGGACGCGGTGCAGGACGTCCATGAGCGGGTCGGACAGCGAACGGCGCAGGTCGCGCAGTTCGGCGGCGAGCCGGGCGAAGCGCACGCGCGCGTCCGGCGAGAACGGCAGCCCGTCGGCGGCGGCGTCCTCCAGGGGCGCTTCCAGGAAGGTGTCGAGGGCGTCGGCGAGCGAGATCACCTCGGACGGGTCGACGCCTTCGACGGCCTCGGCGAGCCGGCGGTCCGGGTCGTCGCCGTCGTCCACGCGCGCGTGGGCGACCAGCAGGCGGGCCCGGCGGCCGAGGAGGGCGAGGTCGCGGGGGCCGATGCGCCAGCGCGGTCCGGTCAGCAGGCGCACCAGGGAGGCGTTGGCGCCGGGGTCCTGGAGGACCTCGCACACGGCGACGAGGTCGGCGATCTCGGGCAGGTGCAGCAGCCCGGACAGGCCGACGACCTCGACGGGGACCTCGCGGGCGACGAGGGCGCCCTGGATCTCGGCGAAGTCGGTGGCGGTGCGGCACAGTACGGCGATCTCGCCGGGTGGCGTGCCGGTGCGCACGAGGTGGGCGAGGGAGTCGGCGAGCCAGTCGATCTCCTCGGCGTGGGTGGGCAGCAGGGCGCAGCGGACCGTGCCGTCGTACTCGGCGCCGGGGGCCGGGCGGAGGGCCTCCACGCCCGCGTGCATGGCGCGCAGGGGTGCGGCGAGGCCGTTGGCGAGGTCGAGCAGGCGCCCGCCGCTGCGCCGGTTCTCGCTCAGTGCCTGCCGGGTGGCGGGCCGGCCGTCGGCGTGGGCGAAGTGGGCGGGGAAGTCGTCCAGGTTGGCGACGGAGGCGCCGCGCCAGCCGTAGATGGCCTGGCAGGGGTCGCCGACGGCGGTCACCGGGTGGCCGGTGCCGCCGCCGAACAGGCCGGCGAGCAGGACGCGCTGGGCCACGGAGGTGTCCTGGTACTCGTCCAGGAGGACCACGCGGAACTCCTCGCGCAGCAGGCGGCCCACCTCGGGGGTGCGGGCGAGGCGGGCGGACAGGGCGATCTGGTCGCCGAAGTCGAGCAGGTCCCGCCCGCGTTTCGCGGCGCGGTAGCGCTGGACGAGGGCGGCGAGTTCGCGGCGGGCCGCGGCTGTCTCGGGGACCTTGCGCAGGTCGGCGTTGGTGAGCCTGGCGCCTGCGAGGGTGCCCAGCAGGCCGGCGTCGAAGGCGCGCAGTTCCTCGGGGTCGACGAGGTGTTCGGAGAGTTCGGAGTCGAGGGTGAGCAGGTCGCTGACCAGGTCGGCGAAGGAGCGGGTCAGCGCCGGGTAGGGGCCGGGGGCCTCGCGCAGCACGCGTGCGGCGAGCTGGTAGCGGGTGGCGTCGGCCAGCAGCCGCGAGCTGGGTTCCAGGCCGATGCGCAGGCCGTGGTCGGTGAGCAGGCGGCCGGCGAAGGCGTGGTACGTCGAGATGACGGGCTCGCCCGGCGGGTTGTCGGGGTCGATGCCGTCGGGGTCGGTGACGCCGGCCCTGACCAGTGCCTTGCGGACGCGTTCGGCCAGCTCGCCGGCGGCCTTGTTGGTGAAGGTCAGGCCGAGGACCTGTTCGGGGGCGACCTGGCCGGTGCCGACCAGCCAGACGACGCGGGCCGCCATGACGGTGGTCTTGCCCGACCCGGCGCCGGCCACGATCACCTGCGGGGCGGGCGGCGCGGTGATGCAGGCCGTCTGCTCCGGGGTGAACGGGATGCCGAGGAGCTCCTTGAGCTGCTCGGGATCGGTGATACGGGCGGACATGTCGAAAGAGGCTAGCGGCGGGCACTGACAGTCGAGGACGAAGTGACCGCCCGGGGCGGAAGAAGCGCAGGTCAGCGCGGGTGGTGCCGTACGTCACTCCGGCCACGGGGCGGTTACTCCACCACGTGCCGTCCCTCCGGGCGCGCGCTGCACGAGGCGCGGAAGGCGCAGTGCGTGCAGTGCTGGCCGGTGCTCGGTGTGAACCGCTCGTCGAGGACCTTGCCGGCGGCGGTGGCCAGCAGCTCGCCGACCCACTCCCCCGACGGCGGCTCCTGGGTCTGCACCTTGGGCAGGTCCTCGCCGCCGTCGCGCTTGGCGGCGCCCTGCCTGAGGTGGACGAGTTCGGCCCCGCCCGGTTCGGGGCGTACGCCGTCGAAGGCGGTGTCGACGGCGCCTTCGCGGACGGCGAGCTGGTAGACGGCGAGCTGGGGGTGCCGTTCCACCTCGCGCGCGGTGGGCGCCTGCTTGCCGGTCTTGAAGTCGACCACGTAGGCCCGGCCCTCGGCGTCCGTCTCCACGCGGTCCATCTGGCCGCGGATGCGGACCTGGTAGCCGCCCGTCTCCAGGGTGACGTCGAAGTCCTGCTCGCTGGCGACCGGGGTGCGGCCGGTCCGGTCCAGCACGTGCCAGTTCAGGAAGCGTTCGAGCGCCACGCGCGCGTTGTCCTTCTCCTGCTGCGACTTCCAGGGCGCGTCGAAGGCGAGCGCGTTCCACACGGAGTCCAGGCGCTCCATGAGGACGTCGAGGTCGGCGGGGGTGCGGCCGGAGGCGACCTCGTCGGCGAGGACGTGGACGACGTTGCCGAAGCCCTGCGCGGCCGTGGCGGGGGCGTCGGCCTTCACCTCACGGCCCAGGAACCACTGCAGCGCGCAGGTGTTGGCGAGCTGGTCGAGGGCGCTGCCGGAGAGCACCACGGGCTGGTCGCGGTGGCGCAGCGGCACCTTGCTCTCGGTGGGCTCGAACATGCCCCACCAGCGGTAGGGGTGCGCGGACGGCACCAGTGGGCGGTCCTCCTCGTCGGCGAGCGCGGCGAGACGGGCGAGGCGGTGGGCGGCGGCCTCCCGCAGCGCGTCGGACGCGCGCGGGTCGACGGTGGTGGCGCGCAGTTCGGCGACGAGCGCGGCGACGGACAGCGGGCGGCGGGGGCGGCCGGCGACATCCTTGGGCTCGACGCCCAGCTCGCTCAGGAACCGCGACGGCTGGTCGCCGTCGTCGGCCGGTGCCTTCACGGCGGTGACGACGAGGCGGTCACGCGCGCGCGTGGCGGCGACGTAGAACAGGCGGCGCTCCTCGGCGAGCAGCGCGCCCGGGGTCAGCGGCTCGGCGAGCCCGTCGCGGCCGATGCGGTCGGCCTCCAGCAGCGAGCCGCGGCGCCGCAGGTCGGGCCACAGGCCCTCCTGGACTCCGGCGACGACGACCAGGGGCCACTCCAGGCCCTTGGCGCGGTGCGCGGTCATGACACGGACGGCGTCGGGCCGTACCGCGCGGCGGGTGAGCGTGTCGGCGGCTATGTCCTCGGCCTCGATCTCCGCCAGGAAGTTCAGGGCGCCGCGGCCCCCGGTGCGCTCCTCCGCGCGCGCGGCGGTGGCGAACAGCGCGCAGACGGCGTCCAGGTCCCGGTCGGCGTTGCGGCCGGCCGCGCCGCCGCGCCGGGCGGCCCGCTCCAGACGACCCGGCCACGGCGTGCCCTCCCACAGGTCCCACAGCGCCTCCTCGGCCGTACCCCCGCCCGCGAGGCGCTCACGGGCCTTGCGGAGCAGCGCGCCCAGGCGCTGCGCCCCGCGCGCGTACACCGGGTCGAGCACGGCCAGGCGCTCCGGTTCGGCGAGCGCCCGGGCGAGGAGTTCGTCGGACGGGGGCGGCAGCGGGTTCCCGGCGGCCCGCTCCTCCTCGCGCAGGGCCCGGCCGAGACGGCGCAGGTCGGCGGCGTCCATGCCGGCGAGCGGGGAGGTGAGCAGGGTGAGGGCGGTCTCGGTGTCCAGCCAGCAGGTATCGGGGGCCTGGGGTGCGGGGTGGGTGGCGGCTTGCGGTGCCGGGTCGGCGGCGGCCTGCGTACCGGGGTCGGCGGAAGCCTGTGCCTCAGGGTCGGCGGCGGCCTCCGTACCGGTGTTGGCGGCGGCCTGCGCGTCAGGGTCGGCGGCGGCTTGCGTAGCGGGGGCGGATGCGGCCTGCGTACCGGTGTCGGCGGCAGCCTGTGCCTCAGGGTCGGCGGCGGCCTCCGTACCGGTGTCGGCGGCAGCCTGCGCCTCAGGGTCGGCGGCGGCTTGCGTAACGGGGGCGGATACGGCCTGCGTACCGAGGTCGGCGGCGGTCGGCGCTGTCGTAGGGGCGTCGCCCGGCGCGGGGTCCTCGCGGTGGGGTGCTTCCGCTGTGGCCACCGCGCGCAGGGCCGTGAGCAGCGGGGCCACCGCCGGCTCGTGCCGCAGGGGCAGGTCGTCGCCGTCGATGTCCAGCGGAACGCCGGCGGCGGTGAGGGCACGGCGCAGGGTCGGCAGGCGGGAGCCGGCGCGCACCAGGACGGCCATGTCGCTCCAGGGGACGCCGTCCTCCAGGTGCGCGCGGCGCAGCAGGTCCGCGATGTTGTCCAGTTCGGCGCCGGGCGTCGGATAGGTGTGGGCCTCGACCAGACCGCCGTCGCGTGCGGCGGCCGGCTCCCGGTGGGCGCGGGCCTTGTCGGCGGGCAGCCGGGGCAGCGGCATGCTCCGGGTGATCAGGCGGGTCGCGGCCAGCAGGGCGGCGCCGGAGCGGCGGGAGGTGCGCAGGACCTCGACGGGGGCGGGGCGGCCGTCCGCGCGCGGGAAGGCGGCCGGGAACTCCAGGATGCCGTTCACGTCGGCGCCCCGGAAGGCGTAGATCGACTGGTCGGGGTCGCCGAAGGCGACGAGGGTGCGGCCCCCTCCGGCCAGGGCGTGCAGGAGCCGGACCTGGGCGGGGTCGGTGTCCTGGTACTCGTCGACGTACACCGCGTCGTACCGGGCCGCGAGGTGTGCGGCGGTCTCGGGGCGGCGGGCGAGCAGGACCGCGCGGTGGACCAGTTCCGCGTAGTCGATCACGCCTTGGAGGTCGAGGGTGTCGAGGTACTCGGCGAGGAAGGCGGCCGCCGCCCGCCAGTCGGGGCGGCCGATGCGGCGCGCGAAGGCGTCCAGGGTGTCCGGGCCGAGGCCCAGTTCGCGGCTGCGGGCGAGGACGGCGCGTACCTCGTCGGCGAACCCGCGCGTGGTCAGGCAGGCGCGCAGGTCGTCGGGCCAGCGCACGTGGGTGAGGCCGAGCCGCTCCAGGTCGGGCTGGCCGGCGAGCAGCTCACGGACGGCGACGTCCTGTTCGGGGCCGGAGAGCAGCCGCAGCGGCTGGGTGAACCGGTCGCTGTCCTGGTGGGCGCGGACCAGCGCGTAGCAGTACGAGTGGAACGTGGTCGCCCTGGGCGCGCGGGCGGCGCCCATGCGCAGGGCCATGCGGTCGCGCAGGTCGACGGCGGCCTTGCGGCTGAACGTCAGCACGAGGATGCGCTCGGGGTCGCCGCCGCGGGCGATCCGCGCGGCCACGGACTCGACCAGGGTGGTGGTCTTGCCGGTGCCGGGGCCGGCCAGCACGAGCAACGGTCCGCTCCGGTGGTCAACCACGGCGCGCTGCGGCGCGTCCAGAGGAGGGGGATCCACGACGGCCGGCGGCGTACGGACCAGTCGGTAAGCGCCACGGCTCCCCTGCCGTACCGGGAGGTGCGGCAGGCGCCTGGTGGAGGAAGAGGAGCTCACGTGGTTGGCCGGTCCTGGTGGGTGTGCGGGCGGGTGCGCGGTCACGCGTGCGAGGCGGTGACCGCGGGGTGAGGAGGACACGCGCCGCCGACGCTACGCCGCCCCTCCGGACGGAAGCAGGGCTTCCCGTCGTTCCCTCGGGGCGCTCGGACCACGCGTGTCCCACACCCCTCGAACGTACGGCATGCCACGGACGTCCCCGGTGTCACCCGAACGGGCCATGGGTCTGCCCCGGCGGCATCCGATGGCGGAAGCTGTCAGATGTGACCCTCCGCGCCCGCGTCACCGTCCCACCGGGCCCTGCGCATGTCGAGCCGCGGCAGATGGCCCTCGGTGCTCCTGCCGGCCTGCTTCAGCGGCGTGCCCTCCGCGCGGTAGTGGGCGAGGGCACGCAGTTCGTGTCCGGGCAGCAGGACACCGTCGGAGCGCACCACACGCCACCACGGGACGGCACCGCCGTACAGGGCCATCACCCGGCCCACCTGACGGGGGCCTCCCTCCGCGAGCCACTCGGCGACATCGCCGTACGTCATGACCCGCCCCGGCGGAATCCGCTCGGCGACGTCGAGGACCCGCTCGGCGTACTCCGGCAGCGCGTCCGCGTGCGCCGCGCGGGCGTCCTGGGGAGGGCTGTGCTCGCTCATTCCCCCCATCCTGCCGCACCCCGCGGGCGTTCCGGCGGGGTACGCGGGCAACGGTCCTCTCGCCCCCGGGCGACGCATCGGGCAGACTGTGCGCCCGCGCATCCGGACCCTGATGCCCGTGTGTGTCGGTGGGGCATGCCACCATCGTGCGGGCGGTGACTGGTGATACGAGACCGAGAAGAGACCACGAAGGAGCAGGGCGTGCACCCCGATGGAACGGCGGGCACTCCTGACGCCTCCGCGCGCCCCGGCCCCGCCCACGCGGACGAGGGCGGCACCGGCGCGCATCACGACGACACCGGCCCGCGCGAGAACGACGACCCGCGCGCGCGGGAAGAAGCCCCCGAGCCGCAGGAAGCCGACGGCACGCGCGCACGGGAAAGCGAGCCCGAGCCGCACGACGCCGGCGGCACCCGCGCGCGCGGCAGTGGCGCCGATGCCGTCGGCGGGGCGCCCGGCCCCGAGTACACGCCCGCGGACAGCCCCGGGTGCGCGGACGACGATCCCCACGCCGAGCGGGTGGAGGGCGACGAACCGCTGCTCCCCGCGCGCGTGCACCGGCCCTCCGACCTCATGCGGCTCCTGGTGGGCGTGCTGGCCATCGTGGTGCTGCTGGCGATCGCCGGGTTCGCGCACGGCACCACCTCGGGTCTCGAACAGGACATCAACAAGGGCACCGGGCAGGCCCCGGACCTGCTGATCAAGATCGCGGGGCTGGCGTCCAGCATCGCGATCCTGCTGGTGCCGGTCGCCTTCGCGATCGAACGGCTGATCAAACGGGACGGCCTGCGCATCGCCGACGGCGTCCTCGCGGCCGTCCTGGCCCACGGGGTGACGCTCGCCACCGACCTGTGGGTCGCCCGGGCCGCCCCGAACTCCATCCAGGAGGCGCTCACCCAGCCCTCGCCGGGTGACATCCACGCCCTGACCGACCCGGTGCACGGATATCTGGCGCCCGTGATCGCCTATATGACGGCCGTCGGCATGTCCCGCAGACCCCGGTGGCGCGCGGTGCTGTGGATCGTGCTGCTCCTCGACGCGTTCTCGATGCTGGTCACCGGCTACACGACCCCCTTCTCGATCATCCTGACGGTCCTGATCGGCTGGACCATCGCCTACGGCACCCTGTACGCGGTCGGCTCGCCGAACGTCCGCCCCACCGGCCAGACCCTGATGGCGGGCCTCCGGCACGTCGGCTTCCACCCCGTCGCCACGGCGCGCGAGGAGGCTCTGGACACGGAGAACGGCGACCGGGGCCGTCGCTACTTCGTCATCCTGGAGGACGGCCCGCCGCTGGACGTCACGGTCGTCGACCGGGAACAGCAGGCGCAGGGCTTCTTCTACCGCGCCTGGCGCAATCTGACCCTGCGCGGCTTCGCCACCCGCTCCAGCCTCCAGTCGCTGCGCCAGGCGCTGGAGCAGGAAGCTCTGTTGGCGTACGCGGCGATCGCGGCCGGCGCCAACGCGCCCAAGCTGATCGCCACCTCCGAGCTGGGCCCCGACGCGGTCATGCTCGTCTACGAGCACACCGGCGGGCGCACCCTGGACTCGCTGGCCGACGAGGAGATCACCGACGAACTGCTGCGCAACACCTGGCACCAGGTGCGGGCGCTGCAGTCACGGCGCATCGCGCACCGCAGGCTGGCCGGAGACGCCATTCTGGTGGATCGTTCCGGCAGGGTGATCCTCACCGAGCTGCGCGGCGGCGAGATCGCGGCCGGTGAGCTGCTGCTGCGCATGGACGTCGCCCAGCTGGTCACCACGCTCGGGCTGCGGGTCGGTGCCGAGCGTGCGGTGGCCTCGGCGGTCGGCGTGCTCGGCCCGGACGCGGTCGCCGACTGCCTGCCGATGCTGCAGCCGATCGCGCTGACGCGCTCCACGCGCGCGACGCTGCGCCGGCTGGCCCGGGAGCGGGCCGAGCGCGAACGCGAGGCGGTCCTGGAGGCCTCCCGGCAGGCCAAGACGGCCCGCGCGGAGGAGGAGACGGAGACGGCCCCGCCGGTCCTGGAGAAGCCCGACAAGAAGACGGTCCGCGCCGAGCAGCGTGCGGAGAAGCGGGCCATCGACGAGGCGATCGAAGAGGCCCGCGAGGAGGATCTGCTCAGCCAGATCCGGCACGAGGTGCTGCTGATCCGGCCGCAGGCGCCCGTGGAGCCGGCCCGGCTGGAACGCGTCCGGCCGCGCACGCTGATGAGCTTCATCGCCGGTGCGATCGGCGCGTACTACCTGCTGACGCAGCTCACCCACATCGAGTTCGGCACGCTGTTCTCGCAGGCCCAGTGGGGCTGGGTGATCGCCGCGGTGCTGTTCTCCGCGCTCAGCTACGTCGCCGCGGCGATGGCCCTGCTGGGCTTCGTGCCGGAGCGGGTGCCGTTCGTGCGGACCGTGGCGGCGCAGGTCGCCGGGTCGTTCGTGAAGATCGTGGCACCGGCCGCGGTCGGCGGTGTGGCCCTGAACACGCGCTTCCTGCAGCGCGCCGGGGTGCGTCCGGGGCTCGCGGTGGCGAGCGTCGGCGCCTCGCAGCTGTTCGGGCTCGGCTGCCACATCCTCATGCTGCTGTCGTTCGGCTACCTGACCGGCACCGAGAAGACCCCGTCGCTGTCGCCGTCCCGCACGGTCATCGCCGGCCTGCTGACCGTGGCCGTCCTGGTCCTCGTGGTCACCTCCGTGCCGTTCCTGCGGAAGTTCGTCGTCACGCGCGTGAGGTCGCTCTTCGCCGGTGTCGTGCCGCGCATGCTCGACGTGCTCCAGCGGCCCCAGAAGCTCGTCACCGGCATCGGCGGCATGCTGCTGCTGACCGCCTGCTTCGTGATGTGCCTGGACGCCTCGATCCGGGCCTTCGGCGACGGGTCGGTGTCGCTCAGCATCGCCAGCGTCGCCGTCGTCTTCCTCGCCGGCAACGCGCTCGGCTCCGCGGCGCCCACCCCCGGCGGCGTGGGCGCGGTCGAGGCGACCCTCACCGTCGGTCTGATCGCGGTGGGCCTGCCCAAGGAGGTCGCCGCGCCGGCCGTGCTGCTGTTCCGGCTGCTGACCCTGTGGCTGCCGGTCCTGCCGGGCTGGCTGGCCTTCAACCACCTCAGCCGCAAGGGAGCCCTGTAGGCGCTCCGGCCGGGCGCCGAGGCTCGTACGGACGGAAGCCCTGCAGGCGCTTCGGCCGGGTGCCGTGGCTCGTACGGACCGAAGTCCTGTAGGCGCCCTGCCTGTCGCCGTGGCTCGTACGGACCGAAGTCCTGTAGCCGCCCCCGCCGCTCGCCGTAGCTCGTACGGACCGAAGTCCTGTAGCCGCCCCCGCCGCTCGCCGTAGCTCGTACGGACCGAAGTCCTGTAGCCGCCCCCGCCGCTCGCCGTAGCTCGTACGG
>NZ_JBVHJE010000027.1:59975-70978 GCF_055560195.1 Streptomyces sp. NPDC023481
CGCGTACGGACCGCCCCCGGCGCGCGCCCCGGCGTGCACGCCCCCACGATGGGGGTATGGCGAACCCCTCCCTGCTGCGCGCCACCGCGCTGACCACCACCGCTGTGCTGCTCTCCGCCGTGCTGGCCGGCTGCGGCGGCAGCGCGAGGGACGGGGATCTCACGGCGCAGAAGCTGGACTGGAAGGACTGCACGGCGCCCTCGGAGGCGGAGGGCGGCGGCAGCGCCCCGTCCCCGCTGCCGAACGGCGCCAAGTGGGAGTGCGCGACCATGCGGGCACCACTGGACTGGAGCCGGCCGAAGGGCGACACGATCGGCATCGCCCTGATCCGGGCGCGGGCCAGCGGACCCGCGAACCGGCGGATCGGCTCACTGGTGTTCAACTTCGGCGGCCCGGGCGGCAGCGGAGTCACCACCCTGCCCGCGTTCGCCGCCGACTACACCGCCCTGCGCACCCGCTACGACCTGGTCAGCTTCGACCCGCGCGGGGTCGGCCGCAGCGCACCCGTGGAGTGCGAGAGCGACGCCCAGCTCGACGACTACTTCCAGCAGGACGCGACCCCGGACGACAGCGCCGAACGCGCCCAGCTCGTCACCCGCACCAAGCAGTTCAACGCGGCCTGCGAGAAGAACTCCAAGAAGATCCTGCCGCACGTGCGCACCACGGACGCGGCCCGCGACATGGACCTGATGCGCCAGGTCCTCGGCGACACCAAGCTGCACTACTTCGGCATCTCCTACGGCACCGAACTCGGCGGCGTCTACGCCCACCTCTTTCCCCGGCACGTCGGCCGGGCCGTCCTCGACGGCGTCGTGGACCCCACCCAGACCCCGGAGCAGGGGGCCCTCGGCCAGGCCAGGGGCTTCCAGCTCGCGCTCGACAACTTCGCGAAGGACTGCACCTCGAAGGCCACGGAGTGCCCGATCGGCGCCACCGAGCAGGAGGTCAAGGACCGCATCGCGAAACTCCTCGCCGACCTGGAGAAGAAGCCGATCCCGGGCATCTTCCCGCGCCAGCTGACCCAGACCGCCGCCACCAACGGCATCGCCCAGTCCCTGTACTCGAAGGACTTCTGGGAGTACCTCACCGAAGGGCTGGAGCAGGCCTACGACGGCGACGGCAAGGTCCTCATGCTGCTGTCCGACTCGATGAACGGGCGCAGCGAGAACGGCGAGTACAGCAACCTGACCGCGGCCAACATCGCCATCAACTGCGCCGACGAGAAGCAGCGTTACACCGCGGACTACGTCCAGCGGCAAGTGCCCGGGTTCCGCTCCGCCTCCCCGCTGTTCGGGGACTACCTGGCCTGGGGCATGGTGAGCTGCACCGACTGGGCGGTGCCGGGCGCCGCCGACCATCCCGACGTCAGCGCGGCGGGCTCGGCGCCCCTCCTCGTCGTCGGCAACACCGGCGACCCGGCCACCCCGTACCAGGGCGCTAGGAAGATGGTGGACGCGCTCGGCAAGGGCGTCGGCGTCGAGCTGACGTACAAGGGGCAGGGGCACGGCGCGTACGACAGCAAGAACAAGTGCGTGCAGGGGACCGTGAACGCCTACCTGCTGGACGGGAAGGTGCCGAAGGCCGGCACGGTCTGCTCGTGACCGGCCTCTCCTGACGCGGACGGGGGCCCCGGGCACCACAGGCACCCGAGGCCCCCGCACCACGGACCGGGGTACCGGCTCAGTAGACCGGCAAGTCAGACGATCTGAGAAGAGGGTCCGGTAGATCTCGTCAATCAGCTTTTCCATGGCGTGCAGCGGGTCTTTGTATTGGTTGAAAGAATTGAAGGTCGTTTCGAGTTTGAAGTCCAGCCCCTCAGAGAGTTCTTTGCGGCGCGACATCTGTACAAGACGGCACCTCACTACAGTAATGCCGTTGAGGTGTTTGGCTCACGCCCGGACCGTCTCGAAGCGTTGATACGCAATCCGTACTGGATGAACGTCGCGAGATTCTTTTGCGGCTGGTACGACAAAGGAGAGCTTGCCGATCTTTCGCGTCGACTGAAAGATCTGTGCAATGATCCAAATTTCGGATACTTGAAGCACCCCAGAGCGCTGATTAGCCGATTGCTGGGTGACTACGTTACGACGGCATCTCGGCGAGACACTAAACATCTCGCGGGTCAACTGACAGACGCCCTGAGTCTCCGACTTCTGCAATATCAGGCGGCGACTTCCGTGCGTCGCGCTGGGCGATCCAGCCTGCTCATTCCGCGTGATGCCGGGCTTTCTTCCCTGGTTGATGCTGCGAGGAGTGTTCTGCGAGATTGTAGTGCCGATGAAGTCATGTATGACATGGCTCGTTTCATTGCTACTCAAGACCAACCGGAAGAGCGATGTGCCTGGTGGCTAGATGAAATGCCAAATGAGCCGAGCGACGCGTCGGAATGGCTGCGTCGTGGAGTCGTCTCCCACTCATTGACACATCTATCGACGGAGACTGTTGAGCCTTTGTTCAGTACGGCTGAGCAGGGTGACATCGCTTGGGGACGATGTGTCGAGGCCGGACGTTTCGACGTAGCATGCTTGAATATTCAGCATTTTGAGAGGTACCTGGATGCGTTGGCAGAAGGCCACGCCACTCTATCCGTTCCGGATACCATAGAAGGGCATTTCGCCGAAGCGCTGGAAAACACTATTGGGGCAGGGCACTACGACCCTCGCTGGTCTAATCTACAAGTCGAAGTACCTGCCCCTGAGGCCGCGTCAAAAGAGGTACGTCAACGCATACGCGAGCTTGAAATGCTCCTGAGTGCCGGCCGTTCTGCGGCCCACTATGGAAGGTATCGCCTTAAAGATCTTGGCAAGCTAGCCGAGTTCGTTAGGAAGCACGTTGGTCAAGGGTGGGCTGCTTGGCGGCTGGCCTTTTACTCTTCGTTCGGACAAAAGAGTCAGGACGATGTGGATTTCTGCGATCAAAGCGCAACTCTGGCTCGTCGCGCCTCGACAGCCTGGTCGCACCGAGACGACCGAGGGTATTGGGACTCCCAATTCCGCCAGGACATTTCTGCCCGAGACAGGGCGGCTCTGGTGGCGGCCTTTGTTTGCCTCGCACCCGCACCTGTTATAGCCGACCTCCAGTCAGCGTTGCTGCGTGAATGGGAGAAACTGACATCATGGGTAGCTCACAGGGTCGTCCTGTTCGCTGACTCGTACTCTCAGAAGGCGACATCGACAAAAAATTCAAGTACCGGCATCTCCAGATCCGCTTGCTTGAAACGGAGTGAGGACTCTTCCTGATATCGGTCGGCCAAGTACAGCATGAGGGCGGACACTGCATCATTCCGCGCGGCAGTCCGAATGCCACGACTCCCGGTATGACCCTCGTTGAATATTTGCTGAAAGTATGCGCGTACGGAGTCAGGCCCACGGAAAAGCATGAACTTGAAGACGAGGTCAGAATTTCGGTCGAGTCTGGCGTCGATGTCATCACGCCACCAGAATGAAGTGGGAAGGTCAAGATGGTGATCCGCCCACTCCTGAACGCGATCTCGCAGGCCGTTATCAAGGTGTCCAGATGCGCTTACGTTTGAGACAAAGATGAACTCTCTAGCCCCGCGGGAAGCGAGAAGAGCAACCTTGCCTACCTCCTTCTTCAGGTGACTCAAAACCCATTCGTACAGATCGTTAGCAGTAGGAATACCCTGCGGAGTGGGTTCTCGAAATTTGACTTGATAGACGAGCCCGTCTACTAGCGATTCGTGGCCGTCGAGGGGCCGCATGGCTACTGCGTCTCGCCCTCCGTCAGGGCCGGAGATGGGGAAGCACTGCACTCGCGGGTGCTCAGCGGTAACGAGACTTTGCACCAGCCTTTGGAATCGACGCCCGTCCAACTGCTCGTAGGGGTAAGTCTCGCTCACGCCTGCGCCACCTCCCGGCTCGACTGACTGACAGTAGTAGTTTGCGCGAAGGCCCCGAGCCTGCGCAGGCGTTTGGTACGAAGTTGCATGCGCCGACGGGCCGTTCAGCGGGCCGTCGCCTTACAGAGCCAGCTTCAAGGGCCCGCGGACCTGGCGGTGCTCGCCCGTCGCCTAGTTCGGAGAGAGGGAGGGAAGCCGGCGGACTGGTCGAGGCGGATCGGTGAGCCCGCACGTGATGGAACCCATCCTTGCCCTTAGGACAGCCGCGATGGCGTCGGCTCCATCGGGGGCAGTACCGGGTTGCCCGAGCTCACGAGCCAGTTGCCGGTGTGAGACTGGTGCGTCGTGACGATCTGGTTTGTCCTGGGGTGCTTTGCGAGCTCCACGGCGTACTCGTCGGACGCCTGGCAGAGAGCCTGCGACGCCCCGGGCCGTCCCTGGGCCGTGCGAGGCTACCCGACGCCGACCAACAACGACGGAAGCCCACGGCGTCTGAGCAGCTCAGAGCCGTGGGCTTCCTCAGCCTCGCTGGTCAGCGAGAGCGGTGATCAGTAGACCGGCTTGTCCGGTTCGATCTGGTTGACCCAGCCGATGACACCGCCGCCGACGTGGACCGCGTCGGAGAAGCCCGCGGACTTCAGGACCGCGAGGACTTCCGCACTGCGGACGCCCGTCTTGCAGTGCAGGACGATCTTCTTGTCCTGCGGAAGGCCCTCCAGGGCGGTGCCGAGGAGGAACTCGTTCTTCGGGATCAGCCTGGCGCCCGGAATGGAGACGATCTCGTACTCGTTCGGCTCGCGGACGTCGATGATCTCGATGTTCTCGCCCTCGTCGATCCACTCCTTGAGCTGCTTGGGAGTGATCGTGGAGTCGAGGGCCGCCGCCTGGGCCTCTTCGGAGACGACGCCGCAGAAGGCCTCGTAGTCGATGAGTTCGGTGACGGTCGGGTTCTCGCCGCAGACCGCGCAGTCGGGGTCCTTGCGGACCTTGACCTGGCGGTACTGCATCTCCAGGGCGTCGTAGATCATCAGGCGGCCGACCAGCGGCTCGCCGATGCCCGCGAGGAGCTTGATGGCCTCGTTGACCTGGATGGAGCCGATGGACGCGCACAGCACGCCCAGGACACCGCCCTCGGCGCAGGAGGGGACCATGCCGGGGGGCGGGGGCTCCGGGTAGAGGCAGCGGTAGCAGGGGCCGTGCTCCGACCAGAAGACCGAGGCCTGGCCGTCGAAGCGGTAGATCGAGCCCCACACGTACGGCTTGTTCAGCAGCACGCAGGCGTCGTTGACCAGGTAGCGGGTCGCGAAGTTGTCGGTGCCGTCGACGATCAGGTCGTACTGGCTGAAGATCTCCATCACGTTGTCGGCTTCCAGCCGCTCCTCGTGAAGGATCACGTTCACGTACGGGTTGATGCCCTTGACGCTGTCGCGTGCGGACTCGGCCTTGGAGCGGCCGATGTCGGACTGGCTGTGGATGATCTGGCGCTGCAGGTTCGACTCGTCCACCTCGTCGAACTCCACGATGCCGAGGGTGCCCACGCCCGCGGCGGCCAGGTACATCAGCGCCGGCGAGCCCAGACCGCCGGCGCCCACACAGAGCACCTTGGCGTTCTTCAGCCGCTTCTGCCCGTCCATCCCCACATCGGGGATGATCAGGTGGCGGGAGTACCGGCGGACCTCGTCTACGGTGAGCTCGGCAGCCGGCTCGACCAGGGGTGGCAGCGACACGGGGACTCCGTTGGTCGGTCAATCACTACGGTTGTTCTCCTCGTAACACTGCCACGGCCTTCTTCATTCCGAGACACCTGTCCCGACCCGCGAGACGATCTCGTCCCAGTAGCCGGGCATGGTCTCCCAGGGGTCCGCCTGGCCGCCCCGGTCCGTGCGGTCCGTGAAGTAGACGGTGGCCGCGCCCTGCCAGCGTGCGATCCGCAGCGCCTCGTCCAGGTGGCCGCGGGGCACGCTGTGCACGAAGTGGCAGAAGCGGTCGGGCGGGTAGTCGGCGGTCCACTCGGCCACCTGCGACCAGCGGTAGTCGGACCAGGAGCCGGCGAAGGTCACCAGCTGGTCGGCGTTCTCGGCGTACCCGGGGTGCGGATGGCGGCCGTGGCCGAGGACGATGTGGGCGCTGTCGGCGAGCGCCCGGAGGGTGGTGATCGCGCGACGGACCTCGGGGAGCGCGGCACGCTCGACGGGGCAGCGGTCCAGCAGGAAGCCGTCGACCCGGTACCAGTCGAGATGGCGGTGGGCGTCGGAGATCAGGTCGCCGAAGGCCCGGGTGCCGTGGGTGAGGTCGAGGTGGCCGAGGACGCGGACGCCGGCGGACCGCAGCCGGGCCACGGCCCCCAGGCAGTGCGGGTCGGGGCGGCTGCCGGGGCCGGCGGCGACGTCGAGGACCACCCAGTCCACCGGGGTGCCGGGGCGGGCGAGTTCCGCCCACTGGGCCGGGGCGACGAGCGGGTGGGCGTAGCCGGGGATGCCGAGGGCGGTGCGCACGCCGGTGCCGGCGGTGCCCGCGGTGGCGTTGGTCAGATGCGGCATGCCGCCTCCATCCAGATGTCGGCCAGGGATTCCTCCAGGTTGATGCGGGGGCGCCAGCCGAGCCGGTCGCGCGCGGTGCGCACGTCGGCCTGCTGCCAGCTGCCGCAGCCGTCCGGATAGGGGTACGCCACCGGCATCGTGTGCTCGGAGTCGACGCGGGGATGGCCGATGGTGGCGCGCAACGGTCCGGGCGGGGCGTCGAGTTCGTGGAGGGAGCCGCCGTACCCGGCCACGCGTGCGAGGACGGCGGCGGCGTCCCTGAGGCGGACGGCGCGGCCGGAGCCGATGTTGATCACGCCCTGTGCGGCGGAGAGCGAGGCGGCGTGCACGGCCCGGGCGACGTCGCGTACGTCCACGAAGTCGCGCTGGACGCCGAGGCCGCCGAGTTTGAGTTCGCCGTCGCCGGACTGCATCGCACGCCGCATGGCCTCCGCGAGGCGGCCGAGCGGGGAGCCGGCCGGGGTGGCGGGGCCGGCCGGGGAGAAGACGCGCAGCACGACGGCGTCCAGGCCGGAGCCGAGGACCAGTTCGGTCGCGGCGAGTTTGCTGACGCCGTACGGGCCGCCGGGGCGCGGTACGGCGTCCTCGGCGGTGGAGGACCCGGGCTGGCTGGGACCGTACTCGGAGCCGCAGCCGATCTGCACCAGGCGGGCACCGCACCCGCTGCGGCGAAGGGCCTCGCAGACGGTGGCCACGGCGACGGTGTTGTGCCGGGTGAGTTCGCGGGCCCCGCCGCGGGTGGCGCCCGCGCAGTTGACGACGACCCCGGGGTGGACCGCGTCGAGGAAGCGGGTGAGCGCGCCCGGGCTGCCGGTGGCGAGGTCGAAGCGGACGTCGGCGTCGTCGCCGCGGCCGAGCGCGGTGAGCTGGACGGCCGGGTCGGCGAGCAGGCGGTCGGCGACGAAGCGGCCGATGAATCCGTTGGCTCCGATCAGCAGGACCCTCATCGGGCGGCTCCCGGGGTGTGCGCGCCGGTGGTACCGGCCGTGTCGACGGCTCCTGCGGCTGCTCCGGACGCTCCGGCGGTCGCGGAGGCGCCGGGCGCTCCGGACGCTCCGGCTCGGGAGGTGGTCATCTGGTGTTCTCCTTCAAAGGGGTGGTGCGGGTGCCGCCGGCGGCGGGCCGGCCCGGTGGCGGAAGGTTCACTCGGGTGCTCCCGGGGGCGCGTGGGCCGAGGCCCGGGTGAGGGTGCGGCCGGCGTGCCACAGCAGGGCGAGGGCCGCGGTGCCGCAGGCCAGGGCCGGTACGGCGGCCTCGCCCCAGGCGCCGACGAGAGCCTCGACGGGGGCCGCGAGGAAGGCGCAGCCGGGCAGCCGGCCGGCCGTCGGCAGCGCGAGGGCTGCCGCTTCCGTGGCCGCGGCGGCGCCCAGCGCGAGGGCGGGGGCGTGCCGGTGGCGGTGCACGGTGAGCAGGCGGGCGAGCAGGAGCAGGGCGCCCAGGGTGAGGGCCTGCGCCGGGGCCGCGGGCTCGCGCAGGACGGTGCCGCACAGGGTGAGCAGTGCGCCGAGGGCGGCCAAGAACAGGGCGATCGCGCCGGCCAGCAGGGGTTTCGCGGCGGCCGTGAAGTCCTCCAGGCCGCGGCTGCGGGCGAGCCTGCGGCGGGCGCCGGCCGCGAGCAGGTGGGCGGTCCAGGCCGCCGGGGCGAGGGCCTGCAGGAGGGCGAGGACGGACGCGGTGGCCGTGGGCCAGGGGCCGTCCGGGGTGACGGGGCCGCCGGTCAGGAGGACGTGGAGGAGGCCGTCGCCGACGAGGGCGTATCCGAGCAGCCAGAGCGTCCACGCGCGCGTGGCGGCCGCGGCGCGCCACGCGCGGGTGCCGGGCGGAGCGGCGAGCGGGCCGTGGCGCAGTGCCGCGCGCGTGGCGAGGGCCACGGCGAGGAGGCCGCCGAGTGCCAGGGGCAGGCGGGGCTGGCCGTGGGTGAGCCGCAGCCCGGCCACCGTGGCCGCGCCGAGCGCTCCGGGCAGGAGGGTCAGCAGCACCCAGCCGGCGCGGACCCGGGGCGCCGGCGGGGGCGCGGGTTCCGGGCGCGGCTCGGGGTCGCGCGGCACGCGCGCGTACAGCTCCTCGGCGAGCGAGAACACGTCGCGGTGGCGGAAGCGGGCGGCGGACCGGTCGGTGACACCGTGCGCCTCCAGCCCGGCCGCGATCTCCAGCGGGTCCACGGCCCGCTCGCACAGCTCGCGGTGGCGGTGCAGCAGGGCCTTCACCGGGTCACCGGACCCTCGGCGCGGGCCGGTGGCGCGCTTCGGCCCGGATCCGGCGTCCGCTGCGCCGCGGGGGCGGGGCGGGGCGGGGGCGGTCGGGGCTCCGGGGGCGTGTACGGGGCCGCGCCCGGCGTCCGCTGCGGCGCGGGGGCGGGGCCGGGCGGGGGCGGTCGGGGCTCCGGGGCCGGGTCCGGGATCGTGCTCGGCGGGGTCGCCCGTCAGCCACTCCCCCGACCGCGTGTCCCACGGACCGGCGCCGCTCGGCATCCCGGGCCGGTCGGCTCCGGCCGGCTCCCGGAGGCCCGGGGTGCCGTCCTCGGTGGCCCGGGGCACCGCGGTCGTCTCCGGGGCCCCGGAGGCGACCGGGGTGCCCGGGTCCCCGTCGAGACTCCGAGCGGTCCCGCCGCCGGTGGCGCGGCTGTCCAGGTCGCTCATCGTGCTCCCTCCGCTGCCAGCGGGGTCGCGCGGACCGGGGTGTCGGCGGCCCAGGCGGGAAGGGCGCGGGGCAGGGCACGGGCGGTGGGCCCGGTCCAGCGGCCGGGGACGTGGGACTCGGCCGGGGTGGCGAACGGCAGGGGCTCGCCGGACTCGTCCAGGACGACCCGGCGGACCGGGCAGTGCGAGACGATCTCCAGGTAGATGCCGTGAAATGCCGCGATGTTCTGGTCGACGGTGAACAGTTCGAGCGCCCGGGCGCGCGCGGCCGCGCCGAGGCGCGCACGGCGCTCGCGGTCGCGCAGCAGCGCCACGCACGCCTCGGCGAGCGCCCTGGGGTTGCGCGGGGGCACGACCAGTCCCGTGCCGCCGATGACCTCGACCACCGCGCCCACGTCCGTGGAGACGGTGGCCCGGCCGCAGAACATGGCCTCGACCAGGCCGGTCGGGAAGCCCTCCACGACGCTGGAGAGGACGACGACCGCGCCGGCGGCGTAGGCGTCGGGCAGGGTCGGGGCCTCCGGGGCGCCGATCTCCGCGAAGGTGACGGGGTTGTCGCCGACGGCGTGCGCGCCCTCCGCCTCGTCCGGGAAGAGCTGCGCGGCGAGCGCCCGGCAGTGGCCGAGGTAGGCCGCGCCCTCGGCGCCGGCGGGCGCGCCGACGATCCGCAGGCGGGCGCCGGGCTGCTGCCTGCGGACCTCGGCGAAGGCGTGCAGCAGGGAGACGAGGTCCTTGGCGGGTGTCACGCGGCCGACCCAGACCAGGGTGTCCGGTTCGGCGCGGTCCGGGGCCTCGCCGACCTCCGTGAAGCGGTCGGCCGGCATGCCGGGGTACACCGTGCGGATCCGGTCGCGGTCGGCGCCGCACCGTTCCTGCCAGCGGCGGGCGTGCGCGTTGCCCGGGGTGAGGATCGCGGCGGCGCGGTAGACCTCGGCGGCGAGCCGGCCGTGGAAGGCGCCGAGCAGGGCGCGTACGGCGGGGGCGGTGTCGGGGCCGAGGGCCAGGTAGTGGGAGCGCAGGTGCACGCCGTACTCGGTGACGAGCAGCGGGACGTCGCCGAAGTGCCGGGCGAGCAGGCCGACGAGGGCGGCGGGGCCGCCGGTGGTGGCGTGGCAGAGGTCGGCCGCGAGGAGGCCGTCGTCGCCGTACCAGCCGTACCGGTCGAGGGAGAGGGGGCGCAGGGCGCGTTCGAGGTGGGCGGCGACGGCGAGCAGATCGGGTACGCGCGCCTCACGCGCCGTGCGCAGGGCGTGCGGGGCGCGTGTGGCGCGTTCCAGGGTGCGTACGGCGGTGTCGGAGCGCAGGGCGCCGGCGAGTCCGCCGGTCTCGCGTGCGAGGTCGGCGAGTGCGTACAGCGCGCTGCGGAAACGGTCCGCCTGGTCGTCGGACGGGTCCGGGGACCCGGCGTCCGATGCCCCCTCGGCCCCGCCGGCCGCCCCGGCGCTCGCGGTGCAGATCCCCGCGACCAACTCGCCGTAGCACTCGGCGAAGCGCCGGCGTGCACGCCGTCCGAGGGCGACCCCGTCGTCCTCGGGCGGCCACGGCGGCGCCGTACGCACCAGCCTGACCTGCGGCGGGAGCGGAACGGATTCCTCGGCCCGCCGGTCCGGGCCGCAGTCGAGCGCGTAGACGTCGAACTCGTGCTGTGCGAGCCCGCGCACGAGCCGGTCGCACCAGAGCATGGCGCCACCGCTCACATACGGATAGCCACCCTCGGTGAGCAGTCCTATGCGCACGTGTGCACCCCCGATCTCCCGTCTGGGGAGCCGCCGGTGGCCCGGCGGCTCGCAGCGGGACGAACGTAGAGGCACATGGCGGTGGGGGGGGGGGGGGGGGGGGGGGGGGCCCCCCCCGGCGGGGGGGGGGGGGGGGGGGGGGGGGGGGGGGGGGGGGGGGGGGGGGGGGGGGGGGGGGTTGTTTTGGGGGGGGGGGGGGGGGGGGGGGGGGGGTGGGGGGGGGGCCGGG
>NZ_JBVHJE010000028.1:0-46400 GCF_055560195.1 Streptomyces sp. NPDC023481
CCCGCCCCCGCGCTCCCCACCCCCCCCCCCCCCCCCCCGCCCCCCCCCCCCCCCCCGCCCCCCCCCCCCCCCCCCCCCCCCCCGGCCGGCCTTCGTCTGATCCCCCGTCAGGGGCGGTACCGCCGTACTCTGATACGACGTTGGCGTTCACCCGTACGCACCGTGCATCACCCGACTGCCGCATACGATCATATTTCACTCTCAGTCAGCAGCCGTATGGTTCGCGTCCCTTGGGGCACAAGGACTCTCGACGGATCGGCTGTGCACCAGTACCGTCACAAACCCCCCGCGCGGCGTCTATCCACTTGGCGAGGCGTCCGCATCATGGATGACCATAGGGATGCGGAAAGCAAGAAAGACCGCTGTGAGAGGAGGCGTCCATGGGATCGGTACGCAAGGCGAGTGCGTGGCTCGGCCTCGTCGACGACAACGATGACGAGCGCTACTACGACGACGACTACTCCGAGGGCCCCGAGTCCGGGGACGCCTGGGTCACCGACCCGCGGGTCAAGGTGGCCACGGACACCGCCGAGGACAAGGGCCGCCGGATCGGCACGGTCACCCCGGACAGCTTCCGGGACGCCCGCGCCATCGGCGAACTGTTCCGGGACGGCGTCCCGGTCATCATGAACCTCACCAACATGGAGCCCGGCGACGCCAAGCGGGTCGTGGACTTCGCGGCGGGGCTCATCTTCGGCCTGCGCGGCTCCATCGACCGGGTGTCGAACCGGGTGTTCCTGCTCACCCCGGCCGACACGGAGATCATCAGCGGTGAGGCGTCCGCCCACCGCTCGGACGGGTTCTTCAACCAGAGCTGAGGCAGGGCCGCGCACCGGCCCCGCCGCGCGCCGGGCCTCACCGGAAGGCGTCGAGCCCGGTGAGCGCCTTGCCCAGCACGAGCTGGTGCATCTCGACGGTGCCCTCGTAGGTGAGCACCGATTCCAGGTTGGTCGCGTGCCGCATCACCGGGTACTCCAGGGAGATCCCGTTGGCACCGAGGATCGTCCGCGCCGTACGGCAGATCTCGATGGCCTCGCGGACGTTGTTGAGCTTGCCGAAGCTGACCTGCTCGGGGCGCAGGCGGCCGGCGTCCATCCGCCGCCCCAGATGGTGGGCGAGCAGAATCCCCTTGTGCAGTTCCACCGCCATGTCGGCGAGCTTGGCCTGGGTGAGCTGGAAGCCGCCGATGGGCCGCCCGAACTGCTCCCGTGACCGGGCGTAGTCGAGGGCCGCCTCGAAGCTGCTGCGCGCCGCGCCCATCGCGCCCCAGACGATGCCGTAGCGGGCGTGCGAGAGGCAGCTGAGCGGCCCGCGCAGCCCGGTGACCTCCGGGAGCACGGCGTCCGCGGGCAGCCGTACGTCGTCCAGGACGAGTTCGCTGGTGACGGAGGCGCGCAGGGACCACTTGTGCCTGATCTCCGGCGCGGAGAAGCCGGGCGCGTCGGTGGGGACGACGAAGCCGCGGATGCCCTCCTCGGTCCGCGCCCAGACGACGGCCACCCCGGCGACCGAGCCGTTGGTGATCCACATCTTGCGGCCGTTCAGCACCCAGTCGCCGCCGTCGCGCTTGGCGTGGGTGCGCATGGCGGCGGGGTCGGAGCCGTGGTCGGGCTCGGTCAGCCCGAAGCAGCCGATCACCTCGCCGGCGGCCATCCGGGGCAGCCACCGCGCCTTCTGCTCCTCGCTGCCGAACCGGTGGATGGCGTACATGGCGAGGGAGCCCTGTACGGAGACCAGCGAGCGGATGCCGGAGTCGGCCGCCTCCAGTTCCAGGCAGGCCAGGCCGTACTGCACGGCGCTCGCCCCCGCGCAGCCGTACCCGGTGAGCGACATGCCGAGCGCGCCGAGCGCGCCCAGCTCGCGGGCGAGGTCCCGGATGCCGGGAAGCTCGCCCTTCTCGTACCAGTCGGCGATGTGGGGCAGCACCCGGTCGGCGGCCCAGGCGCGGACGGTGTCCCGGACGGCCAGGTCCTCCGGCTCCAGCAGGTCGTCGATCCCGAGCGGGTCGGCGGCATCGAACGGGGGCAGCTTCGCGGACGCGGACATGGAACACCCTCCGGGCACGGGATCGGCAACACCAGCGGCGCTCAAAACTAGCAGCGCTAGTTACGGCTCTCCGGCCCGACGTTACGGTGCGGGGTCCCGCACGTCCAGAGGAGGTCAGGCGGAGACCCGCGGCTTGCCGGCCGCCTCCGCCTCGCGCGGCGCCGGCAGCTCCACCTCGGGCCCGGCCGGCTCCTGTCCGCACTGCATGGTCCGCGGCAGCCGCAGCGCCATCACCGCGCCCAGCAGCAACAGCCCCGCGCTGACCAGCAGCGTCACGTGCAGCCCGTGCACGAAGGAGTCCCGGGCCGCCCGGCGCAGCGCGGCCCCGGCGGTCCCGCCGAGCCGGCCGGCGACCTCGTAGGCCTCGCCGAGCGAGTGGCCCGCCGCCTCGGAGGTGTCCCGCGGCACGCCCGGCACCGCGCGCAGCCCCGGCGTGTAGGCCGCGTTCATCACGCTGCCCAGCAGCGCGATGCCGATACCGGCGCCGAGCTGGTACGACGTCTCCCCGATCGCCGCCGCGCCGCCCGCCCGGCCGGCCGGGGCCTCGCTCAGCATCGACTCGTACGCGCCGAACAGCGTGGTCTCCAGGCCGAAGCCCAGCAGCACGAAGCCGGACAGCAGCAGCGTCGGCTTGTCGGTGCCGCCCATCGCCGTCAGCGTCAGCACCGCGACGGCCGTCAGGCAGAACCCGAAGCACACCATCCGGCGCGGCCCGAAACGGCGCAGCATGCGCGCACCCGCCAGGCCCGCCGCCATCGCCGCCAGGGTCAGGGGCAGCAGCCGCAGGCCGGTCGCCAGCGGGGACAGGCCGAGCACCAGTTGCAGGTACTGGGCGGCGATCAGCTCCAGGCCGACCAGCGCCAGCATGGCCAGCACGATGCAGCCCACCGAGGTGCTGAACGCCGCCCGCCGGAACAGCCGCAGGTCGACCAGGGGATGCGGGTGCCGGCGCTGGCGCCGGACGAAGAGGAGGAGGAGGGCGACGCCGGTCAGCAGCGGCAGCACGGTGAAGGGGCTCGCCACCGCCTCGCCGCCGCCGAGCCGCTTCACCCCGAGGACCGTTCCGAACAGCCCGGCCGCCGCCGTCAGCGCGCCGGTCACGTCCCAGGGGCCGTCGCCGTCGCCCCGGGACTCGGGCAGCAGGGCCCGGCCCACCGGCAGGCTGACCAGCATCAGCGGGATGTTGACCAGGAACACCGCGCCCCACCAGAAGTGCTCCAGCAGGAAGCCGCCGAGCAGCGGTCCGACCGCCGCGCCGACCGCGGCGACCGCGCTCCAGATGCCTATGGCCAGGGCGCGCTCGCGCCGGTCGGGGAAGACCTGGCGGAGGATCGACAGGGTCGCGGGCATGATCATCGCGCCGCCGACGCCGAGCAGCGCGCGGGCCAGGATGAGCGTCTCGGCGGTCTGCGCGAACGCGGCCAGGGCGGAGGCGACGCCGAAGAGGCCGTAGCCGAGCAGCAGGACGCGTCTGCGGCCGACCCGGTCGCCGAGGGTGCCGAAGAGGATCAGCAGCGAGGCGCAGACCAGCGGGTAGACGTCGACGATCCAGAGCAGTTCCACGGCGCCGGGCCTGAGGTCCTCGGTGACGGCGGGGACCGCCACGTGCAGCACGGTCGCGTCGAGGGCGACGAGCAGCAGGCTGGCGCACAGGACGACGAGGACGACCCACCGGTTGGCGCCGGCCCCGGCCGCCCGACGGTGCTGCCGGACGGCAGCCGTGGTCGTCCCGGACATGTACCTACCTCCCAGATGATCCCTCGCGTGGGGCGGACCGACGGGGTGGGGACTCCCTGTCGTACGGCCGGAGCGGCGCGGTGTCTCCGGCCCGCGCGAACCCACGCGGGTGACTCGTCAGCGTACGCGAGTTCACCTCGGCGTCACGTGGCGGACCTCTCACACACGCGACGGAACCCGTGTGGCGTACGCCACGGCATCCCCTCCTGCCCCCGCCCCGGCGTCCGGTCGGCCGTCGCGCGCGGTCGATAATCGAGCCCGTGACCGATCCAGCGACGCGCGTGGCCGCTCCCCGCGCCCCTCTTCCGCGCCGGGCCGCGCCGGCCCTGCTGGGCTACGCGGCGGTCCGCGCCCTCGGGCTGCTCGTGCTGGCGGCGTGGAGCGCGGCGCGGGGAAAGAGCGCGTACACCGTGCTGACCGCCCGCTGGGACTCCCTCTGGTACACGCGGGTCGCCGAGCTGGGCTACGGCTACGAGGTGCGGCTGCCGAACGGGGACGTCCACTCCAATCTGGCGTTCTTTCCGCTGCTGCCGTGGCTGGAGCGGCTGGGGCACGCGCTCACCCCGCTGTCGTACGCGGACGCCGGGTTCGTGGTGAGCCTGCTCGCCTCGCTCGCCGCCGCGGCCGGGATCTTCGCGGTCGCGGAGCGGGTGTACGGCCCCCGGGTCGCCCTGTGCGCGGTGCTGCTGTGGGCGGTGCTGCCGGTCGGGATCGTGCAGTCGATGGCGTACAGCGAGTCGTTGTTCACGGCGCTGGCCGCCTGGTCGCTGTACGCGGTGCTGACCGGGCGGTGGGTGAGCGCGGGCGCGCTGGCGGCACTGGCGGGGCTGACCCGGCCGGTGGGGGTGGCGGTGGTCGCCGCGGTGTGGACGGCCGCCGTGGTCTCGTTCGTGCGAGAGCGCGGCACGCGGCACGCGCCGGGCGCGCACCACCCCGCACGCACCCCCGTCCTGCGCCGTGCGCTCGGCATGCTGCTCGCTCCGCTCGGTGCCGCCGGGTACGTCCTCTGGGTCGGCCACCGCACCGGCCGGGGACCCCTCGGCTATCTGGACGTCCAGGCCGGCTGGCGCAACGGGTTCGACGGCGGCTACGCCTTCGCCCGCTTCGTGGCCGACAAGTTCACGTCATTTCCGTCCGCCCTCGCCGGCCTCGGCCTGATCACCGGGGTGGCCCTGGTGATCTGGCTGTACGTCACGGGCGTCCGTCAGCGCCAGCCGGTCACCCTGCTGGTGTACACGGGGGTCGTGCTCGCCCTCGCCCTGTGCGCGTCGAGCTACTTCGGCTCCAAACCCCGGCTGCTGATGCCCGCCTTCCCGGTGCTGCTGCCGCTCGCCGGTGCCCTGGCCCGGCTGCGGGCCTCCCGATCGGCCATGGTCATCGCCGGGTTGGCGGTCGCGGCGGCGGTCTACGGGGCGTTCTGGCTGAACGGCTCGGGCCCGCCGTGATCGACCCGGCCGGCCGATGACACGCCGGAAAACTCCGCACCAGGGTCCCGTTAACACATTCATAAGCGCCATATAAACAACACCCGGCATGATCAAAGGAATTGACCCGATCGGTCTCCCCGGATTGCGGAAACCCGGGAATTCGGGCCGCCCTTGAGACGTTTCCCACATCACATCGTCATCACAAAGCCCCTGTTTCGACCGGGAACACCACTCACTCGCTGTAACGTCGATTGGGTGCGTACCGAACGAAACCTCACCCGGCGTCTGGACCGGGTGTTCGCCAGGCTGGACCGTGAGCCGGAACGACCGGCCCACATCGATGTGCCGACGATGAGCCGGCACCGGGTCGTCCTGTTCTCGGCGACCCTGGCCTTCTACCTGGCGATCGTGTGGGCCGTGGTGACCACCTCCTGGCTGGTCCGGCTGGACTGGCAGGTCATGTTCTTCCGGCCGTACCAGCAGTGGCCCCAGATCCACGCGTTCCTCGACTACTACGTGGTGCTGGGCCAGCGCGGCCCGACCGCGGTGATGGTCGCGGCCTGGCTCGGCTGGCGCTCCTGGCGGCAGCACACGCTCCGCCCGCTGCTCACCCTGGCCGCCTCGCTGCTGCTGCTGAACGTCACGGTCGGCGCCGCCAAGATCGGCATGGGCCGGCTCGGTCCGCACTACGCCACCGTGATCGGCGCGAACGAGATGGGCCTGGGCGGCGATATATTCCCCAGCGGCCACACCGCCAACGCGGTGGTGACCTGGGGAATCCTGGCGTATCTGGCCTCCACCCCGAGAGCGCGCCGCTGGCTGTCGGCCCTCTCCGCCGTCACCTCGCTCGGCGTCGGCCTCACCACCGTCTACCTCGGTACGCACTGGCTGAGCGACGTGCTGCTGGGCTGGGCCGCGGGCCTGCTGATCCTGCTCGCGCTGCCCTGGTTCGAGCCGCTGATCGCCAAGGCCGAGCTGTGGCTCTTCGACCTGCGCGACCGCTGGCGCGCCCGCCGTGGCCTGCCCGCACCCGAACCGGCCGTCCCGGTCCGGCCGGTGCTGCTCAAGACCCGCGGAACACCGGTCGGGCAGCCGGTGCCGGTCCGCGAGCCGGTCTCCTCGACCCGGGCCTCCCGGGGCGTGGCGCACCTGGCGCCGGGACCGCACACGACGCGTTCGGAGCGCACCCCGGTCACCCCGGCCGGCAGCCGCCGCCCGCCGGGCGCCGACCGGCTGGTACACGCCGAGCGCCTGCCGCGCGGCACGTCCCCGTCGGCCCGCCCCCTGACCGGCGGCTGACAGCGGGAACGGCGGCGGGTCCCGGTACGCACCACCGCCCCACGCCACGGCGAAGGCCCCGCTCCCCATCCGGGGGCGGGGCCTTCGCCGTACGCGCGACCGGGCCGCCGGCCTGCCGCGGGGAGGGGTCAGCCCTTCCAGGCGCGGGCCACCCGGCCGTCCCGCACCTCGAAGTTCAGCCGTCCGGCCCGGTACTCCATGGTGATGATCGCGCCCGGCGGCAGGGACCGTACCGTCGACCAGCCGCGCTGCCGAGCGAGCCGCTGGGCGTGCGCGGCGTCGAGGCCGACGTAGCCGTCCGGACTGTCCTGGGGCTCCGCTGGCGGAGTGGGAATCGGTGCCATGCGGCCACGCTAGTCCGGCAGGTCCGGGTAAGAGAAGGGTCAGACCCCCGTCACGCTTCTGTCACAGCCCGCGGGCCGCGTTTTGCTCGAACTCCGTCACCCGTACGGGGGTTTCCGTTCGGCTCACCGGGGTAATCGAGCAGAATTCACGCGCGCCGGAGAGCGCCGTCGAATTTCCCGGAGTAATGCACCGTGACCGGCCACAGGGGTGGCCCAGGAGGCGATTCCCCGCGCAATCCCCGCTCTCCTCACGCCTGCTGACGGCGCATGGGAATTTCACACATTCGCCACACGATCGCCCGGACGCCCCGGCGGTCGGGGACAGCGGACAGCCGCCGTCCCGGGACGGGACGGCGGCTGTCCGGCGGGCCGGGTCCGGCGCTCAGAGCGCGAGGCGCTGGCCGGGCACGATCAGATCGGGGTCGTCGCCGATGACGGCCTTGTTGGCGGCGTAGAGCCGCTGCCAGGTGGTGCCGTGCCGGGCGGCGATGATGCTCAGGGTGTCGCCCTCGCGGACGGTGTAGCCGCCGTGCGGGGCCGCGCGCCCGGTGCCGGCCGCCCGGCCCGGTGCCTTCGCCGGGGCGGACCTGACGGGGGCGGACCGCGTCGTCGCGCCGCCGCGGGAGGCCGCCGTACCGGAGGAATCGGCGTGGGCGTCCGCCGGGGCGGCGCCGGACGCCCCGGCCCGGGCCGAGCAGACCGGCCAGGCGCCCCAACCCTGGGCGCCCTGGACCTTGGTGGCGACGGCGATCTGCGCGCTTCTGGAGGCCTGGTCGGCCGTCGGGGCGTAGGCGGCGCCGCCGTAGGCGCGCCAGGTCGAGGCGGAGAACTGGAGTCCGCCGTAGTAGCCGTTGCCGGTGTTGATGTGCCAGTCGCCGCCGCTCTCGCACCGGGCGATGCGGTCCCACACCCCGTTGTCCGCCGCGGCGGCGTTGCCGGTCGCGGCCAGCAGTCCCAGCGGGGCCAGCAGCGCGGCTCCGGCGAGGGCGGCCGTCGTACGGCCCTTGCGGGCGCTGTCCGGACGGGCGGTGTTACGGGTGGTATCGGCACACTCGGACATGTAGATCCCTCTCCACGAACCCGGGCTCCCCCAGGGCGGGGCGCGCGGCGCCGCGTATGGCCGCGGTCTCGCGCGTCCGCCCCGCCCGCCGTGACCGGTGTCGGCGATGCTGCTCTGCCTGGTGCCGGCCGGCGGACGTACCCGAGCGGTGCTCGTTGCACACGGCGGAGGAATGTAAGGAGGACGAGCCGCCCGGATCAACCAACTCGTCTTCGCTCCAGGCCAGTTGGGCATTACCACGGGTAGCGGCGATTTCCGGCCACCCACTACATCCGCTGATTTCCCGATTTGTCGATCACCGTCCGGAGCAAACCGTGACTCACATCACCCTTTCAAGTTCCTTGACCGCGCACCGAGTTGACGGTCCGAACGCGTACAGTCACCTACAGTGACGCTGTGCGGTGGATGGTGCGAACCGGTCCCCCTCGGAGCGTGACCCCCACCACAGGACGTCCGTTGTCTTCTTCATGAGCCCTGAGCCCCGGGGCTCATCGGGCGGGAGCCACCCGGCCGACCCCAGCACCGCATCCCGAGGGAGCCACCCGTGCCGCGCATGCTCGACGTCAGCGACGCCGTACGCGCCGAGATCGGCGACGAAGAAGCCGACCGGCTGCTCGCCGGAGAGAACGCCCCGGGCAGTTACGACTGCACGTCCTGTCGCACCCCGGGCGACTCCGAGCAGGAGCGCACCAGCACCGTTCTGTTCGTCGGCGACGAGACCGCCGTCCTCGCCTTCGCCCACGCCGGCTGCCTGCCCTCGCAGGTCGTCCAGGTGACCGAGGAGCAGCTGCAGGGCGCCGTCCGGTCCATCGGCGCCGTCGGCGGCGACCTGGCCGACGGTGCCCCGCACAAGGCCGTGCCCGAGCAGGCCGTGCTCGGCGTGACCAGCGGACTCGTCCTGATCGACGGCGAGTTGCACCCGGCGCTCGTCGTCGAGCCGACCTCGCCCATCGCCCGTCCGGGCACCACCACGGCCGGCGACGACTTCCTTCCGCTCCTCATCGAGCAGGGCTTCATGCCCGTGACCGAGCTGTCGTCCGTCCCCCCGGTGCTGCACGGCTGGTCGGTCCTGCTGGCCATGGGCCAGCTGCACGCGGTGCTGCAGCCCTCGGGGAACGGGGGGCAGCCGGTGGCCTGGTGGCAGGCGCACCAGCCGCTCCAGGTGACCGACAGCTGGCGGGCCGCCGCCAACAAGCACCAGCAGGTGCTGATGTTCGCGGCACCGGTGGGGTCGATCGGCCGCCAGCCCCGCGAGGACCTGCTGCGCGACGCGCTGGACAAGGCCGCCGCCAACGGGAAGCTGGTCGCCGTGGCGCTCCCCCTCGCCGGCACCTGACAGCCGCCTTCCCCGGGCGGCGGCCGCGGTGCGTGACCCTCACGGGTTGCGGGGCCGCATCCCTTTGACGTTCCCGTCGTTGGGACATACGTGCACGCATACGACACTCCTCCCCGCCGGTCCTTTTCGTCCGTGCCGTCCGCCCGGGCGGCGCACGAGCCCGCCAGTGGATCGTCGGCCACGCCGATCTACGACTCGCTCTACGCGGAGTGGGTCAAGGCCTTCCGGACCCTGCCGGGCGACCGCAGCGGCGAGGAGGGGCTGAGGTTCAGCGCCTTCGGGGACCTCCCGGACGGCTCGGGCACGTACGGCGGCCACCGGCCGGGGTCGTTCAGCAGCTCGTACAGCGCCTACAGCGCGGGGGCCTACAGCGCCCGGCAGCAGTCGCAGTGGCAGCGGGTCGGCACGCTCGGCCGGCAGCACGAGACCGGGATGCACTACGTCCCGGCCGCTGCCCTGCCGCCGGGGCAGCGCCGGGGCGCGTGAGCGGCACCCGGACGTGAAGGGCGGCCCCCGGAGAACCGGGGGCCGCCCTTCACGTCGTACCGCCGTTACTTCTTCTTCGTGCCGCGCTTCTCGCGCACCCGCACCGAGATGTGGATCGGGGTGCCCTCGAAGCCGAACTCCTCGCGCAGCCGGCGCTCGATGAACCGCCGGTAGCCCGCCTCGATGAAGCCGGAGGCGAAGAGCACGAACCGCGGGGGCCTGGTGCCGGCCTGGGTGCCGAACAGGATGCGCGGCTGCTTGCCGCCCCGGACGGGGTGCGGGTGGGCCGAGACCAGCTCGCCGAGGAAGGCGTTCAGACGGCCCGTGGGGACGCGGGTCTCCCAGCCGGCCAGCGCGGTCTCGATCGCCGGGACCAGCTTCTCCATGTGCCGGCCGGTGCGCGCCGAGACGTTGACCCGGGGCGCCCAGGCCACCTGGCCCAGCTCGGTCTCGATCTCCCGCTCCAGGTAGTAGCGGCGCTCCTCGTCCAGCGTGTCCCACTTGTTGAAGGCGATGACCATCGCGCGGCCCGCGTCGACCGCCATGCTGATGATCCGCTGGTCCTGCACGGAGATGGACTCGGCGGCGTCGATCAGGACGACGGCGACCTCGGCCTTCTCCACGGCGGCGGCCGTGCGCAGCGAGGCGTAGTAGTCGGCGCCCTGCTGCAGGTGGACCCGCTTGCGGATGCCCGCGGTGTCCACGAACTTCCAGGTCTTGCCGCCGAGTTCGATGATCTCGTCCACCGGGTCGCGGGTGGTGCCCGCCAGCTCGTTGACGACGACCCGCTCCTCGCCGGCCACCTTGTTCAGCAGGGAGGACTTGCCGACGTTCGGGCGGCCGATCAGGGCGATGCGGCGGGGGCCGCCGATCGCGGTGCCGAAGGACTGCTCGGGCGCGTCCGGCAGGACCTCCAGGACGGCGTCGAGCATGTCGCCGGTGCCGCGGCCGTGCAGGGCCGACACCGGGTGGGGCTCGCCGAGGCCCAGGTTCCACAGGTAGGACGCGTCGGCCTCGCCGCTCGGGCCGTCGACCTTGTTGGCGCACAGCACGACCGGCTTGCCGGCCTTGCGCAGCAGCCGGACGACCGCCTCGTCGGTGTCGGTGGCGCCGACCTTGGCGTCCACCACGAAGACGACCGCGTCGGCCGCCTCGATCGCGTACTCGGCCTGCGCCGCCACGGAGGCGTCGATGCCGAGGACGTCCTGCTCCCAGCCGCCGGTGTCGACGACCTTGAAACGGCGGCCGGCCCATTCGGCCTCGTAGGTGACGCGGTCGCGGGTGACGCCCGGCCGGTCCTCCACGACCGCCTCACGGCGGCCGATCATCCGGTTCACCAGGGTCGACTTGCCGACATTGGGGCGGCCGACGATGGCGAGCACGGGCAGCGGACCGTGGCCCGCCGCCTCGATGGCGCCCTCGACGTCCTCGATGTCGAAGCCCTCGACCGCGGCGAGCTCCATGAACTCCGCGTACTCGGCGTCGCCGAGAGCCCCGTGGTCGTACTCGTGCTCAGCCGAGTCGCCGGGCTGGATGTCGTCGTTCATGAAGTCCGTACCTCGTTGTTCATTCGTGGTGATCGGTGGAAAAGCCCCGCATGGGCTGATCCACTACTCAAGTGTCGCCCGGCGCCCGGTCAGGCGCCTGGCGTTTTCCAGATGGCTGGTGAGCTGCTTCCGGATGCGCTCGGTCGCCTCGTCCAGCGCCTGGCGCGTACGCCGCCCCGTACCGTCGCCCGCATCGAACGGGTCGCCGAAGACGACGTCGATCCGGGAGCGCAGCGGGGGCAGCGCCCTGCTCAACCGTCCGGGCCGCTCGGAGCTTCCCAGGACGGCCACGGGCACGATCGGTGCCCCGCCGCGCACCGCGAAGTAGGCGAGCCCGGCGCGCAGCGAGGCGAAGTCGCCCTCGCCCCGGGTGCCCTCCGGGAAGATGCCCAGCACTCCCCCGGCCGCCAGCACGCCGAGGGCCTGGCCGATGGCGGCGCGGTCGGCGGCCGTGCGGTCCACCTTCAGCTGGCCGATGCCGGTCAGGAAGGCGTCCAGCGGGCCGACGAAGGCTTCCTTCTTGATCAGGAAGTGGGTGGGCCGGGGCGCCACGCCCATCACCATCGGCCCGTCGATGTTGTGGGAGTGGTTCACGGCGAGGATCAGCGGGCCGGTGGCCGGCACCCGCCAGGCGCCGAGCACCCGCGGCTTCCACAGGCCGTACATCAGGCCGACGCCGATGCGCCGCCCGACCTCGGCCCCCCGCGGCGAGGGCGGGGACGGCTCGGTCACTTCCCGGCTCGCTTCTCCTCGACCAGGGTGACGACGCACTCGATGACCTGGGCGAGAGTCAGCTCGGTGGTGTCCACCTCGACCGCGTCGTCGGCCTTGGCGAGCGGCGAGGTGCTGCGGCTGGAGTCGGCCGCGTCCCGCTTGATCAGGGCCTCGCGCGTGGCGTGCAGGTCGGCGCCCTTCAGCTCGCCGCTGCGACGGGCCGCGCGGGCCTCCGGGGAGGCGGTGAGGAAGATCTTCAGGTCGGCGTCCGGGAGGACGGTCGTACCGATGTCCCGGCCCTCGACCACGATGCCGCCCTCGGCGCCGGCGGCCAGCGAGCGCTGCAGTTCGGTGATCCGGGCGCGCACCTCGGGCACCGCGCTGACCGCGCTGACCTTCGAGGTGACCTCCTGGGTGCGGATCGGGCCGGAGACGTCGACGCCGTCGACCGTGATGGCCGGGGCGGCCGGGTCGGTGCCGGAGACGATCTCCGGCTTGCCCGCGACGGCGGCGATCGCGGTCGGGTCGTCCAGGTCGATGCCGTTGGCCACCATCCACCACGTGATCGCCCGGTACTGGGCACCGGTGTCCAGGTAGCTGAGGCCGAGCTGCGCGGCGACGGCCTTCGACGTGCTCGACTTGCCCGTGCCGGAGGGACCGTCGATCGCGACGATCACGGGCTTGGCGGTCGGGGCGGCGCCGTTTTCCACGGGGGGACACCTTCCTGGTGCGGTGCGGTCGGGAGGCGGGGAGCGAGAGCGCCCCGCACAAGGTTACTGGGTGCGGGTCACTCGTCCGGACGCGTGCGGCCGCGCTACTGCCGCAGCGCCCAGCCGCGCTCCCGCAGCGCGGCGGTCAGCACCCCCGCCGCCTTCGGCTCCACGCTCAGCTGGACCAGACCGGCCTGCTGCCCGGTGGCGTGCTCGATCCGGACGTCCTCGATGTTGACCCCGGCCCGGCCCGCGTCCGCGAAGATCCGGGCGAGCTGGCCGGGCTGGTCGTCGATGAGGACGGCGACGGTCTCGTACACCCGCGGGGCGCTGCCGTGCTTGCCGGGTACCCGCACCTGGCCCGCGTTCCCGCGGCGCAGCACGTCCTCGACGCCGGCGGCGCCCTCTCCGCGCTTGTCCTCGTCGGAGGACTGCAGGGCGCGCAGCGAGCGGACCGTCTCGTCCAGGTCGGCGGCGACGTCGGAGAGCAGGTCGGCGACCGGCCCCGGGTTCGCCGACAGGATGTCGATCCACATGCGCGGGTCGGAGGCGGCGATCCGGGTCACGTCCCGGATGCCCTGCCCGCACAGCCGTACGGCGGACTCGTCGGCGTGCTCCAGGCGCGCGGCGACCATGCTGGACACCAGGTGGGGCATGTGGGAGACGAGGGCCACGGCGCGGTCGTGGGCGTCGGCGTCCATGACGACCGGGACGGCCCGGCAGTGCGAGACCAGCTCCAGGGCGAGGTTCAGCACCTCGGTGTCGGTGTCCCGGGTGGGGGTGAGCACCCAGGGGCGGCCCTCGAAGAGGTCGGCGGTGGCGGCCAGCGGGCCGGACTTCTCCCGGCCGGACATGGGGTGGCTGCCGATGTAGGCGGTGAGGTCCAGGCCGAGCGCCTCCAGCTCCCGGCGGGGGCCGCCCTTGACGCTGGCGACGTCCAGGTAGCCGCGGGCCACGCCCCGGCGCATGGCGTCGGCGAGCACCTGGGCCACATGGGCGGGCGGGGCGGCCACGATGGCCAGGTCGACCGGGCCCTCGGGGGCCTCGTCGGTGCCGGCGCCCAGCGCGGCGGCGGTGCGGGCCTGCCCGGGGTCGTGGTCGGCGAGGTGGACTGTCACCCCGCGCGCGCCGAGGGCCAGGGCGGCGGAGGTGCCGATCAGGCCGGTTCCGATGACGAGTGCGGTTCTCACTGGGCGATGTCCTTGCGCAGGGCCGCGGCGGCGCCGCAGTAGACGTGGGCGATGTCGGCGCGGGGCCGGTCCGACTCGATGTGCGCGAGGATCCGTACGACCCGGGGCATGGCGCCCTCGATGTCCAGTTCCTGGGCGCAGATGAGGGGGACGTCCACGATGCCGAGCTTGCGGGCGGCGGCGGCCGGGAAGTCGCTGTGCAGGTCGGGGGTGGCCGTGAACCAGATGCTGATCAGGTCGTCGCCGGTCAGCCCGTTCCGCTCCAGGACGGCGGTGAGCAGGGCCCCGACCCGCTCCTCCATGTGTCCGGCCTCGTCCCGCTCCAGTTGGACGGCCCCCCGGACCGCTCGTACCGCCACGGCGCTGCTCCTCGCTGACATGCGTGTTCCGTTCTTGGTCCGTCCAGCGTAGTCAGCCCGCGCGGTACGGGCGTGCGCCGCCCGCTCGCTGAGACGATGCACGGGTTCCGGTATCCACCGATATGCACATCTGTACGGAGGTCTGACATGCCCCAGCCAGCGACACGGCGGACGGTTCTCGCCACGGGCGCCGGTGCGCTCGCCCTGGGATGCGTGGGGTGCGGCGGCAAGGACGCGGGCGGCGCCACGGGATCGGCGTCGTCGGCGCCGGCCTCCGCGCCGGCATCGGTCTCGACGTCGGTGCCGGCCTCGGCACCGGCCTCGGTGTCGACGTCGGCGCCGGCCTCGGCCTCGGCTTCCCCTGCCGGGGAGGAGGCGGCGGGCTCCGACGGGAAGGCGCTGGCCCGCACGAGCGACATCCCGGAGGGCGGCGGCAAGGTGTTCCCGAAGGAGAAGGTGGTGGTCACCCAGCCGAAGAAGGGTCACTTCAAGGCCTTCTCGGCGATCTGCACGCACCAGGGCTGCACGGTGAACGCTGTGTCGGACGGCACCATCGACTGCCCCTGCCACGGCAGCAGGTTCCGGGTCGCCGACGGTTCGGTGGCCCACGGTCCGGCGGCCAGGCCGCTGCCCGAACGCTCGATCACGGTGAAGGGAAATTCGATCCGTCTGACCTGAGGGGGCCGCGTACGCTCCGGGGATGCAGCCGCAGGACCTGGTACGCGACCACACGATCTACGCCTGTGTCATGGGCTCCCGCGCCTTCGGCCTGGCGACGGACGCCAGCGACACCGACCGGCGCGGGGTGTTCCTCGCGCCGACCCCGCTGTTCTGGCGGTTCGACAAGCCGCCGACGCATGTGGAGGGGCCGGGCGAGGAGCGCTTCTCCTGGGAACTGGAACGGTTCTGCGAGCTGGCGCTGCGCGGCAACCCGAACATCCTGGAGTGCCTGCACTCCCCGCTGGTGGAGCACGTGGACGACACCGGCCGCGAGCTGCTGTCCCTGCGCGGCGCCTTCCTGTCCCGGCAGGCGTACGACACCTTCACGCGGTACGCCCTCGGCCAGCGCGGGAAGCTCGACGCCGACGTCCGCACGACGGGCGCCCCGCGCTGGAAGCACGCGATGCACCTGCTGCGGCTGCTGATGAGCGCCCGGGACCTGCTGCGCACCGGCGAGCTGGTGATCGACGTCGGTGAGCAGCGCGAGCCCCTGCTGGCGGTGAAGCGCGGCGAGGTGCCGTGGGCCGGGGTCGAGGCGTGGATGGTCCGGCTGGCGGCCGAGACCGAGGAGGCCCTGCGGGGCAGCCCGCTGCCGCCGGAGCCGGACCACGCGCGCGTGGCCGGCTTCCTGCACCGGGTGCGCCGGGCCTCAGCCCGCCAGGCGGAGCCGGACCACGAGGTCGTGCAGGGCGTCGTGGGCGCCCGCTGCGTCGGGCAGGGCTGAGCCGGCCTGCGCCTCGTCGAGCACGGCGTGCAGCCGCTCCACGTCGGCCTCGACGCGCTCGCGGTCGACGTCGGCCGCGCCGTGCTCCCTCTCCCGCTTGGCGGCTATCAGCTCGGGCAGGTAACCGGGCCCGCCGCCCTCCTCCAGCAGGGTGGGCAGATGGGCCTGCATCTCGCCGCTGCGCATGAGGTGGATGCCGGTGAGCAGCACGCGGAAGGTGTAGAGCAGCGGCTTGAGTTCGCCGGTCTTCTCGAACAGCCGCCACTGGGTCACCGCGAACCCGCGGTAGTGGTGGGCGTGGTGGCCGGTGAGGACGCCGGGGGCCAGGGAGACCAGCTCCCGGTGCGCCTCGGAGGTGTGCACGACCAGGGGCGAGAGCAGCTGCTCCAGCACATAGCCGTTGCGGCGGAGCATCAGCCGGACGAACTTGCGCAGGTCGTGCGTGACGAGGTCCAGCTCGACGCCGTACCGGACCCAGGCCCGCGAGCGGGTCTCCTCCGGCTCGTGCAGTCCGACGAGGTCGGCGGCGGGGAGCAGATGGACGCCCCGCAGGTCCACGTCGGAGTCCTGCGAGGGGAAGCCGTAGAGATGGGCTCCGGAGACGGTGGCGAACAGCAGCGGGTCGGGCTGCTGCGCGACCACCGGGGTCAGGTCGATGCCGAGGTCGTCGATCATGGGCCAAGCGTCCCAGAGCGCTCCGGGGACCGACAGGTCACGTCGGTGATCGACACGGACCACCGCCGCCTTGCGCCGCCGGCACGACGGCGCAAGGGGGCGGTGGTCGGGCGTCCTAGAGGTCGACTTCCTTCATCAGCATGCCCACCTCGGTGTTCGACAGCCGGCGCAGCCAGCCGGACTTCTGGTCGCCCAGGGTGATCGGACCGAAGGAGGTGCGCACCAGCTTCTCCACCGGGAAGCCCGCCTCCGCCAGCATGCGGCGCACGATGTGCTTGCGGCCCTCGTGCAGGGTGACCTCGACCAGGTAGTTCTTGCCGGTCTGCTCGACCACCCGGAAGTGGTCCGCGCGCGCGTAGCCGTCCTCCAGCTGGATGCCGTCCTTCAGGCGCTTGCCGAGGTCGCGCGGGATCGGGCCCACGATGGCCGCGAGGTACGTCTTCTTCACGCCGTACTTGGGGTGGGTCAGCCGGTGCGCCAGCTCGCCGTGGTTGGTGAGCAGGATGACACCCTCGGTCTCGGTGTCCAGCCGGCCGACGTGGAAGAGCCGGGTCTCGCGGTTGGTGACGTAGTCACCGAGGCACTGCCGGCCCTCCGGGTCCTCCATGGTGGACACCACGCCCGCGGGCTTGTTCAGCGAGAAGAACTGGTACGACTGGGTCGCGACCGTCAGACCGTCGACCTTGACCTCGTCCCTCTCCGGGTCGACGCGCTTGCCCTGCTCGGTGACGATCTCGCCGTTCACCTCGACCCGCGCCTGGTCGATCAGCTCCTCGCAGGCCCGCCGGGAGCCGTAGCCCGCGCGCGCGAGCACCTTCTGCAGCCGCTCGCCCTCCTGCTCGGCGCCGGGGAAGGTCTTGGGCAGCCTGACGTCCTTCTTGCCGGCGTACCGCTCGCGGTTGCGCTCCTCGACCCGGGTCTCGTACTCACGGGAGCGCGCCGGGGCCGTACGGCCGTCCTGGCGGCCCTGCTTGGGGCCGCCCTTGGCGCCGCCCCGCGCGGCACCGCCGCGACCGGACTTGGGGCCCTCCTTGGTGGCTCCGGGGCCCACGTCGTAGCGGCGCTCCTCGGGGCGGGGCTTGCGGGGCCGGCCCTGCCCCTGCTTGTTGTCCCTGTCGTTGCCGGCACCGCGGTAGTTACCGCGCCCGCCGCTCTTGCCGCTGCCGCTGCTTCGCATCAAGGTTTCCGTCTTAGTCGTCTGCGTCCTGACCGCCGGGCGCGTCGGGCGCGTCCGGGTCGAACGACGGGACCCCTTCCTGGGTCTCGGCCTCGATCGCCTCCGCCTCGGGGAGGAAGGGCGCGAGCTCCGGAAGCTCGTCCAGGCCGCGCAGGCCCATCCGCTCCAGGAAGTAGTTCGTCGTCCTGTACAGGATCGCACCTGTTTCGGGTTCCGCGCCCGCCTCCTCGACCAGACCGCGCTGCAGCAGGGTGCGCATCACACCGTCGCAGTTCACTCCGCGTACGGCGGAGACGCGGCTGCGGCTGACCGGCTGGCGGTAGGCGACGACCGCGAGGGTCTCCAGTGCCGCCTGGGTGAGCCGGGCGGTCTGCCCGTCCAGGACGAGCCGTTCGACGGCCGGCGCGTAGCCGGCGCGGGTGTAGAAGCGCCAGCCGCCGGCCACGAAGCGCAGCTCGAAGCCCCGGCCCTGCGCGGTGTACTCGTCGGCCAGCTCGCGCAGGGCGTCGCCGACCTGCCGCCGGGGCCGCTCCAGGATCCTCGCCAGGTGCTCCTCGGTCGCGGGCTCGTCCACGACCATGAGCATCGCCTCCAGCGCGGGCTTCAGGTCGAGGTCGGCGGTCTCGCTCATGCCTTCTTCTCCTCCTCGGGCGCCTGGGGCGGCCGGTCGAACTCGTCCGTGACCACCGGCGCCTCGCTCCCGTCCCCGCCGGTCCAGCGCACCAGCAGCTCGCCGAGGGCGCTCTCCTGGTCCAGGGCGACGGCCTTCTCGCGGTACAGCTCCAGCAGCGCCAGGAACCTCGCCACGACCGTGAGGGTGTCCTCGGTGTCCTCGACCAGCACCCGGAAACTGGCCTCGCCCAGCTCCCTCAGCCGCGTGACCACGATGCCGGCCTGCTCCTGGACGCTGACCAGCGGGGCGTGGATGTGGTCCACGTAGACCTGCGGCCTGGGCCTGGGCTGCATGGCCTTGACCGCCAGCCGGGCGAAGCCCTCGGCGCCGATGCTGATGACGACCTCGGGGAGCAGCTCGGCGTGCTGCGGTTCCAGGCCGACGGTACGGGGCCACCGGCGGGCCTCGTCGTCGAGGCGCCCGGCGAAGATGTCGGCGATCTGCTTGTAGGCGCGGTACTGGAGCAGCCGCGCGAACAGCAGGTCCCTGGCCTCCAGCAGGGCCAGGTCGGCCTCGTCCTCCACCTCTGCGGCGGGCAGCAGCCGGGCCGCCTTGAGGTCGAGCAGGGTGGCGGCGACGACGAGGAACTCGGTGGTCTGGTCCAGGTCCCAGTCGGGTCCCATGGCCCGGATGTGCGCCATGAACTCGTCGGTGACCTTCGACAGCGCGACCTCGGTGACGTCCAGCTTGTGCCGGGAGATCAACTGGAGAAGCAGGTCGAAGGGCCCCTCAAAGTTCGCCAGCCGCACCTTGAAGACACCGTCGGGGACCTCGGGGTCGTGGGGGGCTTGGGTGTCCTGGGCAGCCTCGGCCCCGGGCTCCTGGGGCGCCCCGGGGTCCCGGGCCGCATCGGCGTCGGGCTCGTGAGGGGCCTGGACGGCTTCGGCCTCGGGCTCGTGAGGGGACCGGACAGCTTCGGCGTCGGGCACCTCGACGGGCGCCACCGGTACGGAGACCTCGGCGGCCGGCTCGGCGGATGCCGCGGGCGGCTCGGTCGGGGCGGTGCCCGGGCCTCGCCCCAGCGCACGCCGGCGGGCGGCGGGGGCGCCGGGGGGAGGGGGTCCGTTCGAGGTCATGGCCCCCGCAGGCTACCGCTACCGCCCGCGCAGCCGGCGTACGAGGATGCTCGCGTCCCCGCGGGACTCCAGGTCGGCCAGGACCACGGCCACCGCCTCCCGGACGATCCGCCCGCGGTCCACCGCGAGCCCGTGCTCGCCGCGGAGCACGAGCCGCGCGTGCTCCAGGTCCATCAGCTCCTCGGCCGAGACGTACACGGTGATCTTCTCGTCGTGTCGTTCGCGTCCGCTGGGCCGCCGGGCCGCCGACCGCCCGCGCTTGCGCGGCTGCGCGGCGGCAGAACCTTCCTGCGCCCCCTGCCGGCGCGCCGGGCGGGTGCGGGACTCGGCGTCGGCCGGATCGGCCTCCGCCGCCGCGTGCTCCGCTCCCTCTCCGTCGCCGCCCCGGACGGGCACAGACTGCGGTGCGTCCTCGGCGGCGGCCGCCTCGTCGCTCTCCCCCGCGGGAGCCGGCACCCGGGCCTCACCGTTGGTCCCGCGCCGGGGCGTGGACGGCTGGAGCGCCATCCCCCCGGTCGTGCGGAACAGTTCGTCGGCCCCGGGCAGACTCACTCGGCGTGACACCGGGCGAGCACCTCCCTGGCGAGCTGGCGGTAGGCGGCGGCACCGACGGAGTTGGAGGCGTAGGTGGTGATCGGCTCACCGGCGACCGTGGTCTCCGGGAAGCGGACCGTGCGCCCGATGACCGTGTGGTAGACGTGGTCGTCGAAGGCCTCGACCACACGGGCCAGGACCTCGCGGCTGTGCACGGTGCGCGAGTCGTACATCGTGGCGAGGATGCCGTCCAGTTCCAGCTCGGGGTTGAGCCGTTCCTGGACCTTCTCGATGGTCTCGGTCAACAGGGCCACACCGCGCAGGGCGAAGAACTCGCACTCCAGCGGCACGATCACCTTGTGAGCGGCCGTCAGGGCGTTGACGGTGAGCAGGCCGAGCGAGGGCTGACAGTCGATCACGATGTAGTCGTAGTCGGGCAGCAGCGGCTTCAGCGCCCGCTGAAGCGTCGACTCGCGCGCGACCTCGGAGACCAGCTGGACCTCGGCGGCCGACAGGTCGATGTTGGAGGGCAGCAGGTCCATGTTGGGGACCGCCGTCTTCAGCAGGACCTCGTCCGCGGACATGCCCCGCTCCATGAGCAGGTTGTAGACGGTGAGGTCCAGCTCCATGGGGTTGACGCCGAGACCGACCGACAGCGCGCCCTGCGGGTCGAAGTCCACGAGCAGCACACGCCGGCCGTACTCCGCGAGCGCGGCACCCAGGTTGATGGTCGACGTCGTCTTGCCGACGCCGCCCTTCTGGTTGCACATCGCGATGATCTTCGCGGGGCCGTGGTCGGTCAGCGGGCCCGGGATCGGGAAGTACGGCAGCGGGCGTCCGGTCGGGCCGACGCGCTCACGGCGCTGGCGGGCCGCGTCGGGCGCGAGCGTGGCCGCGTACTCGGGATCGGGCTCGTACTCGGCGTCGGGGTCGTAGAAGTGCCCCTCGGGCAGTTCGTCGTAGTCGGCGAAGTGGTTGTGGGGCGCGCCACTTCCGTCGCCGGCCATGGCGTTCACGTGATGGCCATCCATGCTCTGGTGTGCTGTCCGGGCCGCGGGCGGACCGGAACTCTGGTGGGCTGCGAAGGTGCGCACAGCGACGGAGCCGACAGCCTCGGATCCCGCGGGGCCCTGGCCCCGTGCAGGCGTTCCTGGTTGACCACCCCCGGGAGAAAATGTCGACTCATTCACAAGTCGTCTTACCTCCTTGGTGACCAGGAAACTTCTAGACAAGGTCAGCGTGGCACCATGCCGACGGTTGGCGACTCTATGGCGTGTCGGCGGTCCGCAGCAACACAATCCGCCGGACCCGGCAGGATGTGTCGGCAATGAAACATCTCGCTGTCAAGGGCGTACGGCCGTCGCACAGCAGGTTTCACCGGTGTGCGAATCGGTCGAAGGGTTACGTTCGAGGCGAGTTGACCGAGAGCCGCAAAGTGACCATACACACATCCGGCCGGACCTTGTCGGGCAAGGTCCGGCCGGGTGCGTGCTGTTGACGACCCGTGTTGACGAATCGCCTTTTGCGTCAGCCGAGAAGGCTCTCCAGCTCCACGTGCTCCAGGCCGTGGGCCTCGGCGACCTCCTTGTAAACGACCTTGCCGTCATGGGTGTTGAGACCCTTGGCGAGCGCCTCGTCGCGGCGCAGCGCCTCCACCCAGCCGTTGTTGGCGAGCGAGACGATGTACGGCAGCGTGGCGTTGGTGAGGGCGTTGGTGGAGGTGTTCGGCACCGCGCCCGGCATGTTGGCGACGCAGTAGAAGACCGAGTTGTGCACGCGGAAGGTCGGCTCGGCGTGCGTGGTGGGGCGGGAGTCCTCGAAGCAGCCGCCCTGGTCGATCGCGATGTCGACAAGAACACTTCCCGGCTTCATCCGGGAGACCAGCTCGTTGGTGACGAGCTTCGGGGCCTTGGCGCCCGGGATGAGGACCGCGCCGATGACGAGGTCGGCGTCGAGGACGGCCTTCTCCAGCTCGAAGGAGTTGGACATGATCGCCTTGACCTTCGTACCGAAGATCCGGTCGGCCTCGCGCAGCTTGTTGATGTCGCGGTCGAGCAGGGTCACCTCGAAGCCCATGCCGACGGCGATCTGGGTGGCGTTCCAGCCGGAGACGCCGCCGCCGATGACGACGGCCTTGGCCGGGGTCACGCCCGGGACACCGCCCGGCAGCACGCCGCGGCCGCCGGCCGCGCGCATCAGGTGGTAGGCGCCGACCTGCGGGGCCAGCCGGCCCGCGACCTCGGACATCGGGGCGAGCAGCGGCAGGGCGCGGTTCGCCAGCTCGACGGTCTCGTAGGCGATGGCCGTGGTGCCGGACTCCAGCAGCGCGTCCGTGCACTCCTTGGAGGCGGCCAGGTGCAGGTAGGTGAAGAGCGTCTGGTCCTTGCGCAGGCGGTGGTACTCCTCCGCGATCGGCTCCTTGACCTTGAGCAGCAGGTCGGCGTCGGCCCAGACCTCGTCCGCGGTGTCCAGGATGGCGGCACCGGCGGAGACGTACTCCTGGTCCGTGATCGAGGAGCCGAGACCGGCGCCCCGCTCGATGACGACGTGGTGGCCGTTGCGCACCAGCTCGTGCACGCCGGCGGGGGTGATGGCCACCCGGAACTCGTTGTTCTTGACCTCGCGGGGGATGCCGACCTTCACGTCGATCACGGTCCTTGGCTCAGAGGGTATGGGGGTGCACTACAGACGTACCCGAACATGCGGGGGCATACCGGGAGACACCGCAGGAGAACGTGCGGCAGAGCCAGTCTAATGAAGGTGTTCCGGCTGTCTAGCCTTTCATTGCATCAATCTTCACTGGAAGCGGTACGGATTTCGCAGGCGTTAGCAGCGTGTTCCTGCCGTGCGTCGTCCTCCGGGGGCTCCTCACCCAGCATGCGCTCGGCGGCGGCGCGGTGCAGGCGGGCCGCCGCGAAGTCGCCGAGCCGGTCCAGGGTGTCGGCGAGCCGCAGCTGCACCGCGGCCTGCAGCCGCGCGTCCTCGGCGCGCCGCGCCCACTCCACCGCCTCCAGGCAGGTGCGCAGCGAGTCCTCGGGCCGCCCCGCGTACTCCTGCACCCGGGCGATCTCGCTCAACGCCCGCGCGCTGGCGGCGACATCACCGCTCCTGCGGTAGCCGGCGAGGGCGGCCCGCCAGTTCCTGAGCGCCTCGCCGTAGCGCCCGGCGTAGGTGTGGGCGGTGCCGATACGGCCGTACAGCCGGGCGGCCTCCGGGCGCTCGCCCCGGGCCAGCCGGTCGGCCAGCGCCCGGCCGAACCAGTCGGCGGCCCGGTCGTGGTCCCCCAGCTCCTGGTAGGCACCGCCTACGGATTCCATCGCGCGGCTGGTCGCGTACGGGTCGTTCGCCTCGCGTCCGGCGTCCAGCGCGGCCCGGTAGCGGGCCAGCGCTTCCCGGGTGCGGCCGGTCTGCGCGTCCAGATCGCCCAGGTTCAGCAGGGCGGCGGCCTTCTCCCGGGGCAGCCCGCGCCGCTCGGCGACATCCAGGACCAGGCCGTGCACGCCGTACAGGTCGGGTGCGGCGGCCTGCGTGCCGACATGCGCCGCCAGGGCCCTGACCAGCTGGGACATCAGCCGGCGGGCGAGGGTGTCCAGCTCGCCGTCGGCCACCGCGAGGCGTGCGGAGGCCAGCAGGGCGGGCCGCCGGATGCGCAGCCAGTCGGCGGCGGCCCGCGGGTTGGGGAAGCGCAGCGCGGGCGGCATGCCGCTCAGCTTCTCCCGGGCCTGCGGGCTGTCGGTCTCGGTGATCGCCCGGCAGGACTGGAGCAGCCGTACCGTCCGCTCCAGCATCCGGGCCCGGGCCAGCTGCAGCTCGGCCGGCCGCTCCTGGCTCTCGGCGAGGGCGCGCAGCAACGGGTGCAGGCAGCCGGGGACCTCGTACTGGGGCAGCGGGGTGGGCACCGCGCGCAGCAGGCCGAGGGCGACGAGGTCGTCCAGGGTGGTGCGGGCGGCGTCGACCGAGCAGCCGGCCAGCGCCGAGGCGGTGTGCGGGTCGGCCAGGCCGGCCGGGGCGAGGCACAGCAGCCGTAGTATCCGGGCGGCCGGTCCGGGCAGCTGCTCGTACACGAGCCGGAAGACACGGGAGAGCGGGGTGCCGTCGGTGCCGCCCTCGGTCTCCGCGTGCAGGCGTTTGGCCAGGTCGGAGACGGCGGTCCTGGGGTGGGCGGCGAGCCAGCCGCCGGCCAGCACCAGCGCGGCCGGGTGGCCCTGGCAGGCCTCCACCAGGCTCTCCGCGGAGCGCGGGTCGACGGTGATGCGGACCGAGCCGGTGTGCCCGTTGAGCAGTTCCAGCGCGGACTTGGTGTCGAGGCCGCCGAGCGTGCAGGGGCGGACGTCCGCGATGCCGGTGAGCGGGCCCTGGGACACGGCCACCACCAGGCAGTCCGGGGCGTCCGGGAGCAGTGCGTCGACCTGGTCGGCGCCGGCCGCGTCGTCCAGCAGCAGCAGCGTCCGCCGGCCGGCGAGGGCCGCGCGCAGGGCCGCGGCCAGGTCCTCCTCGGAGGCCCCGGCGGGGGCCGGCAGCTCCAGCGCGGCCAGCAGGTCGCGGGCCGCCTGTTCGACCGGGACCGGGGTGCCGCCGGGCTCGCTCAGCCGGGCCCGCAGCACTCCGTCGGGGTAGCGGCCGGCGACCTGCCGGACGAGTTCCTCGGCGAGGCGGGTGCGTCCGGAGCCGGGGCGTCCGGCGATGAGGAGGACGCGCGCGCGAGGGGCCTTGCGGCCGGAGAGGGTGTCCAGGCCCGCGCGTTCGATGTCGGCGCGCAGCTCCTTCAACTCCCGGCTACGGCCCAGGAAGCGGTCCTTCGTGGCCGGCTGTGCGGGCAGTTCCGCACCGTCTGGGTCCACCGCCTGATCCGTCACGGGCCACACTCCCGTCCCACCGCACGCGCAAGCCCGCCGGTGTCTTCCGGACGGGCGCTGAAAAGCCTAGTTCACGCTCTGCGACGTTCCGGGAGGAGCGCGGCGGACGGATCGCCCGATCGGATCAGGCGATCGTCACACCAGTAGCCCGGACGGGTGCGGGGGCCGCCGGCCGTGGCCGGTTCAGGACGTGAAGGGGCGCGCGGGCCATGGCGCGTCGGCGGGCCGCAGCGCGTCCAGGCCGTCCGCGCCGCGCGCCGCCACCAGGGACAGGACGCCGACGACCAGGCAGTTGTTGTGCACGTCGCCGGCCAGGACGCGGCGCACCAGTTCCCCGACCGGCACCCGCGCGTGCTCCATGTCGGTCTCCTCGTGCTCCGCCGCGAAGCGCTCGCCGTCCGCGTCGGACAGGCCGCGGGCCAGGAAGATCCGTACGGCCTCGTCACAGCCGCCGGGGGTGGTGTACACGTCGGTCAGCACCCGCCAGTCCTCGGCCTTGACGTGCGCCTCCTCGTACAGCTCGCGCTGGGCGGCGTGCAGCGGGTTCTCGCCGGGCACGTCCAGCAGGCCGGCCGGGATCTCCCACAGCTTGTGCCGCACCGGGTGCCGGTACTGGTTGATCAGCAGGACCCGGTCCTCGTCGTCCAGGGCGAGGACGGCAACGGATCCGGGGTGGACCTGGTAGTCGCGGCGGGCGACCGAGCCGTCGGGCATGACCACGTCGTCCGTGCGGACGGCGGTCTTGTTGCCCGTGAACGGGGTGTCCGTGGCCCGGATCTCCCACTCCTCGGGGGTGTCCTTGATCGTCATGCCCTGTCCTCCCACACACGTTCCGCGAGACCGGCAGAAAGCAGCCGGGGTGCCCACCTGTGAAGGTATGCACCCCGGCCACCGTACAACCGGTGTGTTACTTCGAGATCTTCCGCTCGACCGAGGCCTTCACCAGGCCCGCGAACAGCGGGTTCGCGCGGGTCGGCCGCGAGCGCAGCTCGGGGTGCGCCTGCGTGGCGACCAGGTAGGGGTGGACCTCCCGGGGGTACTCCACGTACTCCACGAGCTTGCCGTCGGGCGAGGTGCCGGAGAAGACGATGCCGGCCTTCTTCTCCAGTTCCGCGCGGTAGGCGTTGTTGACCTCGTAGCGGTGGCGGTGGCGCTCCTCGACGTACTCCTTGCCGTCGTAGACCTCGCGGACGATGGAGCCCTCGGCGAGCTTGGCCGGGTACATGCCCAGCCGCATCGTGCCGCCCATGTCGCCCTCCCCGGCGACGATGTCGAGCTGCTCGGCCATGGTGGAGATCACCGGGTGGGCGGTGGCGGGGTCGAACTCGGTGGAGTTGGCGTCCGGGATGCCGGCCAGGTTGCGGGCGGCCTCGATCACGATGCACTGCAGGCCCAGGCACAGGCCCAGCAGCGGGATCCGGTTCTCCCGGGCGTAGCGGATCGCGCCGACCTTGCCCTGCACACCGCGGTCGCCGAAGCCGCCGGGGATGCAGATGCCGTCCACGTCCGCGAGCTGGGCCTCGGCGCCGGCCGGGGTCTTGCAGTCGTCGGAGGTCACCCACTTGATCTTCACGCGGGCGCGGTTGGCGAACCCGCCGGCGCGCAGGGCCTCGGTGACCGACAGGTAGGCGTCGGGCAGGTCGATGTACTTGCCGACCAGGGCCAGGGTGATCTCGTGGTCGGGGTTGTGGACGCGGTCGAGCAGGTCGTCCCAGGTCGTCCAGTCCACGTCCCGGAACGGCAGGTCGAGCTTGCGCACCACGTAGGCGTCCAGGCCCTCGGCGTGCACGACCTTCGGGATGTCGTAGATCGAGCGGGCGTCGGGGCAGGCGACGACGGCGGCCTCGTCGACGTCGCACATCAGGGAGATCTTCCGCTTGATCGCGGTCGGGACCTCGCGGTCGCAGCGCAGCACGATCGCGTCCGGCTGGATACCGATGTTGCGCAGCGCGGCCACCGAGTGCTGGGTCGGCTTGGTCTTCAGCTCACCCGACGGGCCGATGTAGGGCAGCAGGGAGATGTGCACCACGAACACGTTGTCCCGGCCGACCTCGTGGCGGACCTGGCGGACGGTCTCCAGGAACGGCAGCGACTCGATGTCGCCCACCGTGCCGCCGACCTCGGTGATGACCACGTCGACCTCGTCGGTGGCCATGCGGCGGATACGGTGCTTGATCTCGTTGGTGATGTGCGGGATGACCTGCACCGTGTCGCCCAGGTACTCGCCGCGCCGCTCCTTGGCGATCACGGTGTTGTACACCTGGCCGGTGGTGACGTTCGCCGAACCGTCCAGGTCGCGGTCGAGGAAGCGCTCGTAGTGGCCGATGTCCAGGTCGGTCTCGGCGCCGTCATTGGTGACGAACACCTCACCGTGCTGGAAGGGGTTCATCGTGCCCGGGTCGACGTTCAGATACGGGTCGAGCTTCTGCATCACGACCCGCAGGCCCCGCGCCTTGAGCAGCATGCCCAGGCTGGAGGCGGTCAGACCCTTGCCGAGCGAGGAGGCGACACCCCCGGTGACGAAGATGTGCTTGGTCGTCGTGGTTTTGGGCGGCATGGCCAAGAGGGGGCTCCCGTGGTCGCGGTCTGGGGGGTGCGGTCCGGCCTCCGGCCCGGCGCTGCCGGGGGTGCCGTCGCTGCGGTTCGGGGGTTTTCGCCCACCGGTCCACGGGCTACCAGCGTAACAGCGCCTGGCAGGGATGGCGTCCGGCCACGCTCCGCAGCCGGCCGCCCACGCGTTGCCGCCACGGCGGTCACTCGTGTCACTCTGGATGCGGTGTGGACACACCGTCCTCACCCGGTGCTCACCCGTTCGGCCCACACCGGTTGCCCAGAGCGGCACGCAGATCATCTACGTGCGTCGTATCCTGCTCGGACATTCTCTGCCGAGCCCGGCCGGAACGACGGCACACCCCCGCCAACATCACCCGGAACAACGAGAGCGCGGCAGTTCGTTGAGCAAAGACTGTCGTGTTGCCTCAGGGCTCGGCGGGCTGCTTTGCTTCACCGCTCAACGACGCACAACAACGACCCCTTGACCGCATCAGCGACAGCCCCCTGCGCGGGGGTGTGACGTGGCCGTTCGACTGGAGTTGCACGTGGCCGGGCGCATCGAAGACTACGCACTCATCGGAGACATGCAGACAGCGGCGCTGGTCTGCCGGGATGGCACGGTGGACTGGCTGTGCCTGCCCCGCTTCGACTCGCATGCCATCTTCGCCGGCCTGCTGGGCACCGAGGAGCACGGCTTCTGGCGGCTCGGCCCGGCGCACGCCGCCGACGCCGAGCCGCCCACGGCCGCCCGGCGCGGCTACCGCGGCGACTCGCTGATCCTGGAATCCGAGTGGGACACCCCGCGCGGCACCGTCCGTGTGACCGATTTCATGCCCCCGCGTGACGGCGCCCCGCAGCTGATCCGGATCGTGGAGGGCGTCACCGGCCGGGTGCCGATGCGCTCGGCCCTGCGGATGCGGTTCTCCTACGGCCGGGTGGTGCCCTGGGTGCACCGGAACGACGAGGGCCGCACGGTGGCCGTCGCCGGCCCGGACTCGGTGTGGTTCGACACCGAGGCGGAGACCTACGGCAAGGCGCTCACCACGTACGCCGACTTCACGGTCGCCCCGGGTGACCGGATCGCGTTCACGATCTCGTGGCAGCCCTCGCACAAGGAGCCGCCGCCGCTGCCGGAGCCCGAGGCCTCGCTGGAGGCGACGGAGGACTTCTGGCGCGAGTGGGTCGAGCACTGTACGTACCACGGGCCGTACCGCGAGGCCGTGGTCCGCTCGCTGATCACCCTGAAGGCGCTGACGTACGCCCCGACCGGCGGCATCGTCGCCGCCCCCACCACCTCCCTGCCGGAGGACATCGGGGGCGTGCGCAACTGGGACTACCGCTACACCTGGCTGCGGGACGCGGCGATCACGCTGTCCTCGCTGCTGCGCACCGGCTACCGCGAGGAGGCCCGCGCCTGGCGCGAGTGGCTGCTGCGCGCGGTCGCCGGCGACCCGGAGAACCTGCAGATCATGTACGGCATCGCCGGCGAGCGCGAGCTGGGCGAGGCGGAGCTGGACTGGTTGCCGGGCTACGAGAACTCGGCCCCGGTCCGGGTCGGCAACGGCGCCGCGCACCAGCTCCAGCTGGACGTCTACGGCGAGGTCACCGAGGCCCTGCACCTGGGCCACATGACGGGCCTGGCCCGCAACGACTACGCCTCGCTGCTCCAGCTGAAGCTGATCCGCTACCTGGAGGACCACTGGCAGGAGCCGGACGAGGGCATCTGGGAGGTGCGCGGCCCGCGCCGGCACTTCGTGCACTCCAAGGTGATGGCCTGGGTCGCGGTGGACCGCACGATCAAGCTGATCGAGTCCGGGGACGCGGACGGCCCGCTGGAGCGCTGGCGCGAGCTGCGCGACGACATCCACCGGGACGTCTGCGAGAAGGGCTACGACAAGGAGCGCAACACCTTCACGCAGTCGTACGGCTCGCAGGAGCTGGACGCCTCGCTGCTGCTCATCCCGCAGATGGGCTTCCTGCCGCCGGACGACAAGCGGGTGATCGGCACGATCGAGGCGATCCAGCGCGAGCTGTCCACGCCGGACGGGTTCATCCTGCGCTACCCGACGGAGGGCTCCGACGCGGGCGTCGACGGCCTGCCGGGCGACGAGGGCGCCTTCCTGGCCTGCTCGTTCTGGATGGCGGACGACCTGGCGATGATCGGCCGGGTGGACGAGGCCCGCAAGCTGTTCGAGAAGCTCCTCGCGCTGCGCAACGACCTCGGTCTGCTCGCCGAGGAGTGGGACCCGCGGCTGAAGCGGCAGGTGGGCAACTTCCCGCAGGCCTTCAGCCACGTCCCGCTGATCGACACGGCCCTGCGCCTGACGGCCTCGGGCGCCTACGGCGGCTAGCACGGCCGCCCCGGCCTAGGCTGGAAGCCGGACCTCCGCTCCACGGCCCGGCAAGGGGGCGGCCATGGCTTCCAAGGCGCACACCGCCCTCGCGGCGCTCCGCGCGGAGCTGGCCGGCGAGGTCTTCGCGCCGGGGGATCCCGGGTACGACGACGCGCGGGCCGTCCCCAACGCCAGGACCGACCGGCGTCCGGCCGTGATCGCCCGGTGCGCGCACGTGACGGACGTGGTGCGGGCCGTGCGCTTCGCGCGGGAGCTTGACCTGCGCGTCGCGGTGCGCGGCGGCGGCCTCGGCCTCGCGGGCACCCGGGTGGACGGCGCGCTGGAGGTGGACCTGCGCCGGATGCACCAGGTGACCGTCGACCCGGCGGCCGAGGCGGCCCGGGTGGGCGGTGGGGCGACGGTGGCCCACCTCGACCGGGCCACGCTGCCCCACGGCCTCGCGGCGACCGTCGGCCGGGCCCCGGGCGTCGGCGTCGCCGGCTGCGTCCTGGGCGGCGGCACCGGCCCGCTGGACCGCGCCGTCGGACCCGTCGCGGACCATCTCATCGGGGTGGAGCTGGTCACCGCCGACGCCGAGCGGGTGCGCGCCGACCCCGACGAGAACCCGGAGCTGTTCCGGGCGCTGCACGGCGCGGGCGGCAATTTCGGCGTCGCGACCGCGCTGACCCTGGCGCTGCACGAGCTGCCCCGGCTCGCCGCCGTCGCGGTGCTGTACCCGCCGGAGTCCGGCCCGGCCGCGGTACGCGCGTTCCGCGAGGTCGTCGACGCGGGCCCGGACCAGGTGGGCGGGACGGCACTGTGCCTGTCCGGGCGGACGGGACCGGGCTGCGCCGTCCTGGTGACGTACGCGGGCGGCGAGGAGGAGCTGCGCCCGCTGGTCCGGCCGCTGACGGCGCTGCCGCACGAGGCGGAGGTGTACGGCGCTTGGGCGCTGGGGCTGCCGTACCCGCCCGGGCGGATGCGGGCCAACTGGTCGGCCCGGTGTCTGACCGGTCTGCCCGACGCGGCCGTGGACGCCGTCTGCGCCCTCGCGGCGGACCTGCCGGTGCCGGGTTCCCGGCTCATGCTGCTGCCGCTCGGCGGATCGGTCGCCGCCGCGGCCACGGATCATTCGCTGCCCTACCAGCGGGCGGCCTGGATCGTGCACCCCTACGCCCGCTGGACGGACCCGGCCGACGACGAGCGGGCCCTCGCCTGGGTCCGGGAGGTGTGCGCCGGCGTACGCCCCTGGAGCGCGGATGCCGTCCCCCTCACCCTCGTCGGCGACGAGGGCCCCGAGCGGGTCCGGGCGGGACTCGGCGAGGGGAACCTGCTGCGTCTGGAGAAGGTGAAGCGGCGGTACGACCCCGACAACGTCTTCCGTTTCAACCACACCGTCCGGCCGCTGTAGCCGGGAGCTGTCCTGAGGAGGTCGTCGCAGGTAGCGTCGCCGCATGGACAGCCGTACGGACCACCGACTCGACACCCAGGGCGCCGGCATCACCGTGCGGCGGGCACTGGAGCTGCCCGGGCTGCGCAGCGGACTCCCGGAGGTCCTGGCGGGCGCCGACCGGCTCGGCCGTACCGTGCGCTGGGTGCACGCGGGCGAGGTCCCGAACATCGCCTCGCTGCTCAAGGGCGGTGAGCTGCTGCTCACCACCGGCTACGGCCTGGGCACCCGGCCGGCCGAGCAGCGGGCGTTCGTGCGGACCCTGGCCGAGCGGGGGATCGCCGCCCTGGTGGTGGAGCTGGGCCCGCGGTTCGCCCGGCTGCCGGCCGCCCTGGTGGACACGGCCCGGGCGGCCGGTCTGCCGCTGGTCCAGCTGCACCGCGAGGTGCCGTTCGTGACGGTGACCGAGGAGATCCACACCGAGATCGTCAACGGCCACTACGCGCTGCTCCAGCGCGCGGAGGAGGTGCACCGGCGCTGCACCGAGGCGCTGCTGGGCGGCGGCGGGGTGCCGCAGGTGCTGGGCATCCTCGCCGACTTCGGCGACAACCCGGTGTTCCTGGAGACGGCCGACGGCCGGCTGCTGTACGCCGCCGGTGCCGGGCCCGAGGGCGCGGACCCGCTCCAGGTGTGGGAGGGGCTGCGCGGCCCGCACAAGGAGGCCCCGCCGCCCGCGGGTTCGGTGCTGGTGGACGTGCCGGGCGGCGGCCCGGGTACGGCGGGTTCGGTGCGGGCCCGCCTGGTGCTGCTGCCGGTGCGCTCCCCGCTGTCCCCGGTGCACCGGATCGCCGCCGAGCGGGCCGCGGGCATCCTGGCCGTGGTGCTGATGCAGGCCCGGCAGGAGGAGGAGCTGGCGGCGCGCGGGCGCGGCGACTTCCTCACCGATCTCGCCGAGGGCCGGATCACGGCGGAGGACGCCCCGGCGCAGGCCCGGGTCCTCGGCTTCAAACCCGGCGGCAGCCCGCTGCTTCCGGTGGTGATGCGGATCGGGGACACCCTCACTCCCGGCGGGGGCTGGGCGGTGCTGGCCCGGGCGGTCTCCGAGGAGCTGGCCGCGGTGGGCGTGCCGGTGCTGCTCGGGGTGCGGCCCGTGGAGGGCCGGGTGCTGGTGCTGCTGGGGCTGCGCTCGGAGTCGGAGCGGGCGGCGGTCGCGGACCGGGTGGCGGCGGCGCTGCGGGCGGGCGTGGAGCGGGCCGGGATGCGCCGGCCGGGCTCGCCGCCGCCGGTGGTGGTCGTCGGGGTGGCGGGCGGCTGGGCGGCGGCCTCGGCGGGGCTGCGGCACGCGGCGGAGACGGCGACGGCGGCCCAGGGCCTGACCGACCGGCCCTGGTACGACGCCCGGCGCCTCGACATCGACCTGCTGCTGTGGCGGCTGCGCGAGCACCCGGACCTGGCGGCGTTCGTGGACCGCGCGATCGGCCCGCTGCGCGATCACGACCACCGCTCCAAGCCGCCGCTGCTGCCGACCCTGGAGACCTATCTCGCGCACGCCGGCCGCAAGGCGGAGACGGCCCGCGAGCTGCACCTGAACCGGCAGACGCTGTACAACCGGCTGGCCCGGATCGGGGAGTTGCTGGGCACCGACCTCGACGACCCGCAGACGGTACTGGCGTTGAGCCTGGCCCTGCGCGCCCGCCGGCACGTGCCCTAGCTAGGCCAGCGGTCTCGGCTGGGTCAACTCGTCGTACACGCTGAGCACTTGGGCGACCGTCTCGTCCTCGGTGGGCCAGGTGGCGGCCTGTCGCGCGCCGCGCTCCCGCAGCAGCGCGCACCGCTCCGGCTCGGCGAGCAGGCGGACGACGGTGTGGGCGAGGGCGTCCGGGTCGCCGTAGGGGACGAGTTCGGCGGCGTCGCCGACGAGGTCCGGGATGCCGCCGACGCGGGTGGCGACGAGCGGCACGCGCGCGTGCAGGGCCTCCTGGGCGAGCACGGACCGCGACTCCCATCTGCTGGTCAACAGGGCCAGGTCGGCGGCGGCGAGCAGCTCGGAGGCGTCGTCCCGGTGGCCGATGAGCCGCACCGGCAGTTCCTCGTCCTCGATCCGCCGTTGCAGCACCGGCCGCAGTGGGCCCTCGCCGGCGACGACGACGAGCGGTGCCGGGTCCAGGTCCCGCCAGGTGCGGGCCGCGTCGAGCAGCACGTCGTAGCCGCGGTGGCGGTCCAGGGAGCCGACGGCGATGAGCAACGGGCGTCCGGTGGCGCCGAGTTCGGCGCGGATCTTGGGCCGCAGCCGGTCGGGGTCGTCCAGGCCGTCGTCGGGGGCGTCGGGACCGGGGGCGGCCGCGCCGAGGAGGCCGCCGGGCCGGCGCCGGGCCGGCAGGGCGACGGCAGCGAGCCGGGCGTCCCGGGCGCCGGTCCGCCGGGCCCGGTCGACCAGGTCGGAGCTGGTGCCGAGGACCACGGCCGCGGTCTTCACCACCCGTCGCTCCAGCATCCGCAGCAGATGGGCCCGCGGGCCCTCGGCGTGGGCCCGGTTGTGCCAGGTGACCACCAGCGGGGTGGTGCGGCCGCCGAGCGCGAGCACGGCCCGGAAGGAGGCGTGCAGGCCGTGCGCGTGCACCAGGTCGGCGTGGGCGCAGGCCGTGCGGAGCGCGGCCACCGAGACCGGGTCGCTGCTGCGCGGCACGTGCACGTGGTCGGCGCCGGCCCCGGTGAAGTCGTAGGCGCGGTCCGCCTCGGCGGGGGCGCACACCGTGACGCGCACGCCCCTCGCCACGAGCCCCTCGGCCAGGGAGCGCACGTGCGCGCTGCTGCCGGCGTTGCCTCCGCCGAGCACCTGCACGGTGCGCAGCGGCGACTGGCCGTGCGGTGCCTTGCTGCTCACGGGGGTCACGGGGGCCGGGGCTCCTGGTTCACGGCGGGGGCGGTCACGAGGGAACGTACAGAAGGTAGCGGGCTGCGGGGGGCGGAGGGACGCACCTCGCGCGCCTCCCGCGCGGACCGTCCGGACCCCCTGCCCGCCCCGTCTTCCCCGTCAAGCATGCCAGCCCGTACGGCCGTTCAGGGCCATTCGGGAGGGCGTACCGCGCGGCGGCCCGGGGCAATGCGCCGGAGCACATCACCCACACGGGTGAAGGAACCCGTGCCCCGGCCGAACGCCGTGCGCGGGCGTCCGACGAGGTCAGCCGCCCGCGCCGGCCGTGCCCGCGCACTCCCCCGGTCGTCTCACCGGGCAACGCCGGCCGGTCCGACGGCGCACGGGAGCAGCCCCCGCGCGCCGGTTTCCCACCCCGACCGCCACCCCGGCGCGAAACCGGGAACGCACGCCCCCAGCGCGGGGAGGAGCGCCCGGCCCGGGCTCAGGCGTCGGCCCTGGCCGTCGCCAGGAGTTCCTCGGCGTGGGCGCGGGCCGTCTCGGAGTCCTCCTGGCCCGCCAGCATCCGGGACAGCTCGCGGATGCGTTCCTCGCCCTCCAGGACCTTCACGCCGGAGCGGGTGACGGAGCCGTCGTCGGTCTTCTCCACCAGCAGCTGGCGGTCGGCGAACGCGGCGACCTGGGGCAGGTGGGTGACCACGACGACCTGCGCGGTCCTGGCGAGCTTGGCCAGCCGCCGTCCGATCTCGACGGCCGCCTTGCCGCCGACACCGGCGTCGACCTCGTCGAACAGGTACGTCGGCACCGGGTCGGTGCCCGCGAACACGACCTCCACGGCCAGCATGACGCGGGACAGCTCACCGCCGGAGGCGCCCTTGGCGATGGGCCGTGGCGGGGCGCCCGGGTGCGGGGCGAGCAGCAGCTCGACCTCGTCTGCGCCCGAGGAGCCGTAGGCGACCGGCCGGCCGCCGACCTCGACGCCCTCCGGGTCCTCGGTCTGCCGGATGTCGAAGGACACGCGCGCGTGGGGCATCGCCAGCGAGGCCAGCTCGGCGGTCACCGCGGCGGCGAACCGCTCGGCGGCCTCCGTCCGCGCGTCCGTCAGCGCCTGGGCGAGCCCGCCCAGTTCGGTGCGCAGGGCGTCGCGCTCGGCGGTCAGCTCCCCGATCCGCTCGTCGTCGCCGTCCAGCTCGGTCAGCCGCGCCGCGCTCCGCTCGGCCCAGGACAGGACCGCGCTCACGTCCTCGCCGTACTTGCGCGTCAACGCGGTCAGCGCGGCCCGGCGCTCCTCCACCGCGGCCAGCCGCAGCGGGTCGGCGTCGAGGTCGTCGGCGTACCCCGCCAGTTCACCGGCCACGTCACCGAGCAGGATGCCGATCTCGCCGATGCGGTCGGCGAGCTGGGCCAGCGACGGATCGTGCGCCCGCACCGCCTCCAGGGCCCGGTGGGCGCCCGCGACGAGCGTCGAGGCGTCGATGCCCTCGGGGTCCTCCGGGTTGCCCGCCAGGGCGGCGTGCGCGGCCGTCGCGGCGGACGCCAGCGCCTCGGCGTGCCCGAGCCGCTCGGCCTCCTCGGCCAGCTCCACGTCCTCCCCGGCCCGCGGCTCCACGGCGGCGATCTCGTCGAGCCCGTAGCGCAGCATGTCGGCTTCCTGCGCCCGCTCACGCGCGCGCGTGGTGATCTCCTCCAGCTCGGCGGAGACGGCCCGCAGCCGCTTGTACGCCTCGGTGTACTTGGCGAGCGGCACGGCGACGGTGTCGCCCGCGTACCGGTCCAGCGCCTGCCGCTGCCGGGACAGCTTCAGCAGCCCCTGCTGGTCGGTCTGCCCGTGCACGGCCACCAGGTCGTCGGCCAGCTCGGCGAGCAGCCCGACGGGCACACTGCGGCCGCCCAGGTGCGCCCGGGAGCGGCCCTCGGCGGAAACGGTACGGCTGATCAGCAGGGCCCCGTCGTCCAGCTCGGCCCCGGCCTCCTCGGCGCGCACGACGGCGGCGGTGCCGGCGGGTACGGCGACCCGGCCCTCCACGACCGCCTTCTCCGCCCCGATCCGCACGAGCGCCGGGTCCGCCCTGCCACCGAGCAGCAGCCCCAGGCTGGTGACCACCATGGTCTTGCCCGCACCCGTCTCACCGGTGACGGCGGTGAACCCCGGCGACAGCTCGACGACAGCGTCGTCGATGACCCCGAGCGACCGTATCCGCATCTCCTCCAACACGGAACAGACCATACGAGGTCCGGGGCGGGGAGTGCACATGGCCCGCCCTTGTCACTCCGAGGAGTGGTGCGGCGCCCCCCGCCATCCCGTGGTGGGCAACGCGAACTTCGCCACCAACCGGTCCGTGAAGGACGAATGGTGCAACCGGGCGAGCCGCACCGGCACGGCCCCGCGCCGCACCTCCACCCGCGCCCCCGGCGGCAGCTCCACGGTCCGCCGCCCGTCGCACCACAGCACGCCCGGCGGGATGTGCGGCAGCACCTCCACCGCCAGCACCGAGTTCGGCGAGGTCACCAGCGGCTTCGCGAACAGCGCGTGCGCACTGATCGGCACCATCAGCAGCGCCTCCACCTCCGGCCACACCACCGGTCCCCCGGCGGAGAAGGCGTAGGCGGTGGATCCGGTGGGCGTCGACAGGACCACCCCGTCGCACCCGAAGCCCGTCACCGGCCGCCCGTCGATCTCCAGCACGACTTCCAGCAGCTTCTCGGCGCCGGCCTTCTGCACGGCCGCCTCGTTCAGCGCCCAGTCGGTGTGCACGATGTCCCCGTTGCGGTGCACGACGACGTCGACGGTCATCCGCTCCTCGACCTCGTAGGACCGGGCCACCACCCGGTCCACGACCCGGTCGAGGTCGTCCCGCTCGGCCTCCGCGAGGAACCCGACGCGCCCGAGGTTGACGCCGAGCATCGGCACCCCGGACGCCCGGGCGAACTCCGCGCCGCGCAGCAGGGTGCCGTCGCCGCCGAGCACGATCAGCAGCTCGCACCCGTCGAGGCACTGGGGGGTGGCCTCCTTGACCAGCTGCACCTCGTCCGGCAGCGGCAGGTCGCGCGCCTCCTCCTCCAGCACCCGCACCCCGATGCCATGCCGCAGCAGGCCCTTGACGACGAGTTCCGCGCTGCGGATCGCCGCGGGCCGCCCGGTGTGGGCGAGCAGGAAAACCGTACGCGCCAGGTTCTGTGTCAACGCGGCCCCTCCGCCACTGCACGGTCGACGTCGGCCGGGTCCACCCGGGGTGCACCCGCCCGCAGCCAGAGAAAGTACTCGACGTTCCCCGAGGGGCCGGGCAGCGGACTCGCGGTGACACCCTGCACCCCGAGCCCCAGCTCCCAGGCCTTCTCGGCCACTGCCCGCACGGCCTCCGCCCGCAGCTGCGGACTCCGTACGACACCCCCGCTGCCCAGCCGCTCCCTCCCCACCTCGAACTGCGGCTTGACCATCATCACCAGGTCGGCGTCCGCCCTCACGCACCGCTTCAGGGCCGGCAGCACCAGCCCGAGCGGGATGAAGGACAGATCGCCCACGACAAGATCCACCGGTTCCCCATCGATCGCCTCAAGCGTCAACTCGCGTACGTTCGTACGGTCCTTGACGGTGACGCGTTCATCGCTCTGGAGAGACCAGGCGAGCTGTCCGTACCCGACGTCGACGGCGACGACGTGCGCGGCGCCCGCGCGCAGCAGGACGTCGGTGAAGCCGCCGGTGGAGGCGCCCGCGTCCAGCGCGCGCCGGCCCTCGACCACGAGCCCCTGCGGGACGAAGGCCGCCAGCGCGCCGGCGAGCTTGTGCCCGCCCCGGGAGACGTACTCCGGATCGCTGTCGTCGGCCTGGACGACGATCGCCGCCGCGGTCTCCACCTGCGTGGCCGGCTTGGTCGCCACGGTCTTGCCGACGGTGACCCGGCCGGCGGCGATCAGCTGGCTGGCGTGCTCGCGCGAGCGGGCGAGCTTCCGGCGGACCAGCTCCGCGTCGAGACGGCGGCGTGCGACTCCTGCCACGTTCGGTTCAGCTCCTGCTCTGGTACGGCGCCGGTGACGCCGGGTACGACGGTGAGGGCGCCGGAGGTCCCGGGCGGGCGTCGAGCGCGGTGAGCGCGTCGCGCAGCCCCCGGTGTACATCCTCGTACACCTCCAGGTGGCCGTCGGTGGGGAGGTGGTCGGCGTCGGCCAGCCGGTCCAGCCGGGCGTCGACCTCGGCGTCGCCGGTGGGGGTGCGGGGGACGTTCAGGGGGGCGGGCGCCGCGGGGTCGGACGCGGGCGCCGCCTCGGTGCCGATCTCGGCATCGGACACGGACTCGCTCATGCCCAGACGCTACCCCGAACCACTGGGGTACCGTCGGGGCGATGGCCACGATCGAGGAGTGCCGTCGGGCACTGGGCAAGCTTTCGGACAACATGCAGGGCGCCGGGGGCGAGGTCCGCGCGGCCGCCGCGCTGGACCGCTCGGTGACCTGCCACATCACCGACCTGGACGTCACCTTCGCCGGCCGGCTGACCGGCGGCCGCATCGAGGTGGACGACACCGTCCCCGGCCCGCCCCGCGACCGCGCGCAGATCAGGCTCGCCATGGCCGGCGACGACCTGCTGGCCCTGGTCGGCGGCGAACTGAACTTCGCGACCGCCTGGGGCTCGGGCCGGGTCAGGCTGGAGGCGACCCTGCTGGACCTGTTCCGGCTCAGGAAGCTGCTGTGACCCGTGCCTTCCGCGCGGCCGGCACCACCAGCGGGGTGCCCGTCTCCGGGTCGGCGATGACCTGGCAGCGCAGGCCGAAGACCTGCTCGACCAGGTCGGCCGTGACGATGTCGTGGGGGGCGCCCTCCGCGATCACCGCGCCGCCGCGCAGGGCGATGAGGTGGGTGGCGTAGCGGGCGGCGTGGTTGAGGTCGTGCAGCACCGCCACCAGCGTCCGGCCCTGCTCCTCGTGCAGCTCGGCGCACAGGTCGAGGACGTCGATCTGGTGCTGGATGTCCAGGTAGGTGGTCGGCTCGTCCAGGAGCAGCAGCGGGGTCTGCTGGGCGAGCGCCATGGCGATCCACACCCGCTGCCGCTGTCCGCCGGACAGCTCGTCGACGTACCGTTCGGCCAGCTCCGCGACCCCGGTCCGCCGCATCGACTCGTTCACGACCCGCTCGTCCTCCGCCGACCACTGCCGCAGCAGGCCCTGGTGCGGGTAGCGGCCCCGCCCGACGAGGTCGGCGACCGTGATGCCGTCGGGCGCGATGGACGACTGCGGCAGCAGGCCGAGGGTCCGCGCGACCTTCTTCGCGGGCATCGACTGGATGGCCTGTCCGTCCAGCAGCACCCGCCCCTGGCTGGGCCTGAGCATCCGCGACAGCGCCCGCAGCAGCGTCGACTTGCCGCACGCGTTCGGACCGACGATCACCGTGAAGGAGTTGTCCGGGATCTCCACCGACAGCTGCTCGGCGATGACCCGCTGGTCGTAGGCGAGGGTGACGTTCTCGGCGGACAGGCGGTTCACGGTGCTCCTAGTCGTGTTCGGGTGTGCGTCGCTCGGGTCCGGGCCCTGCGCCCGCTTCATATCCGGCCCGCCCGGCGTTCGGTGACCAGCAGCCACAGCAGGTAGGCGCCGCCGAGGACACCGGTGACCACGCCGACGGGCAGCTGGTCGGCGCCGAAGGCGCGCTGGGAGGCCCAGTCGGCGGCGACCAGCAGGGTCGCCCCCATGCACAGCGAGGCCACCAGGTTCGGCCCGGGCGAGCGGGTGAGGCGGCGGGCGAGCTGCGGCGCGGTCAGCGCGACGAAGCTGACGGGGCCGGCGGCGGCCGTGGCGGCGGCGGTGAGCAGCACCGCGGAGACCATCAGCAGCAGCCTGACGCGCTGCACCCGCACGCCGAGCGCGTGGGAGACGTCGTCACCCATCTCCATCATCCGCAGCGCGCGCCCGTTGACGAGGACCAGCGGGACCAGGACGGCGCACAGCCCGAGCAGCGGCCACACCTGGTCCCAGTCGCGCCCGCCCAGGGAGCCGGTCATCCACACCACGGCGCGGGTCGCGTCGACCAGGTCGGCCTTGGTGAGCAGATAGCCGTTGACCGCCGTCATGACCGCGTTGACGCCGATACCGACCAGCACCAGCCGGTACCCGTGCACGCCCTGCTTCCAGGCGAGCGCGTACAGGCCGAGACCGGTCGCCAGGCCCCCCGCCAGCGCGCCCACGGTGACCTGGGAGGCGCTGCCGGACAGCAGCACGATCACGACCAGCGCGCCGGCCGTGGAGCCCTGGGACAGGCCGAGCAGATCCGGGCTGCCCAGCGGGTTGCGGGAGACGGACTGGAACAGCGCGCCGCCGAGGCCGAGTGAGGCACCGACCAGCAGGCCGACGAGGACCCGGGGCAGCCGCAGTTCGTTGACGATGAAGTCCTGGTAGGCGTTGCCGTTCCCGGCGAGCGTGCGCAGCACGTCGGCCGCCGGGATCTTCGCGTCGCCGGTGCCGATCAGGGCGACACCCGCGGCGCAGGCGGCGGCCAGCAGCAGCACGACGACGATCAGGACACGCGGCTCCAGACGCAGGGAGAGCCCGCCGGGGGTGCGTACGGCACGACTCCTGGAGTGTGTCTTCACAGCTGGGCCGTCCTCCGCCGTCGTACGAGAAAGATGAAGACCGGGCCGCCGATGATCGCGGTGACGATGCCCACCTGAAGCTCGGCGGGCCGAGCCACGACCCGCCCGGCGACATCGGCGCCGAGCAGCAGCACGGGCGCCAGGACCGTGGCGTACGGCAGGATCCAGCGCAGGTCGGGCCCGGTGAAGGAGCGCACGACGTGCGGGACCATCAGGCCGACGAAGACGATCGGACCGCAGGCGGCGGTCGCGGCACCGCACAGCAGTACGGCGGCCAGCATGGCCAGCGCGCGGGTGCGGTCGAGGTGGGCGCCGAGGGCGCGCGCGGTGTCGTCGCCCATCTCCACGGCGTTGAGCGGCCGGGCCAGCGCGAACGCGAGCACCATGCCGACCGCGAGGAACGGCAGCACCTGCGTGATGGTCGAGTAGCCGGCCGAGGCCAGGGAACCCACCGTCCAGAAACGCATCCTGGACAGTGCCGCACCGTCCATGATCATCACGGCCTGGAGGTAGCCGTACAGGGCCGCGCTGATCGCCGTGCCCGCGAGCGCGAGCCGTACCGGGGTGGCGCCCCGGCCGCCGCCGAGGAACCACACCAGCGCGCCGACCGCCGAGGCCCCCAGGAACGCGAACCACACATAGCCGGTGAAGCTGGTGACTCCGGCGTAGGTGACGGCCGTGACGACCGCCGCCGAGGCACCCGCGTTGATGCCGAGCAGCCCGGGGTCGGCCAGCGGATTGCGGGTCAGCGCCTGGAGGACCGCGCCGGACAGGCCGAGCGCGGCGCCGACCAGCAGGCCGAGGACCGTACGCGAGAGCCGCTCGTCGACGACCACGTCGCCGTACGTGCCCGTGTCGTGGAACAGGCCGTGCCAGACCTGGTCCAAGGGCAGCGCTTTGGCCCCGATCGCGATGCTCGCCACGGCGACGAGCACCAGCAGCAGGACCGAGAGCAGGAGCCCAAGGGCCCGCGCCGCCCGGCGGGTTGGGGGCGCGGGGGCGGTCTCCGCGCGCGGTTCCGTAGGACTGTCGACCAACACCAGGTTAGGTTAGCCTACCCTCGCATGGCCGCACGATCCCGGTGCGGCGACTTCCGCCCGCCCCTGGCTGGTGCACCGTCAAAGACCCAGTCTCGCCAGCGCCTTCTCCCCCTCCAACGCGCAGGAACCGTCCCCCGCCGCCGTCCAGGCCGCCGCGCACAGCGCCCGCAGCCCGTCCAGCGCCTCGCCGTCACCGGCCAGCTCCAGCCGCTCGGCCCCGGCGGTCGCCGTCCAGCCGCCGCAGCGGAAACCCTCACCCTCCCGGGTGATCTCCGGCTGGCCGGTCAGCAGGCCGCGCAGATCGGCGTCCACATACGTCGGCCGGTGCCGCGGCGGCGCCGCGAGCAGCTGCGCCCCGTCGGTGACACCGGTCAGCACCAGCAGCGAGTCCACCCCGCCGTTGAACGCGCCCTCGATGTCCGTGTCCAGCCGGTCCCCGACCACCAGCGGCCGCTCGGCACCGGTCCGCAGGATCGTCTCCCGGTGCATCGGCGGCAGCGGCTTGCCCGCGACCTGCGGCTGCGCGCCCGTCGCGATCCTCACCACCTCCACGGCCGCCCCGTTGCCCGGCGCGATGCCCCGCCCGCTCGGAATCGTCAGGTCGGTGTTGGACGCGAACCACGGCACCCCGCCCCGCACCGCGTACGACGCCTCCGCGAACCGCCCCCAGGGCAGATCCGGCCCGCCATAGCCCTGCACGACCGCCGCCGGATCGTCGTCCGCCGACTCCACCGGCACCAGGCCGCGCTCGCGCAGCGCCACCCGCAGCCCCTCACCCCCGACCACCAGCACCCGCGCACCGGCCGGCACCTGCTCGCTGATCAGCCGCGCCACGGCCTGCGCGGAGGTGATCACGTCGTCCGCGCCCGTCGGTATGCCCAGCTCCGTCAGATGCCCGGCCACCGCGTCCGGGGTCCGCAGCGCGTTGTTGGTGACGTACGCGAGACGCATCCCGCCCGACCGGGCCACCGCCAGCGAGTCGACCGCGTGCGCGATCGCGCTCCCGCCCGCGTACACCACCCCGTCCAGATCGAGCAGCGCCGTGTCGTACGCCTCGCTCAGGGGCCGCCCACTGCCCTCGGGCCTCGTCCTGACGCCCTGGCTCATGTCCACATCGCTCCTCGTTCACTCGCCTTTCCCCCGATCATCCCGCACGCCACTGACACACGTACGATGCCGGGATGAACACAGCAGGTCACTGGGAGGCAACACCGCGTCGAGGCCTGGAACTGACCCCGTTCCGAGGCCTTCGTTACGACCCCGACCGGGTCGGCAGCCTCGCCTCCGTCACCTCTCCGCCCTACGACGTCGTCGTACGCCCCGACGGCCTGCACCACCTCCAGTCGGCCGACCCGTACAACATCGTCCGGCTGATCCTGCCCCAGGCCGGCACCCCCAGCGCCCGCACCGAGCAGGCCGCCGACACCCTGCGCCGCTGGCTGGACGAGGGCGTCCTCACCGCCGACCCCACACCGGGCCTCTACGTCTACGAGCAGCGCGACGGCGACGGCATGCTCCAGCGCGGGGTCATCGGGACCCTGAAGGTCACGGAGCCCGCCGAGGGTGCCGTACTGCCGCACGAGGACGTCATGCCGCCCGTGGTCGCGGACCGCGCGGCCCTGATGCGCGCCACGCGCGCGAACCTCGAACCGCTGCTGCTCACCTACCGGGGCGACGGCACGGCGGCCGAGGTCGTCGAGCGTACGGCGGCCCGCCCGCCCCTGCTGGCCACGACCACCGAGGACGGCTTCCAGCACCGCCTGTGGTCCGTGACCGACCCCGACGACCTCACCCGTATCCAGACCGACCTGGCCACCCGCCAGGCCCTGATCGCCGACGGCCACCACCGCTGGGCCACCTACCGGCGGCTGCGCACCGAGCACCCCTCGCCCAGCCCCTGGGACTACGGCCTGGTGCTCCTGGTCGACACCGGGCGCTACCCGCTGCGCGTCCGCGCCATCCACCGGCTGCTGCACGGCCTTCCGGTCGCGGACGCGCTGACGGCGGTGGAGGGCCTGTTCCGGGTACGACACCTCGACGTGCCCCTCGCGCAGGCCCTGGAGGCCCTCGCGGACGCCTCCTGCGCGGGCAACTCCTTCCTGCTGGCCGGCGACGGCGCCTTCCACCTGCTCGACCGCCCGGACCCGGACCTGCTGGCCCGCACGATCCCCGCGGACCGCCCGGCCGCCTGGCGCTCCCTCGACGCGACCGTCCTGCACGCCACGCTCCTCGAACACGTCTGGCACATCCCCGAGGACTCCCCTGCCCACATCGCCTACATCCACGACACGGCCGCGACGGTCGAGAAGGCGGAACACGACGGCAGCACGGCCGTCCTGATGCACCCGGTCCGCGAGGAGGTCGTGCTCGACCTGGCCCGGCAGGGCGTGCGGATGCCCCGCAAGTCGACCTCGTTCGGCCCGAAGCCGGCCTCGGGGCTGGTGCTGCGCGCGCTGGAGATCTGAGCGGCCGGCCACCGGCACCACGCAGAAGAGGGCAGACCCCGTTCCCTGGGGGCCTGCCCTCTTCTCACTGCTCAGGACCGACGTCAGTCCTCGTCGCGGTCTTCGTCGCGGTCCTCTTCGCGGTCCTCGTCGCGGTCCACCGCGGAGGCGCCGCCGGGCTCACCGGACCGGTCCGCCGCACCGGACTCCGCCACCTCGTCGGGCCCTTCGGCCGCGTCCTCGGCCAGGGCGTCGACGAACTCCACCCCGTCCAGCTCGGCGAGCCGGTCGGAGGCATCCGTGCTGCCGTCCCGGTCGGCCTCGACGGCCTTCGCGAACCACTCCCGCGCCTCAGGCTCCCGGCCGGCGGCCAGCAGGGCGTCGGCGTAGGCGTAGCGCAGGCGCGCGGTCCACGGCTGCACCGAGTTGGAGGCCAGCTCCGGGCTCTGCAGGGTCACGATGGCCGCGTCCAGCTGGTCCATGTCACGCCGGGCACCGGCCGCGACGAGCCGCATCTCGACCTGACCGGCCTTGTCCAGCTTGTGCACCTCGGGAGCGCCGGCCATGTCCAGCGCCTTCTCCGGCCGGCCGAGCCCGCGCTCGCAGTCGGCCATCACCGGCCACAGCTCCACGGTGCCCGTCATCCGCCGGGCGGCCCGGAACTCGCCGAGTGCCTCGCCGTACTTCTGGTTGGCGTACGCGGCGAACCCGGCGGCCTCCCGTACGGCGGCCACGCGGGACGCCAGGCGCAGGGCCACCTTGGAGTAGCCGTAGGCGCCCTCGGGGTCCTCGTCGATCAGCCGGGCGACCATCACCAGGTTCCTGGCGACGTCCTCGGCGAGCGTCTTGGGCAGGCTCTGCAGCTCCTGCCGGACGTCCTTGTCGATCTCGTCGCCGGTGACGTCCTCCGGGATCGGCAGCCGCTTGATCGGCTCCCGGTCCCGGTCCCGCTCGTCACGGAACCGGCCGCCACCACGGCGGTCGTCCCGGCCGTCCCGGCCGTCCCGGCCCCGGAAACCGCCGGGCCGTCCCCCACGGTCCCCGCGGTCGTCCCTGCGGGGACCACGGCCACCACGGTCGTCACGGCGGTCGTCACGCCGGAACCCGCCGCGGTCGCCACGGTCGCGGTCGTCCCGCCGGAAGCCGCCACGGTCGTCACGCCGGTCGTCACGCCGGTCGTCACGCCGGTCGTCACGCCGATCATCGCGACGGTCGTCACGGCGGTAGCCGCCGCGGTCGTCGTCACGACGGTAGGAGGGACGGGCGCCACCGCGGTCGTCGTCGCGGCGGTAGGAGGGACGGTCACCGCCACGGTCGTCGCGGCGGTCGTCGTCGCGACGGTACGAGGGGCGGGCGCCACCGCGGTCGTCGTCGCGGCGGCCATAGCCGGCACGGTCGTCGTCGCGGCGGTAGGAGGGGCGGTCACCGCCACGGTCGTCCCGGCGGTCACCGCCACGGTCGTCCCGCCGGAACCCGCCACGGTCGTCCCGGCGGTCATCGCGACGGTCGTCACGGCGGAACGGCGGGCGGCCGCCGCGGTCGCCCTCGCGGCGGAAACCGCCACCACGGCGGTCGTCGCGGGTGTCGTCCCTACGGTCGTCGCGCCGGTCCTGGTCGCGGCGGAAGCCGCCGCGGTCGCCACGGTCGCGATCGTCCCGACGGTCGTCACGGCGGTCGTCGCGACGGAAGCCGCCACCACGGTTGTCATCGCGCCGGCCGTAGCCACCGCGGTCGTCGTCACGACGGTACGAGGGACGGTCACCGCCGCGGTCGTCCCGCCGGAACCCACCGCGGTCCCCGCGGTCGTCACGGCGGTCGTCACGGCGGTCGTCACGGCGGAAGCCGCCACGGTCGCCGCGGTCGCGGTCGTCCCGCTGGAAACCGGGACGCGCACCGCGGTCGCCCTCGCGGCGGAAGCCGCCACCACGGCGGTCGTCGCTCCGGTCGTCACGGCGGTCATCGCGGCGCCCGTAGCTGCCACGGTCACCACCACGCCGGTCGTTGTCGCGCCGGTCGTTGTCGCGCCGGAAGCCGCCGCGGTCACCCCGGTCACCACTGTCCCGTCGCCGCTGGTCGCGCTCCGGTCGGTCGTCGGGAGAGTTGGTGGACATGGTGACTCCTGTCTTCGGTACCGCAAGCATTGTAAAAACAAAAGGACCCCTGGTCCCAGCTGAACGCTGGGACCAGGGGTCCTCCAAAGATTGTTCGGCGGCGTCCTACTCTCCCACAGGGTCCCCCTGCAGTACCATCGGCGCTGTGAGGCTTAGCTTCCGGGTTCGGAATGTAACCGGGCGTTTCCCTCACGCTATGGCCACCGAAACCCTAATGGTTTCGAGCGAACAAGCACACTTTTTTATTATGCGTTCTGCTCTGAACCGGCAACGGTCGTTGCCTCAGAACTAACACAGTGGACGCGAGCAACTGAGGACAAGCCCTCGGCCTATTAGTACCGGTCACCTCCACACGTTACCGTGCTTCCAGATCCGGCCTATCAAC
>NZ_JBVHJE010000029.1:0-32964 GCF_055560195.1 Streptomyces sp. NPDC023481
GTCCTTCGCGGTGACGTCGATCTGCTGGAGCGGGTGGACGTGGTGCAGCCGGCGAGCTTCGCGGTGATGGTGGGCCTGGCCGCCGTATGGGCGTCGGTCGGGGTCGTGCCGGACGCGGTGGTGGGCCATTCGCAGGGGGAGATCGCCGCCGCGTGTGTGGCCGGTGCGTTGTCGTTGGAGGACGCGGCGCGGATCGTCGCGGTGCGCAGTCAGGTGATCGCCGGGCGGTTGGCGGGCCGGGGTGGTATGGCCTCCGTGGCGCTCTCCGACATCGAGGCTGGCGAGCGTATCGCCGCCTGGGACGGCCGAGTTGAGGTCGCCGCCGTCAACGGTCCCTCCTCCGTGGTGATCGCGGGTGACGCTGAGGCGCTGGACGAGGCCCTGGCCGCGCTGGAGGCCGACGGGGTGCGGGTCCGCCGGGTCGCGGTGGACTACGCCTCGCACACCCGCCACGTCGAGGCGATCGAGGACGCACTCTCGGAAGCGTTCGCGGATATCCGCAGCAAAGCCCCCAAGGTGCCGTTCTTCTCCACGGTCACCGGCGAGTGGGTGCGTGAGGCAGGCGCGTTGGACGGCGGCTACTGGTACCGCAACCTGCGCAGCCAGGTCCGCTTCGGCCCGGCGATCACCGCGCTGCTTGCCGAGGGCCACTCGGTGTTCGTCGAGTCCAGCGCCCACCCGGTCCTTGTTCAGCCGGTGAGCGAGATCGTGGACGAGACGGGGACCGAGGCCGTCGCCACGGGCTCCCTGCGCCGTGAAGAGGGCGGTTTGCGGCGGCTGTTGACGTCGATGGCGGAGGTCTTCGTCAAGGGTCTGGAACTGGACTGGACCGGCGTCCTGCCCGTCGGTGCCGACGCCGTGCGGGTGGACCTGCCGACGTACGCCTTCGACCACCGCCACTACTGGCTGAAGCCCGCCCCCGCGGCGGACGCGGCCGCTCTCGGGCAGACCGGCGCCGATCACCCGCTGCTCGGCGCGGTGGTCGGGCGGCCCGACTCCGGGGGGTTCATGACGACCTCGCGGTGGTCCCTGCGGTCGCAGCCGTGGCTGGCGGAGCATCTCGTCGGGAACGACGCGGTGTTGGTGCCGAACGCCGCCCTGGTGGAGTTGGCGGTCCGGCTCGGCGACGAGGCCGGTGCGCCGGTCGTGGCGGAGCTGACCATCGACCGGCCGGTGGTGCTGCCGGTGCGGGGTGGCCGGGGTGTGCAGACCGTGGTCGGCGCGGCCGACGGGGCCGGGCGGCGGACGGTCGAGGTGTACTCGCGGGCGGACGACGCCGCGCTGGACGAGGCGTGGACGCGGCACGCGCACGGCACGCTCGCGCCGTCCCCGGCGGCCACCGGTGACCGGTCGGCCGGCGGACCCGGCGTCGAGGTGGCCCTCGGCGAGGCCGCCGGGGACCCCGACCGGTACGGCGTACACCCGACGCTGCTCGACGCGGCCGTGCGGACGGCGTTGCCCGCCGGGACGCTCGCGGTCACCTGGCGCGGGGTCAGCCTGCGCGCGTCCGGCGCGAGTGCCGTCACCGTGCGGTCGGCGGGGGCGGAGGGAGAGGGCACCCGGCTCGACCTGACGGATCCGGCCGGACGGCCCGTGCTGTGGGTCGACGCGGTGCTGCCGGCACGGTTCGACCCGGTGTCCGCCGGACTCGCCGAGGCGCTCACCCACGACGCGCTGTTCCAGGTCGAGTGGACGCCGCTGCCGCTGCCGCCGGGTGACGGTACGCCGTCCGTCGTCACCGTGCGGGCCGCGCGGGACGTCACCGCCGGTGCGGGGGACGCGGACGCGCTGCTGTACGTCGTCGACCCCGCGGTGACCGAGCCGCGTACCGCGCTGGCCGCCACGCTCGCCGTCCTCCAGGCGTGGCTGACCGAACCCGCCCTGGAGCGCACCCGGTTGGCCGTGGCGACCGGCGCGGACGACACGGATCTCGCCGCGGCCGCCGTACGGGGGCTGTTGCGGTCCGCGCAGTCCGAACATCCCGGCCGGATCGTGCTGGTCGAGTGCGCGGACCTGGGCGAGGGGCAGGACGCCGGCGCGGTGGTCCGGGCCGCGCTGCCCGGCCTGCTCGCCGGTGGCGAACCGGTGGTACGCCTCGGAGCCGCGGGCGCCGAGGTGCCCCGGCTGGCCCGGGCCGGCGGGCCGGCGGGGGAGAGCGGTACCGGACGGCCGGGCCGGGCGCTCGATCCGGACGGGACCGTGCTGATCACCGGTGGCACCGGCACGCTCGGCGCACTGACCGCCCGACACCTGGTCGCCGAGCACGGTGTCCGCCGGCTGCTCCTGCTCAGCCGGCAGGGCCCCGCGGCGGACGGCGCGGCCCCGCTGACCGAGGAGCTGACCGCGCTGGGCGCCACCGTCACGGTCGTCGCCTGCGACACCGCCGACCGGGACCAGTTGGCGGCCGCCCTGGACGCCGTACCCGACGCGCATCCGCTGACCGCCGTCCTGCACACCGCCGGTGTCCTGGACGACGGCGTGGTCACCGCCCTCACCCCGGACCGCGTCGACACCGTCCTGCGGCCCAAACTGGACGCGGCCCTGCTGCTGGACGAGCTGACCCGGGACCGCGACCTCGCCGCGTTCGTGCTGTTCTCCTCGGCCGCGAACGTCTTCGGCAACCCCGGCCAGGCCAACTACGCCGCCGCCAACGCCGCCCTGGACGCGCTGGCCCGGCGGCGCCGCGCGCAGGGGCTGCCCGGGACCTCGCTGGCCTGGGGCTACTGGGAGCGGGCCAGCGGCATGACCCGGCACCTGGGCGCCGCCGACCTGCACCGCAACCGGCGGCTCGGCATGGCCGCCCTGTCCGAACCCGAGGGCATGGCGCTGTTGGACCTCGCCCTGCGTCCCGACACCGGACTGCCCGCCGCCCCGGTGGCCGCCAAGCTGGACCTGCCCGCCCTGCGCGCGGCCGCCCGCACCGAACCCGTGGCACCGCTGCTGCGGGGCCTGGCGCCCGCGCCGCGCACGCCGGCCCGCGCCGCCGCCACCGCCGACCGGGGCGGCCTGCGCGACCGCCTGACGGCGCTGGACCCGGCGGCCCGACTGGCCCTGCTGCTGGACCTGGTCCGGCGCCATGCCGCCGACGTGCTCGGGCACGGCACCGCCGACGCCGTCCGCGCGGACCGGGCCTTCAAGGACGCCGGTTTCGACTCGCTGACCGCGGTGGAACTGCGCAACCGGCTGGCGACCGCCACCGGTCTCACCCTGCCCTCGGCCGTCGTCTTCGACTACCCGAAGCCGGCCGCGCTCGCCGAGCACCTGCGCGCCCGGCTCGTCGGCGACACCGACCCCGCGTCCACCGACCCCGCGTCCACCGCGGATCGTGCCGCGGCCGACGAACCGATCGCGATCGTCGCGATGGCCTGCCGTTTCCCCGCCGGGGTGCACAGCCCCGAGGACCTGTGGCGGGTCGTGGCCGACGGGGTCGACGCCGTCACCGAGTTCCCCGCCGACCGCGGCTGGGACATCGACCGGCTCTACGACGCCGACCCCGACAAGGCCGGCACGACCTATGTGCGGCACGGTGCGTTCCTAGACGACGCGCCCGGCTTCGACGCGGCCTTCTTCGGCATCTCCCCGAACGAGGCCCTCGCCATGGACCCGCAGCAGCGGCTGCTGCTGGAGACGTCCTGGGAGGCGTTCGAACGCGCCGCGATCGACCCCACCGGTCTGGGCGGCCGGGACATCGGCGTCTTCGTCGGCGTCAACAGCCACGACTACACCGTACGGATGCACCACGCGTCCGACGCCGAGGGCTTCCGCCTCACCGGCGGCTCCGGCAGCGTCGTGTCGGGCCGCGTCGCCTACCACTTCGGCTTCGAGGGCCCGGCCGTCACCATCGACACCGCCTGCTCCTCCTCCCTGGTCGCCATCCACCTCGCCGCGCAGGCACTGCGCAACGGGGAGTGCTCCATGGCACTGGCCGGCGGTGTGATGGTGATGGGCAACGTGGAGACCTTCGTCGAGTTCTCCCGGCAGCGCGGACTGGCCCCCGACGGCCGGTGCAAGGCGTTCGCGGACGGCGCGGACGGCACCGGCTGGTCCGAGGGCGTGGGCGTACTGCTGGTCGAGCGGCTCTCGGAGGCCGAGCGGCACGGTCACCAGGTGCTCGCCGTGCTCCGGGGCAGCGCGGTCAACCAGGACGGCGCCTCCAACGGCCTGACCGCCCCGAACGGGCCCGCGCAGCAGCGCGTCATCCGCAGGGCCCTCGCCGGCGCCGGGCTCACCCCGGCGGACGTCGACGCGGTCGAGGCGCACGGCACGGGTACCGTCCTCGGCGACCCGATCGAGGCGCAGGCCCTCCTCGCCACCTACGGCCAGGACCGCGAACAGCCCCTGTGGATCGGCTCCGTGAAGTCCAACCTCGGGCACACCCAGGCCGCAGCCGGTGTCGCCGGGGTCATCAAGATGGTCATGGCGATGCGGCACGGCCTGCTGCCCCGCACCCTGCACGTCGACCGGCCCTCCACCCACGTCGACTGGTCCGCGGGCGCGGTCGAGGTACTCACCGACGCCCGCGACTGGCCCGAGACCGGCCGCCCGCGCCGGGCCGGCGTCTCCGCCTTCGGCATCGGCGGCACCAACGCCCACCTGGTCCTCGAACAGGCCCCCGAGACCGTGCCGACGGACAGCCCCCGGCCGGCCGACGACCACGGCACCTCCCTCCTCCTCTTCCCCCTCTCCGCCCGCACCGCCGCCGGACTGCGCGGACAGGCCGCCCGGCTCGCGGACTGGGTGACGGAACGCGCCGACACCCCGCTCGGCGCCACGGCCTACGCGCTCGGCACCGCCCGCGCCCACCTCGACCACCGCGCGGTCGTCCTGGCCGCCGACCGGGAGCGGCTCACCGACGCCCTGCGCGCGCTCGCCGAGGGCACCACCGGCGCCGACACCGTCACCGGCGGCCCGGCCGACGGCACACTCGCCTTCCTGTTCACCGGGCAGGGCAGCCAGTGGGCCGGCATGGGCCGCGAACTCGCCGCCGCCCACCCGGTGTTCCGCGAGGCGTTCGACGCCGCCTGCGCCGCCGTGGAACGGCACCTGGACGGCCTCGAACACCCCCTGAAGGACGTGGTGTTCGCCGAGCCCGGCACCGCCCCGGCCGCGCTGCTCGACCAGACCCTCTACACCCAGACCGGGCTGTTCGCCCTGGAGACCGCGCTGTTCCGGCTGTTCGCCTCCTGGGGCGTACGACCCGGCCTGCTCGCCGGCCACTCGGTGGGCGAGATCGCCGCCGCGCACGCCGCCGGCATCCTGGACCTCGCGGACGCCGCCGAACTCGTCGCAGCCCGGGCCCGGTTGATGCAGGCGCTGCCCGAGGGCGGCGCGATGACCGCCGTCGAGGCGACCGAGGCCGAGGTGGCGCCGCTGCTCGCCGATGCCCCGGGCACCGTCGGGATCGCCGCGGTCAACGGGCCCCGGGCCCTGGTCCTGTCCGGCACCGAGAACGCCGTCGTCGCCGTCGCCGGGCGCCTCGCCCGGGACGGCCACCGCACCCGCCGGCTGCCGGTCAGCCACGCCTTCCACTCCGCGCTGATGGAGCCGGTGCTCGACGAGCTGCGCGCCGTCGCCGCCCGGCTCCGCTACCGGCCGGGCACCATCCCCGTCGTCTCCACGCTCACCGGGGACCTCGCCGACGACGGGCTGCTCGCCACCCCCGAGTACTGGGCCGACCAGGCCCGGCACGCCGTGCGGTTCGCCGACGCCGTCACCACCCTGCGCGACCAGGGCGCCGTCACCCACCTCGAACTCGGCCCCGGCGGCGCCCTGAGCGCCCTGGCCCTCGGCACACTCGGCCCGGACACCCGCGGCTGCGTCACCACCCTGCGCCGCGACACCCCCGAGGACACCGCGGTGCGCACCGCGCTCGCCGAACTGCACGTGCGGGGCGTCCCGGTCGACTGGACCGCCGTCCTCGGCCGGCCCGGCCCGGCCGTCGGCCCCGACCTGCCCACCTACGCCTTCCAGCACCAGCGGTACTGGGTGGACGGCACAGCCGCCACCGACGCCGAGGCGCTCGGCGCCCGGTCCGCCGGGCACCCGCTGCTGCGCGGTGTCGTGGAGGTCCCCGGCGCGCACGGCGGCACCGGCGTCGTCCTCACCGGCCGGCTGTCCGCGCGCGACCCCGGCACCGAGGGGACGGGCGTCCTGCTGGAGCTGCTGGTCCGGGCCGGCGACGAGGCCGGCGGCGGGAGCGTCGAGCGGATCACCGTCGACGCGCCCCTCACCGTCCCCGCGCACGGCGACCTCCAGATCCGCGTCTTCGTGGACGCGGCCGCCCCCGACGGGACACGCGGCGTCACCGTGCACAGCCGCCCGGCCGGACAGGACGCGCAACCGTGGCTCCGGCACGCCCGCGCCACCCTGGTGCCCGGCGTCCCGCGGCACGCCGTCGACCTGCGCGCCTGGCCGGACGAGCCCGCGGACACCGGCGCCCCGGAGGGGGTGCGCGGCCTGTGGCGGCAGGACGGCCGGATCCTGGCGGACCTCGCCCTACCCGCCGGACTCACCGATCAGGCCGACGCGTTCACCGTCCACCCCGTGCTCCTCGACACCGCCCTACGGCTCGCCGCCCAGGCCTCGGGCAGTGGCGCCCTGGCGGAGTGCGCCACCCTCGCCGTGTACGCGGTGGGCGCCACCGCACTGCGGGCGCGCGTCACCCCGGCCGCCGACGGCCGGCACCTGGTCGAACTGGCCGACCCCGAGGGCCGCCCCGTGGCCCTCCTCGGCCCCGTCGCGTTCACGGCCGGCGAGAGCACGGCCCCGGGAGCCGCTCCGACCTCGGTCGAGCTCGGCTCCGCCGGCGAACGCACCGCCGCCTCGGAAGCCGACCTCGCCGCGCCGACGGACTCCGCCCGGGAAACCGCCTCCACCGCGTCCGCCCTCGGCTCCGCCGGCCGGAACACCGCCCCGGGGGCCGTCCCCGCCGCGACCCCGGGCCCCACGCCTGTAACCGCTCCCGCCGCGTCCGTCTCCGGCTCCGCCGGCGAGGGTGCCGCCCCGGGATCCGACCCCGCCGCGACCGACGGCTCCGACCCCACCCCTACCCCCAGCGCCGGGAACGGCACCCCCGAAACCACCGCCACCGCACCCCCCTTCGAGCCCGCCCCCACCCGGCGCGTCATCCGGCGTGCACCGGAAGCCGACGGCAACGATCTGGCGGCTCGGCTCGCCGGGCTCGCCGACGCTGAACAGCGGCGAATCCTGCTGGAGTTGGTCCGGGAGAGCGCGGCCGTCGTTCTCGGGCACCGGGACGCCGACGGCTTCGACGAGGGGCAGCCGTTCAAGAACCTCGGATTCGACTCGCTCACCGCCGTCAAACTCCGCAACCGGCTGCACGACTTCACCGGCGTCAGCCTGCCCAGCAGCCTCGTCTTCGACCACCCCACCCCGGCGCTGCTCGCCGACCACCTGCGCGGTGAACTCCTCGGCACCGGCGAGGAGATGCCCGTCCCCGCCCGGCGCGGCACGGCCGACCCCGACGAGCCGATCGCCATCATCGCCATGAGCAGCCGGCTGCCCGGCGGCGTCAACAGCCCCGAGGACCTCTGGCAGCTCGTGATGGACCGGCGCGACGCCATCTCCGGGTTCCCCACCGACCGGGACTGGGACATCGACCGGCTCTACCACCCCGACCCGGCCCACCCCGGCACCAGCTACACCCGGGCGGGCGGCTTCCTGCACGACGCCGCCCGGTTCGACGCCCAGCTGTTCGGCATCTCGCCGCGCGAGGCCCTCGCCATGGACCCGCAGCAGCGGCTGCTGCTGGAGACCTCCTGGGAGGCCCTGGAACGGGCCGGCATCGACCCGCTGTCCACCCGCGGCCAGGACGTCGGCGTGTTCACCGGCATCGTCCACCACGACTACGTGACCCGGCTGCGCCAGGTCCCCGAGGACGTGCAGGGCTACACCATGACCGGTACGGCCGCCAGCGTGGCCTCGGGCCGGGTGTCGTACGTCTTCGGCTTCGAGGGTCCCGCGGTCACCGTGGACACCGCCTGCTCCTCCTCCCTGGTCGCCATGCACCTGGCCGCCCAGGCGCTGCGGGGCGGCGAGTGCTCGCTCGCGCTCGCCGGGGGCGCCACCGTGATGGCCACCCCGGACGCCTTCCTGGAGTTCTCCCGGCAGCGCGGCCTGTCCGCCGACGGCCGCTGCAAGGCGTACTCCTCCACCGCCGACGGCACCGGCTGGGCCGAGGGCGTCGGCGTGGTCCTGCTGGAGCGGCTGTCCGAGGCCCGGCGCAACGGCCACCGGGTGCTGGCGGTACTGCGCGGCAGCGCCGTCAACCAGGACGGTGCCTCCAACGGCCTCACCGCCCCCAACGGGCCCTCCCAACAGCGGGTCATCCGCAGCGCGCTGGCCGCCGCGGGTCTGGACCCCGCAGACGTGGACGCGGTCGAGGGCCACGGCACCGGCACCGTCCTCGGCGACCCGATCGAGATCCAGGCGCTGCTGGCGACCTACGGCCAGGACCGCGAGGAGCCGCTGTGGCTGGGCTCGGTGAAGTCGAACATCGGCCACACGCAGGCCGCCGCCGGGGTCGCCGGTGTGATCAAGATGGTGGAGGCGATGCGGCACGGCGTCCTGCCGCCCACCCTGAACGTCGCCGAGCCCACCCCGCAGGCGGACTGGTCGGCGGGCGCGGTCGAACTGCTCACCGAGGCCCGCGAATGGACCCGGTCCGGCCGCCCGCGCCGGGCCGCCGTCTCCTCGTTCGGCGCGAGCGGCACCAACGCGCACGTCATCCTGGAGGAGGCGCCCGACACCGAGCCGGTGGCCCGGCCGACGGTACCCGCCGGGGTCGTACCGCTGGTGGTGTCGGCCCGGAGTACGGCCGCCCTCGCCGCGCAGGCCGGGCGCCTGGCGGCGTTCGCCGGTGCCACGGAGGCCGCTGTGGCCGAGGTCGGAGGCGCGCTCGTCGCCCGGCGGGCCCTGCTGTCGGAGCGGGCCGTGGTCGTCGCCGGGTCGCGCGCGGAGGCGCTGGCCGGGCTGGGCGCGCTGGCCCGGGGCGAGAGCAGCCCGCTCCTGGTGACCGGGACCCTCCCCGGCTCCGGCGGCCCCGGCAAGACCGTGCTCGTCTTCCCCGGCCAGGGCGCGCAGTGGACCGGCATGGGCCGCGAACTGCTGGAGATCTCGCCAGTGTTCGCGGAGCGGATCGCCGAGTGCGCCCGGGCTTTGGCGCCTTGGGCGGACTGGGACTTGGAGGCTGTCCTTCGCGGTGACGTCGATCTGCTGGAGCGGGTGGACGTGGTGCAGCCGGCGAGCTTCGCGGTGATGGTGGGCCTGGCCGCCGTATGGGCGTCGGTCGGGGTCGTACCGGACGCGGTGGTGGGCCATTCGCAGGGGGAGATCGCGGCCGCGTGTGTGGCCGGTGCGTTGTCGTTGGAGGATGCGGCGCGGATCGTCGCGGTGCGCAGTCAGGTGATCGCCGGGCGGTTGGCGGGCCGGGGTGGTATGGCCTCCGTGGCACTCTCCGACATCGAGGCTGCGGAGCGCATTGCCGCCTGGGACGGCCGTGTTGAGGTCGCCGCCGTCAACGGTCCCTCCTCCGTGGTGATCGCCGGTGACGCAGAGGCGCTGGACGAGGCCCTCGCCGCGCTGGAGGCCGACGGGGTGCGGGTGCGGCGGGTAGCGGTGGACTACGCCTCCCACACCCGCCACGTCGAGGCGATCGAGGACGCACTGTCCGAAGCCTTCGCCGACATCCGCAGCAAAGCCCCCATGGTGCCGTTCTTCTCCACGGTCACCGGCGAGTGGGTGCGCGAGGCAGGCGTGTTGGACGGCGCCTACTGGTACCGCAACCTGCGCAGCCAGGTCCGCTTCGGCCCCGCCATCGCCGCGCTCCTTGCCGAGGGCCACTCGGTGTTCGTCGAGTCCAGCGCCCACCCCGTCCTCGTCCAGCCCGTGAACGAGATCTTCGACCAGGCAGGGGACGACAGCGTCCGGCTGCGTGCCGTCGCCGCCGGCTCACTGCGGCGCGAGGAGGGCGGACTGCGGCGACTGCTCACCTCGATGGCCGAACTCTTCGTCCGGGGCGCGGCCGTCGACTGGACGGGCGTCCTGCCCACCGGGGCCCACGACGCCCCGGTGGACCTGCCGACGTACGCCTTCGACCGGCAGCACTACTGGCTGCGGGAGGCGGAGACCGGCACGGACGCCGGGCCCGCCACCGAGGGCGCCGAGCACGACTTCTGGACCGCCGTCGAACAGGCCGACGCCGACTCCCTCGCCCACCTCCTCGACCTGGCCGCGGCCGACCAGCGCGAGGCGCTGCGCACGGTCGTCCCCGTCCTCGCCGACTGGCGCGGCCGGCGACGCGAACGGTCGGCCGCCGGGAAACTGCGCTACCACGTCACCTGGCGCCCCCTCGACCAGGAGGGCACCGGCGTTCCCGGCGGCACCTGGCTGGCCGTCGTACCGGCCGAGCGGCCCGCGGACTCGCCGCCGGACACCCTGCTGCGCGAACTCACCGCCCAGGGACTCGACCTGGTGCTGCTGGAGGTCGCGGTGGCCGACGCCGACCGCGCCCGGCTCGGCGAACGCCTCGCGGACGTCCTCGCCGCACACGACGTCACCGGAGTGCTGTCGCTGCTCGCGCTCGACCCGGGCGGCGCGCACGGCCCGCAGGACCCCCTCCCGCTCACCGCGGCCACCCTCGCGCTGGTGCAGGCGCTGGGCGACGCCGGGGCCGCACAACCCTTGTGGTGCCTGACCCGGGGCGCCGTCAACACCGGGATCCAGGACACCGTCACCGCACCGGCCCAGGCCGCCGTCTGGGGCATCGGCCGGGCCGCGGCCCTGGAGCGCGGCGACCGCTGGGGCGGCCTGATCGACCTGCCCGCCACCCTCGACAGCCGCGCCGCCCGCCATCTGCTCGCCGCACTCGGCCACCCCGGCGAGGACGACCAGCTGGCCGTGCGCCGGTCCGGCGTGCACACCCGCAGGCTGCTGCGCAAGGCCGCCCCCGACCCGGCCGCCGGCACCGGCTGGGAGCCCACCGGTACCGTCCTGGTGACCGGCGGCGCCGAGGGACTCGGCCGGCACGCCTCCCTGTGGCTCGCCCGGTCCGGCGCCCGCCGGCTCCTCGTCACCACCACCGCCGGCGCCCCCGAGGACGCCCTCGCCTCCCTCACCGCCGACATCGCCGCCCTCGGCACCGGCACCACCGTCCACGCGTGCGCCGACACCGACCGCACCGCGATCGAACGCCTCCTCGCCGACACCCCCGGCGACCAGCCGCTCACCGCCGTCGTCCACACCGCCGACATCGCCCTGACCAGCTCCGTCGACGACACCGGCGGACCCGAACTCACCGAAGTGTTCGCCGCCAAGGTCGACACCGCCCGCTGGCTCGCCGAACGGTTCGCCGACACCCCCCTCGACGCGTTCGTGGTGTTCTCCTCCATCGCCGGCATCTGGGGCGGTGGAGGGCAGGGCCCGTCCGGCGCGGCCAACGCCGTCCTCGACGCCCTCGTGGAGTGGCGCCGCGGCCACGGCCACCCGGCCACCGCGATCGCCTGGGGCGCCCTGGACGAGATCGGCGTCGGCATGGACGAGGACACCCTCACCCAGCTCCGCCGGCGCGGCGTGCTGCCCATGGCCCCGCCGATCGCCGTCACCGCCTTCGAACAGGCCGTCCAGGCCCGGGAGAAGGCCGTCACGGTGGCCGACATGGACTGGGACGCCTTCATCCCGGCGTTCACCTCGGTACGGCCCGGCCCGCTCTTCGCCGACCTGCCCGAGGCACAGGCCGCGCTGCGGGCCACCCAGCCGGACACCGAGAACGGCGACACCACCGCCGGGCTCGTGGACTCCCTGCGCGACGTCCCCGAAGCCGAACAGAACCGCATCCTGCTCCGGCTGGTGTGCGGCCACGCCGCCACCGTCCTCGGCCACAGCGGCGCCGAGAGCATCGGCGCGCTCCAGGCCTTCCAGGAGGTCGGCTTCGACTCGCTCGCCGCCGTCAACCTGCGCAACAGCCTGCACGTGGCGACCGGCCTGCGGCTGCCCGCCACCCTCGTCTTCGACTACCCCACACCGGACGCCCTCGTCGGCTACCTGCGCTCCGAACTGCTACGGGACGCCGACGACGGGCTCGACGGACGGGAGGACGACCTCAGGCGAGCCCTCGCCACCGTCCCCCTCGCCCGGTTCCGGGACGCCGGCGTCCTGGACACCCTGCTCGGCCTCGTGGACACCGAGGACGCCACGGCGTCCGGGACGCCCGCTGCGGCGGCCCCGGCCGAGGACGACGACACCCTGATCGACGCCATGGACGTTGCCGATCTCGTGCAGCGTGCTCTGGGCAGGACGAGCTGACCCCATGACAGCGGACGTACCACGGAGGACGGATATGTCGGGCCCGGACGACCAGATCGTCAACGCGTTGCGCGCCTCCCTCAAGGAGAACGCGCGGCTGCAGCAGGAGAACGGCAGGCTGGCGGCGGTCGCCGCCGAGCCCATCGCCATCGTCTCCATGGCCTGCCGGTACGCGGGAGGCATCCGCACCCCCGAGGACCTGTGGCGGGTGGTGACCGACGGCACCGACGTCTACACGACGTTCCCGGAGGACCGCGGCTGGGACCTGGAGGGGCTCTACCACCCCGACCCCGACAACCCCGGCACCACGTACGTCCGCGAGGGCGCCTTCCTGCACGACGCCGGCGAGTTCGACGCCGCGTTCTTCGGCATCTCGCCCCGCGAGGCCCTCGCCATGGACCCCCAGCAGCGTCAGCTCCTCGAAGTGTCCTGGGAGACCCTGGAACGCGCCGGCATCGACCCGCACTCCGTACGCGGCAGCGACACGGGTGTGTTCGCCGGCATCGTCCACCAGGACTACGCCCCCGACCTCAGCGGCCACGAGGGCTTCCTCAGCCTGGAGCGGGCCCTGGGCACCGCGGGCGGTGTCGCCTCCGGCCGGGTCGCCTACACCCTCGGCCTGGAGGGCCCGGCCGTCACCGTCGACACCATGTGCTCCTCCTCCCTCGTCGCCATCCACCTCGCCATGCAGGCACTGCGCCGCGGCGAGTGCTCCATGGCCCTCGCCGGCGGCTCCACCGTCATGTCCACCCCCGGCGGCTTCGTCGGCTTCGCCCGCCAGCGCGGCCTCGCCTTCGACGGCCGCTGCAAGTCCTACGCCGCCGCGGCCGACGGCTCCAGCTGGGCCGAGGGCGTCGGTGTCGTCCTGCTCGAAACGCTGTCCCAGGCCCGCGAGCGCGGCCACCGCGTCCTCGCCGTCATCCGCGGCTCCGCCGTCAACCAGGACGGCGCCTCCAACGGCCTCACCGCCCCCAACGGCCCCTCACAGCAGCGCGTCATCCGCAAGGCCCTGGCCGGCGCCGGACTGACCACCGCCGACGTCGACATGGTCGAGGGCCACGGCACCGGCACCGTCCTCGGCGACCCCATCGAGGCCCAGGCCATCCTCGCCACCTACGGCCAGGACCGCCCCGCCGGACAGCCGCTGCGGCTGGGCTCCGTCAAGTCCGTCATCGGCCACACCCAGGCCGCCTCCGGAGTCGCCGGCGTCATCAACATGGTCCAGGCGCTGCGCCACGGCCTGATGCCGGCCACCCGGCACGTCGACGCCCCCACCCCGCAGGTCGACTGGTCCTCCGGAGCCGTGGAACTGCTCACCGACGCCCGGGAGTGGCCCGACACCGGACGCCCGCGCCGCGCCGGCGTGTCCTCCTTCGGCGCCAGCGGCACCAACGCCCACCTCATCCTGGAACAGGCCCCCGACGACGGGACACCGGAACCCGCCGCTACCGACGGCGGTGCCGTACCGCTCGTCGTGTCCGCGGCCTCCGCCGCCTCCCTCACCGGGCAGGCCGGCCGGCTCGCCGCCTTCCTGGAAGCCGACCCCGACACCCCGCTCGCGGCCGTCGCCGGCACCCTCGCCACCCGGCGCGCCGTCCTCGGCGAACGCGCCGTCGTGGTCGCCGAGACCCGCGACCAGGCCCTGGCCGCCCTCACCGCCCTCGCCCGCGACGAGCAGGCCCCCGGCACCGTCCGGGGCGCCGCCGGCGCGGCCGGCGCCGGCAAGACCGTCCTCGTCTTCCCCGGCCAGGGCACCCAGTGGATCGGCATGGGCCGCGAACTGCTCGACACCTCACCGGTGTTCGCCGCCCGGATCGCCGAGTGCGCCCGCGCCCTGGACCGCTGGGTCGACTGGGACCTGACGGCCGTACTGCGCGGCGAGGCCGACACCGGCCTGCTGACCCGCGTGGACGTCGTCCAGCCGGCGAGCTTCGCCGTGATGGTGGGCCTGGCCGCCGTATGGGCGTCCGTGGGAGTCGTACCGGACGCGGTGGTCGGGCACTCGCAGGGCGAGATCGCCGCCGCCTGCGTGGCCGGCGCGCTCACCCTGGACGACGCCGCCCGCATCGTAGCCGTCCGCAGCCAGGTCATCCGCGGCCGGCTCGCCGGCCTCGGCGGGATGGCGTCCGTCGCGCTCACCGAGGAGGACGTCACCGGCCGGCTGGAACGGTGGGCCGACCGCGTCGAGGTCGCCGCCGTCAACGGCCCGGCCTCCGTCGTGATCGCCGGCGACGCCGAGGCCCTGGACGAGGTCCTGGACGCCTTCGACGACCAGGGCGTACGGGTGCGCCGCATCGCCGTGGACTACGCCTCCCACACCCGGCACGTCCAGGCCGTGCAGGAGGCCCTCACCGAGGCCTTCGCCGACATCCGCGGCCAGGCGCCGGCGATCCCGTTCCTGTCCACCGTGACCGGCGAGTGGGTCCGCGAGGCCGGCGTCCTCGACGGCGGCTACTGGTACCGCAACCTGCGCCGGCAGGTCCGCTTCGGCCCGGCCGTCGAAACCCTCCTCGCCGCGGGCCACACGGTGTTCGTGGAGTCCAGCGCGCATCCCGTCCTCGTCCAGCCCGTCACCGAGATAGCCGACACCACCGGCGCCACCGACGCCGTGGTCACCGGCTCCCTGCGCCGCGACGACGGCGGCCCGCGCCGGCTGCTCACCTCCCTCGCCGAGGTCTTCGCGGCCGGCGTCCCCGTCGACTGGCGGGGCGTCCTGCCCGAGGCCGCCCGCAGCGCCCACGTCGACCTGCCGACGTACGCCTTCGACCGCCGCCACTACTGGATCCGGCTCTCCGCGAACGGCGGTGACGCCGCCTCCCTCGGCGTCACCGGCAGCGACCACCCGCTGCTCGGCGCGGTCGTCCCGCTGCCCCAGACCGACGGTCTCGTCTTCACCTCCCGCCTCTCCCTGCGCACCCACCCGTGGCTCGCCGACCACGCCATGCAGGGCGTCGTCATCGTCCCCGGCACCGTCTACGTCGACCTCGCCGTCCGCGCCGGCGACGAGTTCGGCTGCGGCACCCTCGAAGAACTCGTGATCGAGGCACCCCTGGTCCTGCCCCCGCAGGGCGCCGTCCGCGTCCAGGTCGCCGTCGGCGGCGCGACCCCGAACGGCTCCCGCACCGTCGACGTGTACTCGCTGCGCGAGGACGCCGCCGCCGACGACGGCCACGGCGAGTGGACCCGGCACGCCACCGGCCTGCTGTCCGGCAGCCCCGCCCGGTCCACCGCGCCCGCCGTCGACTACGCCGCCTGGCCGCCGCCCGGCGCCGAACCCGTCGCCATCGACGACTTCTACGCCGCCCTCGTCACCCGCGGCTACGCCTACGGCCCCGCCTTCCAGGGACTGCGCGGCGTGTGGCGGCGCGGCGAGGAACTCTTCGCCGAGGCGGCCCTGCCGCAGGACCACCGGGAGAACGCCGACAAGTTCGCCATCCACCCGGCCCTCCTCGACGCCGCCCTGCACACCAACGCCTTCGCCCACCCCGACGACGACCGCAACGTCCTGCCGTTCGCCTGGAACGGGCTCGTCCTGCACGCCGAGGGCGCCTCCGCGCTGCGGGTCCGGGTCGCACCCGCCGGCCCCGACGCCCTGTCGTTCCAGGCCGCCGACGAGACCGGCGCCCTCGTCCTCACCATGGACTCCCTGGTGTCCCTGCCGGTCTCCGCCGAGCAACTCGGCGCCGCGGCCGGCACCCACCGGGACGCCCTGTTCGCCGTCGACTGGGTACGACTGCCCGCCGCCGAAGGCGTCACCACGGCACCCGCCTGGGTGCCCGTCGCCGACGCCGACGACGTCACCGCGCTCACCGCCCGGGACAGCGCACCCGGCGCCGCGATCCTCGACGCCGACAGCGACGGCGCCGACGCCCAGACCCTGGCCACCCGCGTCCTGCGCGTCCTCCAGGCCTGGCTGGCCACCCCCGGACTGGAGACCGCCCGGCTGGTGGTGGCCACCCGGGGCGCGGTGGCCGCGGGCGGCGACAGCGCGGTCACCGACCCGGCCGGCGCCGCGGTCTGGGGCCTGGTCCGCGCCGCCCAGGCCGAGAACCCCGACCGGGTGATCCTGGCCGACCTCGACCCGGCCGCCGCCACCGGCGCCGGCCCGGTCCTCGCCCAGCTCCTCGCCGCCGACGAACCTCAGCTCGCCGTCCGCGGCACCACCCTGTCCGCACCACGCCTGGTCCGCGCCGAGCCGGCCGACGGCGGCGGTACGGCAGGCACGGAGCCGACTTCGGCCGAGGCGGGGGCCGGTGCCGAGGTGCCCGCGGCCGATGTGCAGACCGACTCGGAGGCCGGTGCCGAGATCGATGCCGGGGGGTCCGCGGTCGGCTCCCAGGCCGGTACGGAGATACCCGCGGCCGATGTGCAGACCGACTCGGAGGCCGGTGCCGAAGCCGGTGCCGAGGCGTCCGCAGCCGACTCCGTGGCCGGTACGGAGATACCCGCGGCCGACTCCCAGGCCGACTTCGGGGTTGGTACCGAGCCCCCCGCCGCCGGCCCCACCGCCGTCTTCGACCCCGACGGCACCGTCCTCGTCACCGGCGGCACCGGCTCGCTCGGCGCGCTCGTCGCCCGGCACCTGGTCGCCCGGCACGGGGTACGGCACCTGGTGCTGGCCGGCCGGCGCGGCCCCGACGCCGACGGCGCCGCCGAACTCACCGCCGAGCTGACCGGACTCGGCGCGGCCGTCTCCGTCGTCACCTGTGACGTCTCCGACCGGGACGCGGTCGCCGGACTGCTGCGCGCCCTCCCGGCCGAGCACCCCCTGACCGGACTGGTGCACCTCGCCGGCGTCCTGGACGACGGTGTGATCGGCGCGCTCACCGAGGAGCGGATCGCCGGGGTGTTCGCCCCCAAGGCCACCGCCGTACGGCACCTGGACGAGCTGACCCGCGAACTCGCGCCCGCCCTGCGCTCGTTCGTGGTGTTCTCCTCCGCCGCCGCACTCCTCGGTTCCGCCGGCCAGGGCAACTACGCGGCCGCCAACGCCTACCTGGACGCCCTGATGGCCCACCGCCGCGCGGCAGGCCTGCCCGGTGTCTCCCTCGCCTGGGGCCTGTGGGAGCAGAGCACGGGCCTCACCGCCCACCTCAGCGAGACCGACCAGGCCCGGATGAGCCGCGGCGGCGTCCTCGCCCTCACCCCCGAAGAGGGACTCGCGCTCCTCGACACCGGGCTGCGTGCCGACCGCTCCCTGCTGGTCCCGATCAAGCTGGACCTGCGCGCCCTGCGCTCAGAGGCGGCCAACGGCGGTACCGTGCCGCATCTGCTGCGCGGCCTGGTCCGGGCCGGCCGGCGCTCCGCCCGGGCCGCGGCCGGCGACGGCAGCGGCCTGCTGCGCCGCCTCGCCGGCCTCGCCGAGACCGAGCAGGAGGCCGTCCTGCTGGGCGTCATCCAGGCCGAGGCCACCGCCGTCCTCGGCTTCAGCGGACCCGAACTCGCCCAGGGCACCCGGGGTTTCGGCGACATCGGCTTCGACTCGCTCACCGCGATCGAACTGCGCAACCGGCTCTCCGCCGCCACCGGCGTGAAGCTGCCCGCCACGCTCATCTTCGACTACCCGACCCCGGTCGCCCTCGCCCGTCACCTGCGCGAGGAACTCGGCGAGAGCGCGGCCGGCGCCGCCGCGCCCACCGTGGTGGCGACCGACCCGGACGAGCCCATCGCCATCGTCGGCATGGCCTGCCGGCTGCCCGGCGGGGTCACCGACCCGGCCGGCCTGTGGCGGCTCGTCACCGAACGGCGGGACGGCATCACGGAGTTCCCCGACGACCGCGGCTGGAACCTGGACGAGCTGTTCGACGCCGACCCCGACAAGGCCGGCACCTCCTACGTGCACAAGAGCGGATTCCTGCACAGCGCGGCCGAGTTCGACGCCGAGTTCTTCGGCATCTCCCCGCGCGAGGCACTGGCCATGGACCCGCAGCAGCGGCTGCTGCTGGAGGCGACCTGGGAGGCCCTGGAAAACGCCGGTATCGACCCCGGCTCGACCCGCGGCGCCGACGTCGGCGTCTTCTCCGGCGTCTCCATCCACGACTACCTGGAGTCCCTCGGCAACATGCCCCCGGAGCTGGAGGGTTACGTCACCACCGCGACCGCGGGCAGCGTGGCCTCGGGCCGGGTGTCGTACGTGTTCGGCTTCGAGGGTCCCGCGGTCACCGTGGACACCGCCTGCTCCTCCTCCCTGGTCGCCATGCACCTGGCCGCCCAGGCGCTGCGGCAGGGCGAGTGCTCCCTGGCGCTGGCCGGCGGTGTCGCCGTGATGGGCTCGCCCATCGGCGTGCTCGGCATGTCCCGGCAGCGCGGTCTCGCCGCCGACGGCCGGGTCAAGGCGTTCTCCGCCGGCGCCGACGGCACGATCCTCTCCGAGGGCGTCGGCATCGTCGTCCTGGAGCGCCTGTCGGAGGCCCGCCGCAACGGACACCAGGTGCTTGCGGTCGTCCGGGGCAGCGCGGTCAACCAGGACGGCGCCTCCAACGGCCTCACCGCCCCGAACGGCCCCTCGCAGCAGCGGGTGATCCGCCGGGCGCTGGCCGCCGCCGGGCTGGCCGCGGCCGACGTCGACGTGGTCGAGGCACACGGTACGGGCACGGCGCTCGGCGACCCGATCGAGGCGCAGGCCCTGCTGGCCACCTACGGCCGCGACCGCGAACAGCCGCTGTGGCTCGGCTCGTTGAAGTCCAACATCGGCCACACCCAGGCCGCCGCCGGGGTCGCCGGTGTCATCAAGATGGTGCAGGCGCTACGGCACGGCGTCCTGCCGCCCACCCTGAACGTCACCGAGCCGACCCCGCAGGTCGACTGGTCGGCCGGCGCCGTCGAGCTGCTGACCGAGGAGCGGGAGTGGCCCGACGCCGGCCGCCCGCGCCGGGCCGGCGTCTCCTCCTTCGGCATCAGCGGCACCAACGCCCACCTCATCCTGGAACAGGCACCCGAGGAGCCGGCCGCCGCTCCGGAGCCGCACGACGGTGTGGTGCCGCTGGTGGTGTCGGCGGCCTCCGAGGGTTCGCTGGCCGGGCAGGCGGAGCGGCTGGCCGCGTTCGCGGACGGCACGGACGTGTCCCTCGCGGACATCGCGGCCGCCCTGGCGACCCGCCGGGCCGTCCTGTCCGAGCGGGCCGTGCTCGTCGCCGGGACCCGGGAGGAGGCGGTGGCCGGACTGGCCGCGCTGGCCCGCGGCGAGTCGGCGGCCGGCCTGCTGACCGGCGCCGGACGAGCGGCCGGGCGGACGGTGCTGGTGTTCCCGGGGCAGGGGTCGCAGTGGACCGGCATGGGCCGCGAACTGCTGGAGACCTCGCCGGTGTTCGCCGAGCGGATCGCCGAGTGCGCCCGGGCCCTGGAGCCCTGGGTCGACTGGGACCTGACGGCCGTGCTGCGCGGCGAGGCCGACGCCGACCTCGTCGCGCGCGTAGACGTGGTCCAGCCGGCGAGCTTCGCGGTGATGGTGGGCCTGGCCGCCGTATGGGCGTCCGTGGGGGTCGTGCCGGATGCGGTGGTCGGCCATTCGCAGGGTGAGATCGCGGCCGCGTGTGTGGCCGGTGCGCTGTCGCTGGAGGACGCGGCGCGGATCGTCGCGGTACGCAGTCAGGTGATCGCCGGGCAGTTGGCGGGCCGGGGTGGTATGGCCTCCGTGGCGCTCTCCGAGACCGAGGCTGGCGAGCGTATCGCCGCCTGGGGCGGGCGTGTTGAGGTCGCGGCCGTCAACGGTCCCTCCTCCGTGGTGATCGCCGGTGACGCCGAAGCGCTGGACGAGGCCCTCGCCGCGCTGGAGGCCGACGGGATACGGGTGCGGCGGGTAGCGGTGGACTACGCCTCCCACACCCGCCACGTCGAGGCGATCGAGGGCGCGCTCTCGGAAGCCTTCGCCGACATCCGCAGCCAGGCGCCCCTGGTGCCGTTCTTCTCCACGGTCACCGGTGAGTGGGTGCGCGAGGCGGGTGTCCTGGACGGTGGCTACTGGTACCGCAACCTGCGCAGCCAGGTCCGCTTCGGCCCGGCGATCACCGCGCTCCTTGCCGAGGGGCACTCGGTGTTCGTCGAGTCCAGCGCCCACCCCGTCCTGGTCCAGCCGGTCAGCGAGATCGTGGACGAGACGGGGACGGAGGCCGTCGTCACAGGCTCCCTGCGCCGTGAAGAGGGCGGTCTGCGGCGGCTGTTGACGTCGATCGCCGAGGTGTTCGTGCAGGGCGTCGCCGTCGACTGGACCGGGGTGCTGCCCGAGGGCGCCGGTGCAGCGCACGTGAACCTGCCGACGTACGCGTTCGACCACCGCCCCTACTGGCTGAAGACCGCGCCCGCGACGGACGCCGCCTCGCTCGGCCAGTCCGCCGCCGACCACCCCCTGCTGGGCGCGGTCGTCCCGCTGCCCCAGTCCGGCGGACTGGTCTTCACCTCCCGCCTCTCCCCGCGCACCCACCCCTGGCTGGCCGACCACGTCGTGGGCGGTGCGATCGTCGTCCCGGCCGCCGCCCTGGTCGAACTCGCCCTGCGCGCGGGCGACGAGACCGGCGCCGCCACCCTGGACGAGCTGACCGTCGAGACCCCGCTGGTGCTGCCCGAGGACGGCGCCCTGCGCGTCCAGGTCGCCGTCGGCGGCCCCGACGACAGTGGCGCCCGCACCGTCGACATCCACGCGGCCGGCGAGGAGACCGAGCCCGCCGCGTGGACCCGGCACGCCACCGGACGGCTGTCGCCCGCCCCGCTCACCGCCGCGGAGGCGAGCGCCGACCTGACCGTGTGGCCGCCCACCGGAGCCCGCCCGGCCGACACGGGCGAGCTGTACGACGACCTGCTGCGCCTCGGCCACCCGTTCGGCCCCGCCTTCCGGGGGGTACGAGCGCTGTGGCGGCGCGGCGACGAGGTCTTCGCCGAGGTCGCGCTGCCCGAGGAACAGCGGCCCGGTGCCGAGCGGTTCGGCATCCATCCCGCGCTGCTCGACGCCGCCGTGCAGTCGGGGCTGCGGCACGCGGCCACGGCCGACCCGGACCGTGCCGGACAGCGGCTGTGGCAGCCCGCCGCCTGGCAGGGGCTCACCCTGCACGCCACCGGCGCGACCACGCTCCGCGTGCGGCTCGCCCCGGCCGGCGCCGGCCGGCTCGCGCTGGAGGCCGCCGACGAGGCCGGCGGGCTCGTCGTGACCCTGGACGCCCTCGGTTTCCTGCCGGTCGCCGCCGACCGGCTGACGGCGGCCCGGGACGACACCGGCCACTCGCTGTTCCGGGTCGAGTGGACGGAACTGCCCGCGCCCCCCGCCGAGACGCGCCAGGTGCCGCAGTGGGTGCCGCTGTTCCACGCGGACGAGGTCGAGATCCTCGCCGGCGCGGCCACCGGCCCGCTGGTCGCCGTGGTCGAGGCCGTCACCGCCGACGGCAGCCCGGACGCCGGCGCCGACGGCGCCCTGTCCCAGGCCAACCGGATCCTGGCCATGCTCCAGGCCTGGTTCGCCGCACCCAGCCTGGAGGAGTCCCGGCTGGTGGTCCTGACCCGGGGGGCGGTGCCCGCCGGCGGAGACAGCGCGGTGACCGACCCGGCCGGCGCGGCCGTCTGGGGCCTGGTCCGCGCGGCCCAGGCCGAGAACCCCGGCCGGATCGTCCTGATCGACACCGACACCGACCCGGACATCGCCTACGGCACCGCCGTCGAACCCCTCCTCGCCACGGTCCTCGCCTCCGGCGAGCCCCAAGTGGCCATACGGGAAACCTTGTTGTCGGTGCCGCGTCTGGTGCGCGCACCCGAGAGCGAACCGACCGTGGCGTTCCGCCCCGGGGGCACGGTGCTCGTCACGGGCGGCACCGGCTCGCTCGGTGCCCTGGTGGCACGCCATCTGGTCGAACACCACGGCGTACGCCACCTCGTCCTGGCCAGTCGACGGGGCGCCGACGCCGAGGGTGCCACGGATCTGGCGGCCGAACTGGAGGGACTGGGAGCGGAGTCGGTGGACCTCGTGGCCGCCGACGTGTCCGACCGCACCGCGGTGGCACAACTGCTGGAACACATCGACGGGCTGACGGGCGTGATCCACACGGCCGGTGTCCTGGACGACGGCGTGGTCGGCGCACTCACCCCCGAGCGGATGGCGGACGTCTTCGGCCCGAAGGCGCACGCCGCCGCCCACCTGGACGACCTGACCCGCGGTCGCGACCTCGACGTCTTCGCCGTCTACTCCTCCGGCGCCGGCCTGTTCGGCTCGGCCGGCCAGGGCAACTACGCGGCCGCCAACGCCTACCTCGACGGCCTGATGGCCCGCCGCCGCGCCGCCGGACTCCCGGCCGTGTCGCTGGCCTGGGGGCTGTGGGAGCAGAGCACCGGCCTCACGGCCCACCTGAGCGCCACCGACCAGGCCCGGATGGGCCGGGGCGGTGTCCGCGCCCTGACCCCCGAGGAGGGTCTGGCCCTCTTCGACACCTCCCTCGGCGCGGAACAGGCCCTCGTCGTCCCGATCAAGCTGGACCTGCGGGCCGCCCGCGCCGACGCGGCCTCCGGCGGCACCGTCCAGCCCCTGATGCGCGGCCTGGTCCGGGTCGCCCGGCAGGCCGCCCGGACGGCCGCCGCGGACCGCAGCGGCGGCGGCCTGGCCGACCGGCTCGCCGGGCTCACCCATGACGAACAGGAAGCGCTGCTGCTGGACGTGGTCCGCGGCCAGGTCGCCACCGTCCTCGGGCACACCGGGGCCGACCAGGTCAGGGCGGAAAAGGCGTTCAAGGACGCCGGGTTCGACTCCCTCACCTCCGTCGAACTGCGCAACCGCATCCGCGAGGCCACCGGCCTCAGCCTGCCGACGACCGTCGTCTTCGACTACCCGACCCCGCTCGCCCTCGCCCGCCACCTGCACAGCCACTTCGGGACCGGCACCGCGGCCCCGGCCGCCCCGGACCCGGCCGTCGCCACGGCCGACCCCGGCGAGCCGATCGCCATCGTCGGCATGGCGTGCCGGCTGCCCGGCGGTGTCACCAGCCCCGAGGACCTCTGGCGGCTGGTGGCCGAGGGCCGGGACGCCATGTCCGGCTTCCCGTCCGACCGCGGCTGGGACCTGGAGGGTCTGTTCGACTCCGACCCCGGACGCGTCGGGACGTCGTACGTCGACCAGGGCGGCTTCCTCCACGACGCCGGCCTGTTCGACGCGGGCTTCTTCGGCATCTCGCCCCGCGAGGCGCTCGCGATGGACCCGCAGCAGCGACTGCTCCTCGAAACCTCCTGGGAGGCGCTGGAACGGGCCGGCATCGACCCGCTGTCCCTGAAGGGCACGGACGTCGGCGTGTTCTCCGGCGTGATGACCCAGGGCTACGGCTTCGGCGGCGAACTCCCGCCGGAACTCGCCGGGTTCACCGCCACCGGCTCCGCGGGCAGCGTGGCCTCCGGCCGGGTGTCGTACGTCTTCGGCCTGGAAGGCCCCGCGGTCACCGTGGACACCGCCTGCTCCTCCTCCCTGGTCGCCATCCACCTGGCCGCGCAGGCCCTGCGGGGCGGCGAGTGCTCGATGGCCCTGGCCGGCGGCGCCACCGTCCTCGCCAACCCGTACACCTTCGTGGAGTTCTCCCGCCAGCAGGCCCTCTCGCCCGACGGCCGGTGCAAGGCGTTCTCCTCGTCCGCCGACGGCACCGGCTGGGCCGAGGGCGCGGGCGTCATCGTCCTGGAACGCCTCTCCGAGGCGCGGCGCAGGGGCCACCGGGTCCTCGCGGTGCTGCGCGGCAGCGCCGTCAACCAGGACGGCGCCTCCAACGGCCTGACCGCCCCCAACGGGCCCTCGCAGCAGCGCGTCATCCGCAAGGCCCTGGCCGGCGCCGGACTCTCGGTGTCCGAGGTGGACGCCGTGGAGGCGCACGGCACCGGAACCGTCCTCGGCGACCCGATCGAGGCGCAGGCCCTGCTCGCCACCTACGGCCAGGACCGCGAAGAACCGCTGTGGATCGGCTCGGTGAAGTCCAACATCGGCCACGCCCAGGCCGCCGCCGGTGTCGCCGGCGTCATCAAGACCGTCGAGGCGCTGCGGCACGCGGTGCTCCCGCCCACCCTCCACGTCGACCGGCCGTCGACCGAGGTGGACTGGTCGGCGGGCGCGGTCGAGGTGCTCACCGAGGCCCGGCCCTGGCCGGAGACCGGCCGCCCGCGCCGGGCCGGCGTCTCCGCCTTCGGTGTCAGCGGCACCAACGCCCACGTCATCCTGGAACAGGCACCCGAGGAACCGGCCGCGGCACCGGCGGTACCGGCCGACGGCGTGGTGCCGGTGGTGGTCTCCGCCCGCAGCACCGCCGCGCTCACCGCACAGGCCGCCCGGCTCTCCGGGTTCGTCCGGGACACCGTGGCCTCGCCGGCGGCCGTCGCGGGCGCGCTCGTCGCCCGGCGGGCGGTGCTGCCCGAACGCGCGGTGGTCGTCGCCGGCTCGCGCGAGGAGGCGGTGTCCGGTCTGGCGGCGCTCGCCGCCGGCGAGCCCTCCCCGATCGTGGTCACCGGCGCGGAGAGCACCGGCGGCACGGTCTTCGTCTTCCCCGGCCAGGGCTCGCAACGCCTTGGCATGGGACGGGAGTTGTACGACCACTACCCCGTCTTCGCCCGCGCTCTGGACGAGGCCTGCGCCGCCCTGGACGCCCGGCTCGCGGGCTGGGCGGACCACCCCGTCAGGGACGTGGTGTTCGGCGACGTCGGCAACGCGGGCGGCGGCCTGCTGGACCAGACGGTGTTCACCCAGGCCGGCCTGTTCGCGCTGGAGACGGCCCTGTTCCGGCTCGTGGAGTCCTGGGGTGTACGGCCCGACGTGGTCGCCGGGCACTCCATCGGCGAGGTCGTCGCCACCCATGTGGCCGGGGTGCTGTCCCTCGAGGACGCGGCGGCGCTCGTCGCGGCCCGCGGTCGGCTGATGCAGGCCCTGGCACCGGGCGGCGCGATGGTCGCTGTCGCCGCCACCGAGGCGGAGATCGAGGACTACCTCGGCGCGGGCGTCGACCTCGCCGCGGTCAACTCGCCCGGTTCGGTGGTCCTCTCCGGTGACGAGGGAGCCGTCCTGGCGGTCGTGGAGAAGCTGCGCGAGCAGGGCCGCCGTACCAAGCGGCTCACGGTCTCGCACGCCTTCCACTCGGCCCTGATGGAACCCATGACGGCCGGCTTCGCCCAGGCCCTGTCCACTCTGACCTGGAACGAACCGACGATCCCGGTGGTGTCCAACGTGACCGGCCGGCTCGCCGAACCGGGCCGCCTGACGGACCCGGCCTACTGGGTGGAGCACGTCCGCCGCCCGGTCCGCTTCGCCGACGGGATCGCCGCCTCCGGCGGCTCGGCGTTCCTGGAGCTGGGCCCCGGCGGCGCGCTGACCGGCGCCATCGCCGAGTCGGCGGGCGACGACGCGGTCAGCGTGCCCGCGCTGCGCGACGACCGCGGCGAGACCCAGGCCCTCCTGCTGTCCGTCGCCGAGCTGTTCGTCCGCGGCGCGAAGGTCGACTGGGCGGCCACCCTGCCCGAGGGCGCCACCGACGCCCGCGTGGACCTGCCGACGTACGCCTTCGAGCACCGGCACTACTGGCTGCACACGGCCCCCGCCACCGATGCGGCCGCCCTCGGCCAGAGCACGGCCGACCACCCGCTGCTCGGCGCGGTCGTACAGGTCCCCGAGACCGGCGGGATCCTCTTCACCTCCCGGCTGTCCCTGCGCACCCACCCCTGGCTCGCCGACCACGCCGTCGGCGGAGTCGTCCTGCTCCCCGGCACCGGCCTGGTCGAACTCGCCGTACGCGCCGGTGACGAGGCCGGCTGCGCTGTGCTGGACGAACTCGTCATCGAGGCACCCCTGGTCGTCCCCGAGCAGGGCGGGGTCCGCGTCCAGGTCGCCGTCGGCGGCCCGGACGACAACGGTCTGCGCCCCGTGGCCGTCTTCTCGGCCCGCGAGGACACCGCCGGAGAGATCGGCACCAACGCCTGGACCCGCCACGCCACCGGCACCCTGACCACGGCGTCCGCGGACACCCCGGCCTCCGACACCACGGCGACCGCGGGCACCGCCGCCTTCGACACCACGGTCTGGCCGCCGGCCGGCGCCGAACCGGTCGGCCTCGACACAGCCGCCTTCTACGCCGACCTGGCGAGCCACGGCTACGCCTACGGCCCCGCCTTCCAGGGCCTGCGTGCGGTGTGGCGGCGCGGCGAGGAGATCTACGCCGAGGTCGCCCTGCCCGACGAACAGCGCGACGAGGCGGCCAGGTTCGGCCTGCACCCCGCCCTGCTCGACGCGGCCCTGCACACCGACGCCTTCGCCCAGCCCGACGACGGACACAACGTCCTGCCGTTCGCCTGGAACGGCCTCACCCTGCACGCCGCCGGCGCCGCCGGTCTGCGGGTGCGGATCACCCCGCGGGGAACCGACGTGCTGTCCCTCGTCGCGGCCGACGACGACGGCGGCCTCGTCCTGACCGTCGACTCGGTCACCTTCCGCCCGGTCGACGTCGACCAGCTCGACGCCGCGGCCACGGCGGACCAGGGCCGCGACGCCCTGTTCGGCGTCACCTGGACCGAACTGCCCGCACCGGTGACGACGACGGCCCCCGCCTGGACCCGGGTCGCCGACGCGGCCGACGTCACCGCACTGAAGGGTGCGGTGCCCGAGGCCGCCGTCCTGGGCCTCCAGGGCTCCGGCGACGGCGACGAGGAGGCCCTGAACCGGACCGCCGCCGCACTGGAGGTCATCCAAGCGTGGCTCGCCGACACCGAGTTCGAGGACGCCACACTGCTGGTGGTGACCCGGGGCGCGGTGCCCGCGGGCGACGCCGGCACACTGACCGACCCGGCCGGCGCGGCCGTCTGGGGCCTGGTCCGCGCCGCCCAGGCCGAGAACCCCGGCCGGATCGTCCTGATCGACCTGGACCCGGCCACCGACACCCCCGTGGACGACCACCTCGCCACGGTCCTCGCCTCCGGCGAGCCCCAAGTGGCCATACGGGGAGCCCTGTTGTCGGTGCCGCGTCTGGTGCGCGCGCCCGAGAGCGAGCCGACCGTGGCGTTCCGGCCCGGGGGCACGGTGCTCGTCACGGGCGGCACCGGCTCGCTCGGCGCCCTGGTAGCACGGCACCTGGTCGAACACCACGGCGTACGCCACCTCGTCCTGGCCAGTCGACGGGGCGCCGACGCCGAGGGTGCCACGGATCTGGCGGCCGCACTGGAGGGGCTGGGCGCGGAGTCGGTGGACCTCGTGGCCGCCGACGTGTCCGACCGCACCGCCCTGGCAGGGCTGCTGGACTCCCTCCCGGCGCTGACCGGCGTCATCCACACGGCCGGTGTCCTGGACGACGGCGTGATCGGCGCGTTGACCCCCGAACGCCTCGCCACGGTCTTCGCCCCCAAGGTGAGCGCCGTACACCACCTGGACGAACTCACCCGCACCCGGGACCTGACGACGTTCGCCGTCTTCTCCTCGGCGTCCGGCCTGTTCGGCTCGGCCGGCCAGGGCAACTACGCGGCCGCCAACGCCTACCTCGACGCGGTCGCCCACCGGCGCCGGGCGGCCGGTCTGCCCGCCACCTCCCTCGCCTGGGGCCTGTGGGAGCAGACCAGCGGCATGACCGCCCACCTGGGCACCGCCGACCAGGCCCGGATGAGCAGGGGCGGCGTCCTGCCCATCGGTCCCGCCGAGGGCATGCGGCTCCTCGACGCGGCCCTGGACACCGGCGAGGCGCTCCTCGTCCCCATCAAGCTGGACCTGCGGGCCCTGCGCGCCGACGCCACAGCGGGCCGCGCCGTACAGCCGCTGCTGCGCGGCCTGGTCCGCACCGGCCGCCGACCGGCCCGCGTCACGGCCGGGGACGACACCGGCGGGCTCACCCGCCGGCTCGCCGGACTCGCCCCGGCCGAACAGGAGAACCTGCTCCTGGACCTCGTCCGCGGGCACGTCGCGACCGTCCTCGGCCACGCAGGGGCGGAACACATCGGCCCCGGAACGGCGTTCAAGGACGCCGGGTTCGACTCGCTCACCTCCGTCGAACTCCGCAACCGGCTCCGCGAGACCACCGGACTCAAACTCGCCGCCACCGTCGTGTTCGACTATCCCAACCCGCTCGCTCTGGCCCGCCACCTCCACGCGGAACTGGGCACCACCAACGACGCCCTGTCGCTGGTGCACGAAAAGATCGAGGACATCGAGTCGCTGATCGCCGGACTGCTTTCCGACGAGTCCAAGAAGGCCGACATCGTGCTCCGCCTCCAGGGTCTGGTCGCGAAGTGCAACGGAGCGGTCGAGGAGACAGAGGGGTCCGCCGTGGCGGAGCACCTGGAATCCGCCTCCGCCGATGAAGTCCTCGACTTCATCAACGACGAACTCGGAATCGTCTGACCGTCACCCCTTCGCGGACCGTCAAACCCTCGGTGAGGAATGGAAGATGGCCACAGAGCAGGAACTCCTCAAGTATCTCAAGCGCGTCACGACCGAACTGCACGACCTGCGCCGGCAGGTCCGGCGGAACGCGGACGAGCCGGTCGCGATCGTCGGCATGGCCTGCCGGCTGCCCGGCGGCGTGACGACGCCGGAGGAGCTGTGGCGCCTGGTCGCCGAGGGCCGGGACGCCGTGTCCGACTTCCCCGCCGACCGCGGCTGGGACCTGGACGCCCTGTTCGACGACGACCCCGACACCACCGGCACCACCTACGCCCGCCAGGGCGGATTCCTGCGCGACGCCGGCCTGTTCGACGCCGAGTTCTTCGGCATCTCCCCGCGCGAGGCACTGGCGATGGACCCGCAGCAACGCCTGCTGCTGGAAACGTCCTGGGAAGCCCTCGAACAGGCCGGCATCGACCCGCTCTCCCTGAAGGGCGCGGACGTCGGCGTCTTCAACGGCATCATGGGCGTCGACTACTTCATCGGCGGCACCCTCCCTCCCGAACTGGAGGGCTACGCCGGCACCGGCGGCGCGGGCAGCGTCGCCTCCGGCCGCGTGTCGTACGTCTTCGGCTTCGAGGGCCCGGCCGTGACCGTGGACACCGCCTGCTCCTCCTCCCTCGTCGCCATCCACCTCGCCGCCCAGGCCCTGCGGCGCGGCGAGTGCTCCATGGCCCTCGCCGGCGGGGCCACCGTCATGGCCACCCCGCACACCTTCGTCGACTTCTCCCGCCAGCGCGGCCTCGCGGCCGACGGCCGCTGCAAGTCCTACGCCGACACCGCCGACGGCACGGGCTGGGCCGAGGGCGCCGGAGTGGTCGTACTGGAACGCCTGTCGGAGGCCCAGCGCAAGGGGCACCGGGTGCTGGCCGTCGTCCGGGGCAGCGCGGTCAACCAGGACGGCGCCTCCAACGGCCTCACCGCCCCGAACGGCCCCTCCCAGCAACGCGTGATCCGCAAGGCCCTGGCCGCCGCGGGCCTCACTCCCGCCGACGTGGACGCGGTGGAGGGCCACGGCACGGGCACGGTCCTCGGTGACCCGATCGAGGCGCAGGCCCTGCTCGCCACCTACGGCCAGGACCGCGAAAATCCCCTCTGGCTCGGCTCGTTGAAGTCCAACGTCGGACACACCCAGGCCGCCGCGGGCGTTTCCGGTGTCATCAAGATGGTCCAGGCCCTGCGGCACGGCATCCTGCCCGCCACCCTGCACGCCGAAGAGCCCAGCACCCGCGTCGACTGGGACGCCGGCGCCGTCCGGCTCCTCCACCGCACCAGCCCCTGGCCCGAGACCGACCGGCCGCGCCGCGTGGGCGTCTCCGGGTTCGGCGTCAGTGGCACCAACGCCCACGTGATTCTGGAGCAGGCGCCGGAGGAGCCCGCTGTCGAGGCTGTGGTTCCGGACGGTGGTGTGGTGCCGGTGGTCGTGTCGGCGCGCAGTGCGGGGGCGCTGGCCGGGCAGGCGGCGCGGTTGGCCGCTTTCATGGGAGAGAGCGATGCCCTACCGGCCGCCGTGGCGGGGGCACTGGTCTCGCAGCGGGCGCTGCTGCCCGAGCGTGCGGTGGTCGTCGCGGGGTCCCGTGAGGAGGCGGTGGCCGGGCTGGAGGCGTTGGCTGCGGGTGAGTCGTCGCCGGTGGTGGTCACGGGCACGGACACCGACGGGAAGACGGTGTTCGTGTTTCCGGGGCAGGGGTCCCAGCGGGTCGGTATGGGTCGGGAGTTGTACGACCGGTATCCGGTGTTCGCGCAGGCACTCGATGAGGCATGCGCAGCCTTGGACGGCCACCTCGGTGCGGAGATCCCTGTCAAGGATGTGATCTTCGGCAGCGCAGGGTTGCTGGATCAGACGGTGTTCACGCAGGCCGGGTTGTTCGCGGTGGAGTCGGCGTTGTTCCGGCTGGTGGAGTCCTGGGGTGTACGACCGGACGTGGTGGCCGGACACTCGATCGGTGAGGTGGTCGCGGCTCATGTGGCCGGGGTGCTGTCGCTGGAGGACGCGGCGGCCCTGGTGGCCGCACGGGGCAGGCTGATGCAGGCCCTGCCGGCGGGCGGCGCGATGGTCGCCGTAGCCGCGACCGAGGCGGAGATCACCGAACACCTCGCCGATGGCGTGGACTTGGCGGCGGTGAACGCACCGGGCTCGATCGTCCTGTCCGGTGACGAGACGGCCGTCCTCAGCCTGGCGGAGAAACTGCGCGAGCAGGGCCGCCGGGCCAAGCGGCTCACGGTGTCCCACGCCTTCCACTCGGCGCTGATGGAACCGATGCTCGCGGAGTTCGCCGCAGCCCTGGACGGTCTGACGTGGAACGAGCCGTCGATCCCGGTGGTGTCGAACGTGTCCGGCCGGCTCGCGGAGCCCGGCCAGTTGACGAACCCATCCTACTGGGTGGAGCACGTCCGCCGCCCGGTCCGGTTCGCCGACGGGATCGCCGCGTCCGGCGGGGCGGTCTTCCTGGAACTCGGCCCCGGTGGCGCGCTGGCCGGTGCCATCACGGAAACGGTGGACGCGGTGAGCGTCCCGGCGCTGCGGGACGAGCGCGGCGAGGTCCAGACGCTGCTGCTGTCCGTCGCCGAGCTGTTCGTGCGCGGGGCGCTGGTGGACTGGGCGGCCGCGCTCCCCGAGGGCGCCACCGACGCCCGCGTGGACCTGCCGACGTACGCCTTCGACCACCAGCACTACTGGCTGCGGATGTCCGAGTCGGTGGTCGACGCGGCGGCCCTGGGGCTGGCCGGCGCCGGGCACCCGCTGCTGGGCGCGGTGGTGCCGCTGCCACAGTCGGACGGGCTGGTGTTCACCTCCCGGCTGTCCCTGCGCACGCATCCCTGGCTGGCCGATCACGCCGTCGGGGGAGTGGTCGTCGTACCCGGCGCCGGGCTGGTGGAGCTCGCCGTACGGGCAGGGGACGAGGTCGGCTGCGGGATGCTGGACGAACTCGTCATCGAGGCGCCGTTGGCCGTCCCGGAGCAGGGTGCCGTACGCGTCCAGATCACCGTCGGCGGCCCGGACGAGACCGGCACCCGCAGCGTGGAGGTGTACGCGGCCCCCGACGACACCACCGGGGCGGGCGGCCCGGTCACCTGGGCCCGGCACGCCACCGGCATCCTCGCACCGACCACCGGTGAGCCCGCGACCGGCACCTTCGACTTCACCGCCTGGCCGCCGCCCGGCGCCCAACGTGCCGCGCCGGACGACCTCTACGCCGAGCTGATCGCCCACGGCCATGCCTACGGCCCCCTCTTCCAGGGCCTGCGCGGCCTGTGGCGGCGCGGGGACGAACTGTTCGCCGAGGCCGCGCTGACGGAGGACGACGAAACCGAGGCCGACCGGTACGGCGTCCACCCCGCACTGCTGGACGCCGTGCTGCACCCCGCCCTCCGGGACGCCGTCGCCGCCGACGCCGCCCAGGTGTGGCAGCCGCTGGAGTGGAACAGGGTCGTCCTGCACGCCACGGGCGCCACCGTGCTGCGCGCCCGGCTCACCCGGTCCGCCGCCGGCGTGCTCTCGCTGGAGGCGGCCGACGAGACCGGCGGCCCGGTGCTGACGGCCGACGCCGTGACCCTGCGGGCCGTCCCCGCCGACCTCACGACGGCAGACTCCGCACCCGGCGCGGCCGACGCGCTGTTCCGGGTGGAGTGGACCGAGCTGCCCGCACCCCGGCCGACCGGGGCGGCACCGGCCTGGACCGCGCTGACCGACCCGAGCGAGGTGACGGCGCTCGCGAACGCCACCGAACTGCCGACCGCCGCCGTGCTGGACTGCGGCGCCGGTCGCCCTGCCGGCGTGGACGGCATGGGTGACACCGCCGCGCTGACGCTGACGCTGACCAGCAGGGTACTGGGCATCGTCCAGGCCTGGCTGGCCGAGCCCCGGCTGGAAGGCATGCGCCTGGTCGTACGGACCCGGGGTGCCGTGCCCGCAGGCGGGGACACGGCCGTGACCGATCCGGCCGCCGCGGCTGTCTGGGGCCTTGTCCGGGTGGCGCAGGCGGAGAACCCGGACCGGATCGTCCTGTTGGACGCGGACGCGGACACGGGCACGGAGTCGGGCGCGGGCGTGGGCGCTTCGGTTGGTTGGGGTGTCGAGTCGCTGCTGTCGGCTGTGTTGGCTACCGGGGAGTCGCAGGTGGCGGTTCGGGGTGGCCGCTTGTTCGTTCCGAGGCTGGTTCGTGTGGCCGTGTCGGGGGGTGGGGGTGGGTATTTCGATACGGCGGGTTCTGTGCTGGTCACTGGCGGTACGGGTGTGTTGGGTGCGTTGGTCGCGCGGCATTTGGTGGTGCGTCATGGTGTGCGGC
>NZ_JBVHJE010000030.1:0-22399 GCF_055560195.1 Streptomyces sp. NPDC023481
GGTGGGTGATCGAAAGGACGATGTCGTGGCTGTCCGGCTACCGCAGACTCAGCCCCCGCTACGAACGCAATCCCCGCAACTACCTGGCCTTCCTCAGTCTCGCCGCGGCCTTGTGCTGCTACAAGCGCCTCGTCCGCCTCACCACGTAGGACACGGTCTTAGCCCTCCACCGGTTCGCCGTCCACTTCGTACGCCCACTCATCAAGCGGGGCGTCATGAAGGGCGGCCTCCAGGCCCATGAGGATTACAGCGCTACGCCGGTGCTCCCCCGCCCGCCGCGTCCCAGCCGTCCAGGACGGCGGCCAGGGCAAGGAAGGAGTAACCACCGCGCGCGATGACACGGACCGGCACCGCGCGCCCCGCTCGCCGCCGAGCGCCTGCCCGCCGCGCCGGCCCGCAGGTCGCACCCTCGGTCGCGTCCTGGGTCCTGCCCTGGGTCGCATCCTGCGTCCCGGCCTCGGTCGCATCCTGGGTCGCGCCGGTGTCGCCCCGGATTCCAGCGAAACCCCCAACTCAGCGCCGTGATCGAAGACGATCTGGCGCGCCGACTACTTCCCTGAGGCGGGGTCTGTCAGGGCGTGCTGCCGGGCGTGGCCGGTCCCCTGGTCGGGGTTGGCGCCCGCCGAGGTGCCGCCCGCTGCGACAACGACGGCAAGGACTGCGGCGGTCGCGGCGACCGTGGCGATGCCGGCGGTGACCGGGGTGCTGAGAGCCGGGCGGCGGTGAACCGCGTAGACCACGGCGCCGACGGTGAGCGGGACGACCAGGACCAGGAGCACGATGACCAGCAGAGCGAGCGTGGACATGAGTTCTGTTTCCCCCTAGGGAGCAGCACGCGGACGGTCCGCGTGGACGGGTGAAGGGCGAGCCCTCTTTGCCCTTGGGTCACGGGATGACTCCCGGGCAGGGCAGCCTCAGGGTCAGGGATGCGGGGGTTAGCCCCGCAAGGCCGTCTGACCAGCTCTTTCACACCTCTTGTGAGCCTCGTCACTCGGTGAGACCGGGCAACGGTGTTGACACAGTGGTTATGGGGGAAATCGGCACCGATGTTTGGGGCGATCTCGGTCTTCTTCGAGCAAGCCGAGCCGTGACGGGCGGACAGCGCAGCCGCCTGGTGCTCGCCGAAGTTCACCGCCTCGCGCGCGAGCGACACGCGCGCGCCTTGGGACCGGCCGGAGCCCACGCCGGGGTGGTGAAGAAGAGTTCGGACCGTGCCGCGATGATCGGGCGATGACCGCCCACCGCCCGCCGGACACCGGACCCGCCACCGCCGTGTCTCACATGAGAGACACCGACCCGCCGGCGCCGCGCGCGCAGCTCGCCGCAGAACGTCTCCCGGCCTTTCCGGCCGCCGAGCCGAAGCCGCGCCCGATCGCCGGGCGCCGCGCGCTCGGGGCCGGCCCCGCCCCCGGGTTCGTACCGGCCCTTGGTGAAAGTTCCTGAGGGTCTGCGGGCTCACGATGAGGAGGCCCTGGAATTGCTGGCGATCCCGCAGGAGCCTCAGAAGGACGTCGCGCAGCTCTCCGAATACATCGGTGCCGCACCCGGCGGTAACGAGGAAGAACCCGTCTGCTGCTCCGTTTTGCGGCTCCGCGTGATCCCGTGGTGGTCGCGAACTGGGTCAGCTTCAATGTGATCGACACAGAGCGGCAGGACTGGGCGCGCGTCTGGGCGAAGCTCAAGGAGTTCACCGAGCGTGAGGGCCACGCCCGGGTGCCGTACCCGTTTGTTGCCATAGCGGAAGCCTAGACATCCCGGCACTGCGAACGCACCGCATTACGTGGGCTCCGCCTGGGGCCACGGCCGCGCTCCCCCGACCGGTCAGCCCTCGGCTCGTTCCTATCCTGTACGTGGACCGCACCGGGGTGCAGTGGCGCTACCTGCCGCACGACTTCCCACCCTGGGATGCTACGGCTACTTTGCCAAGTGGCAGAAAGACGGCGTTTTCGCCCAGCTCACCGGCGTGCTGCGCAGGCCGTTAAGACAGCAGGAGGGTAAGGAAGCGGAGCCGTCCGCGTGCGTCATCGACACCCAAAGCGTGAAGACCTCCACCAGTATCCTCGCCGCCGGGCAGGGGACCGACGCGGCGAAGAAGATCGTCGGCCGCAAGCGGAGCATCGTCACCGACACCCTCGGACTGCTGCTCGCAGTGCTGGTCACGGCCGCGAGCGTGCAGGACTCCGTCGCCGGCACCCACCTGATTGACCAGGTGGCCGCCGCGCACCCCACCATCCGCAAACCCTGGGTCGACGGCGGCTACCGCCAGCACCTCGTCGAGCACGCCGCCGCCCCCGGCATCGACATGGAAATTGTCCAACGCACCCCCGGGGCCAAGGGCTTCACTCCGCTGCCCAAGCGCTGGACCGTGGAGCGGACCTACGGATGGCTGATGTGCCATCACCGCCTGGCGCGCGACTACGAGACCCTGCCCGTCCGCTCCGAAGCCATGATTCACCTCGCCATGACCGACCCGATGGCCCGCCGCCTCACCGGCGAAGCCACCATCTCCTGACGCGACCCGACAACACGGGATCAAACAGTATTTCCGGGACGAAACTTCGGGAGAAAACGACCTCTAAGCCGCTGTGAGACGGGCGACTATCGACCGCCGTCCTGATAGCGGTAGTCGTAGTAGTCCTTGCTGCCCACGAGGACAGAGGTGACGTACCTCGGCAGACCGTCTGAGTCCCGCTCGATCTCCTGCGAGGTCTGCCGGGTGAAGCCCAGGGATACCCCGGGGATCACCGGGTACTCGGGCTGCGACCTGTCGACCGTCCAGCCCCGATCGACGGCACGCCGGAAGAGGTCCTCGGCAGGGGTGGTGAACACTTCGTCCCCCTCGAGAAGGACGCGTGTGGTGGACGTGCGGCCCTCACCGGGCCACCACAGCTCGATCGCGGTGACCTGGGTCCCGCCCTCGGCCAGGGCCTGCAGGCCGACGTGGTCGAGGGTCCAGGACGCCTTCGCCGAGTTCCGGCTCGGGCGCCTCAGTACCCGGGGCTCGCCCCAGTCGGGCACCGCGGCGAGCGCCTCGTCGAGCGTCATGCCCAGCAGGATCGGCGCGACTCCGCGCGGGGGGTCGAGTACCAGATCCATCGGCTAAATCCCTCATTCCTTCGCAGCGTCGTCATTTCAGGATGTCGTAGTTTATCGTCCATCCTTTCTTCGTCAGCATGGCCTGGAACTTCTTGTTGTTCTTCAGGCTGTCGACCATGTCCTTGATGTGAGTGTCGTACTTGTTGCCGTACAGCTCACGGATCTCGTCGATGTCCATCTGCATGGCCTGGTCCCAGTGTCCGGCGTCGATCAGCTTCCGCTGTTTGGCGCGCCATTCCTCGCTCTCCTTGCTGGAGCCCGTGCTCGTCAGGTCGCGGTGGTCTTCGGCGTCCATGCGGATCGCGGGGCCCATGCCGGCGCCACCGCCGTTCTTGTTGGTGCGGAAGCCGGGCAGGTCCAGGTGGGCGTAGGACGCCTTGGCGGGGATGTGGTTGATCTCCTGGTCCACGGGGTTGATGCGCTGCTTGTCGTCATCCAGGAGGTTCGCGGGTTTCAGCCCGCTGTACCAGCCGCCGTTTTCCGTGCATCCCTTGGCGATCAGACCCTCGGGGTCCATCCGGGTGTGCGGGTTGGTGACGTATGCCACCGGGTTGGGCGCCGGGCCCAGGCCGAGCGGGTCGGGGCTTGTGTAGCGTGCGGTGTCGGGGTCGTAGTGGCGCTGGTAGTTGTAGTAGAAGCCGGTCTCGGCGTCGTCGTACTGGCCGGGCAGGCGCAGTGGGGTGTACGCCGCCGCGTCCCGGTTCCAGCTCGTGGTGCCCCAGACGGTGGACCGACCACGCCAGGCGATCTTCCCCTGTGGGTCGACGAGTTCGCTGGGTGCGCCCACCAGGTCTGTGACGATCGCGAAGAAGCGTGCGTCGACCTCGCTCTGCTGGTGCCCGGGGCTTGTGCGGCGCTCGAGCTGGGTCAGGGGGCGGTGGCCGTCGTAGTCCCAGGTGGTGGTGATGTGGTGGGCCGTGTCCGTCTGCTCGGCCAGCCGGGTGCCGTCCCAGGTGAAGTGGACGGACTGCACGGCGGTGCGCCCGTCGTCGGCCATGCGGTGCTTGGCCGTGCGCCGCCCGAGCGGGTCGTACGAGTACGTCCACCGGGTGCCGTCGGGGGTGACGCAGGCGATGAGGCGGTTCTCCTCGTCCCAGGTGTAGCGCCAGGTGTCCGGCTTCTTCGACAGCCGTGTCTTCTGGCGCAGTATGGTGCGTCCCGCGGCGTCGTACTCGTAGCGGATCCGTCCGGCGGTCAGGACGCGGGTGCCCTCGTAGGTGCGTTCTCCGCGGCCCTCCGTGCGCGCGGCCTGATCGGGCCACTCTGCGGTGGTCTCGTTGCCGACGCTGTCGTAGGAGTATGACTCCGACCAGTTTTCGGCTCTGACGCGCAGGGGGCGGCCGACCGGGTCGAGGTCGAAGCTGCGGCTCGTGCTGCTCAGTTCGTCGGAGATTCGCTCCAGGCAGCCGTCGGCCCGGTAGTCGTATGCCCGGGCGCGCAGGGTCCGGCCGCCGGCGGTCAGCATCTGTGAGGTCAGCCGGCCCATGTCATTCCACCCTGAGGTGAGGGTGACCGGTTCTTCGGCAGGTCCGAAGCGGCGGGTCAGCTCTTTGCCCCACGCGTCGTGGGTGGAGGTCAGGGCATGGCCGTCGCTGAGCAGCGCCGTGCGGTTGCCCACCGCGTCATAGGTGGACCGGGTCATGGCGCCGGTGGGCGTGGTGCGTGTGGTGCGCCGTCCGGCGGCGTCGTAGGTGAAGCGGGTGGTGCGCCCGTCGACGGTCTCGGCGATGACCCGGCCGACCACGTCGCGTTCCACGGTCAGCGTGGAGGTGGGCGAGATCAGTGAGCTGACGCGGCCGGCCGCGTCGTAGGTGTAGCGGGTGTGCCGACCTGCCACGTCCTTGGTAATGACGCGGCCCATCACGTCGTACTCGCTGGTGATCCGGGCGCCGAGCGGCGTCGCGCGTGCGAGGGGTCGGCCTATCGGGTCGATCTCGTAGGTGACCGTGCGCCCGTCAAAGTCGGACTCGGAGGTCAGGTTGCCGGCCGCGTCGTAGGTGTACTTCCAGGTCAGGCCCTGTGGGTTGAGGACTTCTGTCAGGCGCAGTTCGGTGTCGTAAGCGAAGGAGTATCGGGCGCCGTCCGCGCCGGTGCGGGCGGCGAGTCGGTCGAAGTGCGTGTACTCGAAGTGGGTTACGGCGCCGCTGGGGCCGGTGTGGGAGGTGCAGTTGCCCTCCGCGTCCCAGGTCCAGCGTTCCTCGGACCCGTCGGGGGCCACGCGCCGGGCGAGCCAGCCCTGGGGCAGCCACTCCAAGACGGTGGTGGCGCCGCCGGGGGCGGTGGCGCGGACGGGCCGGCCGAAGGCGTCACGCTGAACCGACGCGGTGTGGCCGTGGGCGTCGGTGCGGGTCAGCACGAGGCCTGCCGCGTCGTTGGTGAGGTGCTCGGTTGCGCCGGTCGGATCGGTCAGGGTGAGCAGTGCGCCGCGGGCGTCGTAGGAGAAGTGCGTCTCGGTGCCGTCCGGTGCCGTGATGCGGGTGCGGTTGCCGCGCTCGTCGAAGGACTGCCGCCAGGTTGTGCCGTCGGCCCCCGTGACCTGTTGCGGCAGGTTGAGGTCGTTGTAGCTGGTGGTCGACTCGGTGCCGTCGGGGAACTGGATGCGTGCCAGGTTGCCTCGCTCGTCCCAGGTGAAGCGGGCGGTGTTGCCGAGCTGGTCGGTGCGCTCCAGCAGGTTGTCGTGGCGGTCCCACACGAAGTGGACGGTGTGGCCGAGTGGGTCGGTCTCGGAGACGGTCTGTCCGAGCGCGTTGAGCCGGGTGACGGTGACCGCGCCGGTCGAGTCGGTGAACCGGGTGACGCGCTCGGCGGTGTCGTACGCGAACTGTGAGGACAGCGCTCCGTCGGGACCGATCGTCTCCACGACCCGGCCGGCCGCGTCGTACACGTACGCGTAGGGGTGGCCGTTTCGGTCGGTCCACGACGTCACCCGGTGCTCGTCGTCGTAAGTGAAACGCAGTGGAACGGTGTCGCAGAAGGATGTGACGTCGCTCAGGTTGCCGCCGTCGTCGTAGCCGAAGGAGGCGACTTTGACCGGGCCGTCCGCGGTGCGCAGCTCCAGGGTCGCGACGCGGCCGCTCGCCCGGTCGCAGGTGGCCCGCACGTCGTAGCCGCCGTCGTGGACGACGGCGCTGGGCAAACCCTCGTCGTCGCGGACGATCTGTACGGTGTTGCCGTTGCGGTCCTCGATCTCGCTGAGCCAGTACAGGCCGCCGGAGGTGTAGGGGCTGCCGACGAAGCGGCGTATGTGGCCCGAGTAGGGGTCGGTGGTGGCGTAGGTGATCTCACCCAGCGCGTTGCGGTCGACATAGGTGAGCGGAACGCGCTCGCCTTCGACCGGCTCGATGGGATCGTCGACCGAGGTCGGCACTCGCGGGTAGACGAGAAGTGAGCCGTCATCGCGGGCCCAGATCGCACCGCGGCCCGTCAGCTCCAGGCGCTCGTCCAGCGTCGAGGCCCAGCTCGGCCCGAAGCAATGCCCATAGCGGTAACCGGATATGTGGGTGCGCCGCAGTACCAAGGGCAGCACGCCCGGCAGACCCAGATCGGTCTGGGAGAGCACCATCTCGCCGCTTGCGACATCGACGGGGTCGGTCTTGCAACGCCGCCGGGTCAGGGCGACGGCTTTCCCACGCGCATTGGCCAGGGCGTCCTTCAGTGAGGCGGGCAGACGCTTGCCCAGGCCGTCCAGGCGGGTGCGCCCGCCATCATGCCCGCCGCCCTTCTTGCCGCCTCCGATGGCGTTGACCCGGTCACGGACATCGAGGTCGATGCCCTTGTGCAAGCGGGAAGTGGCCTTCACCCGGTCCGGAATGGTCTCCGTGATGTGCGTGGAGATCTTTTTCAGGGCCTTCTCCGAGCCCTTGATCGCACCGTGCAGTACGTCGTCGAAGACCCGTGTGAAGGGGTCGCGGCCCTTGCTGCGGCCGAACGCCCCCCTGACCCGTCCCAAAGGTGATGACGCGGCAGTGTGCATCTCGCTGCCGTGCCTGGATACCTTGCCCGCGCCGTCCTCGAACTCGACGTGATCGATCTTGGTGGTCCTGCCCGCGTGACTGCCGGAGCCGCCAGCCCCGGCCGAGGCGAGCTGCATCCCGCTATGGCCGCCCTTTGGACCGTGCCCGGTGCCGCTGCCTGCTGCCGGCGGCAGGGAGAAGGCGCCCTTCGCCAGGTCGAGGACCATGTCCTCGACCATTGCCTCCAGCTTGGCGTTGACCGGCTCGGTGACCTTCGCGATCACCTCGTCGACGATCCGGTCCACCGCCTCGTCGAGGATCCGCTTGACAACCTGCCGCATAGCCGTGATCTCGGCTGCACCGAGCACCGCTGACAGGCCGCCGGTCACCCACGCGAGCCCGATGGACAGCCCCGCCGATCCGGCCATGATGGCCAGCTCGGCCTCCGCCTTGGTCTTCATCCAGAAGATGATGTCGGCAAGGACGTCACACGCATCCGCGAACAGGCGGGCGAGCTCAGGAAGTTTCTCCAGATGGCTGGCCTTGACCTGGTTCCAGTGCTTCTCCATCGCATCGACGGCCCAGCCCTGGGACGAGGACAGGATCCGTGACACAGCTTTGTGCGCGTCCGCGCCATGTCCCACGAACTTGTCCGCGAAATCCCGCATCCCGTCGGCCATTTCACGGTAATCGTCCTCATCCACGTTCGGGAACTTGACCCCGATGAAGTCCAGCACCTCATCGAGCCAGCCCGGAATCGTGTAACCCATCCCCGTACCTCTCCCCCGTGTTTCTCCGAGCCCACGGACAACACACAGCCAGCGCGTTCGCGATCATGAACTCTAGTAGATGGCAAAGACAGCAAGACACCGCCAAGCAAGCCAGCATTGGCGGGGTGTCCCCCGTCCCGTGCTCGCGCCGCGGACCTCGACGGGGCCCGTTGCACAGCTGCGAACGCCCCCACGCGGCATAGCCGCCAGACGAGTGCTCGCCCAGACGAGCCAGCTGTACAGACCCTGCAGACGAGGAGAGTATGGAAGACGGCAGAACCTTGCTCACCGCGGCTGGGCTCGGCCACAGGCCGGATATCGGTTGGCCGGGCGGAAGGTGATGCCGTACTCGCGGCCGAACCGGTTGGCCTCAGCCGCCGAGCCGCCCACCGAGCGCAGGTAGAAGGCGTAGGCCACCGACGCGACAGACCCCAGAGGCTGCCGAGCTGGCGCGCAGTGCGCACCCTCTCCTCCAGGCCGTCAGACGGCGGCACATGCAGCCGGGAACCGAGGTGCACGTACAGGCGCAGCGCGTCCATCTCCGAGCAGCGCAGCTCCACCAGCCGCTCGCCGTCAGCCGGCCCGACGCACCCGTGATCGGGGTCGGGGCTGGCCTCGGTGTACACCAGCGCATCCCGGCCGTGCCCCGTCAGCCGGAGGGCCCACACAACGGGCCCACCCTCATACACCGACAGCTCCGCGCGCATCTCCCGGCCGGCCAACTCCACCAGGGGGTGTCCTGGCGATCTTCGACGTCAGTACGCTCTCCGGAAGACCAGGACCTGATACCCCAGGTCGGCGAACAACGGGGAAGGCCAGTAATGCGGGTCGAGTACGACGCATCGGCGAACATGGCGTACATCTACCTCGTCGACAGCATCGCCCCAGGAGAGGCCGTCCGGCAGGTACCTGCCGAGGACGACACGGCGATACTCGACTACGACTCACACGGACGACTTCTGGGCATCGAACTGTTCAGCGCCAGACGGCGGTTGCACCCGGAGCTGCTGGCCAGCGCCGAGAGGATCGACCGTGAGCCACGTCCGGGAAGTGCGTGATTCGTTGAGACAGTTATGGGGAATCGGGGCGATCTGACGGATGCCCATAGGAGGACCGCGGGGCGGCGCAGCGGGAGGGGACCCGTTCGCGGGTTCTGACGACCGAGGCCGTCATACGCGCGGCAGTACGCGACGGAGCAGCCGCCTTCTGACATTCTGCAGGGGCTGGTTGATCAGGGGGAAGTCATGGACGAACACGAGCTGAAGCGCGCAGCCGACGTGGGGCTGGCACAGCGAGAAGCCGATAAACGCACGGTCGAGCGCATGCGGGCCATTGCTCTCCGGCTGTTCTGTGTCGCCTTTTTCTTCGGCCTCTGCGGTTGGCTGCTGGACAAGCTCTGAGCCACGGTTCGCCGTCATCGCCGCCTGCTGTCGACGGCGGTCACGGGATGCAGGTAGCGATGCCTGCCCACACCGACCACAGCAGGGCCTACACCAGGACGGCCGGAACGGCGTCCTCAGCCGTCCAGTCCCCCTCGAACAGGGCGGCCACCAGGCGTGCGTGATGGTCGGGGAGCTGGCTGGAGCGGTGCTTGGTGCGTGCCTTGGCGAGCCAGGCGCCGATCTTGACGGTGTCGCCGTCGACGCGGATCGTCTCGCGTGCGGCCGGGATGCGACCTTCGCGGTGCAGGAAGAGGTCCAAGAGCTGGACGGTCTGCTCGAAGGTGCGGCGGGTACGGCGGACAATCCAGCGGCGTCTACCCCAGTGTCCGCGTGCAACACCTGTTCCTGCAGCGCGGCGCATAGAGCGGCACAGGAGCGGCACAGGCGCAGGCCCTGACCAGCCGCCCCGGCTATGGCGTAGCTGACGCTGCACGGCCAGCTCGTAAAAGCCCTGTCGGTTGAGGACGACGACGTCGTCCAACGGGAAGTCGTTGGCCTTCTGCAGGCAGACCGCGGTTGCCGGGCCCGGCCACCCCACCTGGAGTGAAGCCGTGCTGGCCTCCCTGCACGCCATCGCCGACGATGTCAGCCGCGTCGGCGCGATGCTCGCCCCCGCTCCCACACCGGTGATCAGTGGGATTCTCGACCTGGACCGCACCCTGTTCGGCGACCCGGCTGCCGACTGGACCATTCGCATGGCCAGCGCCAAGCAGGACGAGCGCACTGCCTTCTGGGACACCTACGGGTTCGGTGACGCCTCCGCCGCCGCCACCTGGCGAGCCCTCGTGTACGAAGCCCGCCATCTCGGCGCCGTCCGCCTGGAGCGGCACCGGCTCCACAACGACGACGGAGTGCGCGACACATACCGTTCCATGGCCGGCGTCTTGGCCGAGTTGACCTGACCGCTGCGAGGGGCACCACCAGCAGCGGTCGGTCAGGAATCAGTCCAACACGACAGGATGCTGGGGGATGCGGCCGTCACGAACGCGGGCGATCAGCTCGGCAAGGCCTACGGGATAGACCGTCTCCTGGGTGCGGCGCAGGTCGGGAACGGTCCACCAGCGGTATTCGCGGATGTTGTCGGGCTGCGTGGCGCGGGCCGGGTCGACGGCGGCCGCGTCGACGCGGGCGAGGAAGTACTTCTCCACCTGGCGGACCGGGTGTCCGCCCACCAGGTGGTCCTTGCTGCGCTCGGCGAGCTGCACGCCCAGTTCGACAGCCTGCTCATCGATGCCGAGTTCCTCGTGCAGCTCGCGGAGCGTTGCCGTGGTGTCGTCCTCCCCCGGCTTCAGGGAGCCGCCCGGTGTGGCCCAGAAGCCGCCGTTCTCGTCGTACCGCAGCAACCGGACGCGTTCGTCGGCGTCGACCAGGATGGCGCGGGCAGCCTTCCTCAGCGGCGGGGAGGTCGTCATGTCCTCCAGTGTGGCAGTCCCCGGAAGGGGGTCAGAACCGCTCGACGAGGTAGGAGCCGATACACGCCGCGTCCAGATCGCAGGCCTGGAAGGTGGCGAGCGCGAGGGCGGGAGTCTCGACGATGGGCTCGCGGTCGTTGAAGGACGTGTTCAGGACAGGGGCACTCCCGTGAACTGGTGGAAGTGTTCGATCAGCGCCCCGTAGGCGGGCGCGGCGGCCGGGTCGACGGTCTGGACACGAGCGGTGCCGTCGACATGCACGACTCCGGCGATCTTGTCGGCGTGGTCGGGGCGTACAGGCGGGGCGAGCAGCATGAAACGGGCTGAGGACGCCGAGATCGAACCAGGCGCCGGCGTGGTCGGCGAGGACGCTCGGGGCGAATGGCCGGAACGGTTCGCGGTGTTTGATCCTTTCGTTCAGGGCGTGGGAGCTGGCTGTGGTGCGGGGGTCAGCGAGAATGCTGCGGGCGCCCAAGGCGCGGGGTCCGAGCTCGCTGCCGCCCTGGAACCAGCCGATGATCTTCCCGTCGGCGATCATCTGGGCGGCCGTGCGGGCGATGTCGCTCTCGCGCCTCCATGTGAACGGTGTCCGGCGGCGTTCGACCAGACCGGAGCGCGGATCGCGGCGCAGGGCCTGCTCGATCTCCTCGCTCGTGTAGTCGCGGCCGAAGTAGTCGCTGGACAGAGGCCGCCGGGGCAGGTCGCCGGTGAGCCGGTGCCAGGCATACAGGGCGCAGCCCAGGGCCTGACCGCGGTCGCTGGCGGCAGGCGGGGCGAAGTAGCCGGTGACCGTGTCCAGGCGGTGGAGCTTGTCGGCGGCGACGCAGTTGAGGGCCACGCCGCCGGCGAAGCACAGGTTGCCCAGCCCTGTCGCGGCGATGGCCTGCTCGGCGAGCGCACAGGGCACGCTCGGTCTCGGCCTGGACGTATGCCGCCGCGTTCTTTCCGAGCTCGAGCGCGCCGCGGCTGTCGTACGGGCCGAAGTCGAAGCCGGTCCGCTCGGCGAGATCGGCGACGCCGGAAGCGCGGGTACGGGTGAGACGTCCGTAGACCTGGGTGTCGACGACATCGAAGAGCGGGGCGAGGTAGAGGGAGGCGTCGCCGTACGAGGCGAGCGCCATGGTCTTGCCAGCCTCCTGCTCGTGCCAGCCCAGCCAGTTGGTGAACGCTTCGTACGTCGCGCCGATCCCGCCCGCGCAGGGCCGGGTGGAAGGGTTGCCGCCCAGGCGTTCGATCCCGTCGGGGGTAGCCCGGTAGTAGGTCTCGGTGTCGTTGTTGTTGCCGCCTCCGTCGACGACCAGCACGGTCGCCTCCTTGTACGGACTGAGGCAGTAGGCGGTGAGCGCGTGGCTGAGGTGGTGGTCGACAGGGAGGATCCGTTCGCCGTCGATGCCGAGGTGAGCGAGGCCGGTGTCGGTCCGGGCGGGCGGGGTCTTGCCGATGCCGCTGACCGCGACCAGGTCGATGTCGGCGCGGGTGAGGCCGACGGCGCGCAGGCAGTACAGGAGCGAGGCTTCCCATCCGGGGCTGTGGCGGGTGCGGTTGAGGCGTTCCTCGCTGATCGCGACCATTACGGTGTCGGTGATCAGGGCGGCACCGCCGTCGTGACCCACGTTGATCCCGACGACGCACGGCGTGCTGATCGTCATCAGGCGGCCCCCTGTCGGGGGCGGCGAGCGGGTTCCACAGCCGGGTGTGTCCGGCCGAGTCACGGTGTCGGGCGCCGAGCTGGCAGAGTTGGACGGTGCCGCCTCGGTGCGCGATCTCCGGGGTGAAGGGGTGCCCGAGGGCGTCCAACCCGCCGAGCTGGGTGTAGGCGTCGACGAACTGCTCGTCCACGGCCGGCCGCGCCGTGGGCGCGGGTGCGGAGGTTGAGGCGCCGCGCGGTCTGGTCGAGGCCCGCGTCCGCGAGCACACCGGCGACTTGCGCGAGTACCGCCGCGCGGGTGGCGCCGTCGGTATCGATGATCGCCGTTGGGATCGGGCACAGCGTGGGGGCGATGTCCGTGTAGAGGTGTGGAGCCGCTCCTGGAGGCCTTCGTCGAACCACTGCTTCCACCTGGGGAGTTCGGAGACCTTGCCCCGGCGGGTGAGGCTCTGGTCGGGGCTGACCAGGAGGATAGCGGTGCGGACCGTCTCCGGGAGTTCGGGGGCGATGCGGCGGGCGTAGAAGTCTCGGGCCGTGCGGTAGGGCAGGGTGTCCTCGGCCGGGGCGCGTAGCAGTAGGCGAGGGCTCCGAGGTGATTGCGGTCGGAGATGATCAGACGGGTGTACTTGTCGGCGGCGATGGCGGCGTTCTGCTCGTCGTGGCTGCGATGGTTGGTGCCGTGGAGGCGAAGTAGCGCAGGGCTGCGAACTCAGCCTCGATCCAGTTCAGCCAGGGCCCGTAGGTCGGCAGGAAGACCAGCTCGATGTCGTTGTCGCCCGCCCAGGTGCGGACCTTGGCGTGCTTGTGTGGGGAGAAGTTACCCAGCACCACGTACAGCTTCTGGCCGGCCCAGCGGGCGCGCAGGGCTTTGAATAGGTCGAGGAACTCGCGCCAGCGCTTGCGCGGGCGGATGAGGTAGTACAGCTTGCCGGTGGCCAGATCGAGGGCGGCGAGCATGTGCCGCACGCCGCCTGTGTGGTTGTAGGTGGCCCGCAGTCGGCGGGGACGTCTTACCGGCCCCCATGCCTTGCTCTTGCGGGGCATCAGGTTCAGCGGCCCGAACTCGTCGGCGGGTGGAGTGTCGTACAACGCCAGGACACGGTGCATCTTGGCGATGAACTCCGGGTCGGTGGACGCCTTCCACGGTCGTGGTCTTCCAGGAGACCTTGGCCTGACGCAGGATCCGGCGCAGGGACTCCCGGCTGATGGCCGCAGTCACCTTCTGCTTGACCAGGTGCTCGGCGAGCCTGCCCAGGTTCCAGGTGGAGAACGCGGTGAGCTCCCAGTCGGCGTGGGACGGCCGGGCGATCAGGCAGATGTGCTCGCGCACCTTGTCACTGATCGTCTTGGGGCGTCCCCCGCTCCATTTTGGGTCCAGCGCGTCGAACCCCCGCTCATTGAAGGTGTGGATGACTGGTCTGCGCCGGCGACCTGATCGGACCGTGCGCGGCGTGCCAGCGCAAGACACACAAGTACAGGCGCGGCGGCCTGCCCTTGTGCCGGTGGTGTCTCGGCCCGGTAGGGAGAAGTGGGGCCCGGCGGTGCGCTTCATCGGCACGCGCGACTGGGGCACTTCGTTTGGATCATCCGGCGTTGCGTAGCATCGCCCCTCAGGACTGGGGAGGTGTGAGACGTGGGAATGTTCAGAAGGAAGCGCAGTGGGCAGCGGGTACCTCCGCCCGAACTGGTTGCCGAGGCCAAGGCGAATCCAGGGGGCTGGGTATACGAGATCGACGGGAACATGGTCGATGATCCGAACGGGGCTGTGCCCCCTGAGGCCATCATCGCGGCTTGGCAAGTAGACGCTCGCGGCAGGCTCTCGGGCGGCTATCAGGCGAACCCGAACTACCGACCTGGGGCGACAGAGCAGTAGCTCGTATCGGGTGACGTGGTACGGCCGTTTCATCCCGGTCGTCGACTCGTTGATCTGGTTGTGCCGTTGACGCGCAGTCAGCGCAGATCGAGCCATTACTCCCGGATCGGACGCCGCGACGGGGTGGCCGGTGGCGGGATCACCGTGAGGTGATTGACGTGATCGCCTGGAAGCTCCAGACCGGACCGCAGTGGGTCCACCTCCCAGAGAAATACGGTAACTGCCGTCGACGGCCCGATCCGCAACCGGTTGTAGACGCCTCGACAGTGAACGCCACCACTCCAGCACCGCGGGGTTCGCCGCAATCCGCGTCGACTACTGCGCCGAGGTCCCGGCCAGGGCACGTCCAGACACGGGGGGCCTGCTCGGTGCCGCGGACCTCGCCAGTCCGGCCGGGTGTGGTGCTGGGGACGGGGGCTATGTGGCGGTACGGTCCCGCGCCACTACAGACGGCAGGCAGCCAGAAGGCGGGATGGTGTCGGAAGTTCGGTCGCTTGAGTCGGCTCGGTCACTGGAGTCGGGCGGGTCAGAGGGGGAGGGTTATCCCGAGGGCTCGCATCGCGCTGGACGGGGGGCCGCCTTCGGAGCGCTCAGTTTTCCGGCCTTTGGTGCGCGGTTGCAGGGTTGCGGGGTCGATGGCCTCGGCCGGGGCGGAGCTGGCGTACAGGCCATCGGGTTCGGTGTCGCGGCCGTGCGGGAGGGGCCAGAAGACGCGGCGGCGGAAGGTACCGGAGGCGCGGGAGGCTTTGGCGTCGCTGGCAAGGGTGGCGTAGCCGACCATGCGGCCGTCGCGGTGGTAGGCAGGCTTGCCTGTTCGGGTGGGGAGGGGATTCGAACGGTGCTGGTTCTGGTGCTTGCCGCTGGTGCGGGGAGCGTGCAGTTGCGGAAGTTGACGCAATGCCCCAGGGTGTCGTCCCTGATATCGGGCACCGGCCCTGCGCCGTGGGAACCTGGATGGATGGCTGATCGTCCTCTTGGGCATGCCTCGCGTTCTCATTCTTGGAATCGACCCACGTGCAGTGCCTGGTAGGGACGGAGACGCCCTTCGAGCGGCCCTCGACCAGGAACTGGCCCGATTCGGCGAGCACACCATCGATGCGTCCATGACGCTGATCGAGCTGGATGAGTCGGCCGAGCCGGCGATCGTTGCAGCACTGTCCGAGCGCAGCTGGGACGTCGTTGTCATCGGGGGTGGGATTCGCAAACCGGAACCGCTTCTGCCGCTCTTTGAGCAGGTGGTGAATCTGGTCCGCCGTCACGCGCCGAAGGCGGCGATCGCGTTCAACACGAGCGGCGGCGACAGCGTCGAAGCAGCCAAGCGGTGGCTGTGAGCCAGATCGTGTCGACGGCGTCTTCTCCAGGAGCTGTGGTCGCGAAAGTCCCCCAGCTCCTGGGTGGGTTCGCCTACTTGGCCGGGGGCTCGGTGGTTCCCTTCGGCCGCCTGTTGGGCCGGTAGCTGGGGCTGTTCATGATGACTTGGTGGCTGGAGTTGATCAGCCGGGCCAGGAGCGACTCGGCGACGACGGGGTTGGGGAAGAGGGGATACCAGTCGCTGGGCGCCCTGTTGCTGGTGATGATCAGGGACCGGCTCTGCCGCTCGGATACAAGTTCGTAGAGGTCGTCGGCCTGGGATGCGGACAGCTGGCGCATGGCGAAGTCGTCGACGATGAGCAGGTCGGGGCGGATGAGTTCGCACATGCGCTTGTCCCAGGTGCGGTCCGCGTGGCCCCCGGCGAGTTCGGCGCGGATGCCGCTGGTCTTGGCGAAGCGGACGTTGGCGCCCTGGCGGACAGCCTGGTGGCCGAGGGCCTGGGCGACGTGTGTCTTCCCGACGCCGACGGGGTCGAACAGAGTGACGGACTCGCCGGAGTGGAGCCAGCGCATGGCCGCGAGGTCGCGGATCTGGGCGGCTGGCAGCTTCGGGGAGGCGTTGAAGTCGAAGCCCTCCAGGGTGGCTTGCTGCTCGAACTTGGCCTTGCGCAGGCGGCGTTCGAGCGCGACGGATTCACGCCGGGTGATCTCGTCGTGGCAGAGGGCCTGGAGGACGTCGAGGTGTTCGAGTTCGCCTTTCTGGGCCTGGGTGAGGCGGGCGCCGAGGGTTTCGAGCATCCCGGACAGCCGCAGGGTCTTGAGGGAGTCGCGCAGGGCGGTGGTCATCACGCTCATCGGGCAGCCTCCTCGGCGTCGGCGTGGCCCTGGTCGTCGTGGACGCTGCCGGGATCTGGGTGGGGACGGTAGCGGCGAACAGGCCCTCGGGTCCGTGCAGAAAGGCCGAGGCTCCGGCGTCGCCGGTCTCGGGTTCCGGGTCGGTCTCGGTGCCGGCGACCAGGATGCCCTTGACGGTGCGGTAGGACGGGTCGCCGACCGCGATCGCCTTGCGGCAGGGCGGCCTCCAGGCGGGTGTCGCCGTACTTCTTCCGCAGCCCGAGCACCCCCTGGGCGGCCCGGAGCCGGTAGAGGGAGTTGACCTCCAGGAGCTGGTCGATCACCTCCCGGCAGGCGTCCCCGACCTGGGATGCCTGGCCGCGGCACCAGAACGGCGTCCTCATCTGGAAAGCGATCTTCTCGGGCGGGTAGTCGCCTCTGTCGGTGCGTTTGTGCTGTTCCAGGGCGGCGTGGGTCTTGACCAGCTCGCCCTCGTGGAAGACCTGCACCGTGACGGCGGTGGAGCGGACATCGACACGGCGGCCGATCAGTGTCCAGGGCACCGAATAGAGGGTGCGGCCGACCTTGATGTGGATGTCCGGGCCGACCGCCTTCGACCATCTGGCCAGCACGAACGGCTCGGCCGGCAGCGGAAGCAGAGCCTCGGCCTCCACTGCCTCGAACACCGCCAGCGGCTTCGCACCCTCCAGCGGTCGGCCCTGCCGCTGACCGGCGACTTTCCTCACCCAGAGCAGGGCCTCGGCCTGCATGCGCGCCAGCGAAGTGAACGACCGCCCGCTCCAGTTCGAGTCGCGGACATACGGCATGGGCCGCCCCACCCCGTGCTTGTCCTTCGGCTTCGAAGCGCGGGCCGGGTCCACCAACGCGCCGTAGTAGGCGGCGAGTTCGGCATACGACTTGTTGATCTGCGGGTCGTAGAGGTCCGTGTCCACCCCGGTCTTCAGGTTGTCCGGCACACCAGACGCCGCGGGACACCGCCGAAGAAGCGGAACGCTTCCGCGTGCGCTTCGGTCCAGGCATGCTGGTCCATGTGGGCCACCGGGCTGACGAACATGTGCCGCGAGGCGGGCAGCACCATCACGAACGCCTAGATCCGGTGCCGTTTCCCGGTCGCCGGGTTGATCCACTGCGCCAGGAAGCCGTAGTCGATCTGGGCCTCCGAGCCCGGCACGACGTTCTCCCGGCACCGTGACCTTCGAGCGGGCCGCCTCCTCGGGCAGGTTCTCGTGCACCCAACGGCGGAACGTCGACAGCGACACCCTCAACTTGCCTTCGTCCCGGAGCCGTTGGTTGATGGTGGTGACGGTCGTAGTCGCGGTGCGGCTCGATCTCTGCCCACCGCACCTGGTTCAGCCTCCGGCTGGCCAGCTCCGGAAACCAGCTCTTGAGCAGCTTGGCCCAGTCCGCTTCGCTCATCGGCGGCCCACCCGGGATAATCCCGGCCGCCTCCGCCGGCGCCAGATACTTCCTGATCGTCTTGCGGTCCACCCCCAGCGAGGTGGACACCTGGCTCTTGGACCGGCCCGCGTACCAGTGCACATAGATCTCGACGATGTCGACCACGGTGAATGTTCTCCTTGCTATCCGGTGCGTCCGTCGGCCTCTCGGCTCGCAGGTCAAGGGACCTCGACGGCTCCGAGAGGCCAGGACCCTCAACCCGGGCACCGGCATGCCCGTGGGGAACCCGACCGATTCACAAGGGAGATCCAAAAGCTTCGCAAACCATACGAAACAGGGAACATCAGGCTAGTTCGAGCATGGTCAGCGGCACCATCGACGGTCAGCGTCGTGACCACGGGGGTGGGGAATTGGCTGACGCCGATCATGCACATCGTGGGGAATTGTTTGACCGTCGACATACAGGCTAAAGCGCGCTTTCGACGCCAGGGGTAATGGGTGTGGACACGAGGAAGAGCACAGCACGTACCCACACCCGCACGGTGCAGGGAGCAACTCGCGGCCCAGGCACCGCCGATCGCAGCGGGACCATCCCCGCAGGCGCGGGTAGCACACTCACTGACCTGCATTCTTACCGCCCCATCGGCTCACCTTTCATGACTTTCACTGAATCCGACATACCAGGTGAAGCGCCCCTTCGATACGGGACGCCGTCACCCGCCGGCGGGATGAGGGCGGTTTGGCATCCCCGCACCTCTGTGGGCCAAGGCCGGACGTTCGCCTCGCGGATTTCGTTGGCGTCCAGGACGATTCCCCACGTGCGGGGATGGTCCCGTCCCACCGGTGTCTGGAAGGCCCGAGCGGCCGCGCCGGGAACAACCGGGCCGGCCAACACGGTTGCATCGGCTGAGAGACCGGCGTCGCACCAGGTTGCGGGCCTCAAGATCGCGGTGCCCCGCCGCGCACTCAGACCAAGACGTTTTTCTGCGGGAGGATTGCTTCATGACTGACCGGCCCTTGACGCTCATGGCAGTGCACGCCCACCCCGACGACGAAGCCACCGGAACTGGAGGGGTCCTCGCGCGGTACGCGGCGGAAGGCATCCGCACGGTTCTCGTGACGTGTACCGACGGCCGTTGCGGTGACGGACCAGGAGGTGTCAAGCCGGGGGATCCCGGACACGATCCGGCGGCCGTCGCCTCGATGCGCCGTCAAGAACTGGAAGCGAGCTGTGCCGTCTTGAAGGTCAGCGATCTGGAGACGTTGGACTATGCCGACTCGGGGATGATGGGCTGGCCGAGCAACGACGCCCCCGGATCCTTCTGGCAGACCCCCGTGCAGGAAGGCGCGGCCCGGCTCGCGGAGCTCATGCGCCATTACCGACCTGATGTGGTCGTCACCTACGACGAGAACGGATTCTACGGCCACCCCGACCACATCCAGGCCCACCGCATCACGATGGCCGCGCTGGAGATGACCACGCTGGCACCGAAGGTGTACTGGACCACGATGCCCCGTTCGATGATGAAGCGATTCGGCGAGATCATGCGCGAGTTTCATGAGGACATGCCTGAGCCGGATCCGGCCCAGGCCGCCGCTATAGCCGAGATCGGCCTCCCCGACGATGAGGTCACCACATGGGTGGACACGACCCGGTTCAGCGGTCAGAAGTTTGACGCGTTGGCCGCGCACGCCAGTCAGGGTGAGAACATCTTCTTCCTCAAGCTGGGAAACGAAATGTTCGGCGAGTTGATGGGCGTAGAGACCTTCGTACGGGTCCAGAACAGCACCGGCGCAGCCATACCCGAGAACGACCTTTTCGCCGGACTGCGCTGATCGGTCCATGCCCGGCCGGGAAAGTGCATCGGCTGCACGACGCGCGATCGAGCAGGTCACACGCCCGCAGAATGGTCCACGCGAGTCCCGCTTCGGCAGCCCGCTTCCAGGACTCGTCGACGCGTGCCCGACCTCCAACCCGACACGGCGCTCGTCCCGCAAACCACCTGGCCACCGCACGGTACACATCCGGCGTGTCCGGCGGGCGAATATCGCTGCGGAGGTCGACCGGGAGCGAGGTTGCTCCCACCTCGCCGGCCGTTCTGCGGGGCCTCTCCCCGCAACGCGGGGAGAGGCCCCGAGGTCCTCGGCTTGGGTTCGAACGAGGGACCGTCCCCGCATGTGCGGGGAGCAAAACTGCATTCTTACCGTGCCATCGGCTTCTCTTTCATGAGTTTCACTGAATCCGGCATACCTATCAAAGCGAATATTTGAGGCGGCTGCCGTAGCCAGCCAGCGCCGTGAGCACGCGGCGGCAGCCGCACCTGTGAGGGCCACGGCCGGCCATTCGGCCTCACTGACGTCGCGGAGCGAAGACCCGCGCAGACCCGGGGCATACCTGCGGGCGCGGGGAGCAGGCGTCTAACCCGCAGATGAGACCGAACCCGGCGGGACCATCTCCGCACGCGTGGGGAGCGCTTCCGCCACTTCTCGATCGCGGCCATCCCCGCGGGTGCGGGGAGTAAGACAGCCTTCTCCGGCATAGCCAGTCTGATACGTGACCACTTCTGTATTGGGTTAAGAGAAGGCATCATCGACCATCCGCGCCAGCGCGCCGACCGACTCCGAGGTCAGACGATAGAACCCCCGGAGGCTGACCGAACGCTCAAGTCGGCCATCCACCAGATACTTCAGCCCACGCGTCTGCCCCCGGCGGTTGCGCCACGTGAGCCCCGCCAGAACGTTCCCTGGTATCGGCATGTCGAAGCGTATAGGCGTCGCGTCCACGTGCACCGCCGTGGCACCGCAGCCATTGGCACCAAGCATCGACCAGCCGCCGTGACCCGGAAACGCCGGATCCTGCCAGCTGCTGGGGGCAGTGCCGCAGCACTCGCGCCGGTCCATGTCGATCACCCGCATCCGGCTCACGAGGTACACGGCGCACCGATTGACGTGCAGCGCGTACACCTCGTCCCCGGCTCGGGCACCCGACCAGGTGGGCAGGGAGGAATGGACGCCGCTGAAGGCCACTGGTGGCCGCTCTCCCGCGTGACCCGCCTTACGCAAGGCACGGCAGGTGTCATGGGTCCACAAGACGGTGAAGGCATCAGGCATGCCGTGATCTTATGAACGACCACTGACAAACCTTCGCTCACAGATTCTTTCGGCCACATGGTCTCTAGCAGGCAAGGGGAAGAACCGCTCTCCCCGCACCGGTTCGTTGGGGCCATCTCCGCACGCGCGGGGAGCAGGCTGGCAGCCGGGCGGCTGGCACTGGCAGGTCGGGACCATCTCCGCGGGTTCGGGGAGCAGGCCGGCGAACAGGCCGAACGGCGTTGCCCGGTGGGATTATCCCCGCGGGTGCGGGAGCGGGAGCAGAGCGTCCTGGGCCGCCCGCAACCGATCAGGAAGGGATCATCCCCGCGGATGTGGGGAGCAGACCAGCTCGGCCGGCCTCCAGGACGACGAGAGACCATCCCCACTCCACGATCGTCAGAGCTCATCAGCATGCCGCCGCCAACGGACACACCATGCCGGTTCTACCCGCGCGGCCAGGCAGCCGGGACGCTCGGCGGAAGCACGATCTCGTCCAGATGCAGCCACCGGTCTTCCCCACCCTGGTCAGGGAGCAGGAACCGAACGTCTCCAGCCTCGTCCGCCTCGAACGGAGCATCTCCCACCGCCTGCAGCAGAGCCCGCAGTCTCGGATGCGGCGCCTGCATCGCCCGGCCGCGCACCCCCTCGCTCCGCAGGGCCGCCAAGGTGTAGGACGCAACGTTCACCCCGGTACGCCGATACCCGTTGGCGTGGTCAACAGCTTCCGGATGCTCCACGATCGAGGCCAGGGCCTCCGGCCCGGCGACCGTGTACGTCAATACCAACTCTCCACGCTGAAGCACCACCTGGGCCCCCCGTGTCATCAGCAAGCCGTCCTGAGTCCCGTGGGTCGACAGCGCCACCTTGCCGACCATCGGCCCCATCGCGAGTTCGCGTACATCGTCGGACTGTTTTACCGTCGCGTCCACGAACCGCTCGGAGTCGGGCAGCACCAGGACACAATGCCCATTCCATGACGTGCCCGTCCAAGTCGGTGTCAGCGAGCCGTACCGGGTTCCGCCTCCGTCCGGGTTCCGGATTGCGAGGTAGACCGGCAGCAGCTCGGCCCGCACCCCCAGTTGCCCGTAGGCATTGCGCAGAGTCTGACGCGCGTCCACACAGACGTTCGCCGGAACGCGGCCGTCGGCAAGGGCCACCCACAAATACGGCAGTACCAGCTCCGCCAACTGGTCCGGCTTCGTGTGCTCCATCATCCGAGCCACGTGGTCCAGGTTCCCCCGCAGCTGCAATCCGCTGCCCCGTAACTCCGATGCTTCCCCTCGCGGACGTGATATCGCAGGACCGCTTGCGACCCGCTTCTGCGGTGTTCGGTGCTTCCTGCCACGCTGCTGCTTCGACATGAGCAGAGCCTAAAGATTACATTCACTCAGCAATAGACTGCATGCAGAGCGTCACGACTCAGCAAGTCACCCCCACCGCTCGGCATCGGCCATAAGAGCTCGTAACACGATCATGGTCGGGCTTTCTTGAGGCGTCTCCAGCAGATGAGGCCGCAGGCCAGGGAGACGAGGGCATCGTGCAGGTCGA
>NZ_JBVHJE010000031.1:0-7268 GCF_055560195.1 Streptomyces sp. NPDC023481
CCCGCGGAGCGGGTACCACATCGCTGCGCGATGTGCAAGCGAACACTCGCGCTGCGCGCGGGTGTTGCGCTCCCGCTCCGCGTGAGCGCTGGCGGGTGGCTGCGCCACCCGCACACCCTGCTTGCTGCGCAAGCAGGGTGACGGTCCGTCCGCTGCGCTCCCGGGCCGGCGGGACCCCGTCCCGCTACCAGGCTTCCGCTTCGCTCCAGCCTGGCCGGCGGGTCCGCTGCGCTCCCCCGCCTGACGGTCCTTCCGGCTGCGCCTCCAGAACCGTTAAGGCCCGCTCGCGCGGGCCGGGCTGCCTACGAAGGGTGAGGGTCGCTCATTCGTGTGGGTTCTAGTGTACCGCGCGCCTCAGATTGATGCAGCATGTAGCATTGGCAGAAAGGATGGACGGGTTGGGGGTTCGGATGAGTGGGGTCACGTGGGGAGAACGCAAGGTCTACAATCAGCGTCCCCTGATCCGATTGATGGTGTTGACTTCAAATTCGTCTATATGTGTGTTCTGCGGGCAGAGTGAGGCAGTCGAGGTCGATCACGCTGAACCAGTCGGTGACAACGGAGCGGATATCTGGTGGAACTACCTGCCGTCCTGCGTTACTTGTAACCGGATGAAAGGAAAGAATTCCGCACAGGATTGGAAGATCGACATGGAAATGTCCTATTCTCAGCCTACGGCCTATTCGATAAGGCGTCTCCCTCTGGAGGTTTGCAGGGGATTGATGGACCGCGTCAGAAAGGCTCAGGAGGAGATACGAGACCCCGCTCGACGGGACTGGTTTCGTCATCACTTCGGCGATGTCCCTAGGCCTCGCAGAGCTGCCCAATTCCATAAACTATTGAGCCGATGTCGGGCCGAGCTGGCGGAGTATCCCTATCCACCATGGACTGACGTTTCACGACCAGACTACCCTGACGACGTCTGTACCCGTCGCATCTGCTGTGGTTGGAGACATGAAAACTATCAATTTATTGGCGCCTTTCTAACCAAGGCAGAGTTGGTTGCATTCCAGGCGGCGGCCCACGCTGAGCGTATGCACACTGCGGATATCTCATCTCGGCTTATTCGCCAGTACCTTGCCACTTCATCTCATGAAGAAGCACAGGAAGGAAGCTGATGGAGTGTCTTTCTCTTCGGGAGCACCAGCTTGCCCAGAAGACAGCCTTTCGGCAGTGGGTCGGCTACCCTCTGAGAAATCCAGCGCCTTCTCGCGGTGCACGGGGCACCATCGTGTCCGCGACCGGGTCAGGGAAGACGATCACGGCCGCCGCGTGCGCGCTGGAATGCTTCCGGAACCGCCGGATCCTCGTGACCGTGCCGACTCTGGACCTGCTCGTGCAGACTGCCCAGGCGTGGCGCCTGGTGGGTCACCGGGCCCCGATGGTGGCGGTGTGCTCGCTGGAGAACGACCCGGTGCTGAACGAGTTGGGGGTGCGCACCACCACCAACCCCATTCAGCTCGCCCTGTGGGCCGGGCACGGGCCGGTCGTCGTGTTCGCCACGTACGCCTCCCTGGTGGACCGCGAGGACATCGACGCACCCGAGGGCCAGCGGAGGGTCCGCGGGCCGCTGGAGGCCGCTCTGGTGGGCGGGGAGCGCCTGTACGGCCAGCAGATGGCGGGCTTCGACCTCGCCATCGTGGATGAGGCCCACGGAACCGCCGGTGATCTTGGTCGTCCGTGGGCGGCGATCCACGACAACGCCCGGATCCCGGCGGACTTCCGGCTCTACCTCACCGCCACCCCGCGCATCCTCGCCGCGCCCCAGCCGCGCAGGGGCGCGGCCAGCCAGGAGGCGGAGATCGCGACCATGGCCGACGACCCGAACGGCACGTACGGCGCGTGGATCGCCGAACTCGGGCTGTCGGAGGCGATCGAGCGGGAGATCCTCGCCGGCTTCGAGATCGACGTCCTGGAGATCCGCGACCCCTCCCCCGTCATCGGGGAATCGGACGAGGCACGGCGGGGCCGGCGCCTGGCGCTCCTGCAGACCGCCCTCCTGGAGCACGCCGCCGCGTACAACCTGCGTACGGTCATGACGTTCCACCAGAAGGTCGAGGAAGCCGCCGCGTTCGCGGAGAAACTGCCCGAGACGGCAGCCGAGCTGTACGTCAGCGACGCCTCCCATGACGATCTGGCCGCCGCCGACAAGCTGCCGAAGTCCTCCATCGACGCGGAGTTCTACGAACTCGAGGCCGGCCGCCACGTACCCCCGGACCGCGTCTGGTCGGCGTGGCTATGCGGCGACCACCTCGTCACCGAGCGGCGAGAGGTCCTGCGCCAGTTCGCCAACGGCATCGACGCAGCCGGACGCCGGGTCCACCGCGCCTTCCTCGCCAGCGTTCGCGTGCTCGGGGAAGGCGTCGACATCACCGGCGAGCGGGGAGTCGAGGCCGTCTGCTTCGCCGACACCCGCGGCTCCCAGGTCGAGATCGTGCAGAACATCGGCCGGGCCCTCCGGCTCAACAAGGACGGCAGCACGAAGGTGGCCAGAATCATCGTGCCGGTGTTCCTGGAGCCAGGCGAGGACCCGACCGACATGGTCGCCAGCGCCAGCTTCAAGCCACTCGTGGCCGTGCTCCAGGGCCTGCGCTCGCATGATGAGCGCCTGGTCGAGCAGCTCGCCTCCCGCGCCCTCACCAGCGGCAAGCGCAAGGTCCACATCCGGCGCGACGAGGACGGGCGGATCGTCGGGGCCGACGGCGAGGGCGACGGCGAGGACCAGGAGCAGGACGACACCGACGCCGCTGCCGAGTCCGCCCTGCTCCACTTCTCCTCTCCCCGCGACGCGGCGACGATCGCGGCGTTCCTGCGCACCCGGGTCTACCGGCCCGAGTCCCTGGTCTGGCTGGAGGGCTACCAGGCCCTGCTCCGCTGGCGGAAGGAGAACGAGATCACCGGCCTCTACGCCGTGCCCTACGACGTCGAGGTGGAAGTGGGGGTCACGAAGGATTTTCCGCTGGGGCGCTGGGTGCACCAGCAGAGGAAGGCGCTGCGGGCCGGGGAGCTGGAGGAGCGGCGCAAGACGCTGCTGGACGCGCCGGAGGCCGGAATGGTCTGGGAGCCCGGCGAGGAAGCATGGGAGAACAAGCTCGCCGCGCTCCGCTCCTACCACCGAGCCACCGGACACCTCGCCCCCCGCCAGGACGCCGTGTGGGGCGAAGGCGAGGCGATGATGCCCATCGGGCAGCACATGGCCAACCTCCGCCGGAAAGGCGGCCTGGGCAAGGACCCGAAGCGGGCAGAGGAGCGCGCGAAGCAACTGACCGCGATCGACCCCGACTGGAACTGCCCCTGGCCACTCAACTGGCAACGCCACTACCGCATCCTCGCCGACCTCGCCGCCGACGAACCCCACAGCCGGCTCCCCGACATCGCACCCGGCGTCACCTTCGACGGCGACGACATCGGACGATGGCTCCAGCAGCAGAAACAGCCCGGCACCTGGAAGCAGCTGTCCACCGAGCAACAGGAACGGCTGACCGCGCTGGGCGTACAGCCGCTTGAGGAGACGACTCCCGACCCGGCGACCGGGCGCGCGGCGCAGGGCCCGAACAAGGCGCAGCAGGCCTTCCAGCGAGGCCTGACGGCCCTCACGCAGTGGGTCGAACGGGAAGGCGCCCACCGGCCCGTACCTCGGGGCCACAGCGAAGAGATCGCGGTCGACGGTGAGGCGGAACCGGTGGCGGTGAAGCTGGGCGTATGGGTCTCCAACACCAAGGTCAGGCGCGACAAACTCACCCAGGAACAACTCGACGCGCTTCGGGAGCTGGGCATGGAGTGGGCATAGGCGCCGGTATGTGACGGTGATGATCGGTGCCGATGCACAAAGAACGTGCGCGATACGTACGGAAAGCGCACGCACACCGGACGGGAAACACACACATGCCGCACGGTGGACGGGGAGGCCCCGGTGAGGGACCGACCCTGGTCGAACGTCTGCGGAATACCCCCGCATCATCGGCGGGGAGGACCAGTCGTACCTGGTCGTGATCGATAACTACCGCGGAACGCCCCCGCGGGCGTGGGGACGACACCGTCACACAAGAACCGGTTACAGGCGCCTCACATGCCGAGGTCACAAACCCAGGTTCATAGACGGCTGGCTGGTTCGGTCACTCCCAGGACCAGCCCTGGTTGGCCGAACCGTCGCAGCGAAATTGGGCGGCCTGGGCCCCCGTGGCGGTACTGGCTCCGGAAATCCCCAGGCACAGGCCGCTCTTACGGTTCTTGAGTGCAAAGTGGTCCCCGTCGTAGACGGTCCAGTCCACGATCCAGTCCTGATTCAGGTCGCTGGAGCCGTTCGCGATGATGGCTGTGGCACCGGAGGCGGTGCTGGCGCCGTCGATACCGAGGTTCTTTCTGGCGCCGAAGTTCTCGAACGTGTAGTAGTCACCGAAGATGTAGGTCTCCCACGTCTGCAGGGTGGTGCCGCCGTCGTAGGTCTGCTGCGTGACCTTGGCGCCGTGGGCGGTGCTCGCGGCTTGCAAATACTTACCGGACTTGAGGTTCTTGATGCGCGAGGCGCCAGCCAGCTTGGCCGGTTTGGGGTCACTGGCTGGTTGCGCCTCTGCGTGAGCGAGCGCCGGACTGGCTAACGCCAGCAGCGCTCCCGCGGCCGTCGCCACGACTGCCGCCTTGCTACGGGTTGTGCGCATGGCACGTTCTCCTTGTGTTGTGTTGGCACCATCCCGGTGCAGCAGCTGCACTAGCTGGGCAGCGCGGGCGTTCCAGTCCGCATCCCCTGTGCGGGGCGGACTGGAACGCCCGCCGATCGAGCGATCAGGGGTTGAACAGGCCCCAACCCTGGTTGGCCGATCCGTCGCAGGCGAACTGCGCGGCCTGTGCACCGTTGGCGGTACTGGCTCCGGAGATACCCAGACACAGGCCGCTCTTGCGGTTCTTCATCGCGAAGTAACCATCGGGGTAGCCGGTGACCGGCACAAGCTTCCAGTCCTGGTTGGCGTCCCCGGCGCCGTTCGCGATGATGGCTGCCGCCCCGGAGGCGGTGCTGGCACCGTCGATACCGAGGTTTCTGCCGGCGGCGACGTTCTCGAAGCTGGTGTAGGGGCTGTCGTTGACAGCGGCCCAGTTCTGGAGGGGGTTGACGGAGTTCCCCGGCTGCTGAACGACTTTGGCACCGTTGGCGGTGCTGCTGGCCTGGAGGAACTTCTTCGACTTGAGGTTCCCGATACCGATGCCGGAAGCCTTGATGCTTAAGAGGTTGCCACTGAGCACCTGCGAGGACGGTACGGGCTGGCCCCAGTCACTGTTCTGCTGTGACTGCTGTGCGTGTGCGAGTGCCGGACTGGCAACCGTTATCAGCGCGCCGGCAACGACTGCGGTGACGGCATACCTGAGTCGCGTTGTGTGCATGACATGTTTCCTTGTGTCGAGTTGTGTCCGATCTTGCCTGGAGAACTCAACCAGCTCGCGACGACGATTCGCTAGGACGTTCGGAGAGTTGGGCTGGAAGTGATCTGCTGGAGGAGGTGTGCCAACTGTGCCTGCCGATTGCGTTGGCGCTGATCAATCCGCATGGCGGGCTCCCTCCCTTCGACGCGTACGTCGGCTGGATCTTGAGGCTGCTCTCCGCCACTCCCGGCATCGGCCTCTTACCGCGTTGGCCAGGCCATCGGGAGGGAGGCAAATCGTGTGAGCACAGGCCCAGCCACCTTGGCCAGATGAAAACCATGCCGACCCGCCTGATGAACCCCTGAGCCGGATGCTCCGTACCAGTCACGGCGGGTGGCACCGTGTCGCCCGCCGTACCGTCAGGGAATCGGGTGAGTGGCGCTCGCACGTCGCAGGCTGCATGGTGCAGCCCCTGCCGATGCGGTATGCGGCAAACCTTGCACCCCGAGAAGGTGAGCGGTTTCAGTGGATTCGAGTCATAAGGTCAGTAGCTCTCTCGACTTGGCAGCTCCGGTAGAGCAGAAGGCAAGGGTGAGCGATGCCCATGGTCAGCGGCAGTTGCTGGGCCTGGATGGTCTCCGCGGCCTGGCGGCGTTATATGTGGTGCTGTTCCACTGCTGGCTGTACAGCTTCCCGGGATACCCCGACAGCTCGGCACCCCCATGGCTGGAGGGCCTCATGTTCGGGCGCCTGGCCGTCGTCTTCTTCCTGGTGCTGTCCGGATTCTCCTTGGCAATCTCTCCGGCCCGTCACGGTTGGCGATCAGGCGGCGTGGGGCGATTTCTCCGCCGCCGCGCCTGGCGCATTCTGCCTCCGTATTGGGCCGCACTAGCCATGAGCCTTATAGTTTCCTGGCTAATCGTGCCGGCTTCGCATTTTGGACCACCTACCGGCATGTCAATCCTGGTCTACGGTCTCGTCGCTCAGGACTCGTTTACCGCCCCTACACCGAACGGCGCGTTCTGGTCAATCGGAGTGGAAGCCGAACTTTATCTCCTCTTCCCCGTCTTCCTTTTTGTTAGGCGCCGCGTGGGCGCGGCGGCCCTGGTTGCGTGCGTGACGATTCCAGTGATCGCCCGCGGCTTGGCAGCAGCGAACGCCACTCCCGTGGAAGGTGACAACTGGCTCGCTCCCCACCTCGCTCCCGTGTTCGTGGCAGGGCTGGTAGGCGCCGCAGTCGTCAGGGCTTCCGACAGAGTTCGACGCCTGCCATGGGGATGGTTCGCTGTCCTGGCAGCCATGCCAGTCCTAGCTCTCGGCCTTGAACAGGGTTCTATTTGGACGGTGAAACACTATTTCTGGATAGACCTCGCCATCGCTCCTGCCATGTCTATGACGCTTGCTGCGATCGCCACCGGCAGACCTGCCATTCTTGTGCGGTTTCTGGCCGCACGCCCCATTCGGAGCCTCGGCAGCTTCTCTTACAGCCTTTATTTGATCCATCTGCCCATCGTCATGACAGTGATACGTCGTGTGGCACCCCTCTATTTGGCGCCAGGCCTGCCGGTGTTCTGGTTCACGCTTATCGTGGCCCTCCCAGTCTCGGTACTGGGAGCCTGGCTCTTTTCCAAGATCTTTGAGATGCCGTTCAAGCGGGCCCGGTCATGGAGGTCTCTGATCGAAGCCCTACCGCGCGGTCGCCGCCGCCCTGGCATTGAAGTCCAGCCGTCGTCCGCCACGCATGGTCGCGCCTAAGACCGTGTCCTACGTGGTGAGGCGGACGAGGCGCTTGTAGCAGCACAAGGCCGCGGCGAGACCGAGGAAGGCCAGGTAGTTGCGGGGATTGCGTTCGTAGCGGGGGCTGAGTCTGCGGTAGCCGGACAGCCACGACATCGTCCTTTCGATCACCCACC
>NZ_JBVHJE010000032.1:0-5439 GCF_055560195.1 Streptomyces sp. NPDC023481
CGGGGCCGGCCCCCGCCGCCGCGGGGCCCCCCCCCCCCCCCCGGCACAACCCCCCCCCCCCCCCCCCACCCCCGGGCCGGGGGGGGGCCCCCCCCCCGGGGGGCCCCCCCCCCCCCGGCGGCGTTTTCCCCGCGTTCCCGCTGCGGGTACGTCGAAGGGCCCGCAGCACGGGCGTGCTGCGGGCCCTTCGACGATGGTGTGTCGGGCGGTCAGGCCTCGTCCCGGCGCAGGGACGGCTTGAGCTCCTTAAGGCGGCCCAGCAGGCCGTTGACGAACGAGGGCGACTCGTCGGTCGAGAACTCCTTCGCCAGCTGCACCATCTCGTCCAGGACGACGGCGTCCGGGGTCTCGTCGACCCAGATCAGCTCGTACGCGCCCAGCCGGAGGAGGTTGCGGTCCACGACCGGCATACGGTCGAGCGTCCAGCCCACCGCGTACTGGGCGATCAGCTCGTCGATCCGCCTGGCGTACTCGGCGTAGCCCTCGACCAGCTGCATGGTGTACTCGCTGACCGGCGGCTGCCGGGTGTCGGACCGGGAGAGCCGGACCCAGTCCGCGAGGACGGTCAGGACGCCGACGCCGCGCTGGTCGCCCTCGAAGAGGATCTGGAAGGCGCGCTTGCGGGCCGTGTTGCGGGCAGCCACGGTTAGCTGTTCACCCGGCCGAGGTAGTCGCTGGTGCGGGTGTCGACCTTGATCTTCTCACCGGTGGTGATGAAGAGCGGGACCTGGATCTGGTGGCCGGTCTCCAGGGTGGCGGGCTTGGTGCCACCGGTGGAGCGGTCGCCCTGGACGCCCGGCTCGGTCTCCTGGACGACCAGCTCGACGGCGGCCGGCAGCTCGACGAAGAGCACCTCGCCCTCGTGCTGGGCGACGGTGGCGGTGAAGCCCTCGATGAGGAAGTTGGCGGCGTCGCCGACGGCCTTGCGGTCGACCATCAGCTGGTCGTACGTCTGCATGTCCATGAAGACGAAGTACTCGCCGTCCATGTACGAGAACTGCATGTCGCGCTTGTCGACAGTGGCCGTCTCGACCTTGACACCGGCGTTGAAGGTCTTGTCGACGACCTTGCCGGAGAGCACGTTCTTGAGCTTGGTGCGCACGAAGGCGGGGCCCTTGCCGGGCTTGACGTGCTGGAACTCGACGACGGACCAGAGCTGGCCGCCTTCGAGCTTGAGCACCAGGCCGTTCTTGAGGTCGTTCGTGGAAGCCACGGTTGCGGAATCTCCTGGACTGACGTACGACCCCGGCGCACGCACCTGTCTAGAGGGCGAGCAGCTCCTTGGTCGTGATGGTGAGTAGCTCGGGTCCGCCGTCCGCCTCGGGGCGTACGACGAGCGTGTCATCGATCCGGACTCCGCCCCGGCCCGGGAGGTGGACCCCCGGTTCGACGGTGACCGGCACGCAAGCGTCCAGTTTACCCATGGCTGAGGGAGCCAGCTGCGGGTCCTCGTCGATTTCGAGTCCGATCCCGTGGCCGGTCAGCGGTTGCAGGGCCTCCGCATAGCCCGCCGAGTCCAGTACCTGACGGGCCGCGCGGTCGACGTCACGGTAGGCGGCGCCGGGTACCAGGGCCTCGCGTCCGGCGCGCTGAGCGGCGAAGACGAGGTCGTAGAGCTGGATCTGCCAGTCCGCGGGCGAGGTGCCGATGACGAAGGTACGGCCGATCTCGCAGCGGTAGCCGCGATAGGTGGCGCCCAGGCACACGGAGAGGAAGTCGCCCTCCTCCACCCGCCGGTCGGTGGGCCGGTGACCGCGGCGGCCGGCGTGCGGTCCGGTGGCCACGGAGGTGGGGAAGGCCGGCCCGTCGGCGCCGTGGTCGACCAGGCGCCGCTCCAGCTCCAGCGCGAGGTGCCGTTCGGTGCGGCCGACCAGGATGGACTCCAGCAGCTCGCCGAGGGCCTGGTCGGCGATCTCGGCACCGATGCGCAGACAGGAGATCTCCTCCTCGTCCTTGACCACCCTGAGCTGCTCGACGGCCCCGCCGAGGTCGGTGAGACGGAGCTTCGGGGCGACGGAGGCGACGGCCCGGTGCCGGGTGACGGTGAGGTGGTGTTCCTCGACCGCCAGGGAGTCGGCGTCCTGACCGGCGGCCAGGCCGGCCGCCGCGACGGCCGCGTCGCCGTCGTTCACCGGGAGGACGTGCAGGCGCAGGTTCTCGTCCGGCCGGCCCTCGTAGGGGCGGTCGTCCGGCGGGCCGGCGCAGACCAGGACGTCCTCGCGCCGACCGAGCAGCAGGGCGGCGCCCTGCGGGGCCGCGGCGGCGAGGTAGCGGACGTTGGCCGGGCGGGTGACGAGCGCTGCCGCGGTGCCGGCCGCGTTGACATGGTCCCTGAGCCGGGATCGGCGGTTCGCGTACACCTCTGACATGAGATGAGCGTAGGAGTTTTGTGCGGTTTGTGCCGATTCGTAGGGGCCGAGTGGGGTTGCGGGGCAGGTGGCGGGCGGTGCGGTCACCAGCTCGGTGGGCTCGCGATCGCCCGGGCCAGGACCTCGTCCAGCACGCGGGCCGTGCCGGGGACGTCGAGCTGGGAGTTGTCGATGATCGGCAGGCCCGAGCCGTACCAGCCGGCCATGCGGCCGTGGATGCGGGCCACCTCCTCGTCGGTGAGGCGGCGGTTGCCGGTGCGTTCGGCGTTGCGTTCCAGGACGATGTCCAGGCCCGGCAGGAGGACCACCGGGAGCAGCCCGGGCCCCACGTGCCGCTTCCAGCCGCCGAGGCCCACGACCGGGCGGTCCGGGAAGACGGCGTCGTCCAGGATGCAGGAGATGCCGTTGGCGAGGAAGTTGCGGGCGGCGAAGCCGCAGGTGCGGCGGGCCAGGCGGTACTGGGCCTCGGAGTGGTCGTTCCAGCCGGACTGGGGGTCGGCGAAGCCCGAGCGGACCCATTCGCGGACGTCGTCCAGGCTGATGTGGGCCGTGGGCACGCGGCGGTGGTCCGCCCAGTACTTGGCGACGCTGGTCTTGCCCGCGCCGGCCGGGCCGATGAGCAGGACGGCGAGGGTGGTGGCCGCCGGGTCCGGCGCGGTGGCCGCGGCGGGCTGCGCCGCGGGGGCGCCGACCGGGCCGCCGGGTGGCAGCGGGACGTGCCCGGTGGTATCGGGGGCCGGGCCGCCGGAGGTGTGCTGCGGGGGCGGTGGCACCGGCCCGGATGGGGCCGGGGGCTGCTGCGGGGCGGGCGGCACGGGGCCCGAGGGAGCCGGGAAGCCCGGCACCCCGGGCGGTGGGGGCACCGGGGCGGTCCCCTGGGAGGTGCCCGGATGCGCGCCCGGTTGGTGTGCGGCCGGCGCCCACCCGGTGCCCGGTCCCTGCCCCGGCTGGTGGGGCGGCGGCAGCGGAGACCCCACTGCGTGCTGCATCCGTTGCCACTCCGTCTCGTACAGGCGATGCGTGCCGGCGGCGGGGCCTGCCCCGCTCGCTACCGAACGGTACCGTCCCCGGCCGTCCTTTGGTGAAACGGCCGGGGGCGGCCCGAAGTGCCCGGTGGGCGAGGGGAATCGGAGTCGGAAACCGGATACAGGGGGGACGGTCCGGGACCTACTGGCCGACCTCGCCGTAGGCGGCGAGGAGGACGGCCGGGTCCGGGCCCTCCAGGACGGTCGGCCTGGCCAGCCCGTCCAGGACGATGAAGCGCAGCAGGTCGCCACGGGACTTCTTGTCGACCCTCATCGTCTCCAGCAGCTTGGGCCACTGGTCGTAGCGGTAGTGCAGCGGCAGGCCGACGGACTCCAGGACGGTGCGGTGCCGGTCGGCCGTCGCATCGTCCAGTCGGCCCGCCAGACGGCCCAGTTCGGCGGCGAAGTGCATGCCGACGGCGACGGCCGCCCCGTGCCGCCACTTGTACCGCTCGTTCTTCTCGATCGCGTGGCCGAGCGTGTGGCCGTAGTTGAGGATCTCCCGCAGGCCCGACTCCTTCAGGTCCGAGGAGACGACCTCCGCCTTGACCCGGATCGACCGCTCGATCAGCTCGGCCGTGTGCGGGCCCGCCGGGGTGCGGGCGGCCTCGGGGTCGGCCTCGATCAGGTCCAGGATCGCCGGGTCCGCGATGAACCCGGCCTTGATGACCTCGGCCAGCCCGGAGACGTAGTCGTTCACCGGCAGGGAGTCCAGGGCGGCCAAGTCGCACAGCACGCCGGCCGGCGGGTGGAAGGAGCCGACCAGGTTCTTGCCCTCGGCGGTGTTGATGCCGGTCTTGCCGCCGACCGCCGCGTCCACCATGGCCAGCACGGTGGTGGGGACGGCGATCCAGCGCACCCCGCGCAGCCAGGTCGCGGCGACGAACCCGGCCAGGTCCGTGGTCGAGCCGCCGCCGACCCCGACGATGGCGTCGGTACGGGTGAACCCGCACTGGCCGAGCGCCTTCCAGCAGTAGGCGGCGACCTCGGCGGTCTTGGCCTCCTCGGCGTTGGGGACCTGGATGGCGACGGCCTCGAAGCCCTGCTCGGCCAGATCGGCGCGCAGCGCCTCACCGGTCTCGGCCAGCGCCTCCGGGTGGATCACGGCGACCCGCTTGGCCTGTTCCCCGATCAGCCCGGGGAGCTCGCCCAGCAGCTGACGACCCACCAGCACCTCGTACGCGTCGGTGCCCGCGGTGCCGGCGACCGGGATCCGGGTGACTGCCTCGCTCATACCTGCTTCAACTCCAGTGCGTCCCATGCCGCCTGCGTGACCTCTTCGGGGGTGCGGCCGTCCGTCGCCACGACGGCGGTGGCGACCTCCTCGTACAGGTGCCGCCGGGCCTCCATCAGCTCGCGCCACTGCTTGCGCGGGTTGACCGCGAGCAGCGGGCGGGCCACGTTCAGGCCGGTGCGCCGGACGGCCTCCTCGACCTCCATCGACAGGTAGACCACCCGGTGCCCGGCCAGCAGCGCCCGGGTGTCCGGGTCCAGAACCGCCCCGCCGCCGAGCGCGACGACACCCGGGTGCTCGGCGAGCGCGGCCCGTACGGCGGCCTTCTCCAGCGCGCGGAAGGCCCCCTCGCCCTCGTCCACGAAGATCTCGGCGATCGTGCGGCCCTGGGCCGCCACGATGTCCTCGTCGGTGTCCCGGTAGCCGACGCCGAGACGCTCGGCGAGCAGTCGGCCGACGGTGGACTTGCCCACGCCCATCGGACCGACCAGCACGACCGCGGGCATGCCGCTCACCTGATCGCCAGACTGTCGAGGTACGACGTCACGTTGCGGCGGGTCTCCGGCACGGAGTCGCCGCCGAACTTCTCCGCGACCGCGTCCGCGAGCACGAGCGCCACCATCGCCTCCGCGACGATCCCGGCCGCCGGGACGGCGGAGACGTCGGAGCGCTGGTGGTGGGCCTGGGCGGGCTCGCCGGTGGCCACGTCCACCGTCCGCAGCGCGCGCGGCACGGTCGCGATCGGCTTCATCGCGGCCCGCACCCGCAGCAGCTCACCCGTGGAGAGGCCGCCCTCGGTACCGCCCGAGCG
>NZ_JBVHJE010000033.1:0-2654 GCF_055560195.1 Streptomyces sp. NPDC023481
GTTGGTGTTCCCGGGGCAGGGGTCGCAGTGGCTGGGGATGGGCCGGGAGCTGCTGGAGACCTCGCCGGTGTTCGCGGAGCGGATCGCGGAGTGTGCTCGGGCCCTGGAGCCCTGGGTGGACTGGGACTTGGAGGCTGTCCTTCGCGGTGACGTCGATCTGCTGGCGCGGGTGGACGTGGTGCAGCCGGCGAGCTTCGCGGTGATGGTGGGCCTGGCCGCCGTATGGGCGTCGGTCGGGGTCGTACCGGACGCGGTGGTCGGCCATTCGCAGGGTGAGATCGCCGCCGCGTGTGTGGCCGGTGCGCTGTCGTTGGAGGATGCGGCGCGGATCGTCGCGGTGCGCAGTCAGGTGATCGCCGGGCGGTTGGCGGGCCGGGGTGGTATGGCCTCCGTGGCGCTCCCCGAGACGGATGCTGCGGAGCGTATCGCCGCCTGGGGCGGGCGTGTTGAGGTCGCCGCCCTCAACGGTCCCTCTTCCGTGGTGATCGCCGGTGACGCCGAAGCGCTGGACGAGGCCCTCGCCGCACTGGAGGGCGACGGGGTGCGGGTGCGGCGGGTCGCGGTGGACTACGCCTCCCACACCCGCCATGTCGAGGCGATCGAGGACGCACTGTCCGAAGCCTTCGCCGACATCCGCAGCAATGCCCCCATGGTGCCGTTCTTCTCCACGGTCACCGGTGAGTGGGTGCGTGAGGCAGGCGCGTTGGACGGCGGCTACTGGTACCGCAATCTGCGCAGCCAGGTCCGCTTCGGCCCGGCCATCGCCGCGCTCCTTGCCGAGGGCCACTCGGTGTTCGTCGAGTCCAGCGCCCACCCGGTCCTGGTCCAGCCGGTCAGCGAGATCGTGGACGAGACGGGGACGGAGGCCGTCGTCACCGGCTCTCTGCGCCGTGAAGAGGGCGGCATGCGACGGCTGTTGACGTCGATGGCGGAGGTCTTCGTCAAGGGTGTGGAACTGGACTGGACCGGCGTCCTGCCCGCCGGTGCCGACGCCGTGCGGGTGGTCCTGCCGACGTACGCCTTCGACCACCGCCACTACTGGCTGAAGCCCGCCCCCGCGGCGGACGCGGCCGCTCTCGGGCAGGCCGGCGCCGATCACCCCCTGCTCGGTGCCGTGGTCGACGTGCCCGAGACCGGCGGGGTGTTGTGCACCTCCCGGCTGTCCCTGCGCACGCACCCCTGGCTGGCGGACCACGCGGTCGGCGGGGCGGTGCTCGTCCCCGGTACCGGGCTGGTGGAGCTGGCCGTGCGGGCCGGTGACGAAGTGGGCTGCGGGGTCCTCGACGAACTGGTCATCGAGGCGCCGCTGGTGCTGCCGGAGCAGGGCGGGGTGCGTCTCCAGGTGGCCGTCGGCGGCCCGGCGGAGACGGGGTCCCGGACGGTCGCCGTTTACTCGGCGCCCGAGGACGCCCGCGGTGACGTGGGCGTCGACGCATGGACCCGGCACGCCACCGGCACCCTGACCGCAGTGGCGCCGGCCGACCCGGCCGCGCCGCTCACCGATCTCGCCGTGTGGCCGCCCACCGGTGCCCGGCAGGTGGACGTCTCCGGCGGCTACGAGCTGCTCGCCGAGGCCGGTTACGGCTACGGGCCGGTCTTCCAGGGCGTACGAGCCCTGTGGCGGCGCGGCGACGACCTCTTCGCCGAGGTCGCGCTGCCCGAGGACCAGCGGGCCGGCGCCGCACGGTTCGGCATCCACCCGGCTCTCCTCGACGCCGCCCTGCACCCCGCGATGCTGGATGTGGCGCTCGCCGACCCCGAGGGCGAGAACCGCACCGACGACGGCACCGGCGTCCACCTCCCGTTCGGCTGGAACGGGCTCCACCTGCACGCGGCCGGCGCCACCGCACTCCGCGTACGCCTGACCCGCTCCGCTCCCGACGCGCTGTCCCTGGAGGCGGCGGACGAGACCGGCGCGCCGGTGCTCACGCTGCGGTCGCTGGTCTCCCGGACCGTGGCCGCCGACCAGCTCGGCTCGGCCGCCGACGACAGCCGGCACTCCCTGTTCCGCGTCGATTGGACGCAGCTGTCCGGAACGACGGAGCCGGGCACGGACCTGCCGCCCGCCTGGGTCCCGATCACCGAGCCCGCGCACGTCGCCGCACTGACCGACGGATCGGGCGTACCCCCGGTGGTCGTGCTGGAAGCCGTCCGCTCCGAGGCTGCGGACGACGCGGCGGCGCTGGCCATGACGGGACGGGTGCTGGAGATCGTCCAGGCGTGGCTCGGCCGCCCGGGCCTGGAGGCTGCCCAACTGGTCGTCGTCACCCGGGGCGCCGTACCCGCCCTCGGTGAGCAGACCGTGACCGATCCGGCCGCCGCGGCTGTCTGGGGCCTGGTCCGGGTGGCGCAGGCGGAGAACCCGGACCGGATCGTCCTGCTGGACGCGGACACGGAGTCGGACGCGGGCGCGGGCGTGGGCGCTTCGGTCGGTTGGGGTGTCGAGTCGCTGCTGTCGGCTGTGTTGGCGACTGGGGAGTCGCAGGTGGCGGTTCGGGGTGGCTGCTTGTTCGTTCCGAGGCTGGTTCGTGTGGCCGTGTCGGGGGGTGGGGGCGGGTTTTTCGATACGGCGGGTTCTGTGCTGGTCACTGGCGGTACGGGTGTGTTGGGTGCGTTGGTCGCGCGGCATTTGGTGGTGCGTCATGGTGTGCGGC
>NZ_JBVHJE010000034.1:0-1280 GCF_055560195.1 Streptomyces sp. NPDC023481
TCTCGTGACTGCGTGCCTTTTGAAGAATGAGCCTGCGAGTTTGCGGTGTGTTGCGAGGTTAACCCGGGTGGGGAAGCCGTAGCGAAAGCGAGTCCGAATAGGGCGATTTTAGTAGCACGCTCAAGACCCGAAGCGGAGTGATCTAGCCATGGGCAGGTTGAAGCGGAGGTAAGACTTCGTGGAGGACCGAACCCACCAGGGTTGAAAACCTGGGGGATGACCTGTGGTTAGGGGTGAAAGGCCAATCAAACTCCGTGATAGCTGGTTCTCCCCGAAATGCATTTAGGTGCAGCGTCGTGTGTTTCTTGCCGGAGGTAGAGCACTGGATAGGCGATGGGCCCTACCGGGTTACTGACCTTAGCCAAACTCCGAATGCCGGTAAGTGAGAGCGCGGCAGTGAGACTGTGGGGGATAAGCTCCATGGTCGAGAGGGAAACAGCCCAGAGCATCGACTAAGGCCCCTAAGCGTACGCTAAGTGGGAAAGGATGTGGAGTCGCACAGACAACCAGGAGGTTGGCTTAGAAGCAGCCACCCTTGAAAGAGTGCGTAATAGCTCACTGGTCTAGTGATTCCGCGCCGACAATGTAGCGGGGCTCAAGCGTACCGCCGAAGTCGTGTCATTCATACAATAGGGCCAACGCCTGTATGGATGGGTAGGGGAGCGTCGTCTGCCGGGTGAAGCGGCACTGGAAGGTAGTCGTGGACGGTTGACGAGTGAGAATGCAGGCATGAGTAGCGATACAAACGTGAGAAACGTTTGCGCCGATTGACTAAGGGTTCCTGGGTCAAGCTGATCTGCCCAGGGTAAGTCGGGACCTAAGGCGAGGCCGACAGGCGTAGTCGATGGATAACCGGTTGATATTCCGGTACCCGCTGTGAAGCGTCAAACATCGAGCATCGTGATGCTAAGGCCGTGAAGCCGTTCCGGACCCTTCGGGGAATGGAAAGTGGTGGAGCCGCCGGACCAAGCGGTTAGTAGGTGAGTGATGGGGTGACGCAGGAAGGTAGTCCATCCCGGGCGGTGGTTGTCCCGGGGTAAGGGTGTAGCCCGAGTGGTAGGTAAATCCGTCACTCATACAGGGTGAGACCTGATGCCGAGCCGATTGTGGTGAAGTGGATGATCCTATGCTGTCGAGAAAAGCCTCTAGCGAGTTTCATGGCGGCCCGTACCCTAAACCGACTCAGGTGGTCAGGTAGAGAATACCGAGGCGTTCGGGTGAACTATGGTTAAGGAACTCGGCAAAATGCCCCCGTAACTTCGGGAGAAGGGGGGCCACGC
>NZ_JBVHJE010000034.1:1374-2572 GCF_055560195.1 Streptomyces sp. NPDC023481
GTTCGAGCTGGGGGTGGCCGCAGAGACCAGCGAGAAGCGACTGTTTACTAAAAACACAGGTCCGTGCGAAGCCGTAAGGCGATGTATACGGACTGACGCCTGCCCGGTGCTGGAACGTTAAGGGGACCGGTTAGCTCACTTTCGGGTGGGCGAAGCTGAGAACTTAAGCGCCAGTAAACGGCGGTGGTAACTATAACCATCCTAAGGTAGCGAAATTCCTTGTCGGGTAAGTTCCGACCTGCACGAATGGCGTAACGACTTCTCGACTGTCTCAACCATAGGCCCGGTGAAATTGCACTACGAGTAAAGATGCTCGTTTCGCGCAGCAGGACGGAAAGACCCCGGGACCTTTACTACAGTTTGATATTGGTGTTCGGTTCGGCTTGTGTAGGATAGCTGGGAGACTGTGAAGCAGGCACGCCAGTGTTTGTGGAGTCGTCGTTGAAATACCAGTCTGGTCGTGCTGGATGTCTAACCTGGGTCCGTGATCCGGATCAGGGACAGTGTCTGATGGGTAGTTTAACTGGGGCGGTTGCCTCCTAAAGGGTAACGGAGGCGCCCAAAGGTTCCCTCAGCCTGGTTGGCAATCAGGTGTTGAGTGTAAGTGCACAAGGGAGCTTGACTGTGAGACCGACGGGTCGAGCAGGGACGAAAGTCGGGACTAGTGATCCGGCGGTGGCTTGTGGAAGCGCCGTCGCTCAACGGATAAAAGGTACCCCGGGGATAACAGGCTGATCTTCCCCAAGAGTCCATATCGACGGGATGGTTTGGCACCTCGATGTCGGCTCGTCGCATCCTGGGGCTGGAGTCGGTCCCAAGGGTTGGGCTGTTCGCCCATTAAAGCGGTACGCGAGCTGGGTTTAGAACGTCGTGAGACAGTTCGGTCCCTATCCGCTGTGCGCGTAGGAGTCTTGAGAAGGGCTGTCCCTAGTACGAGAGGACCGGGACGGACGAACCTCTGGTGTGCCAGTTGTTCTGCCAAGGGCATGGCTGGTTGGCTACGTTCGGGAGGGATAACCGCTGAAAGCATCTAAGCGGGAAGCCTGCTTCGAGATGAGGACTCCCACCCACTTGATGGGGTAAGGCTCCCAGTAGACGACTGGGTTGATAGGCCGGATCTGGAAGCACGGTAACGTGTGGAGGTGACCGGTACTAATAGGCCGAGGGCTTGTCCTCAGTTGCTCGCGTCCACTGTGTT
>NZ_JBVHJE010000035.1:0-2105 GCF_055560195.1 Streptomyces sp. NPDC023481
CGCGCCGCCTGGGCCGACAGCGAGCCCGGCGACGCCGCCGACACCACCAGCGGCACCACACCGTCGTACTCCTCGGACGCGGTGACCGGCTCCTCGGGGGCCTGCTCGAAGATGAGGTGGGCGTTGGTGCCGCTCAGACCGAAGGAGGAGACGCCGGCGCGGCGCGGGCGGCCGGTGTCGGGCCAGTCCCGGGGCTCGGTGAGGAGTTCGACGGAGCCGGCCGACCAGTCGACCTGGGGGGTGGGTTCCGCCACGTGCAGGGTGGGGGGCAGGACACCGTGCCGTAGCGCCTCGACCATCTTGATGACACCGGCGACCCCGGCGGCGGCCTGGGTGTGGCCGATGTTGGACTTCACCGAGCCCAGCCACAGGGGCTGTTCGCGGTCGCGGCCGTAGGTGGCCAGCAGGGCCTGGGCCTCGATCGGGTCGCCGAGCGCCGTGCCCGTACCGTGTGCCTCGACCGCGTCGACGTCGGTCGCGGCGAGCCCGGCCGCCGCCAGCGCGCGGCGGATGACGCGCTGCTGTGAGGGGCCGTTGGGGGCGGTGAGGCCGTTGGAGGCGCCGTCCTGGTTGATCGCGCTGCCGCGGAGGACGGCGAGGACCTGGTGGCCCTTGCGGCGCGCCTCCGAGAGGCGTTCCAGGACGACCACGCCGACGCCCTCGGCCCAGCCGGTGCCGTCGGCGGTGGAGGAGAAGGCCTTGCAGCGGCCGTCGGGGGCGAGGGCCCGCTGCCGGGAGAACTCCACGAAGGTGCCCGGGGTGGCCATGATGGTCGCGCCGCCGGCCAGGGCGAGGGAGCACTCGCCGCCGCGCAGGGCCTGCGCGGCGAGGTGGATGGCGACCAGGGAGGAGGAGCAGGCGGTGTCCACGGTCACCGCCGGGCCCTCGAAGCCGAAGACGTACGAAACCCGGCCCGAGGCCACGCTGACCGCGGAGCCGGTGGCGGTGAAGCCGCCCAGCTCGGGCGGGATGTCGCCGCCGATGCCGTAGCCCTGGGTCATCACGCCGGAGAACACGCCGACGTCCGAGCCCTTCAGCGCGGACGGGTTCACACCCGCCCGCTCCAGTGCCTCCCAGGACGTTTCCAGCAGCAGCCGCTGCTGCGGGTCCATCGCCAGGGCCTCGCGCGGCGAGATGCCGAAGAAGCCCGCGTCGAACAGGCCTGCCTCGTGCAGGAAGCCGCCCTGGTCGACGTAGGAGGTGCCGATGTTCTCGGGGTCGTTGTCGAAGAGGTCGTCCACGTCCCAGCCGCGGTCGGCGGGGAAGCCGGAGATCGCGTCGCGGCCCTCCACCACCAAACGCCACAGGTCCTCGGGGCTGTTGACGTCGCCGGGCAGCCGGCAGGCCATGCCGACGACGGCGACCGGTTCGTCCGGGTCGGCCACGACGACCGTGGGGGCCGCCGCGCCGAGGGCGTCGCCGCTCGCTCCCGCCAGCTCGTCGCGGAGGAAGCGGGCGAGGGCGAGAGGGGTTGGGTAGTCGTAGACGAGGGTGGCGGGGAGGCTGAGCCGGGTGGTCTCGCGGAGCCGGTTGCGCAGCTGGACGGCGGTGAGCGAGTCGAAACCGGCGTCCTTGAACGCCTTGTCGGCCTTGACCTTCTCGGGTCCGGTGTGACCGAGGACGGCGGCCACATGGGTGCGGACCAGGTCCAGGAGCAGGGCCTCCTGCTCGGCCGGCGTCAGGCCCGCGAGCCGGCCGGCCAGACCGCTGCCGCGACCAGCGGCGATGCGGGCGGCAGCGCGCCGGCTGTGCGGTATCAGGGTGCGCAGCAGGGACGGTATGTCACCGCCGGCCGCCGCCTCGGCGCGTACGGCCCGCAGGTCCAGCTTGATCGGGACGAGGTGGCTCTCGCCGGTGTGCAGGGCGGCGTCGAACAGGTCCAGGCCCTCGTCGGAGGCGATCGCCTGGAATCCGCCGCGGTTGATGCGGGCCTGGTCGACGTCGTTCAGGTGGGCGGTCATGCCGGTGGCCTGCTCCCACAGACCCCACGCCAACGACACACCCGCCAGGCCGTCGGCCCGGCGCCGCTGCACCACCGCGTCCACATACGCGTTCGCCGCCGCATAGTTACCCTGCCCCGCCGAACCGAACACCCCCGCAGCCGA
>NZ_JBVHJE010000036.1:0-1629 GCF_055560195.1 Streptomyces sp. NPDC023481
CCTCGATGATGTCTCCCGTTTGCTCCGCAAGCCCCACGGCCCTGCTGTGAACGATGATCCGGTCTCCAACATTGGCTCGCACGCTGTCACCCTTCTCTCGGCCTGTGCTGGCCGTGGTCTACCCACTGGCCCGTTGTCATTTAGTGCTCCAGCAGCGGTTCGTGCCCTGAGCTGCGTTTTTGGTAGTGGCAGCGGCGGGCGACGGCCTGGCGGTGTCTTCTCCAGGCCGACCACTTCAGTGCGTGGGTGACGGGGTCGCGGTCGGCTCGCGGGTGGGGCAGGAGAGCGTCCAGGAGCCGCCGGATCTCTGCCACGGTGAGCGGGATGAGGGCTGATCCGTTTCTGCATCCCCCTTTGCGGCCTCGCCTGCCTGGGCGGCGAGTGCCGTCAGGACCGCGTGGGCGAGCATCGCCAGGGTGATGTGCCGATACCAGCCGGGATAGCGGCGGACCTCGTACTCGTCCAGGCCACACTCGTTCTTCGCGGCCTGGAAGCACTCCTCGATCGCCCAGCGGGAGCCGGCCACCTGGGCCAGCTCGGCGATCTCGGCACCGACGGGTGCGTAGCCCAGGTAGTAGGCGATCTCGCCAGGGTCGGACAGGCTGCGACGGGCCATCACCCAGCGGTGATGGGTCGGCGGGTCGGGGTCGAAGACGAGGTTGGCGGGCAGCTTGGCTGCGGCCCAGTCGTAGACACGCGGGCCCTTGGCGCCGTCGCCGCAGGAGAATCTCTGCCAGGCATCGGCAGGAGCGTCCTCGATGAGCTGGTCGATGCGCCAGATCCCGGCCAGGGACTTGATCTGCTGCGACTTGGGCACCGCCACCATAGCCGACGTCGAATTGCTCGAGCAGGCGGCGGAAGTGCCAGTCCTGCCCGTAGGCCTCGTCCGCGGTGACCCAGGCGGCGGGCAGGCCAGCGGCCAGGCAGCGGCGGACGATGTCCCGGGCCAGCTCTCCCTTGGTCGCGAAGCCGCGTTCGTCGGGGATCTTCGCCGCCCGGCAGCGGTCACGATCGGACGTCCAGACCTTGGGCAGGTAGAGCTCCCGGTCCACCAGGGCTCGGCCCGAACGAGTGGCATAGGCGGCAAACACCCCGATCTGGCAGTTGTCGATCTTTCCCGAGGTGCCGGTGTACTGCCGGCCCACCCCGGCCGAAGTCGCGCCCTTCTTGATGAACCCGGTGTCGTCGATGATCAACACACCACCGGGGCCAAGGGACTCACCGACGTAAGCACGGACGTCGTCGACCAGGGCGTCCGCGTCCCAGACGCTGCTGTTCAACAGCCGCTGAAAGCCGTCCGGCGTGCGATGGCCGGCCCATTCCGCGAGCTGCCAGCCGTTCTTCCGTGCCGCTTGGCCCAGCAGACCGCGGACGTAGTCCCGCATCCGCCACGGCAGATCCGCCCGCCCGAACCGGCCCGCCACCCGGGCGAACACCGACTCCAACTCCGCAGCCCAGCAACCGACTTCAGTCATGCCCTCCATACCAGGACAATGACAATCACCAGCTCAGGACACGAACCGCTGCTGGAGTATTAGACCGTGTCCTACGTGGTGAGGCGGTCGTTGGTCAGGGCATGGGGCGGGGTACGTGGAGTTGGATTGTTCCGGACGGGCTGTGGGAGATCGC
>NZ_JBVHJE010000038.1:0-1067 GCF_055560195.1 Streptomyces sp. NPDC023481
TGTTCTGTCCGGGGAGGTTGTGGACGGGTGAGTCAGATCTCGGCTGAGGGATCTTGAACGGGTGAGGGCCTTCCGGTTCGGTGTGGATTGCGACGTCTACACCGACAGAAAGGCCCTCGTGGTCCACCGTAATGCACCCCTGACCGAGACCGGTCGCCTGCGTCTGGCCCGCTGCGTCGTCGAGGACGGCTGGCCGCTGCGCCGGGCCGCCGAACGCTTCCAGGTCTCGCCGACCACCGCCCAGCGGTGGGCCGATCGCTACCGCCGGCTCGGCGAGGCAGGGATGACCGACCGTTCCAGCCGCCCCCACCACAGCCCGCGCCGCACCCCAACCCACACCGAGCGCCGCATCATCAAGGTCCGGGTCCTGCGCCGGTGGGGACCGGCCCGCATCGCGCACCTGCTACGGCTGGTGCCCTCCACCGTGCACCGCGTCCTGACCCGTTACGGACTGGCCCGCCTCGCCCATCTGGACCGGGCGACGGGCCGTGCCATCCGTCGCTACGAACGAGACCGGCCCGGCGAACTCGTCCACGTCGACATCAAGAAGCTCGGCAACATCCCCGACGGCGGCGGTCACAAAGTCCTCGGCCGGGCTGCGGGGCGCAAGAACCGGACGAACGCCGGCTACAGCTACCTGCACACCGCCGTCGACGACCACTCCCGCCTGGCCTACAGCGAGATACACGCCGACGAGAAGAAGGAAACCGCCACCGCCTTCTGGAAGCGGGCACACGCCTACTTCACCGAGTGCGGGATCACCGTCGAACGCGTCCTGACGGACAACGGCAGCTGCTACCGCTCCCGCACCTGGCGCGATGCCCTGGCAGCGGCCGGGATCGCACACAAGCGAACCCGGCCCTACCGACCCCAGACCAACGGCAAGGTCGAACGCCTCAACCGCACCCTGCTCGACGAATGGGCCTACGCCCGCCCCTACCGGTCAGAAGTCGAGCGCCGCGAAGCGTTCCCGCAGTGGCTGCACACCTACAATCACCACCGCGGACACACCGCGCTGAAGGGCCAACCACCCGCCAGCCGCATCCCCAACCTCACAGGGCCATACA